>DATIXY010000022.1:0-19241 GCA_035518115.1 Gaiellaceae bacterium | reverse complement strand
CGATCCGTCGCAGGGCCCGCTCGCTCAGAAGCTGGGGCTGCGCGCGGTGCGGCTCGGCATCGCGTGGCCGCTGGGGGCAACCGTCCCGGACCCGAGCGTGATCGCGGCGCTCCAGCGGGTCCCCGCCGGGCTGAGCATCGTCGCCGAGCTCGCAGCTTCGCCGCTTCCTACGGACCCGACAGGGCAGAGCGCGCTCGCGCAGTACGCGGCGTCGCTCGCGCAGCAGGTGCCGCAACTGCGCGACCTGCTGCTTACCCCGGCGCCCACGCCGCAGGCCGCGCCCGCATACGCCGCCGCGCTTCTGGCGATCCGGGACGCCGTCGAAGCGGTGACCACCGACGCCGCCGTCGGACCGCTGATCGACGGAGCCGTCTCACCCAAGGCGACACTGACTGCGCTCGGAAAGGCGTTCACCGCGTCGGGCCGGGCAGCGCCGTTCGTCGACGTCGTTGCGCTTCGCCCTGCACCGGCACCGGCCGCGACGAGTCAGTGGACGGAGGCGAACGTCTCGCAGCTCACCACGGCCGCTGCTGCGGCGCTCGGCGGGACAGCCCCGCCCGTGCTGATCGACGGGCTCGCCACGCCGACGACCGTGTCAGCCGCCGAGCTCCCTGCCTACGCCGGCGGGCCTCCGCCGGCCACCGGTGCGGTCTCGCCCGCGCTCCAGGGGTCGACCTACGCGGCAACGATCACGAGCGCCGCCTGCTCGCCCAACGTCGCGGGCGTCATCCTCGACCGGCTCCAGGACAGCGCGACGACGCTCGGCCCGCCGACGGGGATCGTCTACGCCGGCGGGAACGTCAAGCCGTCGGCGGCGGCCGTCACCGCCGCCGCGGGACCGGCGCAGCGCGGCTCGGTCGTCTGCCCGGGCCTGGCCGCGTCGGCTGCGGCGAGCACGTTCACCTACCCACCGACGGTGTCGAGCTCGAGCGCCACGGTCTTCCAGCTCGCGTGCACCCGCGACTGCCTCTACGTGGCCACGCTCGACGGCGCCGGCGGCAAGCCGGTCGCGGCCGTCCGCGGCGCGCTGACCGGGGGCGCGGCGCCGGCCAACGTCACGCTCCCGAAGGTGAAGCTCGGCGCCGGCCCGTACACGATCGACCTGCGGCTCTCGGCCCAGGTCAACCCCGGCACGGTCACCCAGCAGTCGAGCGACCCGCTCAGCGTCGGCTGACCCGCGACGGCGAGCGGCCGACGACCTTCAGCCCCCACGCCGCCCCGGACGCGAACAGCCGGTCGGCGTCGAGCTCGTCGGCCCAGCCGAGGAAGTGCGACTCCGGCTCGTCCTCGGTCGAGCCGTAGAGCGCTGCCCGTTCGGTCTCGAGCCGCCGGTCGGGGTCGTCGCCGCGCTCGAGCGCAGCCGCCCGCTCCTCGACCGCCGAGCCTTCCGCGTACCCTTTCCCCACAGGAGGAGGCTACTCCGCCCAGGCGGGGCCGGTAGCTCAGTTGGTAGAGCAGGGGACTTTTAATCCCAAGGTCGCAGGTTCGAGCCCTGCCCGGCCCATAGAAACCACCTGCTAATCGGCTACTCGTGTTTCGCTCGGAGGGAATCTCGAACCAGGGGATCTCGCGACGCCGGCATCGGCCGGCTGCTGTAGTTCGAGCAGCAGATCGCGGAGTAGGGCGAACCGTTTCGGGCCGAGCCGTTGCGCCCAGGCGGCTTCCGTCTCGGCGACAGCGTCGCGGATGACGCCGACCGCGGCGACGCCCCGCCGAGTGAGGACGATCCGTTTCGAACGGCGGTCGTCCGGGTGCGGTTCGCGCTGAAGGTAACCGAGGCGCTCGAGCTCGCCAAGCAGGTAGTTGAGCGCCTGCGGGCTCATGCCCACGCGGGCGGCGACGTCGGTCGGCCGTGCGCCCTGCGGTCCGGGATACCGGAACACGGCGAAGTAGGCGCGGTCGAAGTCGTCGAAGCCGCGCTCGCGCAGCCGTTCAAGCATGTGCTGCTGAACCGCCTCCCAGGGGATGCGCAGGAGCGCGCCGATCAGCGGCGGCCCGAACGGGCCCGTGCCGGTCTCGGAGGAGTTCATAAAGTTCCTTGACAAACCGCGCTCGGCGCAGATACCATCAAGTCACTTTATCACCTGATGCGAGGAGAGAGACGATGGCAACAACGAGCACGCGCGAACAGATGAGAGTCGGGGAGCTGGCAATTCGCTTCCTGCTCGAGGGCGAGCAGTCAGACGGCTCGGTGGCGATGTTCGAGTTCGACGTTCCTGCCGGCTCCAAGGTCGCGGCGGCACACAGCCACGACGGCTTCGAGGAGACGATCTACGGCCTCGAGGGAATGCTCGTCTGGACGATCGAAGGCCAGGCGCACGAGGTCGGCGCCGGCGAGGTGCTCTCGATCCCCCGCGGCGCGGTGCATCAGTTCGAGAACACCGGCGACTTCGATGCCAGGGCGCTCGCGATCGTCACCCCCGGCATCCTCGGCCCCGGGTACTTCCGCGAGGTTGCGGCGGTCCTCGACGCATCCGCCGGCGGCCCTCCCGACCTGGCTGCGATCGCTGCAGTGATGCGCGACCACGGGCTGACCCCCGTCTCCCGGTGACCCCCTGCGGGAAGGAGGAAGCAATGACCCTGCCGGCGCCAACTCGCAACAGAAGCTGGAACGACCTCTATGGCGACTAGAGCGCTCCCCACGACCAACGAGGCGTACGTCCCGATCGGCACGGAGGAAACGATCCTCCGCAGCGACCGCCGCGAGATCAGTCTCCTCGTCGCAAACGAAGACCTCAGTCTCACCTGTGCCACCCGTCCAGCGGGCGAGCGCGTGACCGACCCACACCTGCACGAGCACACCGAGGCGTTCTACGTTCTCGAAGGCGAGCTCACCTTCGAGGTCGGGCCCGAGCGCGAGACGATTACCGTCGGGGCCGGCGGCCTCGTCGTCACGCCACCCGGCGTCGCACACTCCTACGGCACCGCCGGCGCCCACCCGGCACGCTGGCTCATCATCCACGCGAGCGACGGCGGCTTCGCCGCGTTCATGCGCGGCATCCGCGACGGGGTCGAGGTCGAGTGGGACATCGCACCGGTCCCTCTCGGCGGCGGCCTCCCTGCGAGCCAGGCGATCGTCAGCCGCCCGTCGTCCGAGCCGCCTTCTCCCTGAATCCCTGCGCGGCCCAGGGTAGCGCCTCAGGTCTGCGCGATCACGAGCACGACGGTCATCAGGGCCAGCGCGACTCCGCCGACGGTGAACACCGCGACCGTGCGGAACCTCAGCGGCGCGTGGCCGCCGGTTCGCAGGGCACGCTCCAGCTCGCGCTGGCGCTGCGCGCCGACGATCGCGAGCCCGACCGCGAGAGCCGCGTAGCCGCAGCCGAGCAGGATGTACGGCCAGGGCGCAACGTCGAGGAGCTTCGGGGCGAACCGGCCCACCGCGAGCGCGCCGGCGGTGGCGCCGAGCGCGGTGCGCCACCAAGCCAGCCAGGTGCGCTCCGCGGCCATCGAGGTGCGCCGCTCCTGATCGAGATCGGACGGAGGCCTCGGAGGCGGCTGGTCGGCGGGGTCGGTCATTGCTGCATCTAACAACCCTTCGCTGCGGCGAGGTCGTCGAGGAGGCAGTCGTCCCAGCCGACGATCGTGAAGCCGAGGCGTTCGAGGATCGGCCGTGACATCGCACCGGCGCCGACGGTGAGCGCCGGCGTGCCCCGCTCGACGGCTGCGTCCCAGCGGGCGCGGACGAGGGCCCTGTACGCCCCGCGCCCGCGGCGGTCCGGCCGCGTCCCGCCGCCGCCGAGGAAGACAGCGGTCCGACCGAAGTACGCCCCGCCGAAGGCCACGACCTCCCCGTCGAGGAGCGCGACGAAGGTCGCACCCGCTCCTTCGGCTGACTGAAACGACCAGAGGAGCTGGGCCCGCTTCTCGAACGCCCGGCGGGTCTCCTCGTCCATTCCGAAGGCATCGGCCATGATCAGCTGGGCGGCGAGGAACTCCTCGAAGCTCGCGGCCCGCCGGGCGACCACGCCGTCCGGGGCCGGCGGCGGAGCGGAGATGGCGACCATCGCCGCGCTATGGGCTTCCACTCCCGGCAGGTCGCTCGGCCTCATCCCCAGTGCTTGCAGGCGCGCTGCGAGATCACGGGGCGACGCTTCCTCGGAGACGATCCAGACCCCCTTGTCGCGCTCCTCGGCCCGGAGAAACCGGCGCACCTCGTCGACGGTCGACGGGATCGCCGACTCCTCGAGCCGCTCGGGACTGATGAGCGCCACCGGCAGGCCGGCGAGCAGACGCACGACGACGCCCGCCACCTGCACCACGCGCGTCGGATGTCCGGCCGGCAAGGCATGAAGGTCGCGCTCTGGAAACAGCGCCGCCCGCCTGACCGCGTCCGGGATCCCCATCATGCGAAGCGGTGCTCGAGCCGTGCCGGGTCGTTGCCGCGCACGTCGACGACGATGCCGCTCTCGTCCAGGTCGACGACGCTCCAGGCGGCAGCGGCGACGCCGTCGTTTCGGGTGTTCTCGACCAGCGACGTGACGGTGATGTACGGGACGCCCGAGTGCGTGAGCAGCCGGTTCCAGTGCTGGTGCGCCGAGATCACCGCCTTGACGCGGCCCGTTCGCTCGAGCAGCTCACGCACGTCGGCCCGGTTGCCGATCACGGCTTCCTCCGGATTGCCGTCGAACCAGAAGTTGCCCGCCATCGAGTCGTCCGCCAGTCCGTGGTGGCTGAAGACGACCGCCGGTCTCCCGGCCGAGGCGAGATTGGCTTCGAGCCACTCCAGCTGCTCGCCGGGGACGACCGCACGGCCGCCGGCTCGTGCGAAACCGAGCGCCGCGAAATGAAAGCCGTCGGCATCGAACGAGTAGTAGCTTCGCCGCCCGCCGAGGATCGCGATCGCTTCCGCCGGTTCGATGCTGTGCGCATCGTGGTTGCCGAGCAGCGAGTGGCACGGCATGTCGAGGCCGCCGAGCACGCGCGCGACGGACTCGAGATGTGCACGGTCGACGGCGGGGTCGCCGACGTCCTCGATCGAGTCCCCGAGGTTGACGACGAACACGGGCCGCACCTGCTCGTTCATTGCGACGACGAACTCCGCGAGCAGCCGCTCCGCATCGCCGACGAGCTTGCGCTGGATCCCGCGGGCGTAACCGCTGTCAGGCGCACCGAGATGGATGTCGTTGACTATCGCGAAGCGCACGATGCCGCGTAGCGACGTGGGTCAGCGCCGCACTCTGGAGATGTTCAGTTCGACCGCGGCGCGAACGAGCTTCGTGAACGCCGCCTCGTCGATCTGCTCGTCCTCACGGAAGTCGATTGCACGCCTCGTGTTCCCCTCGAGGCTGGAGTTGAACAGCCCGGAGGGATCATCGAGCGCCGCTCCTCTGGCGAAGGTCGTCTTGACGACGGCCTTGTACGTCTCGCCGGTGCAGACGATCCCGTCGTGCGACCACACCGGCACTCCTCGCCACTTCCACTCCTCGACGATGTCGGGGTCTGCCTCCTTGACGAGCGCGCGCAGCCGTCCGAGCAGCATGCCCCGCCAGTCGCCGAGCTCCTCGATCCTCGCGTCGATCAACCGGGACGGAGACGTGCCTTGCCGCGAACCGGCCTTCGTCATGCCCGCTGCTCCTCGTCGCTCGCAGCGCCTTGATACCAGAAGACCTCGTGACGGAGCCGCTCCGGCTGCGTGATCGAGCCGAATGCGGATTCGAGCTTCGCCACCTCCCCCGCGTAGCAGGCGATCGCGTGCGCCTTCCGCGAGCGCCGATCGCCGCCCAGCGTGACGACACGCCGTGCGAGGCCAGGCGCGAGCCCGGGCGGCAGCTCCGTGTTGCCCCGGAAGAGGCTGTACGGCTGGTCGGCGTAGAAGCGGCAGTCGCCCCGGACGGAGATGCACGCGTCGCGCACGACGATGTGCTCCCGGTTGATCTGCTCGACGCCTACGCCGGCCGGGACGTACACCGCATCCGCCCCGGCGAGATGCGGCCGCAGCTCGTCGGGGTCGACGGAGCCGCCGCCGTAGATGCCCTCCCGCGCGCCGAGGTCGACGGGCTGCCGCGAAGCGAGCGCGAGCGCGTCTCGATTCTCCTCTGCACGCCGCTTCATCCGCGTCGCCGAGTCGACGCCGGTGTCGGCGTCCCACTCGGCCACGAAGCCGGGCCGGTCCGGCCCTTCCGTGAAGACGGTGAGGACCGTGACCTCGGCCGGGCCGTCGATCAGCGTCCAGCAGGAGAGCACGCCGTCGTCGAAGTGGGGCGAGACGACGACGATCTTCATCCGGGCCGACACTAGACGAGTCGTCCGTCCGTATCACTCGTTCGCGTCAGTCCACCTCACTCGTTCGCGGCACGCCGTCCTCGCAGTTCACTCGAACGGACGACATCGCTCCCTCGTTCCCGTGATGTGGCCGCGATGACGGCCTCCGAAAGAGGTAGAGCCATCGTGGTCGGCGGCCCGGCTTAGCGAGGCAGACCGAAACCCGATCGACAACTGAGGAGGACGACGTGAGTACATGGTCCAGAGCGGCCATGCTTGCCGCTGCTTGCCTTGCGTTCCCCGCGGCCTTCGCGACCGCCACGGCTCACACCGCAGTGAGCGCCGGCTCCGGGCCTGCATTCGGCGTCGCCGAGGACGCCTCGAAGTACGCCGACGACGGCGGGGCAACGATCTACACCAGCCTGAAGAACGCCGGCCTGACCGAGAACCGGTGGACGGTGACCTTCGACGGCAACCCCGCGACGATCACCGACCAGTCGTTCCTCGATCGCTCGGTCCCGGCGGCCGCCGCGGCCGGCGTCGACGTGATCATGTCGCTGTACCCGGCGCATGCGCAGGTGCCTGACCCGACCGCCTTCTGCACCTGGGTCGGGAACATCGCGACCCGCTATCCGACGGTCACGAAGTTCGTCGTCGGGAACGAGGTGAACGCGACCCGCTTCTGGTCGCCCCAGCACACTCCCGGCGATCCCAACGCAGGGCCGGACACCTACGAGAAGACGCTCGCCCAGTGCTACGACACGCTGAAGGCGATCAACCCGAACATCGAGGTGATCGGGATGGGCCTCGCGCCGCGGTCGGTCAACTCCAACTCGACCGCCCCGCTCGACTTCCTGCGCGCGGTCGGCGCGGCGTACCGGGCGTCGCACCGGACGACGCCGATCATGAATGCACTCGCCGTCCATCCGTACCCGAACCCGAACGGAAACCCGCCGCCGGCGCCCGACAAGGCGGGCTACGACAACCCCGGCTTCTACGGGATCCCGCAGCTGAGCCGCGTCAAACAGGCGACGTACGACGCGTTCCACGGAACCGCCCAGCCGACGACCATGAACGGCCTCAAGCTCGTCATCGACGAGGTCGGCTACCAGAGCAACGAGAACGGGAACCCGCAATACACCGGTACGGAGTCGTCGCCGACGGTCTCCGAGAGCCAGCAGGCCACCTACTACGCGCGCGTGGTGAAGCTCTACGCGTGCGACCCGACGATCCAGGCCGTCCTCTTCTTCCATCTGATCGACGAGAAGAACCTCAACGTGACGCCGACCTCCGGCGGCTGGCAGTCGGGCCTCGAGTACCCCGACGGCTCGCCCAAGCCCTCGTACAACGCGGTTCGCCAGGCAATCGCGACGGGCTGCACCGGCGGGCGGGTCACCTGGTCCCCCGGCAACCCGCACGCGGGGAAGCCAAAGCCGAAGCTGAAGCCGAAGACGAAGACGAAGACGCCGGTCCGCGTGCTGCACCGGCCGCTGAAGCACAAGCCGGCTCCGAAGCACAAGCACAGGCACAAGTAGTCCGGCCCGGCATCGCGGCCGGCACCTCCGGGTGCCGGCCGCGATTGACATCCGTCGGGGACTGCCGACAATGAGAACGTGCGCGTCGGGCAGGCAGTCGGACGGGTCGCCGGTCTTGGCATCGGCATCGCGCTGCTGGCCGGCGCGAGCACGACGGCGCACGCCATGCCGGCCCTCGGCCCGCCCGCCGGCTGGCCCGACCTCGCCGGCGCGGCGATCTCGCCGACCAGCCTGCCGGCCGGTGCGCGCGTCTCACATCAGGGCTACGTGAAACCCGACTCGGGCGCGCTCGCCGAGTACGACCGTGAGTTCGCCGATCTGACGGTGAAGGTCAACGGGAAGAAGCTGGTCGCGATCGAGGACGACGTCTCGCTCGGGAAGAGCGCGTCGACGGCCGACACACTCGTCGCCGCGCTGCCGCTGGGGGTGCTGCTCGAGGGCTCGCAGCTCGGGAAGGAGTTCCAGAAGGCAAGCGGGATCAAGACGACGTACACCAAGGTCGGAAAGCCGAGCAGCCTCGGCGCGGGCGACGACTCCGTGGCGATGATCGTCCGGATCGGGACCAAGATCGGCGAGATCCGCGCCGTGTTCGCCGCGGTTCGCGTCGGCCAGGTCGACAGCCTCTTCTACTTCGTCGGGATGCCGCGCACGCAGATCGGCCTGCCCGAAGCCAAGGCGATCGCTCGGATGTCCGTGAACCAGATCAAGACGGCATTGGCGCCGCACGACAAGGTCCTTCCCACCGTCTCGGGCACCGCCGCGATCGGGCAGACGATCACCGGGGCGCCCGGGACGTGGCTCTCGTTCCCGACGGCGTACACGTACCAGTGGCAGCGCTGCGACGGAACCGGTGCGAACTGCACCGACGTGGCCGGAGCGACGACGTCCTCCTACGTCGTCGCCGCGACAGACGCGAACTCGACGTTCCGACTCGTCGTCGGAGCGACGAACTCGTTCGGCGCCGGAAGCGCGACGTCGGCCCAGACGAGCGTCGTCGCGGCTCCCGCCGGGCCGACCGGGCCTGCCGGGCCGACCGGTCCAACCGGCCCCTGACGTCCGCACCAACCGCGGCTCGCGCCATGATGCGCAGGTGTTCCTGCGCACGCTGCTCGTCGGGAGCCGCGACACGATCGCGGGGACCGTCTACGGGACGATCATCGTCCTCTCGATCGTCACCGCCGGTGCACCGGCCTTCGAGCACGGCCACTGGCGCCTGATCGCCGTCCTCGCGGTCACGGTGCTCGTCTTCTGGATCGCGCACGTCTACGCCCACATCATCGGCGAGAGCCTGGCGGAAGGGCACCGGCTCGGCCGCGAGCAGATCCTCGGGATCGCGCAGCGCGAGCTGGCGATCCCCCTCGCCGCAATCCTCCCGATGGCAGCCGTCGCCCTCGGCGCGCTCGGCGTGCTGGGGCCGGGCACCTCGCTCTGGCTCGCGGTCGGAATCGGCGTGACGACGCTGGCCGTGGAGGGCGTCAGGTTCGCCCGCCTCGAGCAGCTGGGCGCGCGGGGCACCATTTTCTCGGTCGCGATCAACCTCGGCCTCGGCCTGACGCTGGTGGTGCTCAAAGCGGCTGTCTCACATTGAGCGATGGCGAAAAGGGCCGCCAGAGAGAAGAATTGGCGGGACGCCCACCGACAGGAAGGATCAGATGGCAGCCCCCACCACCCGCCGCGCGGCGCTCACCGACGAGCAGTTCAAGGAGTTCGCACGGCTGATCAAGGATTCGGACACGGTCGAGCTGAAGGTCACGGTGCCCGAGTCGGCCCACCGGTTCACGATCAACTCGCTCGGCATGGATCCGCTCGATGCGCAGATCCGCCAGGTGTTCTTCTTCGACACCCCCGACCTCGCGCTCGACAAGAAGGGGATCGTGGTCCGCGCGCGCCGCGTCCAGAACAAGGGCGACGATTCGGTCGTCAAGCTGCGTCCGATCGTGCCGTCGGAGCTTCCCGGGTCGATCCGCAAGTCGGCGAGCTTCGGTGTCGAGGTCGACGCGATGCCCGGGGGCTTCGTGTGCTCGGGAACGATGAAGCAGCTCCTGGCGCCGGGCACGGTCAAGGGGATCGTCTCCAGGGAGCGGAAGATCTCGAAGCTGTTCTCGAAGGAACAGCGAGCGCTCTTCGCCCAGCACGCACCCGAGGGCGTCGACCTCGACGACCTGTCGATGCTGGGGCCGATCTTCGTGCTCAAGCTGAAGTACACGCCGGAGGGATTCGCCCGGAAGCTCGTCGCGGAGATGTGGCTCTACCCGGACGACAAGTGGCTGCTCGAGCTCTCGACCAAGTGCGCACCCAGCGAGGCATTCCAGGTTGCCGGTGAGGCGCGCGCGTTCCTCACCGAGCGCGGCGTCGTCGTCGGCGGCGAGCAGCAGACGAAGACTCGCACCGCACTGCAGTTCTTCTCGAGGCGCCTCAAAGCAGCGGCAGCAGCGGCAGCCGCGGAGGAGACGAGCAAGCCGGCCGCCGCGTGACAGGGCCGATCTACCTCGTCAGGCACGCCAAGGCCGGGCACCGGGAGCGCTGGACCGATCACGACGAGCTGCGCCCGCTCACGAAGAAAGGCGTTCAGCAGGCGGAGGCGCTGGTCGAGCTCTTCGGCGAGCAGACGTTCGCGAGGCTGATCTCGAGCCGCTACGTCCGATGCGTGCAGACGTTCGAACCGCTCGCGGAAGCGCGGTCACTCGCGATCGAAGAGGCCGATGCGCTCGCCGAGGGGGCGGCGCGATCGGACTCGGTCGAGCTGATGCTCGAGGCGGCGGAAGGTGGGCCCGTCGCGCTCAGCACGCACGGCGACATCATCATGAACGTGCTCGACGAGCTCGCGGAGCTCGGCGTGCCGCTCGAGGGGCCGGTGCTACTCGAGAAGGGATCGACGTGGATCCTCGACGTCGCCGACGGCGCCTTCACTGCCGGCCGCTACGTGCCGCCACCTCCGCCGTAGACGCGCTCCACGACGAGCACCAGCCGCTCTCGCGCGACGACACGCACGCTCTCGCCGGGGTCGGCCCCGTCCGCGCAGCGCGCTTGCCAGATCTCGCCGTCGAGCTGAACCTGCCCCTCGGGCCGGCAGGGCGAGATCACCTGCGCTTCACGGCCGAGAAGGGTGTGGGCGCCGACCGCGACCGGCCGCCCGCGAACCCGGCGGCTCCAGAAGACGAGCTCGCCGATGCCGAGAATGAAGCACGTCCCGAAGCCGACGATGTTCCACGGCGACGAGAGGACGATCAGGAGGACGAAGGCGAGCACGAAGAACATCGATGCGCGCCATCTTCGCACTCACGACTGGAAGTACGGGGCAGCCTCCGTGATCGTGCGGATCAGGCTCCCGACAGCTCCGCGAGCTTCGTCACCGTGTTCCAGTTGCGAAGGGTGGTCGGCACCTTGATGCGACGGAGCACGTAGTCGGGCAGTTTCGTCCGGCCCATCCCGTTCGGAAGATGGAGGTAGAGCTCGGCGCCGACGATCGCGAACCGCTCCGGAGCGAACGCGTCCTCATCGAGCGCCGCGACGTCCTTCGCCGGCGGCTTCTTCGCCATGAACCCGACGTGGAGCCTCGAACGCTCGGCATCGGGAAACGGGTTGCGCTCGATCGCGCGTCGAAGCTCCGCCGGCGACCGGAGCATCACATCGACCGCGAGACCGAACCGCTGCTCGATCGCCTCCTCGAGCACCGCCGGCTTGGGCGAGCGCGCCGCCGAGAAGAGAACGTTCCCGCTCTGGATGTAGGTCCGCACGTCATCGAAGCCGAGCGACTCGACGAGCTCGCGGAGCTCGGCCATCGGGAGCGTCCGCCCGCCGACGTTGACGCCGCGCAGCAGTCCCACGACCGTCGGCACGTCAATCCGCGGCGACCACCGCGCCCTTGCCGATCACCACGATCCCGCCCTCGGAGACGGTGAAGCGTTCGCGGTCACGATCCGGATCGACCCCGATCTGCGCGTTCTCCTCGATGCGCACGTTCTTGTCGACGATCGCGTTGCGTACGACAGCGCTGCGGCCGACGTCGACGCCGTGCATCAGGATCGACCCCTCGACCTCGCTGTGCGAGTGGACGCGCACCTCGGGCGAGAGAACCGAGCGGCGGACGGTGGCTCCCGAGACGACGACGCCTGCGCACACCATCGAGTCGAGCGCATGACCGACGCGCCCGGACGCCTCGAACACGAACTTCGCCGGCGGCAGCGGATCGGGCCACGTGAGGATCGGCCAGAGGCGGTTGTAGAGGTTGAAGATCGGGTCGACCGAGATCAGGTCCATGTGCGCGTCGTAGAACGCGTCGAGCGTCCCCACGTCGCGCCAGTACCCACGCTCGCGCTCGTGCGTGCCCGGCACGTCGTTCTGCGCGAAGTCGTACACCTCGGCGCGCCCGCTCTCCACGAACCGAGGGATCAGGTCGCCGCCGATGTCGTGCTTCGAGTCGTCGTCGGCCGCATCCGCCGTGACGGCCTCGATCAGCGCCTTCGTCGTGAAGACGTAGTTCCCCATCGACGCGTACACCTCGTTCGGCGAGTCGGGAAGGCCGACAGGATCGCTCGGCTTCTCGCGAAACGCGCTGATCGACCGGCCGTCGGTACCGGTCTCGATCACGCCGAACTCGCTCGCCTGCTCGATCGGCACGCGAATCGCCGCCACGGTCACCCCGGCGTCGCCGGAGACGTGCTGCGCAATCATCTGCCGCGGGTCCATCCGGTAGATGTGGTCGGCGCCGAACACGGCGACGTACTCGGGGCGCTCGTCGTAGAGGAGGTTCAGGTTCTGGTAGATCGCGTCCGCAGACCCCTGGAACCAGTACGGCCCCCGTCGCATCTGGGCGGGCACCGGTGCCACGTAGTTGCCGAGCAGCGGCGAGAGCCGCCAGGTCGCGGCGACGTGCCGGTCGAGGGAGTGGCTCTTGTACTGCGTCAGCACGACGATGCGGAGAAGCCCGCCGTTGACGAGGTTCGAGAGGGCGAAGTCGATCAGCCGGTAGTTGCCGCCGAACGGCACCGCCGGCTTCGCGCGGTCGTCGGTCAGCGGTGCGAGCCGCTTGCCCTCGCCGCCCGCGAGCACGATCCCGAAGACGTACGACACGCGCGCGGCGAGCATGGCCGCACCTTAACGAGCGCCTCTCAGGCCGCGCGCTCGGCGAAGAAGAGATCGAGCGCCGGCAGCTCCGCCGCCGAGGCCGAAACGAGCTCGCCCCGGAACTGCAGCGCGAGCAGTCCGTCCGGCGCGAGACGCGTCCGCGCTGCGGCAAGCAGCCGCCGATACGGACCGAGGCCGTCGCCGGGCGCATAGACCGAATCGGACGGCTCGCCGGCGAGGTCGGGGTGGAGCGAGCGCTCGGCGTACGGGAGGTACGGGAGGTTCGCCACTACGACGTCGATCGGGCCCGGGACGGGATCGAGCAGATCGCCGCGGCGGACGCGGACGTCGACCCCACACCGCGCGGCGTTCCGGCCGGCGAGCGCGACCGAATCGGCACAGACATCCGTGGCCCAGACCGTCGCGGCCGGCGCCGACCGCGCGATCGCGACGGCGATCGCGCCCGAGCCGGTGCCGACGTCCACCACCACCGCCCGGCGGTCACCGACGTGCTCGAGCGCGCACTCGACGAGCGCAACGCTCGTCGAGCGAGGCGTCATCACGATGCCCGGCTCGGTCTCGAGCTCGAGCCCGGCGAACTCGACGGTCTCCATCGATGCATGGTTGCAGGTGTCAGCCGGCTGCCAGCCGGTACGGCAGCAGGCGCCACCCTGCCCACGTCCAGTACCACGCCGGGAGCTTCTTCGGGGCGCCCGTCGGGCGCGCGCCCTGGCCGTGCTGCCACTCGAAGACCGACCATGCCCACTTCGGCAGCGCCTTCGGCACGGCAGCGGGCCGGCCGCGCGGCCGGACGGCGACCGGCGGCGACACCTTGCCGAGGTTGCCGGCCGGGTCGACCGCGCGCACGCGGTACACCGTCAGGCCGGCCGGGTGGAACGCACGCACCACTGCCCGGCGCGACGTGCCCTTCAACGTCTGCACCGGCGTCCCGTCGAGCAGCACCTGGTACGAGGCGACCGTTCCGCTGTCGTCGGTCGCGCCCTGCCACTGGAGGACGAGCGAGGCGCCCGTGAAGTGGCCGGCGAAGGCCGGGGGCTGCGTGGGCGGCGTCGTGTCGGACCGCAGCCCGAAGTACCCGGGCACGAACGTCTGGATCTCTGCCGTCCCGTCCGGGTCGAGCGTGTAGCCCGCGTCCACCGGGACCGCACCGGCGGCGAGCTTCGGGATCGCCTTCCAGGTCGTCCCGTCCGGTGAGTACGAGGGCACGAGCCCCGCCACCGGAACGAGCACGTGCAGCGTGAGCGGCGCGCCGAAGCGCGTCACCGGCTGCTGCGTGTCGGTGCGCGTGACCGTCAGCTGCACGGCGTATCCGGTGGCCGTCGGCTGCGATGTCGGCGTCAGCGCCACCGCGACCGGGTACGTGAACGCGGCGCTCGGCCAGGAGGCGGCGGCCTTGCCGTCGCCGGAGCCGACGGCGCCGCCCGTCGTCGGCTGCGTCGGCGTCGTCGTCGTTGTCGTCGTCGGCGGCGGCGGCGGGGCGGCCGTCGGCGCGACGACCGGCCCGTCGAGGTAGTCGTTGTCGACGTTCAGCGTCACGCCGCCCCACGTCTCGTTGTGGCCCCCCTTGTACTGGTGGATCCGCTGGTGCTCCGCCCACAGCGAGTCGGAGACGTGCGGGTCGCCGAAGACGCTCTGGACGCCGTTCCAGTTGGCGATCCACACCGCGTCGGGAATCGAGGCGCCGAGACCTGCGACGTCGCGGATCGTCGACGCTGCGCTTCCGTAGACCCCGGCGAGGTAGCCGAGCGGCCGCAGCTCGTTCACCCAGCCGCCGACGAACGCCTGCACCACCTTCGAGCATGTGGCGTTGTTCGTCGCATAGCCCTCGACGTCGAGGTAGAGCGGGCTGCCGGCGGGAAGGCCGAACCCGTTCGCCTTCGCAATCGCGTCGTCGGCCGCCGCCGCTCCCTGCGTCGCGGCCGTCGTGAGGTTCTGCGAGATCTTCGCGAGGCCGGACTGGCTCACGCAGGGGGCCTGCAGGCCGACGTACAGCGGCATCAGGTTCCAGCCGAGCGACCGCGTCGTCGTCACCCAGGACGCCGAGAGGTTGCCGTCCTTGCACGCGCGGTTGGCGCCGCCGAGGTAGATCCCGACCGCGTCGTAGGGCGAGGCCGCCCACGCGCTGAGCGCGGCGACCGACGGCGCGGTGCAGGTCTCGAAGCCGTACCCGGTGAACACGTCGGCGCTGCGCTGCGCGGTCGCGCCCGAGGTGCCCGGCAGGCCGAGCACGAGCATGACCGCGAGTGCGGCCCCGGCGGCAGCGAGACGCCTCACCCGGCCAGGGTGCCGCGAAACTATGAAGAAACCGTCAGGCGGGGGCAGCGGGCGGGGTCAGACGGCCTGGAGCGGCGGCATCACGCGGCCGCCGCGGCGCGTCTTCCCGGCCGCGCGCAGCGCGCGGCGGTAGGCCTCGACGGGCGTGGCCGCCGACGCCATGACCTCGCCCGTCGAGCGCATCTCGGGGCCGCGGGCATCGGCTCCCGCGAACCGCTCCGACGGGAAGACGGCCTCCTTCGCCCAGGCGCGCGTCGGATCGGCCCGCTCCGGGAGGCCGAGGTCGCCCAGCCGTTCCCCGAGCAATAGCCGCACGGCGTGCTCGACGAGCGGCACACCGGTCGCCTTCGCGACGAACGCGACGGTCCTCGACGCGCGCGGATTCGCCTCGAGCACGTAGAGGCGGTCGTGCGAGACCGCGAGCTGGAGGTTGAGCAGCCCCTTCGCCCCGACCGCACGCGCAACGACTGCCGCCGCCGCCCGGACGCGCTCGTCGAGCGCGGCCGTCACCGACGGGCCCGGCAGCACGCACGCGCTGTCGCCGGAGTGCACGCCGGCCGGCTCGATGTGCTCGAGGATCGCGCCGGTCCACGCATCCTCGCCGTCGCTCAGCACCTCCACGTCGAGCTCGAGAGCCCCCGTCAGGTAGCGGTCGACGAGGCAAGGGCCCGTGACGTCGAGCTCATCCGCGCTTCGCGCAACGTGCATGCCGCGACCGCCGAGCACGTGGTGCGGCCGCACGAGCACCGGAAAGCCGAGCCGCTCCGCGATCGCGCGCGCCTCGTCCGCATCGGCGGCGGCGCCCCACTCCGGCGCCAGGTCGCCGACGAGCTCGGCGAAGCGCGCGCGGTCCTCGGCGGCGTCGATCGCGCCGAGCGGGTCGCCGAGCAGCGGCACGCCCGCCGCCGCGAGGCCCGGTGCGAGGCGCAGCGGCGTCTGGCCGCCGAACGACACGGCGACCGCCAGGGGGCGCTCGAGCTCGCACACGTCGAGCACGCGCGGGACCGTGAGCGGCTCGAGATAGAGGCGGTCCGAGGTGTCGTAGTCGGTCGAGACGGTCTCCGGGTTCGAGTTCACGAGCACCGCCTCGTAGCCGAGCGCTTTCAGCGTGCGCGCCGCATGCACACAGCAGTAGTCGAACTCGATCGCCTGGCCGATCCTGTTCGGGCCCGAGCCGAGCACGACGACTGCACGCCCGGAGGGCGGCGGCCCCTCGTCGACGCCCTCGTGCGCGACGTAGTAGTACGGCGTGTGCGCCTCGAACTCACCCGCGCACGAGTCGACGGCCAGGCGTACCGGCCGGCCGGCCGGCGCGGGATGCACGGCGACCTCGCGCAGCTGCTCGGCGAAGTACGGATGGATCCCGGGCAGCTCGAGCCCGCGCCGCGCCGCCTCGACGTACAGGTCCCAGCGCTCCGGCAGCGGCTCGCCGAGCAGCGACTCGTCGAACGGCACGGGCGCCGACTCGCGGCCCTCGAACGCCTTGGTGAACGCCTCGGCGAACGTGCGCCCGAGCCCGAGCGCCTCGCCGATCGCGCGCATCTCGGCGCCGAGGCGCCGGTCGGCCCACGGGAACTTCTCGAACTCGAACCGCGGCGCCTTGACGGCGACATAGTCGAGCGCGGGCTCGAACGCGGCCGTGGTCTGCTGCGTGATGTCGTTGGGCAGCTCGTCGAGCGTGTAGCCGACGGCGAGCAGCGCCGCGAGCTTCGCGATCGGGAACCCCGTTGCCTTGCTCGCCAGTGCCGACGAGCGCGAGACGCGCGGGTTCATCTCGATCACCCGCAGCTCGTAGGTTTCCGGATGCACCGCGAACTGCACGTTCGCTCCGCCCGTGGCGACGCCGACGCCTCTCGCGGTCGCGAACGCCGCCTCGCGCATTCGCTGGTACGCCGCGTCGGGGAGCGTCTGCTGCGGAGCGACGGTCCACGAGTCGCCGGTGTGCACGCCCATCGGGTCGAGATTCTCGATCGAGCAGACGACCACCGCATTTCCCGATCCGTCGACCATCACCTCGAGCTCGTGCTCCTGCCAGCCTGCGAGGTATTCCTCGACCAGCACCTGCCCGACCGGGCTCGCCGCCAGCCCGCGCTCGATCGCCGCGGCCAGCTCGGCCGGGGTGTGCGCGACGCCGCCGCCGGTGCCGCCGAGCGTGAACGCGGGGCGCACGATCGCCGGGACGGGGAAGTCGACCTGCGGCGTCGAGGCCACGATCGACCGCGGGACTGCGAGCCCGGCCGCCTGAACGGTTGTCCTGAAGAGCTCGCGGTCCTCGGCGCGTCGGATTGCATCGACATCGGCGCCGATCAGCTCGACTCCGCAGTCGGCGAGCTCGACCGCGAGGTTGAGCGCCGTCTGGCCGCCGAGCGTGGGCAGGATCGCGTCCGGCCGCTCGCGCTCGATCACCTCGCGGATCGTCCCCGGGTCGAGCGGTTCGAGGTAGGTGGCGTCGGCCCACTCGGGGTCGGTCATGATCGTCGCCGGGTTCGAGTTGACGAGCACGACGCGGTAGCCCTCGCGCCTGAGCACGCGGCACGCCTGCGCGCCTGCGTAGTCGAACTCGCACGCCTGGCCGATGCGGATCGGCCCGGAGCCGATGATCAGGATCGAGCGAAGGTCGGTGCGCTTCGGCATGCCGCGGCGAGCCGGTCGAAGAAGGGAAGCCCGTCGAGCGGACCGGGCGAGGCCTCCGGGTGGAACTGCACGCTGGCGAAGCCGTCGCCGACGAGCCCTTCGCACGTGCCGTCGTTCAGCGACACGAAGGCTGCGTCGTCTTCGGCGGCGACCGCGAAACCGTGGTTCTGCACCGTGACGAGGACGCGGCCCGATGCCGTGTCGCGAACGGGGTGGTTCGCGCCGCGGTGGCCGAACGGAAGCTTGAACGTCTCGTGGCCGAGCGCCAGGCCGAGCAGCTGGTGGCCGAGGCAGATCCCGAACACCGGCACGCGGCCGAGCAGCGCCCGGATCGTCTCGATCTGGTCTACGAACACCGACGGGTCGCCCGGCCCGTTCGAGAAGAGCACCGCCTCGGGCCGCGCCTCGAGCACGGCGTCCCCGTCCCAGTCGCCCGGGACGACGAACGCTTCGAGGCCGGCGGCGGCGAGCCGGCGCGGGATCGAGTGCTTGGTCCCGAGGTCGACGACGACGACTCGCGGCCCCACGCCCACCGAATAGGGGACGGCGGTCCCGATCGCGCGGTCGAGCTTGCGGCCGTCGATGGGCGGCTCGGCCAGGGCGCGCGCCCTGAGCTCGTCGACGGGTGCGTCGCCGAGCGCGCAGCGCACGACGCCGTCCGAGCGGATGCGCCTGACGAGCGTTCTCGTGTCGACCCCGCTGAGCGCGACCACCCCACGGTCGCGCAGCCAGCGGGCGAAGGCCGGTCGTGCGTCGCGCATCACCACGCCTTCGCACTGCACGCGCGCCGACTCGAGGCGCGCCTCGTCGACGCCGTACGTGCCGACCAGCGGGTACGCGAAGCAGAGGACCTGAGCGACGTAGCTCGGATCGGTGATCGCCTCCTCGTAACCGGCCATCGCAGTCGTGAAGCACGCCTCGCCCGCCGCGACCCCGGGCGCGCCGACGCCGACGCCGGGGAGGACCGTGCCGTCCTCGAGCACGAGCTTGGAAGGTAGCGGGACGCTTCGCATGATTTTCACTATAGTGCATACTACGCATCATGTTCAGCGCCGCCATCATCGGCTGCGCCGGGTACACCGGCCAGGAGACACTCGACCGCCTGCTCGCGCATCCCGAGCTCGACCCGGTCGCGCTCGGCTCAGACTCGCTCGCGGGACGGCCTGCGGCCGCGCTCGACCCGCGCCTCGACGGCGACCTGCCCGCCTTCGTGACGAACGCCGAGGCCGCCGCGTCCGGCGCCGACGTGCTCTTCCTCTGCGCCGGCCACGACGCGGCTGCGGCGTTCGAGCCGCCGGCCGGGGCCGTCGTCGTCGATCTGTCGGCCGCCCCCCGCCTGCGGGACGCCGACACGGCCCGCGCCTGGTACGGC
Source organism: Gaiellaceae bacterium (assembly GCA_035518115.1). Lineage (GTDB taxonomy): Bacteria > Actinomycetota > Thermoleophilia > Gaiellales > Gaiellaceae > PALSA-600. The sequence goes on along the minus strand of DATIXY010000022.1, from coordinate 134 downwards.
GAGGCGCCCGGTGCGTGGAGCTACGGCCTACCGGAGCTCTGGCCCCCCGACGGGCCGCTGGTCGCGAACCCGGGCTGCTACGCCACCGCCGCGCTGCTCGCGCTCGGCCCGCTCGCGGGCGGCCTCGAGACCTC
>DATIXY010000021.1:0-75444 GCA_035518115.1 Gaiellaceae bacterium | reverse complement strand
AGCGCCTCGACCTCGCTGAGGATGTGCGAGGAGAGGAAGACCGTCTGGCCGCGCTGCTTCGCCTCGAGCACGGCCTCGCGGAAGACCTGCTCCATCAGCGGGTCGAGGCCCGTCGTCGGCTCGTCGAGGATCAGCAGGTCGGCGCGCGTTGCGAGCGCCGCGACCAGCTGCACCTTCTGACGGTTCCCTTTCGAGAGCGCGCGCACCTTCTTCGGCGCGTCGAGCCGGAACCGCTCGACCAGCTCGTCGCGGTACGCCGCGTCGGTGGTCCCGTGCAGGTTGGCGAGGTACGCGAGCGTCTCGGCGCCGGTCAGGCCGGGCCAGAGCGTCGGCTCGCCCGCGACGTACGCGACGCGCCGGTGCGCCGCGACGGCATCGCTCCAGGCGTCGCGCCCGAACAGCTCGGCGCGGCCGGCCGTGGCGCGATGCAGCCCGAGCAGGAGGCGGATCGTGGTCGTCTTGCCCGCCCCGTTCGGGCCCAGGTACCCGTACACCTCACCCGGCTCGACCGCCAGGTCGAGCGAATCGAGGGCGAGCGTCGATCCGTAGCGCTTGCTGAGCCCTTCGGTGTGGATCGCCGGCGTCTGCACCGGAACGGGTCAGGCCGGCCAGGTCCAGCCGCTGATCGCCGGATCGTCCTCGCCGTGCTGCCGCGTGTAGAGACGCGCGTGCATGCGGGCGTCGACCATCTCCTGCCGCAGCTGCCCAGCGGCATCGCCGAGGCCGGGCACGCGGTCGATGACGTCGATCACGAGATGGAACCGGTCGAGGTCGTTGAGCATGACCATGTCGAAGGGCGTGGTCGTCGTTCCCTCTTCCTTGTAGCCGCGAACGTGCAGGTTGCCGTGATTCGCCCGCCGGTACGTCAGCCGGTGGATCATCCACGGGTACCCGTGGTACGCGAAGATCACCGGCTTCGTCGTCGTGAACAGCGCGTCGAACTCCGGGTCCGAGAGACCGTGCGGATGCTCGCTCGCCGGCTGCAGCCGCATCAGGTCGACGACGTTGACCACGCGGATCGCGAGCTTCGGCAGGTGCTCGCGCAGGAGCGCGGTCGCGGCCAGGGTCTCGAGCGTCGGCACGTCGCCGCAGCACGCGAGCACCACGTCGGGCTCGCCGTCGTCCTCGGTCGACGCCCAGTCCCAGATGCCGAGGCCGCGCGTGCAGTGCGCGATCGCCTCGTCCATCGACAGGTAGTCGAGCGCCGGCTGCTTGCCGGCGACGATCACGTTGACGTAGTGCTTGCTGCGAAGGCAGTGGTCGGCGACCGACAGCAGGCAGTTCGCGTCGGGCGGCAGGTAGACGCGGATGATCTCCGCCTTCTTGTTCGCGACGTGATCGATGAAGCCCGGGTCCTGGTGCGAGAACCCGTTGTGATCCTGCCGCCACACGTGCGAGCTGAGCAGATAGTTGAGCGACGCGATCGGGCGGCGCCACTCGATCTGCCTCGTCGTCTTCAACCACTTCGCATGCTGGTTGAACATCGAGTCGACGATGTGGATGAACGCCTCGTAGCAGTTGAACAGCCCGTGGCGCCCGGTGAGCAGGTAGCCCTCGAGCCAGCCCTGGCACTGGTGCTCCGAGAGCACCTCCATCACGCGTCCGTCGGGCGTGAGCGGATCGTCGGTGGGGAGCGTCTCGGCGTCCCACGCCCGCGACGTCACCTCGAACACCGCTCCCAGCCGGTTCGACTCGGTCTCGTCGGGGCCGAAGATGCGAAAGTTGTCGGGGTTGTGCCGCACGACGTCGCGCAGGAACGCGCCGAGCACGCGCGTCGCCTCGCTCGTCGACGTCCCGGGGCTCGGAACGTCGACGGCGTAGTCCTCGAAGGCCGGGAGCTGCAGCTCGCGCAGCAGGACGCCGCCGTTCGCGTGCGGATTCGCGCTCATCCGCAGTTCCCCGCGTGGCGGCAGGCTCGCAAGCTCCTCGACCAGCGCACCGTCCTCGTCGAAGAGCTGCTCGGGGCGGTAGCTCAGAAGCCACTGCTCGAGCTGGGCGAGGTGCTCGGGGTTGTCCCGCACGCCGGCGAGCGGGACCTGGTGCGAGCGCCACGTCCCCTCGACCGGCAGGCCGTCGACCTCCTTCGGGCCGGTCCAGCCCTTCGGCGTGCGCAGGACGATCATCGGCCATGGAGGCCGGCCGGCCGCGCCGCCGGCGCGCGCCGAGCGCTGGAAGCGGGCGATCTCGTCGAGCGCCTCGTCGAGGGCGCCGGCGAGCGCGACGTGCACCGCCGCAGGATCGTCGCCGGTGACGAAGAGCGGGCGCCAGCCGTAGCCGGTCAGGAGTGAGGCGAGCTCGTCCTCGGGGATCCGCGCGAGCACCGTCGGGTTCGCGATCTTGTAGCCGTTCAGGTGCAGGACGGGCAGCACGGCGCCGTCGTGGCGTGCGCTCAGGAACTTCGTCCCGTGCCAGCCGGTGGCAAGCGGTCCGGTCTCGGCCTCGCCGTCGCCGACGACGCAGCACACGAGCAGGCCGGGATTGTCGAACGCGGCGCCGAACGCGTGCGCCAGGGCGTAGCCGAGCTCCCCGCCCTCGTGAATCGAGCCCGGCGTCTCGGGCGCGACGTGGCTCGGGATGCCGCCCGGGAACGAGAACTGCCGGAACAGCTCCTTCAATCCCGCTTCGTCGCGTCCGACATGCGGGTACACCTCGCTGTAGGTCCCCTCGAGATACGCGTTCGCGACGAGCCCCGGGCCACCGTGACCGGGGCCCGCGATGTAGACGGCGCTGAGGTCGCGCTCGCGGATCGCGCGGTTCAGATGCGCGTACACGAGATTGAGCCCCGGTGTCGTGCCGAAGTGGCCGAGCAGGCGCGGCTTTACGTGCTCGCGGACCAGCGGCTCGCGGAGGAGCGGGTTGTCGAGCAGGTAGATCTGGCCGACCGAGAGGTAGTTCGCGGCGCGCCAGTAGGCGTCGACCAGCTCGAAGCCGCCGTCGCTCAATGCGCGCGGCGCTCGAAGATGACGAGGACGCTCAGGCGCTCGTAGCCGACGAAGCGGTGCTCGGCTCCTGCGGGGACGAAGACCGCGTGCCCTTCGCGGAGCTCGACGGGCCTGCCTTCCACCTCGAGCGTCCCCGTTCCCTCGATGACGATGTAGATCTCGTCGTCCGCGTGCGGCTGCTGGCGGTCGGGCTCCGGAGCGACGAGGACGTAGACGCCGACCTCGAGCCCCGGCGATGCGTGCACGATCTCGTAGCCGCCCGACCCTGCAGCGAGACGCTCTTTCACCGCCTCGATGTCGAACGGATGAGCCGCGGCGAGCGGAGCGCCGCCCGACGTGTCGGGTGTGTCCGTGCCCATCTCGGGACCGAGTCTACTGTCGGGCCGGGGGCCTACCAGCCCTTGAGCGAGCGCCTGGCCGGCGCGACGCGGACGCGAACGCGCGCGTCGACGGCGCAGCAGCCGTCCGGGCGGGCGAGAACCGGGTTCAGGTCGAGCTCGGCGAGCTCGGGGATGTCGTCGGCGAGCCGCGAGAGCCGCACGACGAGGTCGGCCAGCGCGCCGGCGTCTGACGCTGCAGCGCCGCGGAAACCGCGCACGAGCCGTCCCGCCTTGCCCTCGAGCACCAGCTCCTCGGCCTCTGCCCTGGTCAGCGGGGCGAGGCGCAGCCCGGCGGCGCCGATCAGCTCCGCGAGAACCCCGCCCGGGCCGAACGCGACGAGCGGGCCGAAGACGGGATCCTGGACGGCGCCGGCGAGCAGCTCGGTCCCCGTCGTGAGGAAGGGCTGCACGAGGACGGGAGCGCCGATGCGCTCGACCGCCTCACGCACGCTCTGCTCGTCGCCCAGGTCGAGCGCGACACCGCCGCGCTCGGTCTTGTGGGCACCCGGCTCCGCCGTCTTGACGACGACCGGGAAGCCGAGCTCGCAGGCGGCGGCGACGGCAGCCTCGACGGTTGCGGCCTCCCTTTCGGCGACGAGCGGAATGCCGTACGCCTCGAGCAGCGTCCGTGCGCTCTTGGCGTCGAGCCAGACATCCGGTGCGTTCGCAAGCGCTCCCTCGACCACCTGCCTGGCGCCGGCGGTGTCGACGTCGAGCGCCTCGACCGGCGGTGCCGGCGCGCGGCTCAGCCACTCGGCCCGGTCGGCCGCGAGCCCGAGCGCGCGCGCGGCGGATTCCGGATAGGCGAACGTCGCGACGATGCCGTCGTGCTCGCGGAACGCGGCCGGCGTTCCGGCGTGGCTGATCACGGAGGCGAGGACCGGCTTGTCCGGACGGGCCGCCTCCACCGTGGTGCGGATCGCCGCCGCGACCTCCTCGGCCCCGGCGACGACCGGTGGCACGAACAGGACGATCAGGGCATCGATGCCGGGGTCGTCGAGCAACAGCGGCAGCGCCGACTCGTACGTCGCCTCGGTTGCGGAACCGAGCAGGTCGACCGGGTTCGCCGTGCTCGCCTCGGCCGGAAGCACCGCCGCGAGCGCAGTCCGGGTCTCGGGGGCGAGCTCGGGAAGCGTGAGCCCCGCGGACGCGCACGCGTCGGCGCACAGGATCCCGAGGCCGCCGGCGTTCGTGACCACGGCGACACGCCGGCCGCGCGGCAGCGGCTGGCTCGACAGGAGAGTGGTCACGTCGACCAGCTCCTCGAGCGTGCGTGCGCGGATCACGCCGGCCTGCGCGAACAGCGCATCCGCCGCAGCGTCGGACCCGGCAAGGGCCGCGGTATGCGAGCTCGCTGCGTGTGCTCCCGCCGCGGTCGCGCCCGCCTTCAGCGCGATCACAGGCTTGCGCCGTGCGACGCGACGCGCGATGCGCCCGAACTTGCGCGGATTGCCGAACGACTCGAGGTAGAGCACCACTGCATCGGTCGCCTCGTCGTCCTCCCACCACTCGAGCAGGTCGTTCGAGGAGACGTCGGCCTTGTTCCCGATCGAGACAAATGACGAGAAGCCCAGCTGCCGCTCGGACGCCTGCTCGAGCAGGGCGAGCCCGAGTGCGCCGCTCTGCGAAGAGAACCCGATGCGCCCGACGGGCAGCGCGTTCGGCGCAAAGGTGGCATTCAGCCCGACTGCCGCGGACGTGATGCCGAGGCAGTTCGGGCCGATCAGCCGCGCGCCGTGACTGCGGACGAGCGAGAGCAGGCGCTCCTGGAGCCTCACCCCGTCGGCGCCGACCTCGGCAAACCCCGACGTGATCACGCACAACGCACGCACCCCCGAGGCAAGTGCCTCCTCGGCCGCAGCGAGCACCTGCGCCGCGGGGACGCAGATCACCGCGAGATCGACGCGATCGTGAATCTCCTCGATCGACGGGTAGCCGCGAACGCCGGCAACGGAGGCTCCGCTGCGGTTCACGGGGTACGCAGCGCCGGCGAAGTCGGCGGCGAGGACGTTGCGGAAGAGCTCGCCTCCGATCGATCCGCGACGCGGCGACGCACCGACCACGGCGACCTTCCCGGGGCGGAAGAACGGCCGGAGCGACGCGACCACCGCCTCGTGGTCTCGCTGCTCGACGCGCGTCCGGAGAGTGTCGGTCGCACCGATCGGAAAACGGAGCTCGACCTGGCCTTGCTCGAGCTCGCGCGAGATCTCGAACCCCGCGTCGGCGAAGACCGCGAGCGCCTGGCGGTTCTCGGCCATGACGTCGGCCACGAACCGGTCGATCCCGGCGCGGCGCGCCCTTGCCGCCAGCTGCTCGAGCAGCCGGGTTCCGATCCCCCGCCCCTGCTCCTCGTCGGAGACCACGAACGCCATCTCGGCGGTGTCGCCGGCGCGCAGGCGGACATAGCCGGCGAGCGCGACGATGCGGCCGGCCAGCGTCCCGACGAGCGCGCCCGCATTCGAGCTCTCCTCGAGGAACGGCACGACGAGCTCGCCGTCGATGCGACGGACGCCGTGGAAGCGCAGGTAGCGGCTCCGGTCGGAAAGCCGCTCGAAGAACTCGACGAGCCCGTCGCGGTCCTCCGGCCCCGGCGGCCGCAGACGAAGCGTCCCGCCGTCCCGGAGGACGACGTCGACGACCTCGCCCGCGGCGGCGGCGATCACGAACGGGCCGTCCCGGCCAGCTCGCGCTCGGTCTCTCCGTCGGCCGGGACCCGCGACGCCGGGACGGCGAACACCGGGCACGGCGACGTATGCAGCAGCCGATGCGTCACGCTGCCGACGAGCAGTCCGTGGACCGGCCCCAGCCCGCGCGTGCCGACGACGATCACGTCGGCGCCGTGCTCCCGCGCGAACTCGGCGATCGCGTGCGCCGACTGCCCGGGATGGCCGAGCGCGATCTCCAGGCTGACGTCGAGGCCGCCCGTGCGCAGCTCGGCGACCTGCGAGCGGATCTTCGCCTTCAGGTCCTCCTCGTCCGCGAGCACCGGATACCCGCCGCTCCGCCCGCCGTAGAAGTGCTCCTCGGCATGGACGACGTACAGCGTCCCGCCTGCCGGGTCGACCAGCGCCTTCGCGTAGGCAAGCGCATGATCGGCCGCCTCGGATCCGTCTGTGGCCCAGATCACGTTCTTGAACATCATCCACCTCCTTGAAAGACGCCTCCAGTGTCCGCGACCGCAGCCCGAGGGCAATCGGAGCCGACGCTGACCACGTTGCGGGTTTCCCACATCGAGCCCCGGGCGCGGTAGGCTCGCCGTCGTGGACCCGGCAGCCACGGTCGGAAACCGCCTGCGGGCGCTGCTCGACGCTGGGATCGCGCTCACGTCCGAGCTCTCGCTGGAAAGCGTGCTGCAGCACGTGACCGAGGCCGCGGCCTCCCTGACCGGCGCCCGGTACGCGGCGCTCGGCGTGATCGACGCGCACGGGACCGAGCTCGAGCGGTTCTTCACGCACGGGATCGACGCCGACACCCAGCGGGCGATCGGCGACCTGCCCCGCGGCCGCGGGATCCTCGGCGTCCTGATCACCGACGGACAGCCGCTGCGGCTGCGCGACCTCAACGAGGATCCGCGGGCGGTCGGCTTCCCCGCGAACCACCCGCCGATGCGCTCCTTCCTCGGCGTGCCGGTCCTGCTGCGCGGCGTCGCGTTCGGGAACCTCTACCTCACCGAGAAGGAGCACGGCGCCGAGTTCACGGCCGAGGACGAGGAGGTCGTGAAGCTCCTCGCCGCGCAGGCGGCCGTGGCGATCGAGAATGCCCGGTTGTACGAGGCCGCGACGAACTGGTCGCGCCAGCTCGAGACGCTGCACGAGGTCGTTCGGTCGCTGGTCGAGGAGTCGGAGCTCGACGTCATGCTCGATCTCATCTGCAGGCGCCTCCGGACGCTGATCGGAGCACGGATCGCGTTCATCGCCCTCCCCGATGCGGCGATGCAGCTCCGCATCGCCGCCGCCGACGGCGACGACGACGACGCGGCCGGGCTCGTCGGCGTCATGCTCGACCGCGCACGGTCGAAGAGCGGGCGCGTGCTCGAGCGGCGCCAGAGTGCCCGGGTCGACTCGGTGCTCGACGATCCCGAGTCGGATCAGGAGGCCACGCGGAGGATGGGCGTGCGCACTGCGCTCTACGTGCCGCTCGTCGCACGCGACCGGGCAATCGGGATCGTCGCGGTCCACGACAAGATCGGGCCGGACGCGCGCTTCTCGGACGCCGACCTCCGGCTCGCCGAGATCTTCGCCGCGCGCGCGGCGGTCGCAGTCGACCTCTCCGAGCGTGTCGCACGCGAGACGGTCCGGCAGGTCGTCGCGGCCCAGGAGCTCGAGCGAAGCCGCCTCGCGCGTGAGCTCCACGACGAGACCGGGCAGGCGCTCGCGTCGATCTTGCTCGGCCTGCAGTCGATCCGGGCCGCCGGCAGCGATGCGGATGCAGACCGCGCCGTGGCGCAGGTGCGGGAGATGATCGTGCAGGCGCTGCAGGACGTTCGCAGGCTCGCCGTCGAGCTACGTCCGTCTGCGCTCGACGACTTCGGCCTCGCGCCCGCGGTCGAGCGCCTGGCCGCGACGTTCGAGGAGCGCACCGGAATCCACACGGCACTCGAGTCGAACCTCCCGGGCGGGCGGATGCTGCCCGAGATCGAAACCGTCCTCTACCGCGTCATCCAGGAGGCGCTGACCAACGTCGTGAAGCACGCAGGTGCAGAGCGCGTGAGCATCGTGATCGCGCAGCGGGGCAACGGCATCAGCGTCGTCGTCGAGGACGACGGCCGCGGGTTCCACGCAGGCGAGGTTCGCGAGGATGCGCTCGGCGTCGTCGGCATGCGCGAGCGGGTCGCACTCGTCGGCGGGACGCTGGAGGTGGAGTCCTCCCCCGGAGCCGGAACGACGGTCGCCGCCTACGTTCCCGTCGCCCGAAAGGCGGGGCCCGCTCTCTCGACGAGCGCGGCGATCTCGTAGAGCGCGCCCGTCCCTTCCAGGCTCGCGATCCGAAGGATCTCACCCCCTGCACACGCGAGCGCCAGGACGGGCAAGCCATGCAAACGGTCGCCCGCGCCGCGGGCGATCCGCGCAGTCGTCACCTCGCTCACCGGAAGGCTCACCACGGCATCCCCGCTCGAGAGCTCGACCCGGTCGGCGACCAACTCGAGCCGCCCCGACCCGATCGCGCCCTGGCTGCCCTTCCACAACACGGCGTAGTGGGGGCGGGCTTGCATTCCCGCACAGTAGAGCCGCCGTCCCTCGGTTTCGTCGGCCGGCAGCCGCACCGTCGCTGCGGCTTTTCACTGATCGCGAGTGGACCCGATCGCGCTAACGTCCGGCGGCATGGCGGCCCCGATCCGCGTCCTGATCGTCGACGACCACGCGGTCGTGCGCTCTGGGCTGCGGCTGCTCCTGGCGCAGGAGCCCGACATCGAGCCGGTCGGCGAGGCCGGCACCGGGCGCGAGGCGGTCTTTCAGGCGCGGTCGCTCAAACCGGACGTGCTCCTGCTCGACGTCGTGATGCCCGATCAGACGGGCCTCGAGGTGCTCCCGAAGCTCGTGCACGAGAACCCCGACGCGAAGGTGCTCCTGCTGTCGATGCAGGACGACCCGCGGTACGTCCGCGAGGCCTTCGCGGCCGGCGCGACCGGTTACGTGCTCAAAGAAGCCGCCGACACCGAGGTCGTCGCCGCCGTCCGCGAGGTCGCCCGCGGCGGCCGCTACGTGAGCCCCGAGCTCGGTGCGCGCCTACTCGCCGCCGAGGCGGACGCCGAACGTCGTGCGAGCGAGGACCCGCTGTCGGACCGCGAGCGCGAGGTGCTGCGTCTGCTGGCACTGGGGCACACGAACCAGGAGATCGCCCAGCAGCTCTATATCTCCGTGCGCACGGCGGAGACGCATCGCGCGCACATCATGCAGAAGCTCCGGCTGCAGAGCCGGGCCGAACTCGTGCGCTACGCGATCGACCACCAGCTGCTCGAGGAGTGACTAAGCGTGCACGGGAGCGTGTGCGGCCCGCACGATCAGCACCGGCCGCCGTGTCTCACGGAGGACTCCAAGCGAGACGCTTCCGAGCAGCGCCCTCGCGACCGCTCCGTGGCCGCGCGACCCCATCACGATCAGGTCGACGTCGTGCGAGTCGGCGTACGCGACGATCTCGTCGACGGCGACGCCCGTGAGGAGCTCGCCCGTCACGGGGATCCCCCGCTCTTCGGCTCGCGCGACGGCGTCGTCGACCGGCGCGCGATCGACGGGCGTCTCGACGTGCGGGGCTCCGGCGCTCATCCCGAAGGCGCTCCAGGGCGCGACGTCGGCAGAGGGGACGACGTGGACGACGTGCACCCTCGCATCGTTCTCGGACGCGAGCTCGAGCCCGAGCTCGACCGCCTCGATCGCGCTTGGCGAACCGTCGGTGGCGATCAGGATCCTCTTCATCTTTCGATCTCCTCTCGGTCGTTGCCCGCGTTCACAGTCCAAGCCCGATCCCGTCGAGTGACGGATCGCGGTGCCAGGAGTACGCCACCGACGCCACCCGCGGCGGACCGGCGACCAGATCGCTCCACGTCGCGGCCGCCGACCAGACGTCGAGCGCATCGAGAATCGACTCGAGCGCCACGCGCGACGTCGACTCGAACACGAAGATCGCCTCGCCGGAAGTGAGCAGCAGCTCGTGCGACTCGAGTGGGAGCTCCGCCGGGTCGAACGGTGGGCCCTCGGCCGCGATCTCGTGCGCGCGCGAGTCGGCTCCCGGCCTCAGCGGCAGGACGACGACCGTGCGCCGCTCCTTGGCGAGCTCGCGGTCGGCGATCCGTTCGGCGAGCTCCTGCAGAACCTGTGCGTGCCGCGCGGCGCTGTGGATCACGACCTGTCCGGTCGCCGTCTCGACCAGCAGCGCGCGTCCGGCGCCGGGGTCGTCGTCGAGGAAGAGGCGGAGGGCGCGGAGCTCGTCCAGCGCGATCGTGCGCCAGACGGGCCGGTCCTGCTCGTCCAGGCCCTCGAACGCGATCGTCCCGGCGCCGAGCTCGAGGTGTCCCTCCAGGGGGGCGGCTCCGCGCTCCTGCCAGGTGACCGGGTACGACGTGGTGGGCACGCCTTCACCATCGCCGACGGCGGCAGGCCCGTCGTGAGGGTTCACGCAGATCGCGACTGCGGGAAACCCCGCGACCTCCCTGCGTGTCACGCTTCCGGGATGCGGGCAATGCTCTTCACCGGCCGCGGGACGCCGCTCGAGGAGGCCGAGCTCGCGGAGCCTCGGCCCGGCCCGGGCCAGGTTCGCCTTCGGGTGCATGCCTGCGGTGTCTGCCGCACCGACTTGCACATCGTGGACGGCGAGCTCGAGCACCCGAAGCTGCCGCTCGTGCTCGGCCACCAGATCGTCGGCACGATCGCGGAGGCCGGACCGGGAGCCGAGCGGTTCGCGGCCGGCGGACGTGTCGGCGTGCCGTGGCTCGGCTGGACCTGCGGCGAGTGCGGCCCCTGCCGCGCCGGCCGGGAGAACCTGTGCGACCGCGCCCGGTTCACCGGCTACACGATCGACGGCGGCTTCGCCGAGCAGGCGATCGCAGATGCCCGGTTCTGCTTTCCGATCCCCGACGGGTACCCCGACCGCCAGGCGGCGCCGCTGCTCTGCGCCGGGCTGATCGGGTACCGGGCGCTGAGAATGGCCGGGGACGCGGAGCGGGTCGGGCTCTACGGCTTCGGGGCGGCTGCTCACATCGTCTGCCAGGTCGCCCGGTGGCAGGGGCGGCGGATCTTCGCATTCACCCAGCCGGGAGACGCCGAGACGCAGGCATTCGCACGCACGCTCGGCGCAGAATGGGCGGGCGGATCGACCGATCAGCCGCCCGAGCCGCTCGATGCGGCGCTGATCTTCGCGCCGGTCGGCTCGCTCGTGCCGGCAGCGCTCCGCGCCGTCGCCAAGGGCGGCACCGTCGTCTGCGCCGGCATCCACATGAGCGAGATCCCGGCGTTCCCCTACGAGCTCCTGTGGGAGGAGCGCGTGCTCCGTTCGGTCGCGAACCTCACCCGCGCCGACGGCGAGGAGTTCATGGCGGTGGCACCCGAGGTCCCGGTGCGGACCGCGGTGACGGTCTTCCCGCTCGCGGCGGCGAACGCGGCACTCGAGACGCTGCGCTCCGGCGGGGTCGAGGGCGCCGTCGTGCTCGCGGTCGGCCGACGGTCAGCGTAGGTGATGAGGGACTGCCGTCGGTCGCGATCAGGTCGTGGGCGTAGACACGCACCGTCAGGGCGATGATCTTCGGAAGCCTCGTTTTCCCGCAACCCGAGCGAGCGGGCGCCTACTTGCCGATCGCGGCGATGAAGGACATCAGGACGAACCCGGCACCGAGCCCGATCAGGAGCCACGCCCAGAAGCCGCCGAGCAGGATCCCGAGGCCGGTGCCGATGATGATGCCGCCGACGAACGCCGGGCCGCCGTAGGCATACCCCCTGCCGGAAGCCGCCGTACGCTCAACCGAATCTTCCATCGTGACCTCCTCGGCTGTCCGTGCAAGGGGACGTGCGCAACCCGATCACGAAGACGCACCCGTGGAGAGAGCTCGAAGGTCGACCGCACCCGCGTGGGTGCCCGCGGCGAGGGAGACGTACCGACGGGCCAGAGCGTCCTTGCCGGCACCGAGAGCGGTGCCGACGAGCCCGAGTGCAGGACCCGCCTCACTGGGATCGAGCCGCTGCAAGACGGCCAGCCAGGCGGCCTCCTCCAGCGTGTTGAACGCGGTCTGCACCTCTCCGAGCTCGTAACCGCCGGCGTATCGCTCCTCCGCCACGCACTGCGCGTACTCGATCATCGGAGTCAAGTCGCGCCGTGCTACTGCATCGACGAGAAGATCGAACAGCGCCGAAAGCCGTTCCTCGGCAACCTCCACCGAGTCGTAGTGCGGAAGGTGAGCCCGGCGAAGCGCCGCCCGAGCGGACTCGATCACCGCCTCTCGATTCGCGATCAGAAGCGCGACGAGGTCGACGACCGCCGACTTCGTCGTCGTTTTCCGGCTCTGGGCTTCCCTCTCGAGCACTCCCGCACCTCGCGTCCAGTCGCCTTGCTGCGTCGACCATTCCGCAGGACGTGACCGGGGGCATCGGGGCCCGCGCGCTTCGAGCTGCGGTCATCTACCGACTCAGGTTCCGGGACGCGGAAGACGAGCTCGACGCGACGCAGGTCCAGCCTAGTCCGTGCCGGCCTTCTCGGCTTCCTTCGCCGCCTGCTTCTCGGCCTTCTTCTCCTCGCGCTTCTTGCGGCGCGCTTCCTTCTGCTCGGCGACCTGCTCCTTCGCGCCCGCATACGAGGTGGAGACGAGGGACTTGCCGCCCGTCCAGCCGAAGACGATGACAACGAGGATGATCGCGAAGGCGACGTTCCATGCGGTCGTCACGAGCTGCTGCGCCGTCGAGTAGGCGACGGCCGTGTCGTTCGGGACGTGGCAGCAGGTCTTCAGGGCCAGCGCGTTCGTCGCCTGGGTGATGCCGACCGCTCCCGGCGTGAACGAGGCGACGTTGGCCAGCGACCCCGACCCGACGACCCAGGTGATCGACTCGAAGGTGACCGGGATCGCGAAGGCGGCCAGGAAGATACCGATCACGCAGTACTTCGCGACGTACGAGAGCAGCGACGGCAGGAAGACGCGCGCGAAGTAGCGCCGCGGCTGGGACAGGATGACGCCGCCCTGCTTCGCCTGCGCCCAGAGCTTCTTGACCTGCTTCCAGAACGCACGGACGAGCAGGACGATCAGGAACCCGCCGCCGGCCACGATCAGGACGGTGAAGCCGGGATGGGCGGAGATGTTCCCCAGATTGGCGCTGAACGAGCCCGGCACCGAGAGGAACAGGTAGAGGTAGACGAACGTGCCGGCGATCGTGAAGAAGATCTTCTGGACGAGGTAGGCGGCGATCGAGCCGCCGAGCGTGCAGCTCGGGATGATCGCCACGAACATGACGAGCGTGACGAAGGTCCCGATGTTGGCGGGCAGGAAGCTGTTGCCCGCGACCCCGACCGCATACGCCGTGATGATCGGCGCGAGCGACACCTCGCCCGGATACGCCGCCGAGAGGATGCCGTAGTACGAGAGGCCGGCGAACGACGTCTGCAGGCTCTGGAAGAAGATGCCCGCGATCACGTACTGGACCGGGATCGCCTTGATCTGGTCCCAGAGCTGCCTGAACCAGCCGGTCACGTCGACGCCGAGCGCCTCCAGGATCGCCAGCACGACGACGAGCCCGACGAGCCACGCGCCGATCTCGGCGAAACGCCGGGCGCGCGACTTCCCGCCCAGGCTGGATCCGGCGACGCCTGCCGAAGCGCTCATCGCGCGGACCTTAAACGGTCAGGCGGGCTGTCCGGCGGGAGCGGCGCCCGGATCCGGCCCCGACGCCTGCGTCTCGCGGGCGACCGCGCGCGCCCGGCCGAGGTCTGCCGAGATGTGGATGGCCGCGGAGGTCAACGGCGCCGCGACCACCATGCCGACCGTGCCGAAGAAGGCGCCGGCCGAGATCGTGACGACGAGGATCAGCAACGGGTTCATCCGGAGCGTCGCGCCCATCGCGATCGGCTGGACGATGTTCTGCAGCGCGCCGTTGGCGAGGATGACGATGACGAGCATGATCACCGCCGTCGTCGTCCCCTGGGCGCCGAGCGCCATCAGCACCGCGAAGGCCCCGGCGACGACAGCCCCGATGAACGGCACGTAGGCGGTGACGAAGGTGACGACGGCGATCGTCCCGGCGAGCGGCACGTCGAGGATGTAGGCGCCGACACCGACGACGACGGCGTTGAACGTCGCGACGATCGTGACGCCCAGGAAGTACCGGCGCATCGCGGTCACCACGCCGCCCGTGATCGTCTCGGCCACCGATCGCGGCACACCGAGGTGCCTGTTCACCCACGCACGGAAGGCCGGCCCGTCCTTGAGCAGGAAGAAGATCGCGAAGAGCGTGAACGAGATGCCGAAGGCGAGCGACGTAATGCCCTGGATCCCGGTCGCGACACCCTTCGACAGCGTCGAGATGATCGACGGCACCGATGAGGAGGCATTGCTGTTCGCGCTGGAGGCGGCGGACGAGTCCACGCCGAGCCCCTCGATCCAGCCCTGGATCTTGTCGGCCGCCTGGGCGATCGCGGCCGAGATCTTCCCGCTCTCCGCGACGATGCCGCCGAGCACGAGCAGCAGGATCACGACGCCGATCGCGGCCAGCCCGAGCAGCACGATGAGCGCTCCGAGCGCACGCGGAACGCCGTGCCCACGCAGCCAGGTGACCGCCGGCGAGGCGACCGTCGCGACCACGCCCCCCACGACGACCGGCACGACGATGGTCGACGTGACGTCGAGCACGAACGCCGCCCCGAGCAGCAGCGCCGCCACGCCGACCAGGAACCACGAGGCGATCCCGAGATCGCGCAGCCAGCGCGGCGCCGAGAACACGGTCGACAGCTCGCGCAGCTGGTCGGCGTCGAGCTGCACGACGACCTGCTCGACGGGCTGGGCGACCGCACCTGCGGGCGCCGGCTCGCTCGCCTGCCAGAACTTCAGCCTCATCCTCGATGTGCCCCGGTTGTCGTGGGAATGGTGCTACCGGGGTTCACCGGCGAGGCCCGCATCTCCTGCACGGGCGCCCACCGGCTCACCCTCTCCGCTGCCGTCGCCCTGGAAGAGGCGGCGCCAGCCCGAGAGGAGCTCGTGGACCGCGGCAGCGCCGACGACCGGCTCGTCGGGCAGCGCGAGGCCCACGGGGTGCAGGATGAACGGCCGCGTCTGCGGCCCGCCCATCCCGCCGTGGAACGAGATCAGCTCCTCGAACGCGCAGCCCTCCTCGAGCTGCGGGTCGTAAAAGCTGTTGACCATGATGTCGGCGACGTGCTCGAACCCGTCCGTGCGCCTCAGGTGGGCTGCCGCATTGGGCGAGAAGTGCTCGAGCGGGTCCTCGCCGACCAGCCGGTCGTCGTCGAGATAGCGCGCGCCGGCCGGGCCGAGCACGATCGCGCCGTCCTTCGCCGAGCGGACGAGCAGGAACCCGACGTGCGGGTGCTCGCGCAGCGCCGGGATCAGCAGTGGATGGCGCTCCTCGATCTCCTCGAGCGTCAGGCGCTGCTTCTCCTCCATCAGGTAGACGAGCCCGAGGTTGCCGGAGCCGAGGACGACGACGTGACGGTCGGAGACGTCGTTCTTCGCGCGCTTCGTCTGATGCCCGGTCGCCTCGTCCAGTGCGTGCCCGACCATCTTCGACTGCTCGTCGCCGTCCGCGACCTCGGTGACACGGCCGGCCGAGAGCGAGCGCTCGACGAGGTCGCCGAGCCCGTACCCGTTCCGCTGCTTGAACGTCGCACCCTGCGTCTGTCCGTGATCGGAGAGCACGACGATCTCGTACGGCCTGGCCGCGAACCGGCGCGCGCGCTCGATCCGGCCGAACTGCTGGTCGAGCTTTCGGAGCGCCTCGAGGGTGTCGGCACGCTCGAGGCCGGAATGGTGTGCGACCTCGTCGTAGCTCGAGAACGTCGCGTAGACGGCGGGCCGCCCTTTCATCATGTCCGTGATCACGCCGTACACGATCAGGTCGCGCACGAACACGCACATCGTCGCACGCAGCAGCGGGTAGATGCCGCCGCGATGCCCGCGCGGGCGAACGTCGCGCCGGATCGCGCGCAGCGAAGCGAGCCACTCGAGCACCACCTCCCACGTGAACAGCACGAGCACCCGCGTGACGTTGAACCCGTTCGCCAGGAACGCGCGGTAGCCGGGATTCGAGCCCTTCTCCTCCTCGATCTTGCTGACCGTGAGGATCATGTGGTCGGCCTCGCCGGAGAGCAGGTTGCCGCGACTCGCGCCGCCGTCGATCAGGAGCCCCACGCCCGTCGCGTGCCGCCGCTCGATCTCGGCGCAGTCGGCCGGCGCCGAGCAGGCGATCATCGTCCCGGTCTCTTTCTCGACCCATCTGAACGCGGGGATGTTCTCGTTCGAGCCGAGCAGGATCCCCGCCTGGCTCGCGCCGGTCTGCGACGACGTGTCGGTCTCCCATTCGTCGACGCGGTGGGTGCCGCGCTCGACCCAGCTCGCCATCACCGGTGCGTTGCCGTCGCGCATCGCACGCCGCAGGATCGGCAGGCCGAGCCCGTCGATCTCGAGGAAGACGATCCCGGGGACATCGGTTCGGATCTGGTCCTTCGAGCGGCGCGCGATGCGCTGCACGACCCTGAAGGTGTACGTGTCGTCGTCGTTCGTCCCGAACACGACGTCGAGAAGGACCGTGACCGCCGAGGCGATCAGCGCTGCCACGAGCGCCCAGAAGAACGAGTCGACCTGGATCGCGCTCGGCGCGATCTCCGACGCGCCCCACAACATCGCCGCGTCGGCGAACAGCACGAGCAGGAAGCCGGAGATCAGGGCGAAGGGCAGGCGCAGCGCGGCGATGATCGGCGGCAGCGCCGCGTTCAGGATCGCGATCACCAGCGCAGCGACGAACGCTCCGAGGAGCCCGTTGACGTGAACGTGCGGGACGATCTCCGCGGCCACGAACAGCGCGGCCGCCGAGACGATCCACGTGAAGACCATGCGCAGCGGCTTGATGCGCGGGATCTCCGGCGTCCAGGCCGGCTGTTCGCCGTAGGTCGTCGCGTCGACGGTCATCGAGGAGGGGAGGTTACGGCAGATCGAGGCTCTCGCCCAGGTCGAGGATGCGCACGTCGACGTCCGGTGCGAGCTCCGCCGCGAACCGCGCAAACTGGTCGGCCGGCGCGCGCTCGACACCGGGAGCCGCGCGGGGCTTCGTGATCAGCGAATAGGTGCCCCAGTGGATCGGCACCGCGGACTGCGGGCGGAGCAGGCGCAGGGCCTCGGCCGCGCGCTGCGGATCGAGGTGGCCCGGCGGCAGGCGCGGCCCCCAGCCGGCGACCGGTAGCAGCGCCAGATCGAGCGGCGCCAGCTCCGCCATTGCCGGGAACAGGTCGGTGTCCCCCGCGAAGTAGATGCGCTTGGTCCCTTCGACCACGTACCCGAGCGCCGGTGCACGAACGCCGAGCGGCCCGCGGCCCGCGTCGTGCTCGGCGGGTGCCGCCGTCACGGTCACGTCGCCGAGCTCGATCGACTCGCCCACGTCCAGCTCGACCACGTTGCGGAAGAAGCGACGGCGGACGAGACGCCCCGCACCGCGCGGGAGCACGATCCGCACATCCCGGCCGAGCCTCGTCAGCGAGGGGACGTCGAGGTGGTCCCAGTGCGCGTGCGACACGAGAATCGCGTCGAGACCGCGCAGCGCATCCATGGAGGCGACGCCGCGGCGGCGGAGGTGGAGAACGCGCCGGCGCAGCACGGGATCGGTGAGCAGCCGCACGCCGTCGAGCTCGACGAGCACGGTCGCATGGCCGACATACGTGACGCGCGCCACAGGTGCTGCAACCTAACGCGTGCGCACGTCGCAGCCCGGAGTCTGGCTAGACTCGGCTCATGTCCTCACTAGGCGGGACGGGCGGCGACCTCGAGGGCGCGCTGGAGAACATCAACGTCCCGAGCTACGTGATCGACCGCACCGGCGTCATCCGCTGGACGAACCCGGCGGCGGAGCGGGTCGTCGGCGACGTGATCGGGCGGCAATTCACGTCGGTGGTCGCACCACACGAGGTCCACCGGGCCCGCGAGTCCTTCGCGAGCAAGGTCGTGGGAAACGTGAAGGTCACCGAGGGCGAGGTGGCGATCGTCGACGCCGACGGGCAGCCGCTGATGGTCGACATCTGCTCGGTGCCGCTGGTCGAGGACGGCCGGGTGGTCGGCGTCTTCGGCCAGGTCACTCTGGAAGGTCCACCGCAGACGACCGCGCACCCCGACCTGACGCCGCGCCAGGCGGAGATCCTGCGGATGCTCGAGCACGGACGCTCGACGCGCCAGATCGCCGATGAGCTGCACCTGAGCCTGGAGACGGTGCGCAACCACGTGCGCCACCTGCTGCGTGCGCTGGGCGCGCACTCGCGGCTCGAGGCGGTGGCGATGGCGCGGCAGGCGCATGCGCTGACGGCCTAGCGGTGAGGCTCGCCGACGCGCGCACGAAGGGCGAGGAGCTGCGCGCGGTCGGACTGCGGGCGGCCGAGACGGCCCGCGAGCGCGTTCCCGGCGGGCCGGCGATCTTCGAGTCGCTCGAGCGCGAGCGTGCGGCCGGCTCGAACCTGCTCGCGGGCGGCCTCGCCTACCGGCTCTTCCTCTGGCTCGTGCCACTCGGGCTCGTCCTCGCCGCGCTCGGCAGCTTCTGGGCGGGCTCCGACCGCCGCGGCGTCGTCCATACCGCGCGGGAGTTCGGCATCAGCGGCGCCGCGGCGCGCAGTGCCCGCGCGGCGTTCACCGAGGGCGCGCACAGCAAGTGGTACCTGCTCGCCCTCGGGATCGTCTTTCTCGAGTGGTTCGGGATCGGGGCGGTCCGCGCGCTTCGCATCACGCACCAGATCGCGTGGGCCGATCGCGGCGGGAAGCTCCACAATCCACTCGGCGCGAGCCTGCTGTTCACGACGGCCGTCGTCGCCGTCTCGCTGATCGGGTTCGGCTCGCAATGGGTGCGCCACAACTCGAGCGGCCTGTTCGGCGTGCTCGTCCTGGTCGGGATGTTCGCCGTATATGCAGGGGTCGCGGTGTGGGCGATGTCGCTCCTCCCCCACGGCAAGGCACCTGCGCTCGCGCTTCTGCCCGGCGCCGTCCTCGCAGGCATCGGGATGATCCTCGTGCAGGCGTTCGTCTCCGTCTACCTCGCGCCGAAGCTCGAACGTCAGCCGCAGCTCTACGGAGCGCTCGGCGCAGCCACCGTGATCCTGCTGTGGCTGTACATCATCGCGCGTCTCGTCGTCTCGGCGGCGTTCCTGAACGCCACACTCTGGGACCGGCGCAACCGGCCGGTCGAAGGCTGACCGAGCTCTTCGCACTTCGCGGCCACCGAGTCTTCGGAGGCGAACCGCCGGCAGAACGCAACGGCCTGCGCACCGCAGAAGTGGTAGGCGCCTCCTCCGAGCACGCCCGCATGCGGGGCGTCGATGCACGCCGCGCCGGTGCGCGGCGCCGGTTTCGAATCGTGGCGCGCGATCAGCACGGCCACCGGTGCACCGACCACCGCCGCGCAGGCGAGCGCGGCGAGGAAGCGCAGGTCGCGCCGCCCGACCTTCCGCTCGAGCCTCGCTGCCTCTGCCGGCATCCGCCTACTCGAACCCGAGCGCGACGCCGCGCGGGAGGACGACGACGGGGCAGCGTGCGAGCTCGATCAGGTACTCGGCCGCTGCACTGATTCGGACGCGGCCGTTGACCGTGCCGGGCTTCGAGCCGACGACGATCAGATCGACGTCGGCCGACGCACGCGAAGCGACCTCGGCGCCGAGCTTCGACGCCAGGGCCTCCGCCGTCTCGAGCACGCACGGGTCGCCGTCCTCGCCGATCGCCCCGATCGAGCGAACCGTGAAGTCGGTCGCGTCGTGCAGCCCGGCGGTGGCGAGCCCGAGGGCGATCGGCCCGCCGTCGAGGAGACGGCGGGCCGATGCCTGCGGGTCGATATGGCCGCGGGCGGTCCGGTATTCGGAGCCGAACACGATCATGTCGGCCTCGGTGCGGACCGCGAGATCGCGAAGGCCGGCGGGCGTCGAGCCGCTGAGGACGATGTGCGTCGGCAGATCGGGATCACCGGCCTCCTCGGCGCCCGCCGCGAGCAGCGCGCGAGCCTCGCTCTCGGCGAGTCGCTCGCGCGTGCTCTCGGCCTCCGCTGCGTGCCGGACGTAGGCGAGCTCGAGCGATGCGCCGGCTCCGGCAAGGAGACGACCGAAGGACAGCGCATCGCGGTCCGAGCCCGTTCCGTCGTACGAGACGATGACCTTGGTGCCCACGCCCGCGTCTCAGCCCGACGTCCCTGCGGCCGCGCCCCCCGGCGCCGCCGTTGCCATCGCCCCCGCCGGGATGCCGGACGGGAAGCCGAGCGAGGGGATGTCGGACGGATAGACCTCGTGGCCGTGCACCGCGATGTCGCCCATCTCCATGTCCTCCTCGCTCATGCGCAACGGCACCACGAGCCCGACGAGCTTGAGGAGCACGAACGTGCCTATGCCCGAGAAGAGGATCACCCAGAGCGCAGTCAGGGCCTGCCATTTGAGCAGGTGCAAGCTGCCGGTGACCGAGAAGCCCGGGACGACCTGCATCGCCGAGTCGGCGAGGATGCCCGTCAGAAGGCCGCCGATCAGGCCGGCGAAGCCGTGCGTGTACACGACGCCGAGCGTGTCGTCGACGCTGCGGAACGGGCGGAGCAGCGCGAGGTAGTTGTAGGCGACGTAGACGATCGACGAGGCGATCAGGCCGATCAGCATCGCGCCCCAGCCGTTCACGAACCCGGCCGCCGGCGTGATCGCGACGAGCCCGACGATCATGCCGTTGACGCTGCCGAGCAGCGACGGCTTGCGGCCGGTCGCGTAGTCCCAGCCGACCCACACCAGGAACGCGACCGCCGTCGCGAGGTTGGTGTTGAGCACGGCGGCGGCCGCGTCGACGCCTGCGTTGTACGGGTCGCCGCCGTTGAAGCCGTTCCAGCCGAGCCAGAGCAGCCCGGCACCCACCGCGACCATGGCGAGGTTGTTCGGCGCGTCGATCTCGCGGTCGCGCGCGAGCCGCGGGCCGATCACCCAGGCGGCCACGAAGCCGGAGATCCCTGCAGAGAGGTGAATGACATAGCCCCCGCTGAAGTCGACCGCGCCCTTCTGGGCGAACCAGCCGCCGCCCCAGATCAGGAAGGCGTTGACCGTGTACACGAACGTCGTCCACAGCACGACGAACGGGATCCACGCCTTGAAGTTCACCCTGCCGAGCACCGACCCGAGCATCAGGATCGGCGTGATCGCGGCGAAGACGAATTGGAAGTAGACGAGCGACGACTTCGGGAAGTCGAGAACACCCGCCGCGCCGAGATTCGGGATCTTCGCCTGCCCCTGCAGCTCGTTGTGGTCGAGTACAGGCCCGGGCTTACCGAGGAAGTTCGAGAAGAAGCCCCCCTTCGAACCGATGTGGAAGGGCGTCCCGAAGCCCATCTTGAAGCCGTAGAGCACCCACACCACGAGCACGAGCGCAAACGCGATGAACGCCAGCATCATGCTGTTGACCGACCAGCGCTTCTGCATGACGCCGCCGTAGAGCACAACCAGCCCCGGCACGCTCATCAGACCGACGAGCGTCGCCGCCGTCAACTGCCACGCGTTGTCGCCCGGGTTCAACCATTGGGGATACAGCATTCGACCTCTCCTTGTCCTCGCCCAACAAAAAAGGCCCCAGGACTCGTCGGAGTCCTGAGGCCTCATTGCCTCCGCGCGCGGCGCCGTTGCCGCGAACGTGCGCGTAACCATACCGACGCCGGCGGCTGCGTCAAGAGCAAAGCTTCATTTCTTGAAGGAAGGCCGACCGGTTCGCTATCGTGTGAGTGCGTTCGCACCGTTGCGAGCGCGCGGGCAACGAGGCCTTCAGCAGTCGCTGGGGGCTTTTTGTTTGGTCCAAGGAGGTTGCGATGCTCGACCCACACGAAGACCTGCCGACACGCGTCCTGATCGCGGAGGACGAGACGATCATCCGGCTCGATCTGCGCCAGCTGCTCGAGGAGCACGGCTTCACGGTTTGCGCAGAGGCGCGCGACGGCGCCGAGGCAATCGATCTCGCCCGGCAGCAGCAGCCGGACCTCGCGCTGCTCGACGTCCGAATGCCGGGCATCGACGGGATCGAATGCGCCCGCCGCATCCATGCGGAGCGCCCGATCCCGATCGTGATGGTGACGGCGTACGCCGACCGGACGCTCGTCGAGCGCGCGCTCGAAGCGGGCGCCTTCTCCTACCTGACGAAGCCGTTCCGCGCCGCCGACCTGATTCCGGCGATCCGCGCCGCATTGGTCCGGCATCGAGAGCTGCTCGAGGCACGACGGGCCGTCGGCCGTCTGGCGGACGTGCGGGAAGCGCCCGTCGAGCTCGCGGTGACGTCGCCGGGCGGCCGCGTCTGGCCGATCCGCATCCACCGGCACGCGGACGGGACGCTCGACGTGTCATCGCCCGACTAGACGACGGCGGCAGCGCGCTCGAGCTCGTCGATCTCGATCTTCCTCATCTGCAGCATCGCGCGCATCACGCGCTGCGACGTCTCCGGGTCGGAGCTGCCGAGCAGCTCGGGCAGCGCCTTCGGGACGATCTGCCACGACACGCCGAAGCGGTCCTTCAGCCAGCCGCACGGGCCTTCTTCACCGCCGTCGGAGAGCTTGTTCCAGTAGGAGTCGACCTCGTCCTGGTCGTCGCAGCTCACCTGGAACGAGATCGCCTCGGTGAACGAGAAGTCCGGGCCGCCGTTGAGCGCGACGAAGCGCGCGCCGTCGAGCTCGAACTCGACGGTCATCACCGTTCCCGCTTCGCGCGGGCCGGCGTCTCCGTAACGCGTGATGTCGACGACCTTCGAGTTGGGGAAGACCGACGTGTAGAAGCGCGCGGCATCCTCGCCCTCGGTGTCGAACCAGAGGCACGTCGTGATCCCGCCCATCGTCCTCTCCTTTCGTCAGGGGCGCGCGGCCGCGTCGGCCGGCGCCGGATGCGGGAGACGCTGTGTCGGCTCCGGCCGCTCGCCCGGCGGCTCGATGGTGATGTTCGGCAGCAGCTTGTCGAGCCACGCGGGGATCCACCACGACCGGCCGCGCAGGATAGTCAGCAGCGCCGGCACGAGCGTCAGCCGCATCAGGAACGCGTCCGTCAGGATCGCGACACCGAGCAGCAGCCCGAACTCCTTCGAGACCCGGTCGGGGCTGAGCAGGAACGAGAAGAACACCGACGACATGATCAGCGCGGCCGCCGCGATCACGCGGCCGACGCCCGCGACGCCGTCCTTCACCGCGTCGACGGTGTTCTCGCCGTGCACGCGCTCCTCGCGGATGCGGCTCATCAGGAACACCTCGTAGTCCATCGACAGCCCGAACAGGATCGCGAACGCGATCGGCGGCACGAAGCTCTCGATCGGACCGGTGCGGTCGAGCCCGATGAACCCCATGCCGTGCCCGAGCTGCACCACCAGCGTCAGCACGCCGAAGCCGACGAGCGCCGACAGCAGCGTCGTGAGGGCCGCCTTGATGGCGATCACGGCGGAGCGGAACGCCATCGCGAGCACGAGGAAGGTGATGCCGATGATGTAGAGCAGGAACCACGGCGCGTGGGAGAAGATGCGGTCGCCGATGTCGGTGAAGGCGGCGTTCGATCCCGAGACGTACGCACGCGCGGGAGAGCCCTGCAGCGTCTGCGGGATCACGTGGTGGCGAAGCGTCGAGACGAGCTGGTCGGTCTGCGCGTCCTGTGGCTTGTACTTGCCGTACGTGTTGACGATCGCGACCGACGCCTTCTCCGGGGTTTTCGCGTTGTAGATCGGTGCATTGACCTGCGCGATCCCGGGCACGTCGCGCAGAGCTGTCTCGAGCCGCTTCGCGGCGGTGTGGTCGGAGCGCAGGTCGACGACCACCGGAATCGGCTCGGTGAAGCCCGGCCCGAAGCCCTGCGTGAGCAGGTCGTAGGCCTTGCGTGTGGTCTGGTCCTTCGGTGCGGTGCCGGCGTCGGCGAGCCCGAGCCGGACTGCGAGCACCGGCGAGGCGAGCAGGAGCAGGACCACGAGCACGACCGGCAGGACCACCTTCGCGTTGCGCGAGACGAAGCGGCCCCAGCCGGCGATCGGCGTCTTTGCCTGCCCCTCGCGCGACTCGTCGACCGGCCGCATGCCGAGCCGCCCGCTGTCGATGCGGCGCCCGATCAGCGCGAGCACGGCCGGCAGCAGCGAATTCGCGAGCAGTACGGCGGTGAGCACGCCGAGCGCGCTCCCGATCCCGAGCTTCGTGATGAAGTCGAGCCCGATCAACGCCAGCCCGGTAATCGAGATCGCCACCGTGACGCCGGCGAAGATCACCGCTCGGCCGGCGGTCGCACCGGCGGCGGCGGCCGCCTCCTGCGGCGACAGGCCGTCGTGCAGGAACTGTCGGAAGCGTGTGACGATGAACAGCGTGTAGTCGATGCCGACTCCGAGGCCGATCATCGGAACGAGGATCTCGGTGATCGTGTTGAAGTGCGTCAGCCGCGCCGCGAGGAACAGCAGCAGGAACGCCCCCAGCACGGCCACGATCGCGAACAGCAGCGGGATCACGGTCGGCACGAGCGCCCTGAACAGGACCATCAGGATGATGAACGCGGCGAGCAGCCCGATGATGTCGCTGATCCCCTGCGTCGGCGGTGCGTTCTCCGCCTCGCCGGTGAACTCCACCTGGAGGCCGGCCGGCTCCCCGATCGCGCGCAGCTGATCCTCGAGCGCGACGATCCCCGAGCGCGGCAGCTCGAACGCGGTGCGGTCGAACTGCACGTCGAAGTAGGCGATCTGGCCGTCGTCCGAGAGCTGCTTCGCGCCCGCCGACGTGAGCGGGCTCGTGACCGCCGCCACGTCCTTCGGGTCCTCGGCAAGGGCGCGCTGGGAGCCGTGCGATGCGGCGAGCATCTTGCCGA
Source organism: Gaiellaceae bacterium (assembly GCA_035518115.1). GTDB lineage: Bacteria > Actinomycetota > Thermoleophilia > Gaiellales > Gaiellaceae > PALSA-600. Next base: position 50,639 of record DATIXY010000021.1, on the reverse strand, counting down.
TCGCCTGCGAGCGCTCGGCGGTGTCGAGCCGCTCGCCCTCCGGCGCGGCGAGCACGACCCGCAGCGCGGCGCCCTTCTGGCCGCCGAACTTCGCGTTGATCAGGTCGGTCGCCTTCTGCGTGTCCGAGCCGGGGATCTTGAAGTCGTTGATCAGCTTGCCGTGGAACGCGGCGTTGAGACCGATCAGCACGACGAAGATCGCGATCCAGCTTCCGATCACCCGTCCAGGACGGCGCGCGCACGCGTTCGCGAACCTCGCGAGACCGCCGGTGTGCGCGATCCGCTCGTCGGCGGCCAGCACGTCCGGGTCCACGCGGTCGACGGTTCCCAGTTCGCTCATGACTCAACACCCTAGACATGGACCGGCGCCCGAAGTCATCGGTAACCGGACCGTCAGCACGTGAAGAGGGCCGCCTGCGCGGCCCTCTTCACGTGCTCGTGCGAATCGCTGCGAGAGTTACGTGGTGGGCACCGGCTTCGCAGGCCCTGTGGTCTTGGGGCTCGTGATCCCGGCGACCACGCTGTCCGGGTTCCTGAGCGCACCGCCGATCGCCAGGATCCCGAAGCCGAACCCGCTGAGCAGCAGCGCCACTCCGACGACGATCCCGAAGAGCGCGAGCTGATCGGCCATGTATGCCGTGTTGAGCGCCGTCGTCAGCGCGGTCTCGGTCACCCACACGTTGCGCGCGGCATTCTGGACCGGCTGGTTCGTCTTCGGATCGACTGCGGCGTACTGCGTGTTGTCAGTGCCGCCGCCCGGCATCAGCTGGGCCTTCGGGGCATCCGGCTTCGCCGTGTAGATCCCCATCTGCGAGTAGACGTAGCCACCGGTTGCCTCGAGCGCGTGGATGCGCATGTACTGAGCGAAGCACCGGGCCCGTGCACCGCTGTTCACGGCCTGGTTCGCGACGGTGCAGGTCGGATAGCTGATGTTCTTCAGCCCCGCCTTCTGCGCCTCCGCCTTGATCCCGCTCGGCGTCATGTCCGGCGTTCCGACGATCTGCTGCTGCTTGAGCTCGGACGAGACCGTGTTCCGGCCGTTGACGCCCATCACGATCGCGACGACGCCGAAGACGATCAGGACGGCTGCGGCGACGAGTCCGCCGATTTCGAAGACCTTGCGCATCTTCCTCTCCTTCCATGGGGGCCGAGCTCGTCTCCGCGTGTTCGACCTGGTTGCTTGTTGCGCCCACTGTCGTCTGGGGCGGCGAATGGGCCATCGTGGGCGCCACGGAACCGGCTACGGGTTTTCCGCAGGCGGTCAGCGCAGAAGGCCGTGCTCGAGCGCCCAGCGCACGAGCTCCGCGCGCCGCTCGATGCCGAGCTTGCGCATGACCCGGGCCCGCTCGGCCTCGGCGGTGCGAACCGAGACGTGGAGCGCCTGTGCGACATCGCGGTTCGTGTGCCCGTAGGCAATGAGGACTGCAGTCGCCTGTTCGCGCTCCGTCAGCGAGTCATCCGACATGACGAAACCGTGCCGGGCGCCGCCCCGCCGGGCATCGGACGCGCTACTGAACCGTGTGCGGCGATGTACGGACGCCCGAGAGGCTTAGATTCCATGCGATGCGCGGCTCCGTCCTCGTCGTCAACGCCGGTTCGACGAGCCTCAAGCTCGCCGCGGTCGCGGAGGACGAGGAGTCGGCGGCCGTCCCGTCGCTGGACTCCGCGCCGCCGGTGGGCGCGGTCGGCCACCGGGTCGTGCACGGCGGTGAGCGGCTGTGGGAGCCGACGCTCATCGACGACGCGGCCGTGGAGGAGCTCGAGCGGCTCGTGCCGCTCGCGCCGCTCCACAACGCACCCGCGATCGCCGCGATCGCCGCCGCGAGGCGCGCGCTTCCCGGTGTCCCCCACGTCGCCGTCTTCGACACGGCGTTCCACCGCACGCTGCCGGAGGTCGCGCGCACCTATCTCCTCCCGGCGCGCTATCGCGAACGCGGCATTCGCCGCTTCGGGTTCCACGGCCTGTCCGTCCAGTGGGCGGCCGAGCGCATGGCCGTGCCGAGGCTCGTCGTCTGCCACCTGGGCGGCGGCTCGTCGGTGACCGCCGTCCTGCACGGCAGGTCGGTGGACACGACGATGGGATTCACGCCCCTCGAGGGCGTGCCGGGAGCGACGCGCCCCGGCCCGGTCGACCCGGGCTCGCTGCTCTATCTGCTGCGGGAGGGAACGACCGCCGCCGACCTCGATCACGCACTCGAGCACGAGTCGGGGCTGACGGGGCTCGCCGGAACGGGGGACGTCGCAGCGCTCGAGCGGGACCCCTCGCCGCAGGCGGCCCTCGCGCTCGACGTGTACGCATACCGCGTCGCTCAGGCGGTCGCCGCGATGGCGGCCGCGCTCGGCGGACTGGACGGGATCGCGTTCACGGGCGGCATCGGCGAGCACTCGTCGCGGCTCCGCGCGACGATCTGCGGCCGGCTCGCGTTCCTGGGCGTCGATCTCGACGACGAGGCGAACGAGCAGGCCGCCGGGGAGGCGGCCTGCTCGTCGGGAGGCTCGGCCGTGCTCGTCCAGGTCGTTCCTGCGCGCGAGGACGTCGTGATCGCGCGCGGGGTCAGGAAGCTGCTGGCAGCGGGCTGAGCCCGGTCCTCGCCGCGGAGCGCCCGCGTCCGGCTGCGACGCCGGCGGCGGCGGCGATCAGGAACAGCAGCGCGGCCGAGGTTGCGAAGCGGTCCGAAACGGGGTGGACGATCGCCAGGGCGAGCGCCGCGGCCGCAGCGCCGAGCACCCACCTCGCCGCCCGGCCGGCCCTGACCGCTGCCCCGAACGTCGCCAGCAGTGCGACCGGGAATGCGATGAAGAGCGGGAAGATCATCGCGAGCGACGGCGAGTCGTTCAGGCGCTCGATCACCTCGATCAGCTGGGCGCGGGTCGCGCCGTCGCCGGGAATCGACGCCCACATCAGGTAGACGCCGGCCAGAGCGCCGTGGCCGATCGCGCCGAGCAGGGCGAACGCGCGGGCGGCCCTTCCGAGCCGCCTGGCCCCGCCGCCGGGCGAGCCGACGATCCCGTTCACTCCCGGCACGATCAGCACCGACGACGCGAGCAGCAGCCCCGCGCAGAGCACCATCCTCCCGTGCTGGCCGAGCGCGGCTTCGTAGATCCTCGTTGCGTTCCCGCTGTTCGCCGGGTCGATGAGCGTCTCGGCGAGATCGGCGGCCATTGCGCCCACCAGCGCTGCGACGGCCAACGTGCGTGTGGATGGACGGTTCACGTTCGTGCCTCCTTGTCGATGCACGATTCGTAACCGGCCGCGATCGCCGCGTCGTCGGCGGCCGGAACGATTCGGGATCGACCCCTGGGTTGAGCCGATATCGCCGCTCAGAGGAATAGGCTCGCACGGTGACCTTCGGCGTGCTCGCGCTCGTCGTCGCCGCCGGGCTCGGAGGGCCGCTGCTCGCGGCGGGACGGAGCGGCTTCGTCCCGGTCGTCGTCGGAGAGCTCGCTGCGGGTGTGGTGATCGGCAACACCGGCTTCGGCTGGCTCGACCCGGCCACGCCCGGGCTCGCGTTCTTCGCGGCGGTCGGCTTCGCGATGCTGATGTTCGGCGCCGGCATGCACGTGCCGATCCGCCAGCCGGGGATCTCGCGCGGTGTCCGCCGCGGGCTGGTGGCGGCGGTCGTCGTCGCGCTGCTCGCCGTCCCGGCCGGGGTGGCGGTCGCAGCCCTGACGCCGAACGGACACGGCGCGATCTACGCGCTCCTGCTCGCGAGCGGATCGGCAGCGATCCTGCTGCCGGCACTCGAGGAGCAGAAGCTGCTCACCGACCGGCACGCGCTCGTCGTGATGGCTCAGGTCGGGATTGCCGACGTGGCCGCGATCGTCGCGCTTCCGCTCGTGATCCAGCCGAGTAAGGCGCTCCATGCGGCGCTCGGTGGCCTGGCCGTGATCGGAGGCGTCGTCCTCCTGTTCCTCGCCGCGCGTGCGATCCGGCACCTGGACGTCGTCCGCCGGCTGCGCCACGCCTCGCATGCGCGGGCCTGGGCGCTCGACCTGCGCATCGCACTGCTGATTCTCTTCACGCTGTCGTGGCTCGCGGTGCGCAGCGGCACGAGCGTCTTGATCGCGGGCTTCTCGGTCGGTCTGCTCGTCGCGCTGACGGGCGGCCCCAAGCGCCTGTCGACCCAGGTCACGGGGATCGCGGCAGGATTCTTCGTGCCGCTGTTCTTCGTCGTGCTCGGAGCGCAGCTCGACCTGCGCGCGGTCGTCGAGAAGCCGTCGATCCTCGAGCTGACGGTCCTGCTGCTGCTCGCCACCGTCGTCGTGCACGAGCTCGGCGCGGCCATCACCCGGCAGCCGCTCGCCGCCGGGCTCGCGGCGACCGCTCAGCTCGGAGTGCCGGCCGCAGTCGCCACGCTCGGGCTCGACCACCACACGCTCACGTCACCCCAGGCGGCTGCGATCGTGATCGCGGCTCTCGGGACGATCGCGATCTGCCCGTTCGGCATCGCGAGGCTCCGCCTACGAAGCCCCGCGCCGGCGCAGGGCGACGGCGCGGCCGGCGATCCCGACCGCGAGCACGGCCAGGCCGGCGACGACGGCGCCGGCCGGTAGCGAGACGACCAGGACGACACACGCGACGAGGCCGGCGACGTTCAGCGCGCGCGGCCAGCGACGGTACTCGGGCGCCTGCGTGTACGCGGCGGCGTTCGCGACGGCGTAATAGAGAAGCACGCCGAACGACGAGAATCCGATCGCTCCGCGCAGGTCGGTGCTGAGCACGAGGACGGTGACGACCGCAGCGACCGCGAGCTCTGCGTGATCCGGGACGCGGTGGCGCGGGTGGACGGAGCCGAGCCAGCGCGGCAGGTCGCCGTTCCGCGCCATCGCGAGCGCAGTCCGGCCGATCCCGGCGATCAGCGCGAGCAGCGCACCGAGGCTCGCGATCGCCGCACCCGCCCGGACGACCGGCAGCGCCCAGGCCGAGCCGACCGCGTCGACCGCGGTCGCGAGCGGCGCGGTGCTCGCCGCGAGGGCGTCGGGCCCGACGGCGGCGAGCGCCGCGACGGCGACGACGAGGTAGAGGACGACGACGATCGCGAGCGCGAGCGGGATCGCGCGGGGGATCGTCTGCGCCGGATCCCTGACCTCCTCGCCGAGCGTCGCGATGCGCGCGTAGCCGGCAAAGGCGAAGAAGAGCAGGCCGGCTGCCTGAAGGAGGCCGTAGAGCCCGTGGCCGCCCAGCGACGAGATGCTGCCGATCCGGCCCGCGTCGGCCTCGCCGCTCGCCGCGATCGTGGCGACGACCACGAGCAGGGCGACGATCGAGCCTGCGACGAGCAGCCGGGCGAGGCCGGCCGTCCGCGAGATGCCGTGGTAGTTCGCGGTCGTCAGCGCGATCACCGCCAGGGCCGCCGCGAGCCGCTGCACCCACGCCGGCCCGGGGACGGCGTACGCCGCGAACGTGAGCGCCATCGCCGCGCACGACGCGGTCTTGCCGACGACGAAGCCGAACCCGGCGACGAAGCCCCACCAGTCCGACAGCCGTTCGCGACCGTAGACGTACGTCCCGCCCGAGGTCGGGTACTGCACCGCAAGCTGCGCCGAAGCGACCGCGTTGCAGAACGCCACGCACGCCGCGATCCCAAGGCCGAGCAGCAGGCCGCTGCCGGCAGCCTTCGCGGCGGGCCCGAAGGCGGAGAACACCCCGGCGCCGATCATCGCCCCGAGCCCGATGATCACGGCATCGGCCGTGCCCAGCCGGCGTGCGAGGACTGCCTCGGTCACGTCACATCGCGGACGCGACGCGCCGCGCCGCGCTCGCCGGCTCTTCGTCCGTCACGTTCGGCAGGACGTCCTCCCACAGCGGCAGCATCATCCCCGACGCCTCGACCATCCCGAGCGGAGGCGGCAGGCGTCATTGGTCGGCGGACCGGTCGGGTGCGATCCCGTTCAGCACCGCACCGACGATCCGGCTCTTCGCCTCCTCGGCTGCCCAGCCCTGCCGGCCGCGCCCCCTCGCGCAGGAACTGGATGAACGGAGAGAGGTAGTCGAACCGCAAGCCCGATCGTCAGCGCGTGATCGTCGAGCTGGAGTACTGCTTCGTGCCGCCCGGGCTCGCGATGACCGTGTTGTGTCCGACGGCCGCCTGGGCGTAGTACTGCGCCTCGATCGCGACGCCCGCGCGCGCCGGGTCTCCGCTCGGGTCGACCTTCGTGCCCGCGACGACGTTGTGGTCGATCTGGCACATCGAGTGGTCGAGACAGAGAATCCCGACGCCTTGCGCGCTCTCGACGTCGTTACCGCTCGCCATGTCCATCGACATCTCCCCGAGAACGATCCCGCGGAGCGTGGTGTCGAGCACGTGGTTGTCCATGACGTTGACCTCGGCCGAGTGCGTGACGATCCCCTCCCGCACGCCCGCGACCGTGCAGCCCGAGACCATGCTGGTCGGACGCCCGATCGAGTACGAGATGTCGATCCCCTGCACCCAGGGCCCCGCCGGATCGGCGACCATGCAGTGCTCGACCATCACGCCCGAGTTGCGGACGTGGATCCCATCGGTCTCCGCGCGGAGGACGCGCACGTGGTCGAGCATGACGTGCGTTGCGTTCTCGACGTCGATCCCGTTCACGCCGCCGACCGTCGTCACGTGGCGCAGCGTCACGTGGCTCGAGCGGATGACGATGCCGCCGCGGACCGTTCCGCCCACGAGGGTCTCGGCCCGGTCGACGACGATCGGGCCGCGCACGACACCGTGCAGGTGGATCGTCGGCGCCCTCGTGGCGTACGCACCGCCGACGCCGATGAACACCAGCACGGGGACGAGCACCGCCGCGAGCACGCCGGAGCGTCCGAGCTCGCCGCCCGCCTCGGCATACGTGAGCTGCAGGCGCGGCAGCGCGGCGTGGGCGAACAGCTGCGCGGAGAGCCACGCGAGCGCGAACAGCGCGAGCGCTGCGTCGAGCGGCGCGTGAATCGGGATCGCGCGCATGATCCCGTAGAGCAGCGCGAGCTCGAGGGCGCCGAGCGGCACGGCGAGCCACGCAGGCTGATACGAGATCAGACGGTCGTAGACCGTTGCGTCGAGCGCAGCGCCGACCGCAAGCATGATCGCCACGAGGTAGACCGCCCACCAGCGATGGATCGCGAACGCGACGATCAGCGCCGGCAGCGCCGAGACGAGACGCGACTCGATGCGCCCTTTCAGCGTGTACGACACACGCGCTCCAGGAAGCGGCGGGCCGCGTACTTCGCTCCCGCGATCGTGTCGGCCGCGGGGAACGCCCACTGGCCGGCGACACCGCCGACCGAGAGCGTGCGGCGCTCGTCGGTCAGCCCGGGAACGGTCGAGTCCGGCGCAAGGACGAGCCACCGGTCGTGGACGTCGAGCTCGTGGCGGTCGACGAGCCCCGCGAGCAGCGCGTCGTGGCGGAAGCCGCGGCGAAAGCCGGTAGCCGCGATCACCTGCTCCGCACCGTTCAGCTGGGCGGCGACGTGGAAGCGGCCTTCCGCCGCCGCGGACGCGATCAGCGCGTCGAAGCGCTCGTCGGGCGGGAAGGATGGCGCCGAAAGCCTGCGCAGCGTCGCCGCGTGCTGCTCGCGCGGCGAGCGATGGTAAGCGGCGAGACCGCGGCGCGAGAAGAGCGGACGGGGGACGTTCAGCGCCTGTCGCACCGGCTCGCGCCGGCGGACCGACACGACCGAGGAGCCGGCGGCGAGCGCGTTCTGCCATTCGGCCGCGGCGGCCATCCCCGCGCCGACGATCGCGACGTGCGAGGCGTAGTCGTGCGGCTCGTAGGCGTGCACGACGCGCGGGTCACCGGCCAGCTCGTCCGGCAGCGCCCGCCCGGGGTGGCCCGTCGCCAGGAAGACGTGCGCGAACGGCCCGTCGCCGTCGAGCACGAACCCACCGTCGACCGCCTCGATCCGTGCGATGCGGCGCCGTCGGAAGCTCGTGTCGAAGCCGCTGCGCGCGCGGACCTCGGCCGCGTGCGCGAGGAAGTCGTCGACGCGTGGGTGGTAGCCGCGCGACGCCGTCTCGAGCAGCGGCCGGAGCGAGCGCCGCCGCCAGGCCGCGCGCAGCGCGAGCCCCGGGAAGTCGGCCGGGGCGAGATGGCCGTCGGACTCGGAGCGCATCTGCCGCTGCCGGATCGCCGCCGCCTGGCGGCTCCACTGCTCGGTCGGATCGGCGTCGGTCCCGAAGACGACGATCTCCTCGTGCGCGAGCCCACCGTGCCGCAAGGTCGCAAACGCGGCGAGGGCCGTCAGGCCGCTGCCGACGATCGCGGCGCGCTCAGCCGTCTGCGACGGGGCTGCCCCCGCCCGGCTCACTTGACCGAGCCCGCCAGCAGGCCCTGGACGAAGTACCGCTGGAACGCGAAGAACACCACCAGCGGAACGAGCAGCGAGATGAACGACGCCGGCGCGATCAGGTCGATGTTCGCCCCGAACTGCCGAAGGTTGCTGAAGATCGCCACCGTGATCGGCTGCACCGTCTGGCCGAAGGTGAGCGCGACGATCAGGTCGTTCCACGTCCACAGGAACTGGAAGATCGCCAGGGACGCGATCGCCGGCAAGCCGAGCGGCAGGACGAGCCGGAAGAAGATGCGCGCCTCGGAGGCGCCGTCGATGCGCGCCGACTCGAAGATGTCACGCGGGATCCCGACGAAGAAGTTGCGCAGCAGGAAGATCGCGAACGGGAGGCCGAAGGCCGTATGGAACAAGATGATCCCGAGCACCGTGTCGTACAGGCTCAGGTGGTTGTAGAGGTTGAACATGGGGATCAGCGCCATCTGCAGCGGCACGACCATCAGCGCGATCACGAACAGGAAGATCCAGTCCCGCGCCGGGAAGTCGAGCCACGCGAGCGCATACCCCGCGAGCGAGCCGATCAGCACGACGAGCACTGTGTTGCCGACCGCGATCTCGAGCGTCGTCCAGAGGGAGTGAGTGATCGCGTGGTTGTGCAGCACCATCCGGTAGTTCTCCCAGGTGGCGAGGCTCGGCTTGCTGAAGATCTGCCACCAGCCCTTCACCGTGAACGCCTGCGCCGGCAGGATCGACGTGAGGAACAGCCCGAGGGTCGGGATCAGCCAGAGCAGGCCGAGCACGATCAGGGCGATCTGCACGGGGAGTCTCGCGAGCACGCGTAGCGCCTTCGCGGCGAAGGAATCGTGGTGCGACAGGGTGACGGGCGCGTCGACTGCTTCGGCTGATGCCATCAGTTCTCTCTCCGGAAGTTGCGGATGTTGAGCAGCAGGATCGGGATCACCAGCAGGAAGAGGAACACGGCGATCGCCGAGCCGACGCCGAAGTCGTTGATCCCGCCGAAGGACGTGCGCCACATCGCGAGCGCGATCACGTTCGCGGCGTCCTGCGACGAGCCCGGCGCGAGGGTGATCACGAGGTCGAAGACCTTGAGGACGTTGATGATCATCGTCACCAGCACGACGGTGAGCACCGGCCAGAGCAGCGGAACCGTCACCCTCCTGAACACCTGCCACTCCGTCCCGCCGTCCGTGCGCGCGGCCTCGAGCACGTCTCGAGGCATCGCTGCCAGGCCTGCGGCAATCACCACCATCGCGAAGCCGGCCCAGATCCAGATGTACGCGATGATCAGCGACGGCGTGATCAGCTTGGTGCCCAGCCACGCGAAGCCGGCCCACGGCTTCGCGAACGTCCCGGCCGAGATCCCGGTCGTATAGGTCCCCGGCGTCACGCCCTTGAAGACGAAGCTCCCGTTGTCGGCCGAGGGCTGCGTCTGGACGACGTGGCCGTCGCTGTTCACGAGCTGGACGGTCACGCCGGGAATGCCGAGCTCGCCCTTCTCGACGACGCCGGGCTTGCCGCCGCCGGGCTTGAAGTCCCGCCACACGGTCCCGGTGATCTGCGCCGGGCCCGGCTTCGGCGTGATCGCCTGCGTCGAGCCGGCGGGCATGCCGTCCGGCGGGATGCCGGTGAGCCCGAGCAACGCCTCGCCGCTCCCCGGGTGCAGCGGCGTGGAGAGTTTCATGCCCGTCTGCGCCGAGCCCGTCAGCTGCGGCGTCGACGGCAGCGCGTCCTGCAGCACTCCGGGAGGCGTGACGGCGTCGACGAACACCCGGCCGAGCGCGTTGACCGCCCCGAGGTTCGGATCCTGGACGTACATGATCCGCCACGTCACGCCCGTCGCGAACGCGGAGATCGCCATCGGCAGGAACACGGCCGTCTTGAATGCGAGCGCCCACGAGATCTTCTCGATCAGCACCGCGAACACGAGGCCGATCGACGTCACGAAGGCCGGCACGACCAGCACCCAGATCAGGTTGTTCTTGATCGCCGTCGTCAGCGACGACGTCGTGAACAGCGTCTTGTAGTTGTCGAACCAGACGAAATGACCCCCGGACGCGCTGAAGAAGCTCCGGAAGATCGTGTAGACGGTGGGGTAGGCGATCCAGACGCCGAGGATCACGAACGCAGGCAGCAGGAACAGCGTCCCGACGCCGTAGCGGCGAGAGCGTCCCGGCTCGGAGGCCGACGGTGGAGCCGCCGGGGGCGGCGACTCCACCGTGATGCCTGCGCTCGTGGTCACTTCGGCCTTACTTGCCCTTCTTGTAGGCCGCAGCCGCGGCCGACTCGAGCTTCTTCTGGATTCCCTGCACGTCGGACGGATTGCGCAGGAAGTCCTGGAACAGCCCCCACTCGCCCTGGCCGACCGTGGCACCGAACGATCCCGGCTGCTCGTCGGACATGTCGAAGACGATGCTGGTCGCCGACGACACGGCCGCGGCGTTCGACCGGGAGATCTTGTCCGGATACACGCTCGCCGGAACGTTGTGGTTCCCGGTCGCGAAGCCACCGTACTTCGCGTATGCGGCAGCTGCCTGCGGCGTCGCGAGGAACGTCTCGAACGCCTGGATCGCCGGGTTGGTCCGGAACGTGACGATCGTGTCACCCGCCACCTCGACCGCCGGCCCGGAGCCGTTGATCGACGGGAACGGGAACACGTTGTAGTCGGTGCCGGCCGCGGCCTTGACGGTGGCCGTGCCCGGAACGAAGTCGCCCTCCATCACCATCGCCGCCTTCGGCGGGTTCTGGAAGACGTTGTTCACCGAGGTCGGGAAGTCGGTCTGAACCGCGCCCGACGTGCCCCCGGCCATGTTCGCGCTCTGGAGCACCTGCGCCATCGTCTTGAGCGCTGCGGTGACCGTCGGGTCGGTCCACTTCGTCTTGTGGGCGCTCAACGACTCGTACTTCGCAAGCCCCGCCTGCCGGAGGTAGATGTTCTCGAACAGGTCGGTGAGCGTCCACCCGTCGGCGCCGCCGATCGAGAACGGCGGCGTTCCGGACGCCTTCACCGTCGAGGCGAGCTTCATGAACGCCGGCCACGTCTTCGCCGGGCCCACGCCGGCCGTCTTGAAGGCGTGGACGTTGTACCAGACGAGCGATTTGTTGCTCGCCTTGAAGACGACGCCGTACAGCTTGCCGTTGTACGTGCCGAGCTTCAGCCACGCGGGCGCGAAGTTCTTGCTCAAGGTGCTCTTCGCATACGTGATCGGCTTCAGCGAGCCCTTGTCGACGAACTGCTGGATCAGGCCGGGCTGTGCGACGTCGGCCATGTCCGGGGGCCGGCCGCCGGCAATCGCGGTCGCGAGCACGGTCGGAAGGTTGTCGCCGACCGGTTTGTAGTTGACCTTCACGTTCGGGTAGGTCTTGTTGAAGACCTTGATCACGTTGGCGAAGTGCGTCGCCTCGGCACCCGTCCAGATCCCGTCGAACGTGATGCTGCCCGATACCGCCTGCGCCGCCGTCGGCCGTGCATCCTGCCGGCCGAACGCCGTGCTCGTGCCGACGAGGACGACCAGCGCGAGAACCGCCGCGACGCCGAACGTCGTGAGCGCGAAACGATGTGCTTTCACGCTTGTGCTCCTTTCCCGGGGGGTTCGTCGTAGATTCCGAGGCCTGTTTCAGGATCGAAGAAGTGGAGTGCGCGCGTGTCGACGACCGCACGGATCGCGTCGCCCTTGCGCACCCGTGAGCGGGCACCGAACCGGCCGACGACCACGGCTTCGTCCTCGCCGACGGCCAGCACTCCGCCGTCGTCGTCGTCTCCGGCGCCCACGTCGCGCGCGAGCTCGCGCGTCTCATCGGTCTTCGCGTGGCTGCCGGTGATCGCAAAGTGCGCGATGATCTCGGAACCGAGCGCCTCGCGCAGCTCGAGCCGGCCGTTGAGGACGTCGTCGGCCGGCGCATCGGGCACGAGCTCGGCGTCCTCGAGGTCCTCGGGGCGGATGCCGAGAATCACGGGCTTGTCGGCGAACCGCTTCAGGTCGGGCCGCTGCGACAACGTCTCTTCTCCGAGCGAGATCTGCTGGTCGCCGATCACGGCCTGGTAGGAGCCGTTCTTGACGATCGTCGCCTCGAGCATGTTCATCGCCGGGCTGCCGATGAAGCCGCCGACGAAGAGGTTGACCGGCCGGTCGTAGAGGGTCTGCGGCTCGTCGACCTGCTGCAGCTCGCCCTTCCGCATCACGGCGACGCGGGTGCCCATCGTCATCGCCTCGATCTGGTCGTGCGTCACGTAGATGGTCGTGACACCGAGATCGCTCTGCAGCTTCGCGATCTCGGCACGGGTCTGCACCCGCAGCTTGGCATCGAGGTTCGACAGAGGCTCGTCCATGAGGAACGCTTGCGGCTCGCGCACGATCGCGCGACCCATGGCGACGCGCTGGCGCTGGCCGCCCGAGAGCGCCCGCGGCTTGCGCTTCAGGAGCTCCTCGAGACCGAGGACCTCGGCAGCCCTGTTCACCCTGTTGTTGATCTCGTCCTTCGACATCCCCTTGCGGAGACGGAGGCCGAACGCGATGTTCTCGAACACCGAGAGGTGCGGGTAGAGCGCATAGCTCTGGAAGACCATCGCGATGTCGCGGTCGCGCGAGGGCACGTGGTTGACGACGCGCTCGCCGATGCGGAGCAGGCCCTCGGAGATGTCCTCGAGTCCGGCCACCATCCGCAGCGCCGTCGTCTTGCCGCAGCCGGACGGCCCGACGAGGACCATGAACTCGCCGTCACGGATGTCGAGCGAAACCTCGTTGACGGCACGCGTGCCGTCGGGGTAGATCTTGCTCACGCGATCGAACGTCACCTGGGCCACGGCAACCCCCAGCAGTCGATGGAGCGAACGTCTCGGGCGATCTTACGACTTTCGAGCGATCTTATGACACAGCCAGAACGAGTGCGTTGCCCGAGGGGTCGGACACCGACGGCCGGCCCTCGCGTTCACCGATCCCGACGCGTGCGTGCTCGAGCCGCCCGACGGCGCGGTCGCGCTCGCCGGAGTCGGGCAGCACGATCGTGGCGTGCCTGAGCGCTGCGGCGCCGGGCGGCGGGGGAGCGCCGCGCGCGCTCTCCCACGTGTTCGCCCCGATGTGGTGGTGGTAGCCGCCCGCCGAGAGGAACGCCGCCTGGCCTCCGAGCTGCGCCATCAGGTCGAAGCCGAGGATGTCGCGGTAGAACGCCAGGGTCTCGGGGATCGACGCGACCTTCAGGTGGACGTGGCCCATCCTCGTCCCCGCCTCGAGACCGTCGAACGGCGCGCTCGCCGGGTCGTCGAGCTCGCCGAGCAGGCTGTCGACGTCGAGCGGCAGCGTGGTGAGCCGCGTCGCGACGTCCCCCTCCCAGCCCTCGCGCGGCCGGTCGGCGTAGATCTCGATCCCGTGCCGGTCGGGGTCGCTGAGGTAGATCGCCTCGCTGACGAAGTGATCTGACAGCCCGGCCAGCGGCACCCGGTCGCGGATCGCGTGGGCGAGCCAGCGGGCGAGACCGCCGCGGCCGGGGACGAGCAGCGCGAAGTGGTAAAGGCCGGTACGTCCGGGCGCCGGTGACGCTCCGGGCTCTTCGACGAGCACGACCAGCTCGCGGCCGCCGGCTCCGAGCGATGCGGTGCCGCCTCCCCGGTCCAGGACGTCGAGCCCGATCGCCGTCCCGTAGTAGCCCAGCGACCGCTCGAGATCCGAGACGGTCAGGTGGACGGGGCCGACGGTCGTCGACGGGGCCAGCTCGCCAGGCACGACGCGATCGTCGCACGAGCACCCTCCCGCTGCGCGAGCAGTGGAAGGGTGCTCGTCGTCGGCTCCGTTCAGTAGCCGTAGCGGCTGGTGGTGGCCGGCGGAGGGCTCCCGCCGCCCGATGACGTAGCCGTCGCGGTCGTCGTGCTCGCCGGAGCCGTCGCGGCGGTCTTCACGAGCGCACCGGACGGCGCGATCGTGAACCAGACGTGCTCCTCGCCCTGGCCCTCGGCCTCGCCCTTCTTCGTGTCGTCGCCGTAGCGGTACAGGGCGTAGCCGTCGTAGGTCACCTGGATCGAGCCGTCGGGCCGCTTGATCGTCCCGAGCTTCGCCTGCTTCACGCCGGTGCCTGCGGTCGGTTTCGAGCCCTTCGCGATCGTCAGCGGCGGCCAGGCCTTGGCACAGGCGCCGGTGCACGCGATCTTGCCGTGCTTCTCCACCGTGAAGTGGTAGAGCGTCCGCCCGTTCGAGCTCACCAGGACGGTGCCGTACTTCGTGGCACCCTTGTTCACCGTCCCGACGTGCACGGCCGTCGCGGCGACCGCCATTCCCGCGCCGATCGCGGCAAGCAACGCGAGCGGCAAGACGCGGGTCGCGATGCGAGTGATCATCCTCGTACTCCCTTTCGCTCGTTGGATCGTGATGCGGGGGGTACGAGGTGCAGACGCGATCGGATTTGCGTCAGGCCGCGACGGCCTCGAGCTCGGACAGGCGAGCGCGAAGCCGCTCGATCTCCGCGCCGTGCGCCTCGATCTCCGCGGGCGAGGCGCCGCGGAGATCGAGGAGTGCACGAACGTGGACGAGACCGGTGAGCTGCAGGCGGATGTCCGCCCGCGTGCGTTCGACGAGCGTCACGCCGCGGCCTCGAGCTCGAGCTTGTCGGTGGCGACCACCCCTTCAGGCGTTGCCGGCTTCGACTCGAGCATCACGGCCGAGAGCACTGCGCCGACGGCGGCCAGTGCGGCCAGCACGTAGAACGCGACGCTGAAGCCGTGCGTCAGGGCCGTCCCGCCGAAGGCGCTCGACCCGGCGTGGTCGTGGACGAAGTGCGTGGTGTACGTCGTCGCGATCGTCGTCGCGAGCGCCACACCGACGGCGCCGCCCACCTGCTGGGTCGTGTTGATGAGGCCTGACGCGACGCCGGCGTCCGACTGGTCGACGCCGGTCAGCGCTCCGATCGACATCGGCACGAAGGCGAAGGCGAGCCCGACGGCGCTGATGATGAACGCCGGGAACAGGTCACGCCAGTAGTGGCCGTGCACCGGAAGCCGGGCGAACAGGATCAGCGCGACCGCCGACAGCGTGAGCCCGAACGGCAGGACACGCCTGACGCCGAGCCGTGTCACGAGCGCCTGCGCAGCGCCCGAGAACGCGACGATCGTCACCGTGAGGCCGATGTAGGCGACGCCGGTCCGGATCGCCGAGTAGTGCAGGACCTCCTGCATGTACAGCGTCAGCAGGAAGAATTGCGAGAAGATCGCGCCGCCCATCAGCAGCCCTGCCACGTTGGACGCGGCCAGTGTCCGCAGCCGGAAGATCCGCAGCGGCAGCAACGGCGCCTTCGAGCGAAGCTCGACCACGAAGAACGACGCGATCAGCGCTCCCGACGCGATCAGGAGACCGATCGTCTCGGTCGTCGCCCATCCGTGCTGCGCGGCACGGGTCATCGCATAGACCAGCAGCATCAGGCCGCTCGTGATCGTCGCCGCCCCGGCGACGTCGAAGTTGCGGTGCTCCAGATCCGCCCTGCTCTCCCGGAGGAGCAGCGGGCTGACCGCCATCACGGCGATCCCGACCGGAACGTTGATGAAGAAGATCCAGGACCAGCTGAGGGCACTCGTGAGCGCGCCTCCGAGCAGCACACCGGCGGCGCCGCCGCTCCCCGACGCCGCCCCCCACACGCCAAGGGCGAGGTTGCGCTCGCGCCCTTCGCGGAAGGTCGTCGTCAGGATCGACAGTGCGGCCGGCGACAGCAGCGCCGCGCCGAGCCCCTGGATCGAGCGGAACGCGATCAGCGACCCCTCGGACCAGGCGAGCCCGTCGAGCAGCGAGCTGACGGTGAAGATCGCAAGGCCGATCATGAACAGCCGTCTCCGGCCGAGCAGGTCGGCGAGCCTCCCTCCGAGGAGCAGGACGCCCCCGAAGAAGATCGCGTAGGCGGTGATCACCCACTGCAGGCTCTCCTGCGAGAAGTGAAGGTCGGTCCGGATCGACGGCAGTGCGACGTTGACGATCGCGACGTCCAGGACGACCATGAACTGTGCGGCGACGACCACCGCCAGCACGAGCCATTTCCTGCGTGCGGCCTGGTCACCGGCCGCGGGCTCTGCGACAATCTGTGCAGTCATTCGTTACATCCCCCGATCGTTTACTCGCTCAACGGTATCAGCTACAAACGCTTTGGCGCTACACTAATTCCCGATGTCATCGATTGCCCCCGACCACAAGCTCCTGAAGGCCACCCGCGTCCCGGACGAGCTGCTCAAGAGCGAGGCTTTCCTGGTCGCGCGGCTCGGGATGCTGGTCAAGAGCCGGGCGCTCGACGCCTTCGAGCAGGCCGGCTTCGACGCCTACCACTACAGCCTGCTCGCGCTGCTCGCCGAGGGCGAGCGCGAGACCCAGGCCACGATCGCGGACGTCCTCGGCGTCGACCGCAGCCAGCTCGTCGGGATCCTGGACTCCCTCGAGGAGCGAGGGCTCGTCGAACGGCGCCGCGACCGCCAGGACCGCCGTCGCCACGTCGTCAGCCTGACGCCCGACGGCCGGCGCCAGCTCGTCAAGCTGCGCGCGATCGTCCGCCGCGTCGAGGACGAGTTCTTCGCGCCGCTCGACCACGCGAGCCGCGAGTCCCTGCACGACGCGCTGCTGACGCTCGCGATGTACCACGATCCGCGCTGCTGTCCCGAGTAGCGCCGGGAGCGTGTCGCGGTTTCTCCGAGTGACGTTGATCGTCGCGGTGGCGCTGGCTGCGGCCGACTCCGCGATCGTCGTCCTCGCCGTCCCTCAGCTGCTCGTCGACTTCGGCCAATCGATCACGAGCACGGCGTGGGTCGTGACCGCGTACAACCTCGCAGCCGCGATCGCGGGCGTCGTCGTCGTGGTCGCGGCCGCACGGCTCCGCACCCGCAGCCTGCTCGCTGCGGGGCTCGTCGTTTTCGCGGCAGCAACCATCGGCTGCTCGCTCGCGCCGTCGCTCTCGGTGCTCGTGGCGCTGCGCGCCGTGCAAGGCGTCGGCGGCGCACTGGTGCTGGCGAGCGCGTTCGTCGAGCTCGGCCCCGCCGTGTGGGCGGCCGCGGCCGCAATCGGCGCGGCGGCCGGGCCGGCGCTCGGCGGCACGCTGACCCAGGTCTTCGACTGGCGCGCGATCTTCGTCGCCCAGGCGCCGGTGGCGGTCGTCGCCGTGCTCGCCGCTCTGCGCTCGGAGGACGTGGGGCTTCGGTCGCGCGGCCTCGGCCGCCCCGACGCGACCGCATCCGTCGGGCTGATCTCGGGCGCCCTGGTCGGTGCGCTCTTCCTGGCGGTCGTCCTCCTCGTCGAGGGCCACGGCTTCTCGCCGCTCGCCGCCGCCGGGATGGTCTCGATTCTTCCGGTCTCGGCGCTCGCCGTCCGGTGGCGGTTCCCCTCGGCATCGGTGCCGGCGGGCGTGATCGTGCTCGCCGGCGGCCTTGCGCTCTTCTCCGTCGCACCGGGATCGATCCCGGTGAACGTCGCGGCGCTCGCCGCCTGCGGCGCCGGCCTCGGCATCTGCCTGCCGCCGACGAGCGAGGACGCCGGCGTGATGGGCGTCGCGTCCCGGCACGCGGGCATCGTGCTGGGACTGCTGCTGCTCGCACCGATGCTCTCGGACGACCTCTCGCACAACGCCGACTCGGCGAAGACCAAGGGCATCGTCATGGTCCTCAAGGCGCCGGTCCCGCTGCTCGACAAGATCCCGCTGACGATCAACCTCTACCGCGCGCTCCGGTCGTCCGGGCACGGCAAGCTGCCGGACTTCACGAGCGCGTTCGACAAGGCGCGTCGCGCCGATGCCGACGCCGTTCCGAAGCTCGATGCGCTGCAGCAGTCGCTCGACCAGATCCAGAAGGACGCGATTGCAAGCTCGTTCAGACGGCCCTTCGCGGTCGCTGCGATCCTCGCGCTGCTCGCCCTGGTGCCGCTCGGCGCGGGGCGAGTCGCTGCCGTCGCACGGTTACCCGCGTAATACGATCCTGCCGTGGCGACGGTCCAGGCGGTCGAGCGCAAGATCTTCCGCGTCGAGGGATTCAAGGTCGTGATCAGGCACCTGGACGGGCGGAACGTCCGCGGCGACCGCGAGCACCTGCCGGCGTACCCGTTCGGCCGCGCAATGAAGAATCGCAGCAATGTGAAGGACTGGAAGCGCCGCCGTTTCCAGCCGACCTACCCGGGCTTCGAGGTGGACGTGATCGCCGAGCACGGCGGTCGCGTGCACGGCGGCACGCTGCTCGGCACCGTACGCGACGGCTACCTGGAGGGCTGATGGACCGCGACGAGCTACGCGCCGTGCAGGAACCGCTGAAAGAGCGCTACCGCGAGGATGCCGGGGCGGCGCTGGTCACGCTCAGGGCGTCGGGCACGCTCGACGAGGGAATCTCGTGCTCGGTGCAGACGGGACGCGCGCTCGCCGAGGCCGGCCTGCATCCGGCGAGCGGCGGCGACGGCTCTCTCCTCTGCTCGGGCGACATGCTGCTCGAGGCGCTCGTCGCCTGCGCGGGGGTGACGCTCCGCGCCGTCGCGACCTCGCTGGAGATCCCCGTGGCGGGATCGGTGCACGCGGAGGGCGACCTCGACTTTCGGGGGACGATGGCCGTCGACCGCGACGTGCCGGTGGGCTTCGGCGCGATCAGGCTCCGCTTCGAGCTCGAGAGCGAAGCGAGCGAGGAACAGCTCGAGACGCTGCTCCGCCTGACCGAGCGCTACTGCGTCGTGCTGCAGACGCTGACCAATTCTCCGCGAATCTCCTCCTCGCGGGTGATGGCGCGGTAGCGCGTCCCCCGAAAGGGGGAACATCGCGATTGGGGCTAAGGCTCGCCTCGGTGCGCGCCGATGTATCCCTCGTCATGGGGAAGCCGACCGTACTGGTCGTAGACGACGATCCACTGCTCTGCGAGCTGCTCCGCGCGACCTTCGAGCTCGAAGGCATCGAGATGCGCGAGGCGGGGCACGTGATCGAGGCCGAGAAGATCATCGCGGCGGAGCTGCCGGACGCGATCGTCCTCGACGTCGGGCTTCCCGGTGTCGACGGCCTCTTCTACTGCGAGCGGCTGCGCGAAAGCCCGCGCACGCGCACTGTGCCGATCGTCGTGATCAGCGGCTCGCGCGAGGCCGGTGTCACCGCGCTCACGGTCGGGGCCCAGGGATTCTTCGCCAAGCCTTTCGACCCGCTGCAGCTGCTCGGCCTGCTCGAGCGGCTGCTGGGCATCGACCCGCTCCACCACGTGACGCGGGAGCGGACCGTCGAGCCGGCCGCCGTCGGCGACCTCCGCCGGCTGCTGGCGATCGGCCAGCGCCAGCACGAGCTGCTCGAGGTCTCGTACCGGCAGACGGTCGAGGCGCTCGCCGCTGCGCTCGAGTCGCGCGACTTCGGCACGAGCGCGCACTCGCAGCGCGTCATGTCGTATGCCACGCGCCTGACCGTCGAGCTGTTCCCGGCGCTGATCGACGACACGAGCCTCGAGTGGGGCTTCCTCCTTCACGACGTCGGAAAGATCGGCGTCCCCGACCGGATCCTCCTCAAGCGCGGACCGCTCGACGAGGACGAGCGGAGCCAGATGGAGCAGCACACGACGATCGGCGAGTCGCTGCTCGCGCACGTCCCGCTGCTGCACGGCGAGGGCCTGGGCGTCGTCCGCTCGCACCACGAGCGCTGGGACGGCACGGGCTACCCGGACGGCCTCGCGGAAGACGCGATCCCGCTCGGCGCGCGCATCTTCGCCGTGGCCGACGCGCTCGACGCAATGACCAACGACCGCCCGTACCGCGGCAGGATGGCGTGGGACGACGCGGTCCGCGAGATTCGCGAGGAAGCCGGGACGCACTTCGACCCGGCGGTGATCGACGCGCTCACCGTCTGCGAGCCGGACCTCTTCGCGACGCACGCCTCCGTGCTCGCAGCCTCACCTGCCGGCAGCCGCTGACCGCGCAGCAGCGAAGGCGATCGCCGCGCTGTAGAGAAGCGACTGCGACGTGTCGACCTGGCTCCACGCCTCGACGAGCGCACGCCCGTCGTGGTCGGAAGCGGCGCGCGTGAAGAACGCAGCGCCGCGCTCGAAGCCCGAGCAGGCGTCTTCGAGCGTCTGGAGGACGCCGGTGAATCCCGGCGGCGGCCTCCCGATCCCTCCGACCATCTTGCTGCAGCCGCCCAGGTCGGTATAGGCGACGAGCAGGCCGTAGAGCTCCGAGAGGTCGTGGAGCGATCGCTGCGCGGCGGACAGGCCGGGCACGGGAGGCTCGGCCGCCGCGACGTCCCCGCTCAGCTGGTCGATCACGCCGGACGCGTTCTCGACCCAGACCTGCCGGCCGGCCACCGTGGCCGCGCTCTGCGCCTGACGCGGCGGCCCGCCGGCGCAGCCGGCGAGGCCGGCCACGGCGAGCGCCGCACAGGCCACCATCGCCCGGCAGGCGAGGATCGGCACAGCTCGAATGGTGGCATACGTAGGGTGTCGGGATGACCAACGCCACCATGCAGACAAACCACGGCTCGATCGAGATCGAGCTGTTCCCGGACGATGCGCCGAAGACCGTCGAGAACTTCGTCAAGCTCTCGCGCGACGGCTTCTACGACGGGGTCATCTTCCACCGCGTGATCCCCGACTTCATGATCCAGGGAGGCGACCCGACCGGGACCGGCTCCGGCGGGCCTGGCTACCAGTTCGAGGACGAGTTCAACAACCGCAAGGTCGAGCGCGGTGCGCTGGCGATGGCGAACGCCGGGCCGAACACGAACGGATCGCAGTTCTTCATCGTCACCGCCGACGCATGTCCGTGGCTGGACGGGAAGCACACGGTGTTCGGCCGCGTGACCTCGGGCATGGACGTCGTCGACACGATCTCGGGCCTCGACACGGACGGGCGCGACCGGCCGCGCGCCGACGTGACGATCGAGTCGGTCTCCGTCGCGGAGGACGGCTGATGCGCTCCCGCGAGGGGCAGGACGCGGTCGCGGTCGTCTGCCCGCACTGCAAGAAGCAGTTCAGCGGCGAGCTGATCGAGGGCGCGGCCGAGCGCTACCGCGGTTTCAAGTGCCCGTATTGCCGGCTGTTCGTGCCGGCCGAGCGCACGGACAGCTAGAGAGTCAGACGCAGTCGCGGAGCGCCTGAGCCTCGGGGAGGCCCTCGAGCTTCTTCAGCGTGTTGTTCTCGATCTGCCGGATGCGCTCGCGCGTCACGCCGAACGCCCGACCGACCTCCTCGAGCGTGCACGGCTGGCCGCCGGTCAGCCCGAAGCGCAGCTCGATCACCTGCCGCTCGCGTTCGGGCAGCGCGTTCAGCGCGTGCTCGATGTCGGAGCGGCGGAGCGTGAGCGAGGCGGCCTCGTCGGGCGTCTCGGTGTTCTCGTCCTCGACGAAGTCGCCGAGCTCGGAGTCCTCTTCCTCGCCGATGGGCTTCTCGAGCGAGACCGGGTGCTGCGCCATGCGCAGGATCTCGCGGACCTCGTCGGTGGTGATCTCGAGCTCTTCGGCGATCTCCTCCGGACGCGGCTCGCGGCCGAGGCGCTGGACGAGCTGGCGCTCGATGTGCACGACCTTGTTCAGCTTCTCGACCATGTGGACCGGGATGCGGATCGTCCTCGCCTTGTCCGCGATCGCCCGCGTCACCGCCTGGCGGATCCACCACGTGGCGTACGTGGAGAACTTGTAGCCCTTCCGGTAGTCGAACTTCTCCACCGCCCGGATCAGCCCGAGCGACCCCTCCTGGATCAGGTCGAGAAACGAGAGGCCGCGGCCCAGATAGCCCTTGGCGATCGAGACGACGAGGCGAAGGTTCGCCTCGATCATCTGCGTCTTCGCGATCATGTCGCCGCGCTCGATCCGCTTGGCCAGATAGACCTCCTGGTCGGCGGTGAGCAGCGGCACCTTCCCGATCTCGCGGAGGTAGAGCCGCAGCGAGTCGAGCGACGGCTCGACGGTCAGGTCGAGCTTCGGTGCGTTCTTCGGCTCCTCCTCGACGAGCGGCTGCTCGTGCGGCAGGCGCTTGTGCTCCTCGCCCTCGACGAGCTCGACGCCATGGTCGATTAGATAGGTCGTGAAGTCCTCGACTTGCTCTTTCGTGAGCTCGACCTCTTCGAGCCCCTTGACGATCTCGTCGTAGGTGAGGAACCCTTTTTCCTTTCCCGACTCGACGAGCTTCTGAAGTTCCTCTACCTCGGGAAGAGCAATGTCGACAGTGAGCACCTGAGCACGACCTCCGGCTTTGACGCGGTTGACGGGGAACAACCAACGCTTGAGCCGGGACGCATTTCCACGCTCCGGCTCACCCTCTGACGCGCCTGACTCTACACAAGGATTCACCGGATCGGGATCGAATTTCCTCAGGTTGATCACCAACCACTACGCCTCCGACTAGGCTCCGGTCGATGAGCGTCCTGCTCGCGCTCGTGCTCGGCCTTTCACGGCCGCCCGGCGCGTACCTGACGACGAGCTCCGGGAAGGTCCCGCTTGCGATCTCGTCGTGGTGCTGGGGCCTCAAGTGCGGGGCGCCGATCGCGTCGTCGACAAAGGTCGCAGTCGCCCGCCGCGGCTCGACGATCCGCGCCGAGCTCGGTTTCACGCCGACGAAGGTGACGGTGGTGCTCGTCGGGCATCCGGTCGCCGCGACGACGCACGGGCACGAGGTCAGCTGGCGCGCGACCCGCGCCGGCGGGCTCTCGCTCCGCGCGGCGACTGCGCACGGCTGGGTGATCTACGTCTGCCGCGTCGCGCTCAGGTAGCTCGAGAACACGAAACGGCCGGCTCATGGCCGGCCGTTCCCGCGACTCGCCGCAAGGGTGATTGCCGTCAGCCCCTGGGGAGCTCTGGTGTCTCTATCGGCAGGTGGGGGTGCCGACTTGAGGGTTTTCCGTCTCCCGGGGGCCCCGCCGCATCGGGCCCGCGGATGACGATCGCACCTTGCGCCGGCGGGGACGGTTCATCCATCACCCGTTTCGTAGTTGACCGCTCCACTTGACTGTGGTGACTAGGCTCGCGCCGTGGCCAGGGGCTTCATCGACCGGCTTCGCGAGGGCGCGCCGCTCGTCGGCGACGGCGGAACCGGCGTGCTGCTCCAGGCCGCCGTGCCCGGCCTGCGCGTCCCCGAGGAGGCGAATCTCCGGGCCCCGGAGAGCGTCGTCTCTCTGCACCTCGGCTTCATCCGCGCCGGCGCCGACGTGATCGAGACGAACACGTTCGGCGCGAACCGCGCGAAGCTGCGGTCGCACTTCCTCGAGGAGGAGCTCGAGGCGATCAACCAGGCGGCGGTGAAGGTCGCGCGCGAGGCGCGGGAGATCTCCGGCCGCGACGTCTACATCGGCGGGTCGATCGGCCCGCTCGGAGACGCTGGCGGCGGCGAGGACCGCGCAGCGCTGTTCAGGGAGCAGGCCGAGCTGCTGGAGGGGCGCGGCGTCGACCTGTTCATGGTCGAGACCTTCTTCGACCTCGACGAGCTCGTGACCGCGATCGAGGCGGTGCGAAGCGTGTCGTCGCTTCCGATCGTCGCGCTGCTCTCGTTCGACCAGGACGCAGAGACGATCGGCGGCGTCCGGGCCGACGACGCGGCGTCGCGGCTACGCCCGCTAGGCCTGGCGGCGATCGGCGCGAATCACGGCGCCGGCATCCAGGCGTCGCTGCGGGCGCTCGAGGCGATGGGGACGGGCGACACACCGCTCGCGGCGCTTCCCAACGTCGGGCTCGCGTCGCTCTCGGCGGGCCGCGTGGTGTACCCGCACGCAACGCCCGAGTACTTCGCCGACTTCGCGGCGCACGCGGCCCGTCTCGGCGCCCGACTGATCGGCGGCTGCTGTGGGACGACGCCGAACGAGATCGCGGCGATCCGCAACGCGATCGTCGAGCACCGCGAGCCGAGCGCCCCGATCGTCGCCCGCCCTCGCGAGCAGCGGGCGCAGCCGTCGCCGCAACCGGCCGACACGAACCTTCAGCGGATGTTCCGCGACCGGGAGTTCGTCGTCTCGGTGGAGCTCGACCCGCCGCGCGGGGGCAACGCCGAGGCAATGCTCGAGGTGGCGCGCACGCTCGCCGACTCCGGCGTCGTCCACGTCCTCGACATCAACGACAACCCGATGGCACGGGCCCGCATGAACGCGCTGATGGCGGCCGTCGCGATCGAGCGCGAGTGCGGCATAGAGACGATCCCCCACGTCACGCCGCGCGACACGAGCGTGATGGGGCTGCAGTCCGCCCTGCTCGGAGCCCACGCGGAGGGCGTTCGCAACGTGCTCGCGGTGACCGGCGATCCGCCGGAGGTCGGCGACTACCCCGGCGCGAGCGGCGTCTACGAGGTCGACTCGATCGGGCTCACCCGGGTGCTCGAGCACCTGAACGGCGGCACGGACGCGAACGGGCGCGAGATCGACGCCCCGACGTCGTTCTTCACCGGAGTCGCGGTCAACCCCGCCGCAGACGATCTCGACATCGAGCTCGCCCGCTTTGCGGAGAAGGTCGAGGCCGGCGCGCGGTTCGCGATGACGCAGGCGCTCTTCGACCTGTCGTACCTCGAGCGGATGCTCGAGCAGCTCGGCGGGGCGAGCCCGATCCCGCTGCTCGTGGGCGTCTTCTACGTGCGCAGCCACCAGCTCGCGCTTCGCCTGCACAACGAGGTTCCGGGCATCGTCGTCCCCGAGCCCGTCCAGGGGCGGCTCCGCGACGCCGGGCCCGAGGCGCCGGCGGTCGGCCGCGAGCTCGCGAGGGAGCTGATCGCCGGCTCGCGCTCGCTCGCCGCCGGTGTGTACGTGATCCCGCCGTTCCGGCGGCCCGAAGCCGCGCTCGAGCTCTTCTAACAGGGACCGCTGGAGACCGGCGCCTGCGCGTGGGCGAGCGCGGTCCGCACCGGCCCTGCCGGCACGCCGAACCCGCCGCCGCCGCCGACGTGCTCCGCGAACACCGTCGCCTCCACCTGCCCGGCGGCATTGACGGCCGGCCCGCCGGAGTTCCCGTGCCGAATGAGCCCGCCGAGCGCGGTCACCTGGCGAAGCGAGCCGTTCGTCAGCACGTCACCGGTGTCGCCGACAATTCCCGGCTGCACGTCGAGCCCGCCGTCGCCCGGGTAGCCGAGGATCGCGATCGAGTCGCCCGCGTGCGGGTCGGCGATCGGGAGGACGTTCGCCCTGAGCCCGGGGACGCGAAGCACCGCGACGTCCTCGTTGCGGTCGATCGAGACGAGCACCGCGGGATAGCCGTTCGCCTGGAGGGTGCTCGCTCCCGCGACGACGTGCGCCGCGGTGACGACCAGGTGCGGCCGCGCGACCCAGCCGGATCCCTCGATGCCGAGCCCGCACGACATCGCGTGGATGCGCACGACGCCGAGGCGCGCCCGCGTCACGCCGGGCGCGTAGACGATCCCCGCGACCGGCTGGCCGGTCGGGACGGACGGTCCGCTGATCAGCTCGAACGGATTGAACTGAGCGAACCGCCCGAAGACCGTGGTCGGCGAGACGATCTCGTTCAGCTGCCGGACGATGCGCGACTGCTGCACGTCCGACCGGAGGCTCTTCTCGCCCGGAACCTGCAGCAGCGCCGCGCCCGTGACCCAGACGAGGCACAGGCCCATCGCGCCGCCGACGACCAGCCCGCCGGCGGTGTCGAG
This sequence comes from Gaiellaceae bacterium, assembly GCA_035518115.1. GTDB lineage: Bacteria > Actinomycetota > Thermoleophilia > Gaiellales > Gaiellaceae > PALSA-600. Next base: position 24,837 of record DATIXY010000021.1, on the reverse strand, counting down.
CATGCGCAGTGGCGGAAGCACCGACAGGCCTCCGCGCGCAACCGACCCGGCCATCGACGCGACCGACTGGAGGAGGAGCGCGCCGACGAGAGCCCCCACCAGCGCGGCGAGTGACGTGTAAGGCGAGCTCGAGCCGTCGTGCAGGAGGTGCGGAGCGATCCTCGATCCGATCACCGCGCCGAGCACGAGACCGCCCAGCGACAGCAGCGTCGCCACGAGCCCGCGCCTGAAACCGGCAAGCGCGGCGATCGCGATCACGCCCAGGGCGATCCAGTCGACGCGGTTCACACTGCGGGGTTAGCCGGGCACCGGCGCTTCCCTGCCGACGGTACACTCCCGCGCGAACCGGGGGCGTAGTTCAGTTGGTTAGAACGCCGGCCTGTCACGCCGGAGGTCGCGGGTTCGAGTCCCGTCGCTCCCGCTCCGAAAGCCCTACTCGCTGGGTTTTCTCTACCGGAAACGGGGTCTTTTCGTTTCTCGAAGAGCACCCGATCCACGCTTAGGTCGGCAGGGCGCGGTATCTGGCGATGCTCGTCGCGACTGTCCAGATGACGAGCGACAGGAGAGCGGGAAAGAACGCATAGCCCAACGTGCTGCCGTTGCCTGTGTTGTTGAGGACTGTCAAGAGCGTGATGAGGAAACAGACCGCGCCAAGCAGCGCCACGACGCCAGTCCAGCGAGCAAAGTCGCCACCGCGCAGGGTTAGCACTGCGACAGCCAGAAGCAACGTGGCGAAACCCACCGCGCCAACCAGGAACGGCCCGGCCGTTCCGGTGGTCACTGCCCGACTGACTACGGGGTTTGCACTCGCTCCCTCGGCGCTCGCATTGGCGACCGACACGAACGCCATCGTCATGCCGACGATGCCTGTCACGCCACCTGCGAATGCCACGCGGGCGAGGTATGCGGAGCCGCGAACCGAGGACTCCGCGCCTTCGAGGGCGCTCCGAATCGCAGCAATGAAGTACAGAAAGGTGAAGGCTGCCAGCAGCATCGCGAAAGAACTGATGTGGCCCTTCGACTGATCGTTGTGCGACCAATTCGTCCACTTCTGATCGCTGGCTCCGTAGTGGGGACTATCCGCGACGGGGTTCGTCAGCCATCCGACGACCAAGAAGAAGGCGAACGCGACCCCGGACAGGGCCAGGCGACGCTGCCACGTCGGTGAGAGAGCATCGACGGCCCCCTGTGAGGTGTGCGGGGTCGGCCCGGGCTGAGTAGTCATCCAACACTCTCGGCAAGGATCGGTGCTTCGCGCCTGAAGCCCCAGATGGTGCAGTAGACGCCGAGGAACAGCTCCCATGCGGCTTCTGGGATCGTGGCTAGGCCCTGGAACGAGTGCAGACCGCTGCTCGGCTGGTCACCGGCGAACAGGATGGCTGTCCCGGAGATGAGAATCAGCGGGCCGCCGATGAGCCCGAGCCATGTCCATGGTCGCGGCACGAGTTGCGTGCGGTACATCATGTAGCCGAGGATCAGCCCGTTCCCCAGGCCGACGACCCACCCTGGCCCGAGCAGGAACGTCCAGTCTTTGATCGCGGCGAGGGTGTAGGCGACCGTCGCCTCGGCGGTGCCTGCTGTCTGTTGCTGCAAGGTGGCGATTCCGAGCATCGCGACGATGCCGACGAGGATGAACGTGCACTCGAAGGTTCTCGCCATCACATAGCCGATCGACAGCTCCTCGAACTGTCGCCTCATGATTGGGACGATCACGACGGCCGTGCCGATGTTGGAGACGATCAGAAGCAGTTCCAGCAGCGCGCCGAGGTAGATCCTGTTGACGTTCCCCGAGCCGGCGATGAAGCCCACCGGATGACGGAGCGCAGGCTCGTACAGCAGCAATGCGGGGATCGACGTTACGAAGGTGATGAGGTAGAGCACGCCGAACCACCGCGCTCTCTTCTGATCTAGAGACACCGCTGAACCCCTTTCCCCCGGCAACGGTTAGGCAGCCCGCCCGCGCCACCCGACCCGGATACGAACCGAACCTACTCGTTGCAGGCCCGGTTGCCAATGGGGCCTGAGATCGAGTAGCGACCGTTTGTTACAACGTCATCCTGTAGTCCTCGAAGGAACTACTGGCAGAGAAACTCTCCCTCACTTACCTCCCCGCTCAACGGGGACCTCTCGGAGACCTGCGAGCACCAGTGGGTCGATAGCCATCTGATCGCAGCGACCGACTCGCCGTGATTGATATCCACGCTCGGCCGCGGAAAAGCCGCGCCGTGCGACCCATGAAGCGTCCAAGGATCGGCGCCAGCGGCCTGAGTGCTCCCTTCGGGCTCAACTCCATCCGCATGACGAGTCGCGTGCCGCGCTCCGAGGTCGTGAGCCTGCCTTCGCCCTTGACGTTCAGGCGGGGAGAGCGTCCCACCGTTTCCCATGAGACCGGCCGTTCGAAGCGCACGTACTCGATCGTCATCGCGTCGCCCTTCAAGTACTCGCCCTCGAACCGGGTTCCGAGACCGATCGGTCCGGCGGTGAGCTTCTCCACACGCTTCGCCTTCGGGTTCCACTCGAGCTCACGTTCGAGGTCGACCCAGTAGTCGAAGACCTCCTCGGGGGATCGAGCTATCTCGATCACGTTCTCCACAAGTGACGTGCGATGGGTTCGCGTCTTCATCGCATTCCAGGTCCGCTCGTTCTTGCGCGCCGACCCTAGGCTGAGGGACGCTCCTGGCAAAGACGTACCCGAGGCCGGTGAACACCTACCACCCAGCTGCGATCGAGCTCTACTGGCTGCCGCTCGGCGCCGGCGGCCACTCCGTCCGCCTGAACGGAAAGATCTTCGAATGGTTCACGGCCCGGCTCGGGCACCGTGACCGGTGCGACCTCTACCACTCGGCGCTCCAGGTGTACCTGCCCGAGGGACGCTTCGTCGTCGAGCAGGCGCCAGCTTGGGGCGAAGGATCTCGCCGCGGAGTGGTAGCCGAGGGCGCCGTCGGATCACAGGCGCTCGGTCGCTCCCGGCTGTTTCGCTACGAGATTCGCCGCTGGCGCGACGGGATCATCCCGGACATCGCCGAGGCCGTCGAAAGCCCACGCAGACTGAGCGATCAACTCGAGGACGCGCAGCGGCTGCTCGAACTCACCCCGCAGGTCCCAACGCCCGTCTGGGGCCGCGACGAACTGCGCGCAGGAGAGATGTGGAACTCAAACTCGACGATCTCATGGCTCCTCGCCCGTAGCGGACTCGACGTCGAGTCGATCTCGCTTCCCCACCGCGGGCGAGCCCCGGGCTGGAACGCTGGAATCGTTGTCGCGCGTCGCCATCGGACCATCGGCGGAGGCGGCCCGACAACGGAGCTATGACCATGGCGCGCGTTGCTCGCGTTGCGACAGGGCGGCGACGCCTCGAGCCCGCCTGCGGCATGCGGCCAGACTTAGGACCTGCTGGTGACCAATGCACCGGTTCACCCCGTCAGTCCCCATCGTGGAACATGGGGATGAACGAGACGCCGATGATCGCGCCCTCCGGCGATTGCAGCCTGGCAACCGTCTGACCCCAAGGCCCCTCCCGCGCTGGATGCAGCAGTTCGTATCCGGCCTGCTCGAGTTCCTGTGCTGCCGGACCTACCGCCGTCGCCTCCCCGAGACCTCGTTGCCGCTACGGTCGGGAGGTCGCTCCGTGCTCGGGAGGTTGTCCGAGGTCGGGCCTTGTCCGTAGCCGCGTGGAGTTCGGCGCCACGCCAGATGAGCTGTCCTTGCCTACCGCAGTCGCACGCCGAACGCTGCGTACATGGAGTAGAAGGACCACACGCCCACACCGAACAGCGCCGCGATTACGGTGGCCGAGGTCAGGCCGCGCAGCCATGCGCGGCCGGGGATCCTGGTCACGAGCCAGGCGCCGAGCAGGGCGATTGCGCCGATCGCCGGGAGGTAGAATCTGACGACCTGGACCGTGACCGAGGTCGGGTCTGTCGTCCAGGTGTAGGCCGAGTACAGGCCCCAGATCGCGAGCCATGACGCGGCCAGGGTGATGCCAACCCATAGATCGCGACGCACCGCTGCGCCGACCTCGTCGCCGCGCCGCCGGAGGATCAGCCAGCGCAAGATGATCCACGCCAGCGCGATCAGTCCGAGCACAAGCATCGGCATGGCCTGCAGCAGGTGCGCCGGCATGAGCCGCAGGTTCGGTCCGATCGCGCCGAGTGCGAATGTGACCTCGCCGGGCCGGTATCCGGTTGTCAGCGGGCCGCCATAGACCAGATCGTCGAACAGGGCGATGCCGGCGCCGAAGACGACCACCGATGCAAGCCACGAGCACAGCGTGGCGAGGGGCAGGCCTGCCTTGCGGAGCCGCCACGCCGCGATTACGGCAACGGCGGCGCAGCAGAGGATGATGATGTTGGTGTAGCGGACGAAGGTCGCGAGCTCGAGCGCCGCGAAGCCGGCGAGGCCCGCCCAGCTGCGCTGCCGCGAACTCGCCTCGGTTGCGAGCGCTGCCCACAGCACGGCGCCGGTGCCGGCCGCGATGAGCGAGGCGTCGGTGAAGGTCGGCATGTAGTCGCGCCAGGCGAAGGCCAGGGCGGCACCGGAGGAGCAGTACAGACCCACCGCCGCCGGCCCGCCGAAGCGCCCGAGCCAGCGCCGAGCACCGACGAACAAGCCAAGGCTGGCCAGCAGCCCGTAGAACAGCGGCGCCAAGCGGATGATGCCGAGCTTCTCGAACGGCGCCGCGAGGAACGGATACCCGGGGTCCTTCTCGCTGATCCACCGCCCGTCGCTCAACTGAACCCACTGGTTCGGAGGCGCGGCCGGGTTGTCGCGCAGCCTCCCCGCCAGCGTCTCTGCCTGAGCGGTCGACAGGGTCAGGAAATGTCCCTCGCTCATCGCCACAATCGACGCCCGGTAGGCGCCGTCATCGGGCTCTGCGGGTTGCGGAGCGACGGACAGAACCACTGCGCACAGCACCGCGAACGCAGCAAGCGCGAGCGCCGCCTCAACCCATGCCGGGCGGATGCCGGGTTCTGCGCTGAATTCGACCCTGGTCGCCGATGCCGTTCGACTGCTCACGGCGAGACCTGGAATGGCGCGCCAGGCAGGTCGGGCATCAGGTGCGAGCACTGGTTGGTCTTGGCCCAGATCGGCGCGGAGTAGGGATTGAAGCCGTCCTTACTGATGCTGACGGCAAACATAGGCCGCCCCCGCGAATCGATCGTCGGGCCCGGCCAATTCGGCACCCCGCGCGAGCGCATGATTGCGACGGCGCGAACGATGTGACTGCTGTCATCCATGCCTTGCCCGAGCGTTGCAACCGCTGCTGTGCTGGGCCTGAAGACAGCGCGGTCTTCAGCTAACGCTCAGGAAGGCGGAGATACTTCATCCCCGTGAGCACAGACTCGCCACGGGTGGTGCTGGTCGAGGACGAGGAGCCGGTACGACAGGCGGTCGAGCGGGCGCTGCGACGGGAAGGGATCGCCGTCACCGGCTTCGCCGACTACCCCGGGCCTGACCTGATCCTCGCCGCCGCCCCCGACCTCGCCGTGCTCGACGTGATGCTTCCGAGCGGCGACGGGTTCGAGCTGGCGCGGGAGCTGCGCGCCGCCCGTGATCTGCCGATCGTCTTCTTGACCGCGCGCGACACGGTCGAGGACCGGCTGGGCGGTTTCGAGCTCGGCGCCGACGACTACTTGGTCAAGCCGTTCGCGCTCGAAGAGCTGCTCGCTCGCGTCCGTGCGGTGCTGCGGCGGACAGGCCGCCTCGGCATGGCGATCGAAGCCGGCGACGTCGTGGTCGACGAGCAGGCCGGCTTGGCCAGCCGAGCGGGCGCGCCGCTCGAGCTGACCCCGACCGAGTTGCGCCTGCTCGCTTATCTCGTCCGCCAGCGCGGCCTGGTGCTCTCCAAGCATCAACTGCTCACCCAGGTCTGGGGCTACGACGCCTACGACCCGAACGTTGTCGAGGTCCATATCAGCGCCCTCCGTCGCAAGCTCGAAGGGCACGGCCCCCGCGTCCTCCACACCCTCCGTGGCCTCGGCTACCGGCTCGACCCGCTATGAAGACCGGCTCCCTCCGCACCCGCGTCATCCTCAGCACCCTCGCCGTGCTCGCGATCGTGCTCGCCGGCGTGGTTACCGCGGTCACACTCGCCTACCGCGCCAAGCTCGACGGCGACCTCCACACGAGGCTTGCAGAGGCCGGCGCGTCCGTCCTGCACGCCGGCTCCGCGGGACAGGCAAAGCGACTCCTACCGGGCCTCGCGCTCGAGGGGATCGCCATCCGCATTACGCCTCCTCCCCCAGCGGCGACGCCGCCGAGCACGTCGGCCAGGCCCCCGATCGTCCGGGCGCGCGGATCGCTGCTCACTCTCGACGAGGTTCTCCCCGACGGGACCAAGGTCTCCTTCAGCACTAGCCGCACAAGCATCGACCACGCCGTCAACAACCTCCTGCTCATCGAGCTCCTCGTCGCGGCCGCCGCCCTGGCGTTCGCCACCCTCCTCGTCCTGCAAAGCACCCAGGCTGCCCTTCGTCCCCTGTCCTCGGTCATCGAGACCGCGAGACGCATAGCCCACGGCGATTCGAACCTTCGACTCCATCCGAGCCGCACCGACACCGAGCTGGGGAGCCTCGCCCAGGCGTTCGATCAGATGGTCGACGCTCTCGAGTCAGCGATCGAGGAGGCGCGCGCAAGCGACGCCGCAACCCGCCGCTTCCTCGCGGACGCCTCCCACGAACTCCGCACCCCGATCGCCGCACTCCAGGCAAGCATCGAGACCCTCCTGCGCGAACAACCCGAACGGCCCGAGTCAGACCGCCTCGAAGCCGCCGTCGCACGCGAGAGCGAACGACTCGGCCGCCTCGTCGACGACCTCCTCGGACTCGCCCGCCTCGAAGCGCACCCAACCCGCACAACTGTCGACCTCACAGCCATCGTGCGCCCGCTCGTCGAAGACGCGCGCATGCGCGCCCCCGACGCCACCATCGCCCTCAGCGCCGACAACGACGCCCTCGTGAGCGGCGACCCCGATGCGCTCGAGCGCGTGCTCCGCAACCTCATCGAGAACGCGCTCGCCGCAATCAAACCCAAGGGTCAAATCGACGTGCAACTGCGCCGGCGCAACGGCTACGCCGAGGCACACATCGCCGACGACGGGCCGGGAATACCAGAGCGCGAACGCCAACGGATCTTCGAGCGCTTCGTTCGCCTCGACCCCAGCAAGCCCGGCCACGGCCTGGGCCTCGCCATCGCCCGCCGCATCGCCCAGCAACACGCGGGGGACCTGACCTGCGACCCCTCGCCGACTGGAGCGAGCTTCACCCTCCGGCTCCCCGCCGGCGGCTGACAACAGGTTCGCGCCCACGCGCCGGATCGGAAGACGGTCGAGCGGGCAGCAGATGGGCAGCAAACGTCTCGAGCCCCTTGGCTTAGCCATGCGGGGCCGACCCGGAGGCCGCCAAAGAACCGCATGAGCAGCGCGCTCGCGTGCGCATCGTCGTGCACGTCGCGACCGCTGAAGTGGTCTGTCACGCCGGAGGTCGCGGGTTCGAGTCCCGTCGCTCCCGCTCTCTCTACCCCGCACCGCCACTCGCTTCGCGGCGCGCCGCGCGCGTTCTCCATGTCGAGAACCTCGTGCCGCACGAGTCTCACGGTCCCTCGAGGCTTACTGCGAACGGCGCTAGCTCATCCAGCCCCAGGGCAGACGGGACCAGGATGGCGGCCGCCCTCGCCGGAACCGCTCGGCCGTAGCGCGCCGCTAGTTCCAGCGCCTTCCGGGCTTACGTGGGCGCCGACCATCAGGATTGCGCACGGCCTGTCGCCCGCTCCCAGGAACGCCTGCTCCGTCCAGGGGGCGAGTGGAAGAAGTCCCAGGCTCGAAGGCGTCGATCCTCGCCCTCGACGAGCAGCCTGCACTCGCCTCCGAGAACGAGGAACGCCTCCTGATTCGACTCGGTGTGACAGACGCCGCTCTGGCCGGGCTCGAGCACGGTCACGTTGATCCCGAACTGCGGAAACCGCCGAGAGTCGCCGTACTCGTTCGCAATCAACACGATGCGGTCACTACCTCGGCACTCCGCACCCCTGGACGCGTGAGCTCGACAGACGCATGATCGTCGCGTGCGAGTGGATCTCCCCACGGGCACGGTCACCTTTCTCTTGACCGACGTGGAGGGCTCGACGCGCCTGCTCGGCGAGCTGGGCGTCGAGACGTACGCGGAAGCGCTCGCCGAGCACCGCCGAGTGATCCGGGAGGCTTGCGCGCTCGAGGGTGGGGTCGAAGTCGATACGCAGGGCGATGCGTTCTTCTTCGCTTTTCCGACGGCTCCGGGGGCCCTTGCCGCTGCTGCGGCCTTGACCGCGGCGCTCACCCCGGGGCCGATCCGGGTGCGCGTCGGGTTGCACACGGGGACGGCCTTCCTCACGGAGGAGGGGTACGTCGGGGGTGACGTCCACCGCGCGGCGCGGATCACGGCCGCAGCCCACGGGGGGCAGGTGCTCGTGTCCGCGTCGACCATGCAGCTGGTCGACGTGACGCTCCGCGACCTCGGCGAGCACCGGTTCAAGGACCTGGCCGCGCCGGAGCGTGTCTACCAGCTGGGGGACCACGACTTCCCTCGGTTGAAGACCCTCTATCAGACCAACCTTCCGATCCCGGCGAATCCGCTCGTCGGTCGCGAGAGGGAACTTGCCGACGTCGTGCGAGCCCTCCGCGAGGGGGAACGGGTCGTGACCGTCACGGGCCCGGGCGGGATAGGAAAGACGCGGTTCGCGCTCGCGGCCGCGGCGGCGGCCTCCGACGAGTTTCCAGACGGGGTCTGGTTCGTCGACCTCACGCCGGTGCGCGACCCCGGAGTCGTCATCCCGACGATCGCTCACGCCCTGGGCATCGACGGCGACATCAGCCGCCGTCTTCGTGACGAACGGTGCCTCCTGCTGATCGACAACTTCGAGCAAGTGGTCGCTGCTGCCGGCCGGATTGCGCAGCTCGTCGGCGCAAGTCCCGGAACTCGGGTTCTCGCCACGAGCCGAGAGCCGCTCCGTATCGCCGCCGAGCGCGAGTACAAGCTTCCACCTCTTCCGGAGTCTGCCGCCGTCGAGCTCTTCCGACAGCGTGTCGCCCGAATTTCGCCCGGGACCGAAGTCGGGTACACACTGGCAGCCGAGATCTGCGAACGGCTCGACCGGCTGCCGCTGGCTATCGAACTGGCTGCCGCGCGCGCCAACGTGCTCGAGCCGGAGTCGCTTCTCGAACGGCTCGAGAGCCGCCTGCCGCTGCTCGTTTCGCGCGGACGAGATGTGCCTGAGCGGCAGCGCACGCTCCACGCCACGATCGCTTGGAGCTATGAACTCCTCGATCCCGACGAGCGGCGGCTCTTCCGGAGATTCGCCGTCTTCCGAGGGGGCGCGACGCTGGTGGCGGTCGAGGCCGTCACCGACGCAAGTCATGATCTGGTCGAGTCGCTCGCGGACAAGAGCCTCGTGCGCCTTCGGCGCGGTCGCTTCGTCATGCTCGAGACGATTCGCGAGTTCGCACGCGACGAGTTCGATGCCACCGACGAGGTCGGTGGCATCCGGAACGCACACGCCCGGTACTTCGCCGCCGTCGCCGAGGATACGAACCTCAACTCGGGCACGCTACGCCCCGGCGGTCAGCGGATCGAGATCGCGATCGCCGAGCAGGACAACCTGCGGGCCGCGCTGGCCTGGGCGATCGCAGCCGGTCAGATCGAGCTCGGGCTTCGAATCGCCGTGGCACTGGAGCAGTTTTGGGTCGCCAACGATCCAAGCGAGGGGCAGCGGTGGTTCGCTGCCCTCCTGGAGAAGGCGCCGGTCGGGGTCGACCCCGAGCTGCTCGGGCACGCGCTTCGCTCGTACGGTGGAGCCGCTGACGTCTCCGGGAACGACGAACAGGCCGCGCGGCTCTATGCAGAGAGCTTGACCGTCTTCGAGCAACTCGACGACGAGAGCGGACGCGCGACGCTGCTTCATCGGCTCGGAATCCAGGCGATCAGACGGGGCGAACTCGAGTCGGCACGTGAGCTCGTCGGCGAGAGTCACGCGATCCACGACCGTCACGGCTACACCTGGGGGCTGGCCCAGACTGTCGGGGCCCAGGGAGCAATCGAGCGAGAAGCGGGCAACATCGCGCTCGCACTCGAACTGGTAGGCAAGAGCGCCGCTCTGGCGCTCGAGGCAGGCTCGATCTGGTGGCATGCCGGCATGCTCGGCGAGCTTGCGGCGCTTTCGCTCGAGATTGGACAGATCGAGGAAGCCGGCCGCAGGGCCCGCGAGTCACTTGCTCTCGCCAACGACATACGCGACTACGGCAGCCGGGTGCTAGGCGTCGGCGTTCTCGCCGCTGTCGCAGCCGAGCAAGGCGACGCGGGGCGTGCCGGTCGGCTCTGGGGCGCGATCGAGGGCGATCGTGTCGGTGCGCCGCTTGGTGGCTGGCTTCGCCATCGGAGGGCGAGCGCAGCACGGATCGCGAAACTCGAAGGCGACGAGTTCGAGCACGCCCTCGCTGCGGGACGCGAGCTGTCTCTCCGCGACGGCATCGAGCTCGCCCTCGCGCCCGAACACTGATTCGCGCAGGCGCGACCGTCGCCGCGTGCAACCCAGCCGGCAGGCGACCCTCAGCTGTGCCGGCTAACGGAACATCGTGTCGCGATCGTGTCGCTTCTGGTCTCTCCGTCACGCGCGGCACTAGGCTCGATCGAGAGGGCGTGCTCGATGGCTTCGTCGAGTGAGAGTTTCCTGCCTTCGTCCCTGCCTCGCTCGAAGTCCGCATCCCCGTGTGAGCTCACGCGCCGCTCGTATTCGGCTCGCATCCCTTCCCACACTCCGACGTGGCCTGCACGGGCTTCCTCGGCTTCGATCGCGCCCCAGAGGCGGCCGGCGCGCTCGCGCTTTCCGGTTTCCATCGCCTGCCGGGCCAGAAGGGCGAGACTGAAGACGACGCCCTGACGGTCGCCGATTGCCTGGCCGAGCGAGAGCGCCTCGCAGGCGGGAGCGAGCGCGTCGTCGGGACGCCCGAGCTCCAGCGTGAACTCGGCAATGCTTTGGAGAACGTTGTTCAGCCACCACCGAAATCCGGTCTCGCGGCACAGCTCCCGGCTCCGTTCGAGGAGCCGCAAGGCCTCCTCGTGGCGGCCCTCCTCGAACGCGAGATCGCCGAGAAGCGTGAGAATCTGCGCCTCCCCCTTCTTGAACCTTCCGCGATGGAGACTCAGCCCCTCGTCGAGCAGCGAGCGGGCCTGGTCGCGGTCGGCGGACCGGGCCGCCTCGACGGCCAGGCGGAACAGCACGGTCCCGACGCCGATCTCGTCTCCGGCATCGCGCAGCTCCACGAGGGCGCGTTCGTAGTCCCGTTTGCCCGCGTCGAAGTCGCCCGTAATCGTGGTTGCGCTGCCGCGACACCGGAGCGCGACGCCGAGCAGGCCCGGCGGGAGATCAGGGGCCCGGCCGAGTAGCTCTGTGAGACGGCCTCGGCCTTCCGTCGGGCTGTTCGTGGCCCAGAAGTTCTCGAGCGCGACGGCAATGTGGAGGCCGAGCTCCGGGTCGCTGGAGGCGCACCAGTCCAGGGCCGAGCGAATGTTGTCCAGCTCGGCGTGGACGAGATCGTGGCGCTGCTCGCCGTCGGAGTCGTTCCGCAGGTTGGCGGATTCGCAGAGGCCGCGAAAGAACTCGGCGTGCCGCCGCCGCGTGTCCTCGGCGTCGTCGCTCTGGTCGAGACGTTCGGTCGCGTAGTCGCGAATCGTCTCCAGCATCCAGAAGCGCTCCTCACTGTGCCGAACGAGGCTCTTGTCGACGAGTGACTGGAGCGTGTTCAGGCCGGCGTTGCAGACCTGCCCGGCGGCGGTCAGCGTGGCGCCTCCGACGAAGACAGCGAGGCGAGCAAAGAGTTGCTGCTCGTCGGGCTGGAGCAGCTCGTGGCTCCACTGGATCGTTGCCCTCAGCGTCTGCTGACGGCTCTCGGCGTCCCGACCGCCCCGCAACAGGTCGAGCCTGCCCGAGAGGCGCTCGAGGATCTGGCCCGGTGAGAGGACGCTGGTCCTCGCAGCCGCCAGCTCGATCGCGAGCGGAAGGTTGTCCAGGCCGCGGCAGACATCGGCGATCGTGTCGTCGAAACCGAGTCTCGAGCGCACGCAGAAGAGCTCGATGCCTTCCAGTTCGGGGAGCGGCGGAACCGCGTACTCGACCTCCCCCCTGACACGAAGGAGCTCACGGCTCGTGACGATCATGGCCAGACTCGGACAAGCCTCCAGCAACGCAACCAGTGTGGGTGCCGCTTCGACCACCTGCTCGAAGTTGTCGAGCAACAGAAGGATCTCGCGCGTTCCGATGTGCTCCGCCAGATCGCCCTTCGCGCCAAGCGTCTGAGCGATCGTCGTCGAGACGAGGGTCGCGTCCCGGACGGTCGCCAGTCCTACCCAGAACACGCCCGCCTTGAAGTCGGGTAGGAGCTCGGACGCGGCCTCGATCGCCAGACGTGTCTTGCCCGAGCCTCCGGGGCCCGTGAGCGCAACAAGGCGAGCCCCGCTGCGCACCAGACTCAGGACCTGCTCGATCTCCTGCCCCCTGCCGACGAACGAGCTTGCAGGGTGGGGAAGGTTCGAGGTCGAGATCGTCCTCAGCGGCGGGAACTGTGTCGAGCCGAGCTGGAACACCCGGACTGGGTGGGAGATGTCTTTCAGCCGGTGCTCGCCAAGATCGAGCAGCTCCTCCTCGACGAGCTCACGAGTGTCTTGCGAGAGGATCACCTGCCCGCCATGCCCCGCTGCCGAGATCCGCGCGCCGAGATGGACGTCGAGACCGACGTACCCCTCCTCGGTGACGACGGGTGTTCCCGTGTGGAGGCCCATCCGAACCCGGAGAGGGCCATCCGCGAGCGCCTCCTGAGCCGCTCGCGCCCCGGCGAGAGCCTGGATCGCCGACCGGAAGACGATGAAAAGGGCATCGCCCTGCGTATCGACCTCGACGCCGCCGTGAGCGCCGACGGCAGCGCGGACCACGCGCCTGTGATCGGCGAGAGCCTGGGCGTATCGGTCCGGACCGAGTTCGTCGAGAAGTGCCGTCGACCGCTCGACGTCGGTGAACAGGAGCGTCACCGTCCCCGAAGGGAGGTCGTCGCGCGCCATCGCCACGAGCTTGCCACGCCCTCGCCTGCTCCTCAAGGCTCCGCCGGCGGCGCCCGCGGCGAGGTCAGCTTGACAGACCGAAAAGAGAAGCGGAGAGTCGAGTCGAGGCCGGCTACGGAAGGGGCCAGAGGATGCGTAACCGGTGGTGGTGCACAGGTCCGCTGATCATCGTCGGCGCCGCCGCGCTTGCAGCCGTCTTCGCGTTGGCGGCGTCGGGTAGCCCGAATTCCCGCGACGGGGTGACCAAGACACTCAGCCTCGCCGTCGCGGGAACCGACGTCGACTACACCGACCCCGCGCTGGCGTATGCGGTGCCGTCATGGCAGATCGAGTACGAGACGTGTTCGACACTGGTCGGCTACTCCGACGTCGGTGGAGCCAGCTCGGAGCTGTCGCCGGATGCCGCGACCGGATTCCCGGTCATATCGAACCATGGGAAGACGTACACGTTCACGATCAGGCGCGGGATCAGGTTCGACGACGGAGCCCCGGTGACGCCCGAGAGCTTCGCGGCGGCGTTCAACCGTGACGCGAACCCGGCGATGGAGTCCCCCGTCGACGCGTTCATGGGCGACGTGGTCGGCTACGACAACGTCGTCGACAAGAAGGCGTCGACCGTCAGCGGCGTGGTCGCCAAGGGAGACACGCTGACGATCAAGCTCACAACGGCCGACGGCGGCCTGCTCGACAAGCTGGCGATGCCGTTCTTCTGTGCGATCGAGCCGTCGAAGACACCGGTCGACCCCAACGGCGTCGACACGCTGCCCGGCTCCGGTCCGTACTACATCGCGGATCGCACGATCGGCAAGGAGATCGTGCTGAAGACGAACCCGTACTACACGGGGAACCGCCCGCATCGCTCCGACACGATCGTGATGACGATGAACACCGACCCGCAGCAGACCTTTCTGCAGGTCAGCAACGGCACGTACGCAGCCGACCCCGAGCATCTCGACGAACCGGCAGCCGCCGGTGCCCTCGAGAAGAAGTACGGGCTCAACAAGAGCCGCTTCTTCGTCCATGCGTCACCGGAGACGGACTATCTCGCGCTGAACACGCAGAGCCCGATCTTCGGCTCGGCGGCGATGCGCAAGGCGGTCAACTACGCGATCGACCGGCCGGCACTGCTCCGCGTCCGCGGCGTGCTCGGCGGAACACGCACGACGACGATCCTCCCGCGCTCGCTGACCGGTGGCGTCTACGACCAGCGGCTGTACCCGATCGCCGGCGCCGAGCCGGCCAAGGCGAAGAGCCTGGCGCGCGGTGCGTGCGGGAACGTCAACCTCTGGTACTCGGCCAACCCGGCGGAGACGCCGCAAGCGGGGATCGTCCAATACGACCTCGCGCAGATGGGCTGCAAGGTGACCGCCAAGCCGTTCGTCGGTTATGCGCTGTTCTCGGCCGCGGGTGTCAAGGGTGCGGACTTCGACCTGATGTTCGCCGGGTGGTACCAGGACTACGCCGACGGGTACGACTTCTTCCACATCCTGCTCGACGGCCGCACCATCCAAAACGCGAACAACGACGACCTCGCGTACTTCAACCAGCCGACCGTCAATGCGAAGATCGACGCCGCCAACAAGCTCACCGGCACGGCCCGTGCGAAGGCATGGGGCTCGCTCGACATCTACACGATGAAGAACTACGCGCCGTGGGCGCCGATCGACAACGAGAATATTCGCGACTTCATCGGCCCGCACACCGCCGGCTATCAGTTCTCGCCCGCCTGGGGCTCGATGGACCTCGGCACGCTTTACCTCAAGTAGCCGGTCAAGGCTGCAAGGATGTCTCGAGAATCGTCTCGTTCTAGCGAGCGGCCCGGAGTCGCCTCATCGAGTCGGGGCTCACTGGCAGTTGGGTTCTGTGATCGTTGCTCAGCTGCACACGGCCGAGTAGCCGAGCTCGGGAAGGAAGTCGTGCCACTCGGCCCGCGTCAGGTTCCTGTTCGACACCCGGCACGCCTGGGCTTCCCACGCCGCCGGGTCGAGGTTCCAGACGACGCCCGTCCCGTCGGCGAAGGCCGCCAGCACATGCTTGCCGTCGGGCAGGAACGCCGCCGCGCCTGCGGCCGAGGCGCCCGGTAGCGGCGCCCCGATCAGCTTGCCCGTCTCGAGGTCGTAGAGGCGGAGGCGCCCGTCGCTCGATGCCGTGACGAGCTTCGAGCCGTCCGGGGAGTAGGACACGCTGAACACGAGCCCGTTCTGGCCGGCGAGCGGCGGCGCGGCCGGCCTGCCGGTCGAGGCGTCCCAGAAGTCGACCGCTCCGGCGAGATCGCCGGTCGCGATCGTCCGCCCGTCGGGAGAGAAGCGCAACGAGAGGATCGCGACATGGTGGTCGAGCCGGCGCTCGACCCGCCCGCTCTTCGGATCCCAGAGCGCGATCTCCCCCGTCAGGCCCGCGGCGGCGAGCCGGCTGCCGTCCGGCGAGAAGTCGAGGTCCTGGAGCGAACCGTGCACGGAGAAGCCGCCGACCTGCTCGCCGGTCGAGACGCGGTACACGCGTACTCGGCCGTCGATCCCGGCGGTGGCGACGAGCCGGTCGTCCGCCGAGAATGCGACGGCCGCGCTGCCGAGCGGCCCACCCCGCTTCAGCCCCAGCACGATCTTTCTCGTCCGGACATCCCACACGACGGTCTCGGGACCGTCCCCCGTCGCAGCGAGCAGCCGCCCGTCGTGGTCGAAGGCCAGCGACTCGATCGCGCCCGTCGGGCCGGCCAGTCCACGCTCGACCCGGTCCTCATGCGTGCGCCACAGCGTGACTCGACCGGCGCCCGGCGACGTCGCGAAGAGCGCGCCGTCCGGGCTCGCGGCGACTGCAGGCGCCGCATTCTGCAGCTCCGGATCGGGCCCCTCGCCGACGGCCGGAACCGGCGCGAAGCGGAACGGACGCCCGAGCCGACGAAGCCCACGGACATCCCACGCGATCACGCTGCCGTCGCCCGACCCCGTGTAGAGCGTCGTCCCGTCGCGGGAGAACACCGGGCCCAAGGCGGCCGCCGAGTGCCCGAGAAACGTCTCGCGCAGCGTCCTGTCCGGGACGTCCCACACGCTGACGCTGCCGTCGTCCGACGTCGTCGCGAGCACCTTTCCGTCGCGATCGAAAGCGACGCCCAGCACACCGCCCTCGGCGCGGCGTGTCATCGCACGCACCCGCCCGGAGACGAGATCGACGAGAGCAACGCTGCCGTCGTCGCGGCCGAACGCGGCAACGGTGCCGTCAGGGGAGACGGCGCCCGGGCCCGCACGTCCGAACATGCGCACCCGGCGAAACGTGCGCGCGTCGAGCACGAGCGACCGCGTGTCGCCACTCGTGACGAGCAGGTCGCGACCGCCGTTCACGAAGCCGATCAGCCGGCCGTGCGGGATCGGCTGCGACCGGCGGATTGCTCCGGCGTCACTCGAGCGTCGCTCGACGAGGACCTCGGCCGGATCGCGGAACCGCCCTGAGACCGCCTCGCCCGTGACGAACATGCGGCCGTTGGGGGCGAAGACGACGTCCGCCGTCGCCGCCCGGAAAGCGACGACGCGCGCGAGCCGGCGGTGGCTCTGCACATCGAACAGGGCGACGGTCGCATGATGCCCGTCGCTGTCGCCGACCGCGAGCGTCCGTCCGTCCGGACTGAATGCGATCGCCCGTACGGGGCGCACGATCGCGCCGAAGTACTTGAGCTGCCCGTCGACGGAGAGTCGCGGCTTCAGCTCGCGCAACGTCGCCGTGTCGAAGAGGTCGACCGTCCCGGCGTCGCCGCGCACCGCCAGGATGCGGCCGTCCGGGCTGAGCGCGTCGTCGAGAACGCGCGTCCCGCTCGGGTGCAACACGGCGAGTGCTGCCGGGCTCCGGAGGAGAGCCGCGAGCAGATTGCTACGCGTCGCAGCGGAGTCGTCGACTCGCACGCCTTCGCGGGCGAGCAGGAGCGAGCGATCGAGGCTCGGCTCGACCAGCGCCTGTGCGCCGAGCCGCTGTGCGATCGCGGCCGTCGCCTGCGCACGCGCCGTGCCGCGCTCGATGAGCGCGGCTGCGCCAGCGGCAGCCGCCGCGGCGAGCAGCGCGACGGCGGCGATGAGCAGCGCGCGCAAGCGGCGGTTGAGGCGACGCTGGCGCTCCTCCTCCCGGTTATACGCCGTCACGCTCGCCTCGAGGAAAGCGCGCTCGACGCGGTTGAGGCCGGCGTCGGGCCCTGCTGCTTCGACCCAGTCGGCCGCCGCGGCAAGGCGGGCGCCGCGGTAGAGCTCGCTGTCGTCGCGGCCGGCGGAGTCCCACTCGGCGGCAGCCTCCGCGACGCGGCGGCGTAGGCGCCGCCCGTCGGCGTCTTCCTCGAGCCAGACTGCGAGGGTGGGCCACTGGTCGAGCAACGCGTCGTGCACGAGCTCGACGCTTTCGCCGTCGACGACGACCAGGCGCCGTTCGACGAGCACGTCGAGCGCGCGAGCGACGAGCGGATCGTCGGCGTCGACCTCGGCCGGAGTCGCACGATGCCGCATGAGGGTCCCGTCGTCGCCGGTGATGACGAGCCGCAGCAGGAGTCGGCGGGCGCCGGAGCGCTCCTCTCGGTGGAGCGAGGCGAGCGCCGCCTCCGCGTGTCGGGCCACGGCGCCGCGGATCCCGCCGATCCGCTCGTAGCCTGCGCGTGTGAGCGTCGACCCGTCGCGGTCGTGCCACAGGTCGACGAGCACGGCAGAGAGCATCGACAGTGCCCCCGACTCGTGCAGGGCGTCATCGACCAACGTGTCGACGAGCTCCGTCTCGACCGACAGGCCCGCGCTCTCGGCGGGGCCGACGATCGCGCGCTGCAACTCGGTTGCGGTGAGCGGCCCGAGCAGCACGTGATTGGCCGCGACGAGATCGGCCAGCTCGCCGTACGGCGCGAGGCGGCCCAGATAGTCCGCCCGAAGCGCCACGATCACGGCCGTCCGGCGATCGGGATCCCAGGCAGCGTCGACGAGAGCGGCCACGAATGCCCGGCGGTCGCGGTCCTCGACCGAAGGCCTGAGGAGGTCCTCGAACTGATCCACCGCGACGACCAGCCGAGTCCCGTTGCGTGCGGTTTCGAGCGCCCGGTCGAGCTCGGCTGCGGAATGCGGCCCCGGCCGGACGACAACGTGCTCCCGGTCGGCGAGCGCCGGCAGCAGCCCGGCGCGGAGCAACGACGACTTGCCGCTCCCCGACGCACCGACGAGGGCGACGAACGTCGTGCCGGCCAGCCGGCCGACGAGCTCGGCCACGAGACGCTCGCGGCCGAAGAAGCGCCCCGCGTCCGCAGTCTCGAACGGCGCGAGCCCCTTGTAAGGGCACACCGCCGGGTCGAATCGCGGCGACGGCGGGGCGGCCGGCCGCGTCAGGATGAGCTCGGGAGCTTGCACGAGGATCGCGCGCTCGAGCTGCTGCAGCTCGACCCCGGGCTCGAGCCCGAGCTCCTCGCGAAGGAGCGAGCGCGCACGGCGGTAGACGCCGAGACCTTCGACCTGGCGCCCCGAGCGGTAGAGCGCCAGCATCAGCTGGGCGCGGAACCGCTCGCGATACGGATGTTCGGAGCACAGCGCCTCGAGCTCGGGCACGAGCTCGCGCTGACGCCCCAGGGCGAGCTCGGCGTCGATCCGGTGCTCGACGGCTGCGAGGCGAAGCTCCTCGAGCCGCTCGACGTCGACACGGGCGAACGGCTCGAACTCGAGGTCGGCCAGTGCGCGGCCCTGCCAGAGCGACTCGGCCCCGCGTAGCTGAGCCGCCGCGACAGCTGCGTCCCCTGCTGCGAGCGCCTCGCGACCGCCCGCAAGGAGTCGTTCGAACTCTTCGAAGTCGAGCTCGCCGGGCTCGACCCGAAGCAGGTAGCCCGGCGCACGGGCGGCGATGCGCGGCGAGTCGTCGTTCAGCACCTTGCGGAGCCGCGAGACGTGATTGCGCAGGGCGTGGTCGGCAGAGTTCACGCTCTGGTCGGCAAAGAGCTCGGCGATCAACCGCTCCCGGGCGACCACGCGGTTCGCACTCAGAAGCAGCAGGGCGAGAAGAGCGCGCTGCTTCGGTCCTCCGATCGGCACCGGTGCACCGTCCACCTCGACCACGAGCGGCCCGAGAACCCGGAACTCGAGGCGAGGGTTGGCCATCGCGCTCCAGCCAGTCTTCTCTTCCCGGCCGCCACTGACAAGGCTCCGTGACGCGCCTGGGACCACTTTGGGACACGGCAGGCGGAGGCTCGGTCGCGTGCTCTACACGGCGAAGTGCTTCTGGCCGGGCGTCGACGAGACCGCACTGCGGCGCGCAGCCGCGCGGGCGGGAGACGAGGCGGCGGCGTTCCGCGGCGCGCTCTACCTACCCGGCGACGAGCTCGTCCTCTGTCTCTTCGACTCGCCCTCGCCCGATCACGTGAGGCGGGCGAGCACGCACGCCGGCTTTCCGTGCGAGCGCGTCATCGAGACCGTCTGGGTCGGCCCTGGAATCGAACGAGAGGAGTAAGCATGAAACGCATCACCCTGATCGCGTTCGCTCTCGCGAGCGTCGCAGCCGGTGTGGGAGCCGACGCACGGCCGGCGGCCGCCGGCGCCAATCTGTGCGTCGCGCACCATCCGGGGTGCTACCAGACGCTGCAGGCGGCGGTCGACGCGGCCCACGACGGAGACACCATTCACATCGACCGCGGAACGTTCGCGGGCGGCGTGACCGTCGACGTCAGCGTCTCGATCGTCGGCGTGGGCGCGAGCCAGACGACGATCAGCGGCGGCGGCCCGGTCCTGACGCTCGGCGTCTACCAGGCAGCCACCGAGCCGACGATCTCGGTGAGCGGCGTGACGATCACCGGCGGGAACAACACGACCCAGCCCGACTCCACGGTCACGTTCGGCGGCGGCGTCTGGATCCCGCAGTCGCAGGTTCAGTCGACCGGTGCGACGGTCTCGATCAGCGACTCGGTGATCGCGGGCAACACCGTGACCCCGAGCCAGACGCTCGCCGGCTCGTTCTGCGGCAGCCCGAACCCGTGCGCGTTCGGCGACGGCGGCGGCATCGACAACGCAGGCGTCCTGACCCTGACGAACACCGTCATCTCGAACAATCAGGCCGGTACCCCCGGTGGGGTCGGCTCGGGGCTCGGCGACGGCGGCATCCACAACCGGTTCATCGGGACGCTCGTGATGCGTCACTGCCAGGTCACGGGCAACCGAGCGATCGCGGGCCCGCCGAACGGAACCGGATCGAGCGACGGCGGCATCGGAGACGACGGCCCGATGACGATCACCGACAGCGTCGTCAGTAACAACACCGCGACGGTCCAGAACGCCGGCGCCTCGGACGACGGCTCGTTCGCAGGCGGCATCGGAATCACCGGCTTCGCGGGTGCGTCCGTGACGATCGGCAACACGACGATCGGCAACAACCGCGTCTCCGACACCAACACGAGCGGCGACGCGGGTACCTACGCTGGGGGCATCTTCCTCGACGTCGGGGCGTCACTCGTCCTCGACACCGCCGCGGTCAATTCGAACAGCGTGTCGTCGACTGGCAGCGGTGGCGCGTTCACCGACGGCGGCGGAATGGAGCTCGACGGCACTGCCACGGTCACGAGGACCGTGATCGCCGGCAACAGCATTGCCGCGAGCGCGCAGTCAGGCCCCACGTTCGCGCAGGGCGGAGGCGTCGCGAACACCGGCACGGCGACGTTCCGCAGCGTGCTCGTGCTCGGCAACAGCGTGTCTGTGCAGGGGCCCGGCGGCGTCGCGCAGGGCGGGGGCATCTGGAACAGCCGGTTCGACGACAGCGCTCCACTGCCGTCGCTGACGCTGATCGACTCGATCGTGACCGGGAACAGTGTCACCGCGAGCAGCGGCACGACCCCGCAGGGAGGTGGCGTCTTCAGCATCGCGCCGGTCTCCCGTACGAACACCCTGATCGCGGGCAACCGCCCCGATCAGTGCGTCGGCTGCTGAGCGGGGAGAGGTGGTGGCGGGTAACGAAGCCCGCCACCACCGTCACGCCGGAACGGGCTCCTGCAGCGGGCTCGGCGTCAGCGCGAGCGTCTCGGTGGGCGTGCTGTGGGACGATGGGGCCGGTGCAGCTGACGGATCGCTTCATCCAGGCGCTCGGCTGGGCCACCGAGATCCACCGGAGCCAGCTTCGAAAGGGCGACCCGAGCATTCCGTACGTTGCGCATCTCTTGAGTGTCTGCGGTCTCGTGCTCCAGGACGGAGGAAGCGAAGACGAGGCTATTGCCGCTCTCCTGCATGACGCACCCGAGGATCAGGGCGGCGAGACCCGCCTTGCAGAGATCGAAGCCAAGTTCGGCCCGACAGTGGCCCGCATCGTTGCGGAGTGCTCGGACACCTTCGAGCAGCCCAAGCCCCCGTGGCGCGAACGGAAGGAGTCCTACATCGCTCACCTTCCACGTGCTTCGCAGTCAGCCCTCCGAGTCTCGGTTGCCGACAAGCTCGACAACGCTCGGTCGATCCTCATCGACTACGAGCGTCTCGGAGACGAGCTATGGGCGCGCTTCAATCCTGACGCCGACCAGCTTTGGTACTACCGGTCAATCGTGTCCACTTATCAACAGATCAACGGCTTCGAAACTCCGCTGATCCGTGAACTCGACCGCGTTGTCACTCAACTCGAGTCCCTTGCGGGGTAGCGGCACGTCCCAATCGCGTGCCGACCATCAACCGCTGCTCGCGCCACCGGCGAATATTCGACTCCGCCGCCAACGCCAGCGTTGTCGCTTACTGCGCCGTGCAGTCGGCTTCGATCGCCGCGTTGTACGCGTCGATCTGCGCGTTGTACGCGGGCACGAGCTCGTTGTACCGGGCCGGCTGCTCCTGCTGGGTGATCTTGATCCGGCCTGCGGCCTCGATGAACTTGTTGAGCTTGTTCCTCTCGCCTGCGGGGCACGAGTACTGCTGCCCGCTGTCGCCCGTGATCGACGTCGTGTGGGTGACGCCGTTCTGGTCCTTGACGCTGACGGTCGCGGTATTGCCGTTCCAATGAACCGCGCCAGCGCCGCCGATCAAGCCGAGCGCGGCGAGACCCCCGACGACTCCTCTCCGGAGCATCAGATGTTCGCCTTGCTGTCGAGCGAGCCGTCCAAACCGCTCCTGTCCATGACCGGCTTATCGGCACGCGGACCGACATCTTGATGCCCAGATTGGCGACGGCCTCTGGACTCGCGTCGAGCTCGAGCGCATCGGCGAAGCCGAGGAGCTCCGCCTCTCGTCCGTGCGGGGCGACGGGACGTTGCGGCGGCCGGTGACGATGTGGGTCGTCCGCGTCGGCGATGACGTCTATGTCCGTTCGGTCAACGGGCGCGACTCATCGTGGTTTCGCGGCGCGCTGACTCGCCACCAGGCGCGGATCAGCGCCGGAGGTGTCGACAAGGACGTGGAGCTCGTAGAGACCGACGGAGATCCCGAGGCGATCGACGCCGCGTACGCGGCCAAGTACGGCCACCGCTACCCGACGATCGTCCCGTCGATCGTCGCACCGCAGCCACGCGCCGCGACGCTCCAGCTCGTGCCGCGCTGAGAGAGGAGAGGGAAGCTGACGGAGAAGAGAACGTCGGGTGGCAGCCTCGAGGTGTCGGCAATCGGCCTCGGCTGCATGACCATGAACCCTACGCTCTTCCCATGAGCCGGCAGCAGACGGGCTCCTTCCGGGTGAACGGCCACCGGATCGCGTTCGCCACCGTCGGCACTGCCGGCCGGCCGCTCGTCCTCCCCGCTTGGTGGGTGAGCAACATCGTCGAGGACTGGAAGGACGAGCGGTTCCGCAACCTGATCGAGGCGTTGGCCGGCGGGAGGCAGGTCATCCGCTACGACCGGCTGGGTTGTGGAATGTCCGACCGCGACCGGCCCGACGAGACGCTCTCGCTCGAGTTCGAGGTCGCAACGCTGGCAGGACTGCTCGACCATCTCGAGCTCGAACGCGTCTCGCTCCTCGGCGGCTCGTTCGGCGGCTGCACCGCGGTCGCGTACGCCGCCCGCAATCCGGAGCGTGTCGATCGTCTCGTCGTCTACGGGTCGTTCGCGAACGGTGCTCACCTCGCGCCGCCCGCGGTTCGGGACGCAATGGTCGAGCTCGTCCGGTCCAACTGGGGGCTCGGCAGCCGGATGCTGGCCGACATCTTCGTCGCCGGCGGCAACTCGGACGAGCGAGCGTCGTTCGCACGCTTCCAGCGAAGGTCCGCCACGGCGGAGATCGCGGTCGCTCTGCTCGAGCTGACGTTCGCCATCGACATCAGCGACGATGCCGCGCGGCTCGAGACGCCCACACTCGTCGTGCATCGGCGCGGCGACCGCGCGATCCACTTCACGGCGGGTGAGGCACTCGCAGCACTCGCGCCGAACGCCGAACTGGTTGCACTCGCGGGCGACTCGCACATGGCCTGGTTCGGTGACACCCACGACGTGCTGGCGGCGATCGCGCCGTTCCTAGGCCTCGCCGCGCCGGCCCGCCAGCACGCGGTCGAGGCGCTGAGCGCGCGCGAGCGCGAGGTGCTCCGGCTCGTCGCCGACGGGCTCAGCGATGCCGACATCGCCGGACGGCTCGTGCTCAGCCCGCACACCGTCCACCGCCACGTCGCGAACATCCTGCGCAAGCTAAACCTTCACTCGCGGGCCGCCGCGGCCGCGTACGCGGCGCGCGTCGGCCTCGTCTGACGTGGTTACGCGGCGCGGGCCGCTTGCACCGGTCTGGCGACGAGAAGAACGGCGACGATCAGCGTCCAGAGACCGAGTCCGGCGAACGCCACGAAGCCCACATGGTCGAGCGTCCCGCCGATCACGTGGCTCGGGATCGCGCCGATCACCGCGAGCACCAGAGCCAGCCAGCCGAGCCAGTTCGGTAAGAAGTCGCCGGTCAACACGGCAACGGCAGCACCGATCAGGAATGCGCTCGTTCCGACCGTGATCAGAAACACGAACACGGCATCGTCGGCCAGGACGTTCAGGCCCTGCAGCACCGATCCATCCACGTGGCCGACCTCGTCTGCAATCGCCACGCTGATGCCCGCGTAGACGGTCAGGCCGATCACGAGCACGACTCCGCCGGCAAGGCACAGTTCCGAAACGCCGCCCGGACCGCCCGGGGTGGAGCGAAGCCGCGCGGCGAACGTCGCCGAGAAGACCAGGAACGCCAGTGCCCCGAGGCTGAGCAGCACCCCCGACACGGTCTGGGCCGTCTCGTGCCGGCCGTAGAACGAGACGACCTTCGCGACCGATGCCTTCCCGTTCGGCGTGCTGCCGGCCACTGCAAATGCAGCGAACAGCAGGACGACGCTCAGCGCCCCGCTGAGTGGAACGAACCTCTTGGCACCCACCAGACTCCTTCCGCCACGCGATCGAAGGAACCCCGCGCAAGCGACCCTACGTCGATCGCCTCATCAAGTCGAGGCCGACGTCAACTCGTCGATCAGTCTTCCGACACGCACATCGAGCTCGTCTCGAATCCGCCGGACGGCTGCGACGTCCTTACGGCGATCCGCTGGCGACGTTCATCGGCCCTCGGCATTGCGGACGAGTATGACTGGGGCAGCGACTACGATCCCAGGCTCGATGACGCGCTCCGCCGCCGCCGCGGCGCTGCTCGCCGGGCTGTCGCTGACGCTGGCGGGCTCGACGCACGCGAAGACAACCGCGTCCGCCGCCTGCGTTCCGGCGGGCGGGACGTCGAGCGTCAAGCGACCGCAGTTCGTCCGCAACATCCCGACGGGGGAGACTGGATGGTTCGCGTCGCCGAGCCTCGTCGACCTGAACGGTGACGGGAAGCTCGAGATCGTCGCGCCGTT
>DATIXY010000020.1:0-3647 GCA_035518115.1 Gaiellaceae bacterium | reverse complement strand
GCGAGCTTCACCGACTACCTGATCCCGACGGCGCTCGACATGCCGCCGGTCGAGTCGGTGCTGATCGAGGACCCGGAGCCGGACGCGCCGTACGGCATCAAGGGAGTCGGTGAGCCGCCGACCGTCGTCTCGACGGCGGCGATCGTTGCTGCGCTCCGCGACGCGACGGGACGCGGACTGACGCGCGTTCCCGTGCGGCCGGACGACATCGTCTTCTAGCGGACTCCCTCTTCGAGCGCCGTTGCGGCCGGCGGCTCCTGGCGCACGACGGCGGCGACCGCCGCCACGACGATCGCCGCGCCGAGGACGAGCCGCCACGTCAGCTGCTCGCCGCGGAAGAGGACGCCCAGGCCGATCGCCACCACCGGGTTCACGTAGGCATATGTCGAGACGGTGCCGAGCGGCGCGTTGGCGAGCAGCCAGACGTAGGCGGTGTAGCCGACGATCGACCCGAAGACCACGAGGTAGACCCAGGCCGCGACCGAACCACCGGACGGCGAGAACCCGTGCACGGTGAAGAGCGCCGGGACGAGCATGAGGAACCCGCCCGCGAGCATCTCGTACGCCGTCGCCGCGAACGGGTCGCGGGGCATCACGAGTCGTGCCGACAGCACGGATCCACTCGCCCACATGACCGCGGAGACGAAGCAGAGGACGATCCCGGCCGTGGTGGCGCCGCCCGACGGCTGGGCGATGATCGCCACCCCGACGAATCCCGCGCCGACGGCGGCGAGCGCATGCCAGGAGAGCCGCTCGCCTCCGAGCAGGCGGAGCACCACGATCCAGAGGGGGACAGAGGCGATGATCAGGGAGGCGAGCCCGGTCGGGACGTTTCGCTCGGCGAAGAAGAGCACCGCGTTCGCTCCCGGAAGCAGCAGCCCGATCACGACGCACGAGACGAAGGCCCGTCGCGGGATGCGGAGCGACGTGCCGCGCAGCGCGACGATCCCGGCCATCAGCGCGCCGGCCGTGATGAAGCGCGTCGAGACGGCGAGGAGCGGCGGGATCGTCTCGCCGGCGATCGCGATCGCGAGGTAGGTCGAGCCCCAGATCACGTAGACCGTGACCAGCGCGGTCCACGTCTTGCTCTTCAGGGTCACGCGCTAGCGAACGAGTGAGAGCGCGGCGCCGATTCCCAGGAGGACGATCCCGGCCAGCCGCGCCGGCGAGATCGCGATCTGCTCCACCCCGAACAGGCCGAAGCGGTCGATCAGCGCACCCATCAGGAGCTGGCCTGCGATCAGGATGCCGATCGTCGCCGTCGCGCCGATCCGGGGCTGGGCGAAGGTGATGGTGAAGACGACGGTCAGGCCCATCACCCCACCCAGCCACATCCACGCGGGCGTCCCGAACGCGCCCGCGAGCCCGCCGAAGCCGGACCGCGCGACCAGCAGGATCGCCAGCGACAGCACGAGCTGCACCGCGGTTGCGAACGTGAGCGCCTCGACGACGCCGATCCGAGCGCCGAAGCGTCCCATCACCGCGACCTGGACGGAGCCGGCGAGGCCGGCGAGCACGGTGAGCGCGACCGCGGCCGACTGCACTACGCGGCGTTCTCGTCGTTCTGCCAGAGGCTGAAGGTGTTGCCCTCGGTGTCCTTGCAGCCGGCGAACCAGCCGTGCGTCGGCACCGGCTGCTTCTCGCCGGCGGTGCCTCCCAGCTCGCGGACCTTCGCGATCGAGGCGTCGATGTCGTCGGTCGAGAAGTAGACGATCGCGCCGTTGCCCGCAGCGTCCGGCGACGGGAAGACGGCGACGCCCTGCTCGGGGGCGATCTGCGCCATCCGGTAGTCGAAGCCCTCCATCGCGGAGGCGCCGAGGCCCCAGCCGAACAGGCCGTTCCAGAAGCCTGACGCGCGATCGGCGTCGCTCGACGGCAGCTCGACGTGTACGACAGAACCAGCCATGGTTAGTCTCCTCTCCTCTTCGAGCACGAAAGGGGTGGCCGTGATCCGAGTCGTCGTACTCTACGGAGAGGAGCCCGATCCGGAGCAGTACGCGGCGCACGCCGAGGTGTGCCGCAAGGTTCCCGGAGGCGTGTTCCGGCACGGGAAGTTCTTTGGCGCTCCGGGCGGCGATCCCGAGCACCGGTATCTCGCGGAATGGGAGTTCTCCGACGCCGAGACGTTCAAGACCGCGACCGCGACCGACGAGTTCATGGCGACCGCACGGGACGCACGGGAGCGTGGCCTGCCGCGGCCGACGGTCGAGTTCGTCTCCCTCAGCTGAACGACGGCGGGCGCTTCTCGCGCAGCGCGGCCGCGCCCTCACGGACGTCGGGGCCGGCAAAGTCGAGGAACTCGAGCGCCAGCGAGGCGTCGAACGCCGGGCCCGCGAGCCGGAGCCAGTTGTTCAGCGCGAGCTTCGTGTGGCGGATCGCAGGCTGCGCGCCACGCGCGAGCCGGCTGGCGATCTCGAGCGCACGGTCCTCCAGCTCGTCCTCGGGGACGCACAGCGACACCAGCCCGATCCGCTCGGCCTCGACGCCGTCGAGCGGCTCGCACAGCAGCAAGTGGTACTTCGCCTTGGCGAGGCCGCAGAGCAGCGGCCAGACGAGCACGGCATGGTCGCCGGCCGCGACGCCGAGCTTCGTGTGACCGTCGACGATGCGCGTGGACGGCGTCGCGATCGAGACGTCGGCCAGCAGCCCGACGGCCAGTCCGGCCCCGACCGCAGGGCCGGCCATCGCCGACACGATCGGCTTCGGGCAGCCGACGACGTTGTAGACGAGGTCTCGCGCCTCGTGAAAGACGCGGCGCCGCACCTCGACATCGTTCGCGATCTCCTCGACGAGGTCCAGATCGCCGCCGGCGCTGAATGCACCGTCGGCGCCGCGAACGATCACGGCCCGCGCCTCCTCGTCGTCTCCGATCGTCCTCCACACGGCGGCGAGCTCCCCGTGCACCGCCGCGCTGACCGCGTTCAACCGCCCCGCAGCCCGGAGCGTGAGGCGCAGCACCCCGGCGGCCGGCCGGTCGAGCTCGAGATTCGGAAACGCGGCGTAGAGATCGGCCATCGCAGCGACTCTAGTGCCGACGGGCGACCCGGTTATGTTCTGTGGCGCCGTGCCGGTGGTCGAGCTCACACGCAGTGACAGCGTCCTGACGATCACGCTCAACCGGCCCGAGGTCCTGAACGCGCTCAACCGCGCGGTGCACGACGGCATCCATGCCGGGCTGGTCCAGGCTGCCGGGGACCCGGGGATCCGCGCGGTCGTGATCACGGGCGCCGGCCGCGGGTTCTGCGTCGGCCAGGACCTGCAGGAGTTCTCGTCAGGTGCGCGTGACGTCGCCGACAACCTGCGCCGCAACTACCACCGCAACGTGCTCGCGATCCGGGCGCTCGAGAAGCCCGTGATCGCGGCGGTCAACGGCCCTGCCGCCGGCGCAGGGCTCTCGCTCGCTCTCGCCTGTGACGTACGCATCGCCTCGACCGCAGCGAGCTTCGTGCCGGCGTTCATCTCCATCGGCCTCCTGCCGGACTCCGGGGGCACCTGGCTGGCTCACAGGCTGCTCGGATCGGCGCGCGCATTCGAGTGGTACACGACAGGCCGCCGCCTCGACGCCGAGGAGGCGAGGACGTGGGGCCTCGTGTCCGAGGTGGTGTCGGCCGAGGAGCTCGCCGATCGCGCCCAGGAAGTGGCACAGC
>DATIXY010000019.1:0-19607 GCA_035518115.1 Gaiellaceae bacterium | reverse complement strand
CGCGCTCGCGCCCGTGACCGCGCGCGGGCCGCTCAGCGCCGGCGGCGCCCCGCTGACGCAGATCGAGGCGTCGCTCGGCTCGCAGGCGACCGTCGTCGGCATCAACGGCGACTTCACGTCCGGCAAGGGCGGGCTGCCCGCCGGGATCCTGATGCAGGGCGGTGCGCTCGAGCACACGCCGCAGCCGCTGCGCTCGGCGATCGGGATCGACCAGGCCGGCGGGCTGCACGTGGATCGCGTCTCGTTCGCGGGCACCTGGCGGGGAACGGGGCAGCGGCGACCCCTCGCCGGCGTGAACCAGCCCGCCGGGCGGAACCAGGTCGTCCTGCTCACGCCGGCCTACGGCGCCACCGTTCCCGTCGTCGCGGGGTCGGCCGAGGTCGTCCTCGAGCCGTTCCCCGCCGCCGCGCCGGCGGTCGACCTGCAGGCGACCGTGACCGCCGTCGGGACGGGCGGAGGCGAGACGATCCCGCCCGACGGCGCGATCCTCCAGGCCACGGGGACCGCCGCGACCGCGCTCCAGGCGGAGGCGCCGGTTGGGCGGCCGGTCACCGTGCGGCTGATCCTGTCGCCCGCCTGGGCGGGAATGGTCTCCGCACTGGGGGGCGGGCCGGTGCTCGTCCGGTCCGGCAGGCCGATCTTCCGGTCCGGCGAGGACTTCTCGACCGACCTGCTCGCCGACCGCGGCCCGCGCGCCGCGGTCGGGCAGCTCGCCGACGGCCGCGTCGTCCTGGTGACGGTCGACGGCGGGGAGCCGGGCTACAGCGTCGGGATGACCGGCTTCGAGCTCGCGCAGGTGATGGTCCGCTTCGGCGCGGTGACCGCATGCGCCGTTCAGTCGGGCGCGGCCGTGACGGCGGCGTTCGACGGACGCCTCCTGAACAGGCCCAGCTCCGGCGAGCAGCCGATCGGCGAGGCGCTCCTGCTCGAGTACTTCGGCGTCTACGCGCCGCCCGCTCCCGTGCCGCTCGTCAACGGCGATCCGGGCGCGACGTCGGAGTCGCTCCAGTACAAGCTGGTTCGCCCGTCGACGGTGACGGCCGACCTGATCGGGCCCGACGGCGAGGTGCGCGTGGTCGAGTCCGCCGTCGCGCATCCGCCGGGCACGTACTCCAACTCCGTGTCCGACTTCGGCGCCGAGGGCGTCTGGCACTGGGTCGTGACGGCGACCGACGACCTGCATCGCGTGTCGACGGTCGACCGCACCTTCCGTGTCGACTCGACGCTGCGCGGGCTCGTCGCGCCGCCGCTCGCGCGGGGCCGGGCGACCGTTCGGTTCACGCTCGGACGGGTCGCGCAGGTGGTGCTGCGGATCGAGACGACCGGTGGAGTGACCGTGCGCACGCTGCCCGCAGTGGAGCTGCAAGCCGGGGCGCGCCGGTTGACGTGGGACGGGACGCTCGCCGGCGGCGCACCTGCGCCGGGCGGCACCTACTTCGCACACGTCTTCGCAACGAGCGCGGTCGGGACCTCGGATCTGCGCACGTCCTTCGTCTTCAGGGTCGGCCCGTGACCTCACTGCTCGCGCACTACGGCGTCCCGGCGATCTTCGTGCTGCTGGCGATCGACGCCGTGTTTCCGGCCGCGAGCGAGCTCGTGATGGTGTACGCCGGCGCGCTCGCCTCGGGCGCGCTCGTCCACGAGGTGCACGTGTTCGGCGCCGACCTGAGCGGGCTCAGCGCGTTCCTCGTCGTCGTCGCGGCCGGGGTGCTCGGCTACCAGCTCGGCGCGGCGTTCGGCTGGTGGGTCGGGAAACGGGGCGGCCGGCCGTTCCTCGAAGGTCACGGCCGCTGGTTCCACCTGTCGCCCGAGCGGCTCGACCGGGCCGAGAGCCGGTTCGACCGCTACGACGCCTGGGCGGTGCTGCTCGGGCGGATGACGCCGCTCGTGCGGTCGTTCGTGTCGATTCCGGCCGGGGTCTTCGAGAGCCCGTTCCGGCGCTACAACGTGCTCACGCTGATCGGGAACAGCGTCTGGTGCCTCGTCTTCGCCTCGATCGGCTGGGCGCTCGGAGCGAGCTGGGACACCTTCCACCAGGACTTCCGATTCGTCGACTACCTGGTGGTGCTCGGGGCCGTCGCCGTGGCGGCGCTGCTGGTTGCGCGGTTCCGCCGGCGCAGCCGGGATACCATTCGACGGTCGTGAGGATCCCGCACGTCGACGTCCGGGCGCAGTACGCGCCGCTCCGTGCTGAGCTCGAGGCGGCCTTCGCGCGCACGCTCGACACGGGGCGGTTCATCTTCGGCCCCGAGGTCGAGGCCTTCGAGCGCGAGTCTGCCGAGCGCCTGGGTGTCGCCGACTGCGTCAGCTGCGCCAACGGCACGGACGCGATCGTGCTCGCGCTGGACGCGCTCGGGATCGGCGCCGGGGACGAGGTGATCTGCCCCTCGTTCACGTTCTTCGCCACAGCGGAGTCGATCGCGCGCGTCGGGGCGACCCCGGTCTTCGCCGACATCGACCCGCTGACGTTCAATCTCGATCCGGCCGACGTCGCGCGGCGCGTCACGGAGCGGACGAAGGCGATCGTCCCGGTGCACCTGTTCGGGCGGCCCTGCCCGCTCGACGAGATCCAGGCGCTCGGGCTCCCGGTGATCGAGGACGCGGCGCAGGCGTTCGGCGCGGCCGGGATCGGCACGAGCGTGCTCTCGACCTTCAGCTTCTTTCCGACGAAGAACCTCTTCGCGCTGGGCGACGGCGGGATGATCGCCGTCAACGATCCCGAGCTCGCGACGCGCCTGCGCCTGCTGCGCTTCCACGGCTCGGCGGCGAAGAGAGAGTTCGTGTATGTCGGGTACAACTCGCGCCTCGACGCGATGCAGGCGTCGTTCCTGCGCATCTTCCTGCGGGAGATCGACGAGTGGAACCGCTTGCGCCGCGAGGCGGCGGCTCGCTACCGCGAGCTGCTCGCGGGGATCGTCGAGGTGCCGCCCGACGAGCCCGGTCATGTGTACCACCAGTTCTGCGTGCGCTCGCCCGACCGGGATCGACTCGCCTCGGCGCTCACCGCCGCCGAGATCGGCTTCGCCGTGTACTACTCGCCGCCGCTTCACCTCCAGCCGGCGCTCGGGTACCTCGGTCATCGCGAGGGCGAGCTCCCGGAGACCGAGAAGGCGGCGCGCGAGAATCTCTGCCTGCCGCTGTGGGCAGGGATCAGCGAGGAGCAGCAGAAGGAGGTCGCCTCGGTGCTCGAGCGCGCCTCCGACCTTGTCGCGACGTGAGGATCTTCCCGATCAACCGGCACCGGATCTGGCAACTCGTCTGCGACGGGATCCTGATTGCCGTCGCCTGGCGCCTCACCTTCTATCTCCGCTTCGACAAGGCGACGCCGATCTACTACCGGCACCTCCTCGACCTCGAGGTGATCGCACTGGTGGTCGGGATCAACCTCGCGACGTTCGTGGTCTTCGGGTTCTACAACCGCTGGTGGCGCTACGTGTCGACGCGCGACATGTGGGGCCTCTTCCGCGGCGTCACCGTCGGCTCCGCGATCACGTACCTCGTCCTGTACGCGTTCCCGCCCGAGCACGCGTCGCGGCTCCCGCGCGGTGTCGCCGCCCTCGACTACCTGTTGCTGCTCGCGTTCATCGCCGGGTCGAGGCTGCTCGCGCGTTCGCTGATCGAGCGGCCGCAGTCGGGCGTCGTCGTCCGCGGCAAGGAGGTCCTGATCATCGGTGCCGGCGACGCGGGCCAGCTCCTGATCCGCGAGATGCAGCGCAACCGCAACCTGCACTACACGCCGATCGGCCTCGTCGACGACGACCCGCGCAAGAAGAACCTCCGCGTCCACGGTGTGCGGGTGCTCGGCACGACCGACGACCTGCAGCACGTACTCCGCGACAACAAGCCCGACGAGGTGCTGATCGCGATCCCGTCCGCCCCGGGCGGCGTGCGCCAGCGCGTCGTCGAGACGTGCCGCGCCGCGCGCGTGCCCGTGAAGACGCTTCCGGGCCTGCACGAGCTGATCTCCGGCGACCTCAACCTCGCGGGGCAGATCCGTCCCGTGCAGGTCGAGGACGTGCTCGGGCGCCAGCCGGTCGAGGTCGACCTGGGCGCGGTCGCGACGTACGTCGCGGGCAAGACGGTGCTCGTCACGGGCGCGGGCGGGTCGATCGGCAGCGAGCTCTGCCGTCAGCTCGCGCGCCTGGGCGCGGCGCGGCTCGTGCTCGTCGACAAGGGTGAGGAGCCGCTGTTCGAGATCGAGCGCGAGCTCGTCTCGGAGCGCGACTTCGCGGCGGTGGTGGCGGTGCTCGCCGACTGCGGAGACCAGTCGAGGATGCAGCAGGCGTTCGACGACTACCGCCCACAGGTCGTCTTCCACGCGGCCGCCTACAAGCACGTCGGGATGCTCGAGGGGAACCCCTTGCAGGCGGTCGCCAACAACGTCTTCGCGACGAGGCGCCTCGTCGAAGTCGCCGTCGACGCAGGGATCGAGCGCTTCGTGCTCGTCTCCACCGACAAGGCGGCGAACCCGAAGAACGTGATGGGCCAGTCGAAGGCGCTGTGCGAGTGGATCGTCGAGTCGTTCGCTCGGCAGCCGGAGGTCGACACGCGGTTCGTCGCGGTGCGATTCGGCAACGTCCTCGGCTCGTCGGGCTCGGTGATCCCGATCTTCCGCAGGCAGATCGAGCGCGGCGGCCCGGTGACGGTGCGGCACCCGGAGATGACGCGCTTCTTCATGACGATCCCGGAGGCGTCGTCGCTGGTCATCCAGGCGGGCGCGATGGGGGGCCGCGGGCAGGTCTATGTGCTCGACATGGGCGAGCCGGTACGCATCCTCGACCTCGCGCAGCAGATGATCCGTCTGTCGGGCAAGAACGAGTCGGAGGTCCCCATCACGTTCACGGGGGTGCTTCCGGGCGAGAAGCTGCACGAGGTGTTGTGGAACGACGACGAGGCCGTCGGGCCGACGTCGCATCCGAAGATCATGCGCGCGGCGCACGTGCCGATCGACATCGAGTGGCTCGAGGGCGAGCTCGCCGAGCTCGAGCGGCTCGTCGACGAGGGCGACACCGCAGAGGTGGTTGCGCGGCTCGGGACGATCGTCCACGAGCCGATGCGCACGGGCGGCGAGGCCGTCCTCGAAGACACGATGCACTGACGTCACAGTTGGCTGCCGCCGCTCCGGCTACGGTGCGGCGATGGACGCCCTCGACGGGTTGAACCCCGAGCAGCGCCGGGCTGCGGAGGCAGTGCGCGGCCCCGTCTGCATCCTCGCGGGCGCGGGGTCGGGAAAGACGACGACGATCACGCGGCGCCTCGCGCATCAGGTCGCTTCGGAAGCGTTCGCCGCCTCGAACCTGATGGCCGTGACGTTCACCGACAAGGCCGCAGGCGAGTTGCGAGCCCGGCTGGCCGCACTCGGCGCCGGCGGCGTACGCGCCGGCACGTTCCACGCCGCGGCGCTCCGCCAGCTGCGCCACTTCGCGCCCGACCGTGTCGGCAGCCTCCTTCCGTCGAAGGCGCTGCTGCTGCGGCAGATCGGGAACGCGCTACCGGGCGCGTACCGCTTCAGGCCCGCCGCCGATCTCGCCGCCGAGGTCGAGTGGGCGAAGAACCGGCGGCTTCCCCCGGAGCGCTACCTCGGAGGTCTCGACGGGCACGTGCCGCCGATTCCGCCGGACCTGATGCTGCGCGTTTATCGCGAGTACGAGCGCCGCAAGTCGGCGGAGCGGCTCGTCGACTTCGAGGATCTGCTCGAGAACGCCATCGGCCTGTTCGAGAGCGACGAACACGTCGTCCGCGTCTTCCGGGCGCAGTACCGCGCCTTCACCGTCGACGAATATCAGGACGTCAACCTGCTGCAGCAGACGCTGCTCGAGTGCTGGCTCGGCGACCGCGACGAGCTGTGCGTCGTCGGGGACGACTACCAGTCGATCTACGCGTTCACCGGCGCCGGTCCCGAGTACCTGCTCGGGCTGCCGGACCGCTACCCGGCTGCGCTCGTCGTGCGCCTCGAGGAGAACTACCGGTCGACACCCGAGGTGCTCGCCCTCGCGAACCGCCTCGTGCCCAGACTGGGAGGCGCCGTGAAGGTCCTCCGCGCCACGCGCGGGCCCGGCTCCGAACCGGTGGTGCGCCCGTTTGCCACGCCGGCCCTCGAGGGTGCGGCGATCGTCGAGGCTGTGCAGGGGCTCGAGTGTCGGCTCGAGGACGTCGCGATCCTCTGCCGCACGAACGCCCGCCTGACCGATTTCGAGGAGCTGCTGCACGATGCCGGAATCCCGTTCCAGGGGGCGTCGCTGCTCCAGCGAGACGCCGCGCGGCGCCTCGTCCGCCGCCTCGCGGGGAGCGGCGCCGCGGCTCGCGACGCGGTGCGTGCCGCCGCGCTCGACGCGGGCTGGCTCGAAGGGGCCACCGATGCGCTGGGCGAGCGTGAGCTCGTACGGCAGACCGACCTTTCGCGTCTCGTCGCGCTGGCCGCCTCGTTCG
Organism: Gaiellaceae bacterium; assembly: GCA_035518115.1. Lineage (GTDB taxonomy): Bacteria > Actinomycetota > Thermoleophilia > Gaiellales > Gaiellaceae > PALSA-600. The sequence goes on along the minus strand of DATIXY010000019.1, from coordinate 13,178 downwards.
ACGGCGACGCGGTGGCCTTCGTCGAGGAGCTGCAGCGGCGGTTCGATCCCGGCGGAGACGGGGCGCGAGGCGTGCACCTGCTCACGCTGCATCGTGCGAAGGGCCTCGAGTTCGAGGCCGTGTTCCTGCCGCGGGTCGAGGCTGGGGAGCTGCCCTCGCGACTGGCGAAGACGCCCGAGCAGGTTGCCGAGGAGCGGCGGCTCCTCTATGTCGGCCTGACGCGGGCGAAGCGGGCGCTCTGGGTGACCTGGTCGGGAAAGCCGAGCCCGTTCATCCGCGAGCTCGGCGCGACGGCCGCGCCGGAGCAGTCGGTACGCGCCGTCTGGACGCCGGTCGGCGAGCGCCTCCGCGCCTGGCGGCTCGAGCGGGCGCGGAGCGACGGGGTCCCACCGTACGTCGTCTTCCACGACCGCGTCCTTCACGAGATCGCGGACGTGCGGCCGGCGACACTCGGCGAGCTGGCCCGGATCTCCGGTGTCGGGCCGGCCAAGCTCGAGCGGTACGGCGGTGACGTTCTCGCGACGATCGCCGGCTCGGCCGAGTGATTCCGGGCGGCGCGCTCGAGCTCGACCACGTCCTGCTCGCCGCTGTCGACCTCGACGAGGCGTCGCATGTGCTCGAGGCTCGCCACGGCCTGACCGTGGTCGGCGGGGGCCGGCACCCCGGCTGGGGCACCGCGAACCGCATCGTCCCGCTCGGAGATGCCTACCTCGAGCTCGTCGCGGCGGCCGACGAGGCCGAGGCGGCGTGCACGGCGTTCGGACGCTGGGTGCTCGCGGGGCGCGCCTCGCCCTTTGCGCCGCTCGGGTGGGCCGTGCGCACGGCGAACCTCGACGGGCAGGCGGCGCGCCTCGGGCTGACCGCATCCGACGGTGTACGCGAGCGGCCGGACGGGAGCGTGCTGCGGTGGCGTCTCGCGGGTGTCGACGAGTCGGCCGCCGAGCCCTTCCGCCCGTTCTTCATCGAGTGGGCCCCCGGCAGCTCGTTCCCCGGCCGGGGCGCCGCCGGCTCGACGCACCTGGAGCGGCTCGAGCTCTCGGGGGACGAGCAGCGTCTCGCCGCCTGGGTCGGAGATGCCCGCCTGCCCGTGTCGGTGCGGCGGGGCGCGCCCGCGGTCACCGCGGTCGTGCTGCGCGGCGACTCAGGCGAGCTCGCCCTGGGGCAGGGCTGAGAGCAGGAGGTCGAGCATCAGCTGCGGGTCGCGCCGGACGCGTGCGTCGTCGTGCGCCTCGCGCTTGTGCAGCTCGAGCGCACGTGGGTCGGTGAGCGGCCGCAGACGGCCGGCGCGGATCAGCTCCTCGTCGACGCCGCCGAGCCGCCCGCCGTACGTCGTGTAGACCGGCACGCCGAGCGCGGCGGCCTCGCGGTTCATCGTGCCGCCGGCCGACACCACCACGTCTGCGAGCGCGATCAGGCTCTGCGCGTCGACGGCCTCTTCCGGAACGATCACCGACGGCAGGCTCAGGTCGCGCACGAAGTCGCGCTGCTCCTCCGTGCGCGGGATCACGAACGCGTGGACGTCGTCGCGGTTGCCGAGGTGCTCGAGCGTCTGCGGGAACAGGGGGTTCGAGTGGCGGTGGTACAGGGAGACGTCCGGGGGTGGGCGCAGCACGACGAGCACGCGGCCCGGCTCGATCCCGAAGGCTTCCAGCACCGAGGGATCGGGCTCGAAGTCGGAGAGGTAGTACTCCTCCTTCAGACCCGGGTACTGCTGGAGCTTGGGAGGGGTCGCGTGGTAGCGGGCTAGCCGCTCGGGCGGGATCGCGTCCGGGACGACGACGCGCGTCGCCGCGCGGCAGCCGAGCTGATGCTGGAGCCACGCCCACTCGTAGTCGAAGGTCGTCGAGCTCGGGATCCCGAGGCGATGGGCAGTCATCGTCAGCTCGTGCGAGCCGTGCGCGAGCGCGATGTCGAACTGCCGAGGTGCGGCCCAGGCGCGGAGCGACTTCAGGCGCGATCGCATCTGGCGCGCCTTCCCGAGCGCCGAGCGGCCGCCGTGGTGGCCGATCACGGTCGCGGTCATCCCGTGCGCCGCGATCAGCTGCAGCGTCTGTGCGTAGTCGCGGGCGGTGATCTCGACCTCGTTGCCCTGCTCCTCGAGGAGCTCGACGAGCGGACGGAAGACGAGCGGATGGGCGCTCGCGGTGAAGTCGACCCAGACCTTCATGCGACGACCTGCTCGAGCGGTGTGTCGCGGCGGACGCCCTCGACGTGCCGCTCGTGCCACAGCGTGAAGGCGAGCAGCCCCCAGAGCTGGCGGGAGAGGTCCTCCCTGCCGGCTGCGTGGTCGTCCAGGAGGCGGCTCACGGCCTGCGGCTGCAGGTACCCCTGCCTGCTCAGGTTCTCGGGGCTGAGCGTCTCGCGCGCGAACGGCAGCAGCTCGCCGCGCAGCCAGGCGGCGGCCGGAATCGAGAAGCCACGCTTCCGCCCGTGCACGACCTCGTCGGGGAGCAGTGGCGCGACGGCCTTGCGCAGCAGCCGCTTCTTCTGGAAGCCGCGCACCTTGTGCCGCGCCGGGAGCGAGAAGGCGAACGTCGTGACGGCCGGGTCCATGAACGGCACGCGGGCCTCGAGCGACCACGCCATCGACGCGCGGTCGGTTTTCACGAGCAGGTCGTCGACGAGGTACACGCCGAAGTCGACATCCTGGAGGCGGACGAGCAGGTCGTGCCCCTCGGTCTCGGCGAAGCGGGAGCGCAGGATGTCGACCGGGTCGAAGGTGCTCCGGCGCCCGGTCAGCTCGGCCCGCGCGTCCGGCGCGAAAATCTCCTTCCAGCCGTGATGGCGCTCGAGCGGCGGTAGGTGAGCCGAACGCGCGAAGCGCTTCGCCTTGTAGTCGAAGCTCGCCCGCCGTGTCGAGGAGGGCAGGAGCTCGATTGCCGGTCGCGCGAGCGATGCGACCGGCCCGACTCGCTCGGCGAGCCGGTCGGCGACGTAGGTGTAGTAGCCGCCGAAGAGTTCGTCGCCGCCCTCGCCGGAGAGCGCGACCTTCACGTCCTCGGCGGCCAGCTTCGACACGAGGTAGGTGGGCAGCGCCGACGAATCGGCGAACGGTTCGTCGAACGCGTCGGCGAGCGCGGGGAGCAGCAGCGCCGCGTCGGGGCGGAGCACGAGCTCGCGATGCTGCGTCGCGTAGCGGGCCGAGACGGCGCGGGCGCCGTCGAGCTCGTCGAACGACGACTCGTCGAAGCCGATGGAGAACGTGCGCACGGCGTCGCTCGACTCCTCGGCCGCGAGGGCGGCGAGCGCGCCCGAGTCGACGCCGCCGGAGAGCAGCACTCCGACGGGCACGTCCGCGATCAGGTGCGCCCGCACCGAGTCGCGGAGCCGCGCGCGGCACTCCTCGACCAGCTCCGCTTCGTCGTCGCTTCTCTCCTCGAGCGGGCCTGGACGGACATAGCGCTCGACCGTCGCCGCTCCGTCGCGCCAGGTGAGTGAGTGACCGGCGGGAAGCTTCCGGATCTCCCGGTAGATCGAGAGCGGCGCCGGGATCACGTTGAAGGTGAGGAACGCTTCCAGCGCGTCGAGGTCGATGTCGCCGCGCGGCAGAGCATCGAGCTCGGACGCGAACGCAAGCTCGCCGCCGGCGTCGCGGTAGTAGAGAGGCTTGATCCCGAACGGGTCGCGCGCGAGCACGACGCTGCGCGATCGCGCGTCGTGCACCGCGACCGCGAACATTCCGCGCAGGCGCTCCCACAGGCGTGCGCCCCACTGCTCGTAACCGTGAACGAGCACCTCGGTGTCGCAGCGCGTCGTGAAGTGGTGGCCCGCGCGCTCGAGCTCCGTGCGCAGCTCGACGTGGTTGTAGATTTCGCCGTTCTGCACGACGACGACGGTGCCGTCCTCGTTGGCGATCGGCTGGTCGCCGCCGGTGAGGTCGATGATCGCGAGGCGCCGCGCGGCGAGGCCGATGCCGCCGTCGATGTGCGTCCCCTCGGAGTCGGGGCCGCGATGGAGCAGCGTGGCCGACATGCGCGCGATGCGCTCGGGGTCGACGGCGCCGGCGGCCGCGGCGATCCCGCAGATGCCGCACATCTACGAGGAGTTCCAGATCGCGCCGACCGACTGCCGCACGACGCGTACGGCGGTGAGGACGACCGTGCGGAGGTAGAGCCGAACCGAGCGGTCGGCGATCCACTCGAGGTCGTGCGCGAGCTTCTCCGCCATCGACGTCTCGTAGCCGCGGCGCACCTGCGCGAAGCCGGTCAGGCCGGGCCGCACGACGAGCCGCTGCCAGTACGCGGGGAGCTCGTCGGCGAGCTCAGCGAAGAAGCGCGGCCGGATCGGGCGCGGCCCGACGAACGACATGTCGCCCCGGAGGACGTTCCAGAGCTGCGGGATCTCGTCGAGCTGCGAGCGCTTGAGGAACCGACCGATGCCGGTCAGCTCCTCTTCGGTGTGGCGGACGAGCTCCTCACCGAGGTACTGGCCGATCCGCTCCTCCGCGCCCGGCTTGAGCGTTCGGAACTTGAGCATGTCGAAGAAGTGGCCGCTGCGTCCCACGCGCCGCCCGCGGTAGAGGATCGGCCGGCCGGTCGTAGCGAGCACGGCAACGGCGATCACGAGTGCGATCGGCAGGAGGATCAGCCCGAAGACGATGCCGAACAGCAGGTCGAGCGTGCGCAGCTCGGCGTCAATCCGGCGGTGCGGCGACTCGGCGGCGAGCCGCGAATACCCGCGCATGAGCGTGTCCTCGAGCCGAGGCGGCGCCGACGTCACACGTTCGATGGTAGACCCTTGTGCCTGAGCATCACCTCGATCGATCACGTGCAGGTCGCCGCGCCCCCAGGGAGCGAGGGGGATGCCCGCGCCTTCTACGGCGGTCTTCTCGGTCTCGCAGAGATCGCCAAGCCCGTCGAGCTCGCGGGGCGCGGCGGGTGCTGGTTCAGGGTCGGTGGACAGGAGCTTCACGTCGGCGTCGAGGAGTCATTCGCGCCGGCGCGCAAAGCTCATCCCGGCCTCGTCGTCGACGACCTGGAGGGGCTCCGGGCGAGGCTCGCCGTCGCCGGCATCGAGGTGCGGGACGACGTGCCCGCCGGCGGCGCGGCCCGCTTCTTCGCCCACGATCCGTTCGGCAACCGCCTCGAGTTCCGGCAGGGCTGACCGGCCCGCCGCGATGGTGCCTGGCACCTCCCGTGCCGGCGGCCGGCAGGCGCGATTCTCGCTCCCTGCGGGGCGTTCGGAGGCTCCCGTGCGCAAATCGGCACACATCCGGTGCACTCTCTCAACGGTGCCTGGCACCATAAGTATCCGTTATGGACACCCGCCAGCTGAGGGCCTTCTGCATCGTCGTCGAGCGGCGCTCGTTCTCCCAGGCGGCCGAGCGGCTCGGCGTCACCCAGCCTGCCGTGTCGCTGCAGGTGCGCGCGCTCGAGAAGCGGCTCGGCCTGCAGCTGCTCGACCGCTCGGGCCGCCGCGTCGAGCCGACCGAGGCCGGCCTCCGCCTCTACCGCGGCGCACAGCGCCTGCTCGCGCTCGAGGAGGATCTCGTCAACGACCTGGCCGACGACGCCGTCGGCGAGCTGCAGGGGACGTTCGAGATCGGGGCGTCCACCGGTCCGGGCGGGGTCGTCCTCTCGGGCCTGCTCTGCGACTTCGCGGCCGTCCACCCCGAGCTCCACGTCGCCCTGAGCGTCTTCGACACGCAGACCGTCGTCGAGCGCGTTGCCGACCGGACGCTCGAGCTGGGCGTCGTCGGCGCGGCGACGCGCCACCGCGGCGTCGACTACGAGCCCTTCTTCCGCGACACGGTCACGCTTGCCTGCCCCGCCGGGCATCCCTTCGCGGGCCGGACGATCACCGTCGACGAGCTCCGCGACGAGACGCTGATCGTGATGCAGGACGGGGCGGGCGTGCGGCAGCTGATCGAGGACGAGCTCAGACGTCGCGCCGGTGTGCGACTGCGGGATCTCGGCGTCCGGCTCGAGCTGGGGCTCCAGGAGTCCGTCACCGGCGCGGTGCGGAGCGGACACGGCGTGACGTTCATCTCGCGCCTCTCGATCGAGAACGACCTCGCCGCCGGCACGCTGAGCGAAGCGACGGTCGGCGGGCTCGAGCTCGACCGCGAGGTGCTGCTCGTGCGCGCGGCCGGACGCTCCGAGACGCGCGCCGCGCGCGGGTTCCTCGAGTTTGCGCGGAGCCGCCTTCCGTGATCGTGCGCTTCGGCCTCGACGCCCTGGCGGGCGTGCTCGCCGAGGTCGGGATCGCGCGGCCGTTCGTGATCGCCAGCGACCGCTGGCGCGGGCTCGACGTTCCGCACGACGCCTGGTGGAGCGAGGTCCCGTCGCACCGTGTCGCGGTCTCGCCGTCCGCGGACGGCATCCTCGGCATCGGCGGCGGCTCCGCGATCGACACCGCGAAGGCGGCGTCGTCCGCGTCGGGGCTCCCGCTCGTCAGCATCCCGACCACCTACTCGGGCGCCGAGTGGACCACGTCATTCGGGATCCGCTCGCCTGACCGTCGCATGCAGGGCGGCGGCGCCGGCGCGCATCCGGCCGGGATCGTCTACGACGTCGACCTGACGCTCGCCCTGCCGCGGGATGTCAGCGCCGGGACGGCGCTGAACGCGCTCGCGCACACGGCCGAAGCGCTCTACGTCGCGGGTCGCAGCGACGAGGGCGACGCCGAGGCGCTCGCCGGCGCGCCGCTGATCGCGGCATCCCTGCCGCGCGTGCTCGCCGACGGCTCGGATCGCGAGGCGCGCACGGAGCTGCTGACCGGCGCGATGCACGCCGGCCACGCTCTCGGTCTCGCCGGGCTCGGCCTCGCACACGCGATGGCGCAGGCGGCGGGCGGCCGTTACGGCCTCCCGCACGGGGCGATGAACGCGATCTGCCTGCCGCCGGCGCTCGCATTCAACCGCGAGGCCGTGCCGGAGGAGGTCGCCCGGTTCGGCGAGGCGATCGGCGGTGACGCGGTCGAGCGAACCCGCGAGCTCGCACGACTCGGCGGCTTCGAACGGCTGCGCGACTTCGGTGTGCCCGAGGACGACCTCGGCGAGCTCGCCGAGGCGGCAGCAGGCCGGCGCGGCAACGCGGTGAACCCGCGCGTCGCAACTCCTGACGAGATCCGCGTGCTGTTCGAATCCGTCTGGTGACGGACACGTAATCGTCCTCGCGGACGACCGGCCCACCGTTACAAGTAGTGGCAGCTCTACCGCCCGAACGCCGGGCACCCGGCTGTCGCAGACCGGCCCGGCGGGACACCGTGGAGCGGTGAGTTGTTCGACGGAGGAGGGGTTATGGAACGGACGAACCTGGCCGCGCGCGCAGGTCGCTGGAGCGCGGCGCACTGGAAGACCGCAGTCGGCATTTGGCTCGTCTTCTGCGTCCTCGCGATCGTCATCGGCGGCGCGGTGGGCAAGAAGGCGTTGAAGCAGTCCGACACGGCGTCGGGCGACACCCGCGTCGCCCAGAAGATTCTCGACGACGCAGGCTTCGCCGGTCACGCCGGTGAGAGCGTGCTCGTGCAGTCGAAGACGCAGACGGTGACCGATGGCGCCTTCCGCGCGACCGTCGACGACGTCGTGCGCACCGTCTCGGCGCAGCCCGCAGTCGCCCGCGTTCGATCGCCTCTCGGCCGGTCGAACCGCGGCCAGGTTGCGAACGACGGCCACTCCGCGATCGTGCAGTTCGAGATCCGCGGAGACGAGGACAAGGCCCAGGACAAGGTGGCGCCCGTCCTCGCAGCCGTCGCAGGCGTGCAGAAGGCGCATCCGGGCTTCGAGGTCGCAGAGTTCGGCGAGGCGAGCGCCGCGCACGTTCTCTCCGACACTGTCGGCAAGGACTTCCAGCGGGCCGAGTACTCGTCGCTCCCCGTGACGCTGATCATCCTGCTGCTCGCCTTCGGCGCCCTCGTCGCGGCCGGGTTGCCGGTCCTGCTCGCCTTCTCCGGCGTGCTGGCGACGATCGGGCTGTCGTCGATCGCCAGCCATGTCGTCGCAGCCGGCGATGCGACGCAGTCGGTGATCCTGCTGATCGGCATGGCGGTGGGAATCGACTACTCGCTCTTCTACATTCGCCGCGAGCGCGAAGAGCGGGCGCGCGGCCTCAGTCATCACGAGGCGCTGCTCCGCACCGCGGGGACTTCCGGCTACGCGGTGCTGATCTCGGGGCTGACGGTGATGATCGCGATGGCGGGGATGCTGCTGACCGGCAACGCGATCTTCACGTCGATCGCCGTCGGCGCGATGCTGATGGTCGCGGTCGCGGTGATCGGCTCGCTCTCGATCCTGCCCGCCCTGCTCTCGAAGCTCGGCGACCGTGTCAACAAGGGCCGGATCCCAGTTCTCGCGCGCGGCGGTCATCGCGAGTCGCGCTTCTGGGGCGTCATCCTCGACCGGGTCGTCCGGCGGCCGTGGCTGTCGGCGCTCGTCTCGGGCGGTTTCCTGTTCGCGCTCGCGATTCCCGCTCTCCAGCTGCACACGCAGCTGCCGAGCTTCACCGACCTGCCGAGGTCGATCGGGATCGTCCGCACGTACGAGGCGATCCAGAAGGCGTTCCCGGGCGCCCAGACTCCGGCTCAGGTCGTCGTGCGTGCGAGCGATGTCACCGATCCGCAGGTTCAGCGCGGTATCGCCGAGTTGAAGAGGCAAGCGCTCGCCACCGGCGAGATGTCGACGCCGATCGAGACGAAGGTCAACCCGGCAAAGACGGTCGAGGTGGTGTCGATCCCGCTGCAGGGGAACGGTGACAACGGCGCGTCGGTCGCGGCGCTGCAGACGCTGCGCAAGGACGTGATCCCGGCGACGATCGGCTCGGTGCCGGGTGTCGTCGCGCCCGTGACCGGTGAGACCGCGGGCACGCACGACTTCAACACGCAGATGAAGAGCCATGCACCGATCGTGTTCGCGTTCGTGCTCGCGCTCTGCTTCGTGCTGCTGCTCGTGACGTTCCGGTCGATCGTGATCCCGATCAAGGCCGTCCTGCTCAACCTGCTCTCGGTCGGTGCCGCCTACGGCCTGCTCGTGCTCGTCTTCCAGCACACGTGGGCCGAAGGGCTGCTCGGCTTCCACTCGAACGGCGCGATCGCGTCATGGCTGCCGCTGTTCATGTTCGTGATCCTGTTCGGGCTCTCGATGGACTACCACGTGTTCATCCTCAGCCGGATCAAGGAGCTCGTCGACGGCGGGATGCCGACCGACGAGGCCGTCGCGACCGGCATCAAGCGGACGGCCTCGACGGTGACGAGTGCCGCGTTCGTGATGGTCGCCGTGTTCGCGATCTTCATGACGCTCCAGGAGATCGACATCAAGCAGATGGGCTTCGGCCTCGCTGCGGCGATCCTGATCGACGCGACGATCGTCCGGGCGGTGCTGCTGCCGTCGGTGATGAAGCTGCTCGGCGACTGGAACTGGTACCTGCCGCGGTCGCTCGAGTGGCTGCCGCGCTTCGGCGGCGAGGCCCCGCCGCGCGCCCAGCCCGTGCCGGTCGACTGAGGTTCGACGTGCGTGGTGCCTGGCCCCGAGATGCCGGGCACCACGCCGTTCCTTGCTCACTCGAGCAGTGAACAAGTCATAAGCAGCGCTAATCTCAGGTATGGTGTGGGCCGTGGAGGCCGGCGTCCCCGCATTCGACGTGCTCGTGATCGGGAGCGGCGCCTCGGGCCTCGCTGCCGCCGTGTCGGCGGAGCGGGCCGGCGCGCGCGTCGCTCTCGCCACCAAGGGCTCGCTGCAGGCCAACAACTCGTCGAAGGCGCAGGGCGGCATCCAGGCGGCCTTCGACGACGACGACTCCCCTGAACAGCACGCCGCCGACGTCCTCGCCTCCTCGCACGAGACCGCGAACCCGCAGCTCGTCGAGGTGCTGACCGGCGAGGCGCCTGGCGCGATCCGCTGGCTCGAGTCGCTCGGCGTCGAGTTCACGCGCTCGAACGGCGGCTACCGCCTCGCGCGCTGCGGTGGAGCGACGCGCAAGCGGCTGCTCCAGGTCGGCGACCGCACGGGGCACGCGATCACGAAGCAGCTCCGCGAGGCGTGGGAGGCCGGCACGGGGACGTCGTTCACGAACGCCCCGCTCAGGGAGCTCGCCGAGACGCAGAGCGGCTGGCGCGCGACCTGCGGTGACCACCTCGTCGACGCGGGCACCGTCGTGCTGGCCGCCGGGGGCCGCTGCTACGCGGAGGCCGAGCGCCGCGGCGAGCTGTCGACGAACCACCCGAATGCGACCGGCGAGGTGACGCAGCTCGCGCTCTCGCTCGGCGCGGAATCGCGCGACCTCGACGCGCTGCAGTACCACCCGAACGGCGGCGCCTGGCCCGCGAACATGCAGGGCTACTCGATCCCGGAGACGACGCGCGCCTACGGCGCGGTGCTCCTCAACGCGGAGGGCGATGAGTTCACCGACTCGCTCGGCCCGCGCGATGCGGTCAGCCAGGCGATCTTCGACGAGGTCGAGGCCGGCCGGGGCGTCACCACGCCGGACGGGCGGCCTGCCGTCTACCTCGACACGACGCGGATTGCGCCCGACGACGCCGAGGTGTCGCTGCCGTACATGCTGCGGCGGTATCGCGGCGCCGGTATCGACCCGCTGCGCGAGCGCATCCTCACCTACCCGGTGCTCCACTACCAGAACGGCGGCCTCGTGATCGACACGAACGCCGCGACGACGGTCGAAGGCCTCTATGCCTGCGGCGAGATCGCGGGAGGAACGCACGGTCGCAACCGGATGATGGGCAACAGCCTGCTCGAGTGTGTCGTCTTCGGGCAGCGCGCGGGCAAGGCAGCCGTGGAGGCCGCGAAGTGAGCATCGATACGGCCACCGACCTGCAGCACGCCGTCGAGGACGCCGCCGCCCACCTCTACGTTTGGGCGCTCAAGGACATCCCGCAGGACCTCCGCGACGCCCTGGCAGCAGCGCGCGACCGCGAAACGTCGGTCCCGGGCCGCCGCGTCCTCGACGTGATCCACCGCAACGTGAGCATCGCCGACAGCGAGAAGAACCTCGTCTGCCAGGACACCGGCATCGCCGTGTACCACGCGCGGGTCGGCGAGAGCTTCCCGCTCCATCCGGCGCGGATCTACGAGGGGCTGAGAGACGGGACCGCGCGCGCGACGGTGGAGCACCCGCTCCGCTCGAATGCCGTGCACACGATCACGCGCGAGAACACCGGCCCGAACATCGGCTACCGCCTTCCGATCGTGCACTGGGACTTCGTCCCCGACTGGGACGGGCTCGACGTCAAGTGCGTGCCCAAGGGATCGGGCAGCGAGAACATGAGCTTTCTCAAGATGTGTGTCCCCGCAGACGGCGTGAAGGGGATCAAGCAGTTCGTGCTCGAGTCGATCGTCGGCGCAGGCGGCAAGCCGTGCCCGCCCGGCATCGTCGGTATCGGGATCGGCGGCTCCGCCGACTACGCGATGCATCTCGCGAAGGAGGCGATCATGCGCCCGATCGGAACGCGCAACCCCGATCCGATCGTCGCCGAGCTCGAGGACGAGCTGTTCGGCCTGCTCAACGAAACCGGGATCGGCCCGATGGGCCTCGGCGGCGACGTGACCGTGCTGCAGTGCCACATCGAGCACGCGGACACGCACATGACGCTCAACCCCGTAGCCGTCAACTACCAGTGCTGGGCCGCGCGCCGGGCCTCCGCCCACATCAGCCCGACCGGCGACATCGAGTACGACCGGGAGGCGTGATGGCAGTCCACGAGGTCACGTTCCCGATCACCGATCCCGCAGAGATCCTGAAGCTGCGGGCGGGCGACGAGGTCACCGTGCAGGGTCACATCATCGGGATCCGCGACCGCACGCAGATCCGCATCTTCGACCAGGGCATGGAGCCGCCGATGGACCTGCGCGGCGCCTTCCTGCTGCACACCGCGCCGAACGTCCGCAAGATCGCCGACGGAAAGTACGAGAAGATCTGCATCGGCACGACGACCAGCGCGCGCATGGTGCGCTTCACGGAGCCCCTGGGTGCGCAGTACGGCGTGCGCGCGATCTGCGGCAAGGGCGGCTTCCCGGACGAGGCGATCGAGCCAATGGAGCGTCTCGGGATGGTCTATTTCGCGATCGTCGGCGGTGCGGCGGCGCTCGAGACGACGCAGATCGAGGAGATCGAAGAGGTCGCGTGGGAGGAGTTGATGCCCGAGTGCCTGTGGCGGTTCCGCGTCAGGGACTTCGGGCCGCTGACCGTCGGGATCGACGCCCACGGCGGCTCGCTCTACCGCGACGTCCAGGCCCGTGCCCAAGCCAAGCTGAAGGAGCTCTATGCCCGCCTTTGACATCGGGATCAAGCGCGACGGTGGCCTCACGCACGTGCTCGACAAGGGCCTCGGCGTGCGCGCGTGGGAGGACATCCTCGAGACGAGCGGCGAGTACATCGACATCGTCAAGCTCGGCTGGGGCACCGCGTGGGTGACGAACGGGCTCGAGCGCAAGCTCGACGTCCTGCGCGAGAAGCGCGTCGTCATCGGCGGCACGTTCTTCGAGGTCGTCTACGCGCGCGACAAGCTCGACGACTACAAGCGCTGGCTCACCGACCTCGGTCTCGACCACGTCGAGATCTCGGACGGCACCGTCGAGATCCCGCGCGAGCGCAAGCTCGAGCTGATCGCCGACTTCGCCCGCGACTTCACCGTGCTCTCCGAGGTCGGGTCGAAGGACTCGGAGGTCGTCTTCGCCCCGTACGAGTGGGTCGAGTGGATCAAGGAAGAGAAGGACGCCGGCGCCTGGAAGGTGATCACCGAGTCGCGCGAGGGCGGGACGGCGGGGATCTTCCGGCCGTCCGGCGAGATGCGGACCGGGCTCGTCGACGAGATCGCCCACTCGATCGACTTCCACGACATCGTCTGGGAAGCGCCGACGAAGGCGTCGCAGGCGTGGTTCGTGAAGCACTTCGGGCCCGAGGTCAACCTCGGGAACATTCCGCCGGAAGAGGTCATCCCGCTCGAGACGCTTCGCCTCGGGCTTCGCGGCGACACGCTCAAGGAGGTGCTGCTCGGTGGCGGTGAGCCCGTTCCGGCTTCCTGACGCCGCCGACGTCGAGGCGCTGAGCGCCGAGGAAGTGGTCGCGCTCGTCCTGGAGGCGTTCGAGGGCAAGGTCGCGCTCGCCTGCTCGTTCCAGAAAGAGGAGAGCGTCCTGCTCGACATGCTGTTCGCAATCGAGCCGCAGGCGCGTGTCTTCGCGATCGACACGCACCACCTGTTCCCGGAGACCTACGAGCTGTGGGGTGCC
>DATIXY010000018.1:0-18727 GCA_035518115.1 Gaiellaceae bacterium | reverse complement strand
GCGTGCTAGCCGACGTCGCGACGGGCGGTCAGCGCGAGTCCGGCGAGAGCGAGCGCGGCTACCCAGGCGACGAGCACGGCGCCGCCTGCTGCTGGAGAGAGAAGGTGGTCGGTGGTCAGACCGGTGAGAGCGTTCTGTGCCTGGCCGGGCGTGAGGCGACCGACGGACGGGACGAACGCGAAGAGGAGGTTCTCGACGATGAAGCCCCAGGCGAGCAGACCGACGATCGTGCCGATCTGGTTGCGAACGATCGACGCGACGCCAGCCCCGATCCCGCCAAAGAGCGCGACCCCGGCGACGGTTCCGAGCAGCAAGAGCGCCAACGAGCCACCGTGCAGCGTGAGTGGGATGCCGCGTGCTCGGAGGCAGACGTAACCGATCGCGAACGCGAGACCCTCGCCGGCGACGCCGAACACGAGCCCGGCAAGCATGCCGGCGGCAAGCTTCGCCAGGATCACGCGTGAGCGTCGCGGTGTGAACAGGAACGTCGGCCGGATCGTCCCGAAGCGATATTCGCCGGTGACGAGGAGCACGCCCGCGAGCGCAGAGAAAACGCCGGCGAGGCTTCCGACGCCGAACAGGCCGCGTTGATTCTCGGGTGTGATCAGGTCGTCGGCATGCGTCAACAGTCCGGCCAGCAGCCCGAAGAGGGTGACCAGCGCGAGCATGCCGAGCACGAGCCCGACGGTCGTGCGCGTCGAGCGGAGCTTCAACAGCTCGGCCCTCGTCTGCGCGATCACGACGCCGTCTCCGTCGTCAGCTCGAGGAAGACATCCTCGAGTGATGAGCCTTCTGCGACAAGCTCGTAGACGGGTACGCCGGCGGCAAAGGCGACCTCCCCCACCCGCTGGCTCGTCGCCCCGTGTGCGAGCAGCGCACGGTCGTTGCCGACCGTGGTCTCGATCCCCTCGCGACGGAGCGCCTCGGCGAGCCGATCCGACTGCGGGCTGCGCACCCGGACCGACCCGCCGACACGCGCCGTCAGCTGCTCGAGCGACGTCTCGACCACAAGCCGGCCCTTGTTGACGATCAGCACCTGATCGACCGTCTGGGCGACCTCGGCAAGCACATGGCTCGAGACGAGCACCGTCCGCCCGTCGGACGCGAACGCACGCAGGAAGTCGCGGAGCCACCGCACCCCCTCCGGGTCGAGCCCGTTCGCAGGCTCATCGAGCACCAGCAGCTCCGGATCACCCAGCAGCGCAGAGGCGAGCCCGAGCCGCTGGCGCATCCCAAGCGAATACCCCTTCACCCGGCGCCTCGCCGCAGCCGTCAGCTCGACCAGGCCGAGCACCTCGTCGACCCGTGAGTCAGGCAGCTCGGCAGCCCAGCTCAGCGTGCGCAGATGATCGCGACCCGACCGGCCGGGATGGAAGTCGGTCGCCTCCAGCACCGCACCAACACGGCGTGCCGCACCGGCCAGCTGCGCGTAGGGCCGGTCGAAGATCAACGCGCTGCCGCTCGTCGGCGCCGCCAGCCCGAGCAGCATCCGAAGCGTCGTCGTCTTCCCCGCACCGTTCGGCCCGAGAAAGCCCGTGATCGTCCCCGCCTCGAGCGCGAACGACAGATCCTCGACGGCCGTCAGCTTTCCGAACCGCTTCGTCAAGCCCTCACCGAGGACGACCGCCACTGTCTCCCCTCCTCTCGTCGAAAGCAGCCTCGAACCGTATAAGGCACGACCGCTGTCGCCTGGCCGGTCGCCGTCTACCGAACCGGGCCTTTCGGGGATGCCGGCTGGGGATCAGCGACCAGCAGGGTGGCCGCCCGGGCGACCATTCAAGCGGCGATCACATCGGACCGGCCGCAGCTCACCATCTGCGGGGCTCGGCGGCAATGCTCGTGACCGCACCGTCCTGGTCGACCGAGATCACCAGCCGTCGCGAGCCGCCACGACCGAACCACCGCGTCGCAAATCCGAGGCGATCACGACGGACGATGACCGCTTGTGAGTCCGTTCGTGTCTCGACCGAGTAGCCCTCTGCACGTCGGTCGTCGAGGTACGCGTCGAGCGCCGCGTACCGTGCGTTCTGTCGGGAGCTCATCGCTCGAGCGCCTGGCCCAGTTCACCCTGGACCAGCACGCTGATCGCAACGTCCCCGAGGTGCGCCACGAGTTGCTGGTCCGTCCGCCAGAACCCATGGTCGAACTCGTCGGGACGGAGAACGAAGCCGCTCTGGCGGGAGCCGACGTGGAAGAAGATCGTCTCGACCTCGCTCGACTCGGAGCGAAGCAGCACCGCCCGCAGCCGCTCGTCGAGCTCGCCTCTGTCCAGCCGTCCCGAGATGATCCCGGCGATGAAGGGAGAGCCGGCGGCGCCGGAGAACAAGATCAACACCTGACGCCCGATCAGGCTGAGCAGGGCGTTCAGTGTCTCCTCGTATCCGAGCGTCGTCGACTCGTCGACGTCTGCGGCACCGAGGAAACGAGTCACTCCGAGACCTCGGGTGACTCCGCTCCTTCGGAGACGTCCGCCGGTTCGCTGGCTTCGAGACGAGCGGCGGCCCGGGCATCCTTCTTCGCTTGTTTCAACTCACGTTTCTCGCGCTGAGCCTGCTCTCGCGCACGCTTCAGAGCGGATTGAGGGCTCCGTCTGGCCATCAGCGGTGGCCCCGCAGCCGGGCGCGGCGCGCCATCTCGAGCGGCACGACCGCCACCCTGACGGCACGTGCGTCGTCGTTCTCGACGACGCGCTCGAAGCTGACCTTCGTCCCGCGACGGCAATCGGCAAGGACGCACCCCGGCTCGAAGCCGACATCGTCGACCCGAAGACGCTCCCCGCCCTCGGTTCGGATGAACCCGTGGCGCTTCTCGGGGTTGAACCAGATCATCGTTCCGTGCATCGACGCTCCTCTCAGCGCCGCGGCCGCGAAGGCAGGCGCCGCGCGCGACCGTGGGCGAACTAGACGGCGACGACGCCCTTTGCCTCGGGGCCCTTTGCCCCGTCGACCGCGTCGAACTTCACCTGCGAGCCCTCGGGGAGCGACTTGAAACCCTCGGCGACGATCGACGAATGATGGACGAACACGTCCTTGCCACCATCGTCAGGGGTGATGAACCCATACCCCTTCGCATCGTTGAACCACTTGACGGTTCCGGTTGCCATGAAAACACCTCCTCCAGCCACGAAAGAACGGGCAGGGGAAGCGCGTCGCGCGCAACCAGCACTCGCTCAGGTTCTCGATGAACCGTAGCACGCCGTGGTCGCAGCACCGTCCAAAAACGGGCGTGCACGGTCCAATCGAAGCCGAGGCCGTCTATCATGTGGTCCACCAAGCGCGGAAGCCGCTGAGGGAACCTCCTCTTCGACTGTTCGACCGAGCCTCAAGTGCACGGAACGTGGTCGCGTGAAAGTCACACGACCTGTCGAGAGGAGCGAGCAGAGATGCCGGCCCGGACGTGGTCGCAAGGACGCAGGTTCCCGAGGGTCGGCTCGGCATTGCCGGAGCGCATCGGCCACGGGCGCTGGATCGCCGGCCTCGTCTTCGCATTGGTCACGCTCGGCGCCCTCGTGCTGGTGAGCCGCCGTATCACGCATGCGAACTGGCCCTTGGCAGACGCCAGTCCGTGGCTCGTCGTGCTGGCGGCGTTGTGTTACTTCTCGAGCTACGTCCTGCGCGCCCGCGGCTGGCGCCGGTTGTTCCCGGTGGAGCATCGACCCGACCAGGCGCGCTGCCTCGCCTCTGTGGGTGCCGCGGCCGCGAGCGGTGCGGTGTTGCCGTTCCGCCTCGACTACGTGGTCAAGATCGGCACTCTGCGAAAGCTCGGCGGACGGCAGATCGGCTGCGAGGCGATCGCGATCTCGATCATCTCTCTTGGGATCGTCGACGCGGTCGCAATGCTTCCTCTCTCGATCTCGGCCATCGCGACGAGCGCACATGTTCTGCGTGCTCCGCTTCTCGTCGTCATCTCCTTCGGACTCGGATGCGCAGTGCTGCTCCTCACGAGCGGGAAGCTCATGCACCTCTCGATTCTGCGCCGCAGCGATCGTCTCAGCGCGATAGCTGCGCGCGTTGCGAAGCACCGCACACGCGAGGGACGGCGTAGCGCAACGATTGCGGGGCTCTACCTCTTGACCTGCTGGACCGCACGGGCGGCGGGGAGCGTCGCGCTGCTCAGCGGGCTCGGGTCTGCCTTCTCACCGACGACCGCTCTCTGCGTCCTCTGCCTCGGCGCTGCGGCCAGCGTGCTACCGATCACAGCTGGTGGCGCGATTGCCAACGTCGGAGCTGCGACCGGAATTCTCCTGGCACTCGGTGCAGACAAGAACCTCGCGATCAATTTCGCACTGGCCTCGGGCCTGCTGCTGGTCACGACAGCGGTCGCAGCGGCAATGGCAGGCGTTGCCTGCTCACCGATCGCTCAAGCGCTTGCTCACCAACCACTGGCCGCACGCCGAATGCGGCTGGGAGCATCGTGAAGGCGCGCAACGCCGAACCGGCTTCCACGAGCGGCCAACACGCCGTGCCGCTGCGGCTGGACGTCGGCGACCACATCGTCTACGGGTTTCACGGCGTCGGCCTCATCGCGGCCGGTGACAACGGCGGGGAGTCGACGATCGTGATCGAGTTCAGTTCCGGACTGCGAGTGACCTTGCCCCTTGCACGAGCACGGGAGACGCTGCGCGCTCTCTCCAGCGAGTCAGACCTGGCGCGCGTCGAGCAGATCCTCGCCGCGGCCGAGGCCCCGGGCGAGTCGCAGTGGTCGAAGCGCTTTCGAGCGACACGGGAGAAGCTCACCGACGGGCACGTCAACGGCTTGGCGGAGGTCGTCCGCGACGGGGCGCATCGGGAACGGCGGCAGACAATCCGCTCGGGCTCGACAACCTCCCCGGCGGAGCGCGAGTTGTACATTCGAGCCCGCCGGCTCCTCGCCGAGGAGGTCGGGGCCGCGCGCGGCATAGACCTGCTCGAAGCCGACGACTGGATCACCGCGCAGATCAGGCCGGAGCTCCAGGTTGCTTCGGACGGAGCAAGTGGATGAGCAAGGACGTCGCCTGGTCGATCGAGAGATCGGGGGCCATTCCTCCTCCGGCCGGCAGCAGCCACGATGCGGCGTACCTCGTCCGCGTGGCGCGCGGCATGTCGAAGCGACAAGTGATCGTCGAGTTCGCCGACTCGTCCGCCGTCGTCTCGAACGGATACGCCGAAGAGGTCACCCGACGCTATCTCCGCGACGACGAGCCGCCGCAGCATCTGGTCGTCGACGCGACCGGGGCCGTACGCGTCGAGACCGGCGTGCGCGAAGACGTCAGTGACGAGGAACCCGATACCCAGGTCGTGGCCGACTGAGTCAGGCTGCTACGGTGCTCTGACTACCGAGCGAGTACCGGATGCGCGCGACGCGCCTCCCCTGCCCGTTCCCGAGCAGTGGAGGAGGTGTTTCATCTATGGCAACCGGAACCGTGAAGTGGTTCAACGCCGACAAGGGTTACGGGTTCATCGCCCCCGACGACGGCGGTAAGGACGTGTTCGTGCATCACAGCGCGATCGCCGGCGAGGGCTTCAAGTCGCTCGCCGAGAACGCGAAGGTGCAGTTCGAGCCCGCCGAGGGCGAGAAGGGCCCCGAGGCGAAGAGCGTCACGCTGGCATCTGCTTGAGCGTGAGACGGCAGCTGCTGCGCTTTTCGCGGCAGCTGCCGATCCGTCCGTCCATCCAGGCGAGGAGCAAATGGCAGCCAGAAACCCAGCGCTCGACGATCCGCGCAATCGATTCGGCGAAGCGCACGCGGGGCGGCTGTAGTCATCGACGTGGGCGACGAGCGCAGCAACGACATCGAGCCGGCTGCGGCGACGCCGCAATGCTCTCGCTGCAGACGCTCACCGCGCAGCGCCGAAGATCAACTCGCATGGGCGATGGTCGACGACACCGACGTCTGCCCTGGGTGCTTGACGTTGGCCGACAGCGAGCGGCTCCGGAACGACAGCTGCTGACTCGCGTGCGTACCGCCATCGTCTCCACGTACCCGCCGCGTGCTTGCGGGATCGGCACCTTCGCCGCCGACCTCCGAGCGACGCTGCTCGGCGTCTCCGGCATGGAACGCGCAGATCTCGTCGCGGTCACGAACGAGCCGTCGAGCCCACAGCGGCGCGGCCTGCTCGGGACGATTGCGCAGGCCGTGCGCGGTGACTACGTCCGAACGGCGCGAATGCTGGGGCGGCTCGACGTCGACGTCGTGCTGCTGCAGCACGAGTTCGGGATCTTCGGGGGGCGCGACGGCGAGTACGTGCTCTCTTTTGCCCGCGACCTGTCCCAGCCGCTCGTGGTCACGCTGCACACGGTGCTTGCGAGTCCGACGCCGCATCAGTCGGAGGTTCTGACCGAGCTCTGTCGCGAGGCAGCACTCGTGATCGTGATGACCGACACGGCGCTGGGGCTGCTCGTCACCTCGGACACCTGTCCGGCAGAGAAGGTGCGCGTCGTCCCGCACGGAGCGCCGAGCCGTCTCACCTCACGTGCGGCGAAACGCGACGAACGGGGGGTGCACGCCGACGAGAGCTTCCGACTCTCCACCTTCGGGCTGATCTCACCCGGCAAAGGGCTCGAGACCGTGATCGACGCCTTGCCCGCGATCATCGACCGTCATCCCGAGGTCACATACGTCGTCGCCGGCCGTACGCACCCCGACGTCGCCCGCCGGGAGGGAGAGCGGTACCGACTGATGTTGGAGCGTCGCGTCCTCGAGCTCGGGCTCGGCGACAATGTCGAGTTCGACGACCGCTTCCTCACGATCGAGGAGCTCTCGGATCTGCTCGCGGCGACGGACGTGTTCGTGACGCCCTACCACGGCCACGAGCAGATCGCGTCCGGCGCGCTCACCTACGCGATCGCAGCGGGCTGCGGCATCATCTCGACTCCTTACTGGTACGCGCAGGACATGCTCGCCACCGGCGCGGGCCGGCTGGTGCCGTTCGACGACCCGACTGCCATCGCCGGCGCCGTCTGCGAGTACATCGAGGAGCCGGAGACGCTCGCGACGGCGCGGGCCGAGGCTCGGCGGATCGGATCTGCGCTCGCGTGGCCGGCGGTTGCAGAAGCGACCGCCCTGGTGCTACGCGAGGCGCACCGGGTCGCTCCGCGACGGCGGCCTGCCGGCGTTGCCGATCTGCATCTGACGAGCCTTCGAAGCGACCATCTGCTGACACTCATCGACGACGTCGGGATCGTGCAGCACGCGGACGGGATCATTCCAAACCGTGAGAGCGGCTACTGCGTCGACGACGTCGCCCGGCTTGCCTTGGTCTCGCTCGCGCTCGCCGACCGCGGCGACGAGAAGCTCTGGAGGCCGATCCTCTACCGCTCGCTCGCGTTCGTCTCCGCGGCAACCGGAGATGACGGAATGCACAACTTCATGGGCTACGACCGTCGCTGGCTCGACGAACCGCACGTCGGCGATCACGTCGGACGCTCAATCTGGGCGCTCGGCGAGATCCTCGCCACGGCGTGGATCCCCGCGATCGTCGTCCCGGCCGGCGACCTGCTCGCGCGGCTCGTTGGCACACTCACCGGAGAGGTCTCGCTGCGGACAGCCGCCTACACGGTGCTCGGCCTGTCGCGCCTCGACGCCGACCGCCTCGACCTCCGCGCCCGACGGCTGCTCGAGCGGCTCGTCGAACAACTCGCAGCCGCGTTCCGCAACACCGAGTCGGAGAACTGGCGTTGGTTCGAGGATGACATCAGCTACGACAACGCGCGCCTTTCGCAGGCGCTGATCGGCGGCGGAATCGCCCTCAGACGCGACGACCTGATCGAGCTCGGGCTCGAGTCGCTCCGCTGGCTCGGTGACGAATCCGGGCTTCCCGACGACGCGCTCCGTTTTGCCGGCCACCGCGGCCGACACAGAGACGAGGCCGTCGAGGGCACGGGCGACGAACAACCTCTCGACGCCGCCGCACTGGTCGAGGCCGAGCTCGCGGCCTTCGCCGTGAACGGGAGAGCCGAGCACGGAATCAGGGCGACGCTCGCCTTCGAGTGGTTCCTCGGCCGCAACCGCCTGCAGAAGCCGCTCTACGATTTCGCGACCGGCGGCTGCAGTGACGGGCTCGGCAGCGAGGCGCTCAACCAGAACGAGGGCGCCGAGTCGACGCTCGCCTTTCATCGAGCAGCGCTCCTCCTCGACGCCGCCGGCGTGCGGGCCGAGGTACGCGAGGCCGCCACGCTGCAGTCGGTCTCCGTGTGATCGAGGCGGAGCTCTTCCACCGGCACGGGGGGAACCCGATCCTCAGCGCCGAGGATTGGCCCTATCCGGTCAACGCCGTCTTCAACCCGGCGGCGGCAGCCGTCGACGACCAGACCGTTCTGCTCGCGCGGGTCGAGGATCGCAGAGGGATCTCCCATCTCGCGGTTGCGAGGTCGGCGAACGGCGTCGACAGCTGGACGATCGACCCCCAACCGCTTCTCGCACCAGACGATGCGGTCGCGAGTGAGCTGTGGGGCTTCGAGGACCCACGGATCGTCTGGATCGACGAGCTCGGCCGGTTCGTGATCACGTGCACCGCCTACGGCCCAGCCGGTCCTGCGGTCTTCCTCGCGACGACCGAGGATTTCAGGTCGGTCGACCGCCATGGGATCATCCGGCAACCCGAGGACAAGAACGCGGCGCTCCTGCCCTACCGCATCGACGGCCGATGGATTCTCTTCCACCGCCCGAAGACCCAGTTCGGAGGTGGCCACGGCGAGATCCTTCTCTCCCGCTCCAACGACCTCGTCGACTGGAGCGCACCGGAGCAGGTGCTTCAGCCGCGTGCAGGTGCGTGGTGGGACTCGTTACGCATCGGTCTCGGGCCGCCGCCGGTTCGAACCGAGCACGGCTGGCTGCTCGTCTACCACGGCGTCAAGGAGACCGTCGCCGGGCAGATCTACCGCGTCGGCCTCGCCCTGGTCGACCTCGACGAGCCGACACGCGTCCTGCACCGCCTCCCTTCCTGGGTCCTCGCACCACTCGCAGCGTACGAGCGAAACGGTGACGTTCCGAACGTCGTCTTCCCCTGCGGCCTGCTCCAGGCGCCCGACGGAATCGTCCGTCTGTACTACGGCGCGGCCGACAGCGCCATCTGCCTGGCTACCGCACGACTCGACGACCTGCTCGAGGCCGTGCTCGCCGCACCGGCCGGCTGAGCCAACTCAGAGACTGCCTCCCGAGGTGCGCAGGGCGGGTGCACGGCCCGGCCGCCCGTCGAGGTCGACGAGGCTTCGATACAGGCGGAGGTAGTCATCGACCATTCGGCCGACGTCGAAGCGCCGCTCGACAGATGCGCGCACCACGGAGCGGTCGAGCATCGCGGAAGCGTCGACAGCGTCCACCGCCTGCGCCGACGAGCGAACGAGGAAGCCGTTTTCGCCGTGCCGGACGATCTCGGGCAACGACCCACGTGCGTGCGCGATCACCGGCGTGCCACATGCCATCGCCTCGACGACGCTGAAGCCGAACGGCTCGTCGAAGCCGACCAGGTGGAGGAGCGCGACCGCGCTCCCGAGCAGCTCGCCGCGGCGGTCGGGGCCGACGGCACCGATGTAGTCGACCCGTCGGCCGTCGACCCGGGGCGCGACGAGCCGATCGAAATACTCCTCGTCCTGGACGATCCCGGCGATCACCAGCGGCAGGCCGGCCCCGGCAGCGACCTCGATCGCCTCCGCCGTTCCCTTGTCGGGATGGATCCTCCCGAAGAAGAGCAGATAGCCCCCGTCCCCCCTGCCCAGCTCGAAGGTGTCCATCTCGATCCCGTGGTGGATCGTCGCGGCATAGTCGAGCCGCGGGTGCCGGTCGGCGTCGCTGATCGCGACGTAGTGCCCGATGTCGTTGTACCGTTCGTACACCGGCACGATCCGTTCCGACGAGAAGCCGTGAATGGTCGTCACGACCGGCGTGCCCACCATGCGGCTGTAGCTGAGCGGCAGGAAGTCGAAGCCGTTGTGGATCAGGTCGAAGTCGTCGGCGCGCTCGAACGCAGCCGCGATGTGCAGTGCTTCCCAGACCTTCGCGTCCTGTGCCGGATCCTCGGCGTACCCGGTCGGTGAAGTCCCGACGAGGTTCGCTCGTGTGATCGAGTCGGCCGTCGCGAACAGGGTGACGTCGATTCCCCGATCGACCAACCCTTCCGTCAGGAGCGAGGCGAACTGCTCCCACGGGCCGTAGTGGCGGGGGGGAACGCGCCAGGCGATCGGCGCCAGCACCCCCACGCGGAGCGCTCGGGACCGCGACCCGTCTACTTCCCGCGTGAGGTCTTCTTCTTCGGCTTCGGCTTCGGCGGGAGGTCCTTGCCGGCCGCCGCCGCCCGCGCCTTCTGCTTCCTCGTCGCCATTCATGCAGCCTAGTCGTCTCCGTGCCGGCACGGGGACAGCCAAGCGAAGAATTAGTTCTCTTCTGTCACCCGAACGAGCTCACTTGGATCGAGCTTGGCCGTCCAGCTCGCGAGAAGGTTCAGCGCCTCCTCGGTCCTCGATCCGGTCTCGGCGGTGAACGCAAACATGACGAGGTCCGGCTCGGCGGCGAGCGTCATCCCTTCGTATACGAGCTCAAGGTGGCCGACGAGCGGATGGTGGAGCCGTTTCAGGCCGGTGTCATGGGCGCCGACGTCGTGCCGCGCCCAGCGGACGCGAAAGTCGTCGCTCTGGGTCGACAGCTCGCCGATCAGGTTCGTCAGGTCCCGGTCGTGCGGAGTGCGGCCCGCTTCGGCGCGCAGGATGGCGACCGAGGCGTCGGCCGTCTGCTCCCAGTCGACATAGAACGTGGTCGCACGTGGGTCGAGGAAGCAGAACCGCGCCGAGTTGGCCGGCCGGCGCGGGTTGACGAGCATCTCGGAGAAGAGCGCCTCGTAGAGCGTGTTCATCGCGAGGACGTCCATTCGCCCATTGCGGACGTACGCCGGCGCGTCGATGCGGTCGAGAAGACGCTGCACGCCGGGGCGGATCGTCTGCGTGGCGCTGCGTCGTCGGCGCGTTCGCGAGACGGGTTGCTGCGCACGCACGAGGTCGAACAAGTGGCCCCGCTCGGCGTCGTCGAGCTGCAGTGCGCGTGAGAGCGCCTCGAGCACGGTGTCGGAGGCCCCGGAGGCGTCGCCGCGTTCGAGCTTCGTGTAGTAGGCGATGCTGACGCCGGCCAGCGAGGCGACCTCCTCGCGCCGCAAGCCGGGAACGCGCCGCGGCCCCCTGCCGAACGTGCGAATGCCCGCCTGCTCCGGCGTGATCCTTCCTCGCCGGGAAGTGAGGAACTCCTGGATCTCCCGCTTCGTGTCCAACAAAAGAGACGGTAGCTCCCCCTGCCCGCGTGCAAGGGCTACTGCCAGTAGCCCCATCAGCCGGGTACGTCAGATCCTCGTTCCACGTGCGATCGTGGAGACACATGGATGTGGCTGCCGTCACCGAGCCGGCGCCGAGCCCGACCCAGTTCGCTCTTCCGATCGGAGGCATCAGCGTATGCGTGCAACAGTGATGTACGAAGCCGGCGATGTCCGTGTCGAGGACGTGCCGGATGCTCGGCTGATCGATCCGACGGACGCGCTCGTTCGCGTCGCCCGCGCGGCAATCTGCGGCAGCGACCTGTGGCCGTACAAGTCGATGCCGCACGACGACACCGGCCGCCGGATGGGTCACGAGTTCATCGGCGTCGTCGACGCCATCGGCTCGGAGGTCGAAACCGTGAAGACCGGTGACCTCGTTCTGTCCCCCTTTCTCTGGTCGGACGGGAGCTGCGTCTTCTGCCGCGAAGGGCTGCAGAGCGAGTGTCTGCACGGCGGCAGGTACGGCTCCGCAGACGTCGACGGCGGCCAGGGAGAAGCCGTGCGCGTACCCCAGGCCGACGGCACGCTCGTCGTGCTGCCGGTCGCCGAAGACGACGCGCTGATGCCGTCGCTCCTGACGCTCACCGATGTCATGTGCACGGGCTATCACGCCGCCCTCACGGCAAGAGTCGGTGCAGGCAAGACGGTTGCGGTTGTCGGCGACGGCGCCGTCGGGCTCTGCGGCGTGATCGCTTCGAAGCTGCTCGGTGCCGAGAGGGTCATCCTGCTCGGCAGCAATCCGGAGCGCGTCGCGCTCGGTCAGCAGTTCGGCGCCACCGACGTCGTACGCGAGCGCGGCGAAGAAGCCATCGAGCGCGTCCGCGAGCTGACCGAGCACGGTGCTCATTCCGTGCTCGAATGCGTCGGGCTCGAGCAGGCCGTCGAGACCGCCCTCGCCATCGCGCGTCCAGGCGGTGCGATCGGGCGTGTAGGTGTGCCGGAGCAGGACACGACCGCCACGGGCGTCGCGTTCTGGAAGAACGCATCGATTGCCGGCGGTCCCGCACCCGTGCGCGCGTACATCGAGGAGCTGCTGCCGGATGTGCTCGAAGGAAGGATCGAGCCCGGCCGGGTCTTCGACCGCACCGGCTCGATCGAGGACGTGCCGGACGGCTACCGCGCGATGAACGACCGCGAAGTCCTCAAGTTCGAGATCAAGCCGTAGAAGACTCGACCGATGCCGACAACTAGGAGGCACGACGCATGAACGCACGCACACTCGGAAGCAGCCTGAAAGTCTCGGAGATCGGGCTCGGGTGCATGGGCATGAGCCAGAGCTACCCCCCGATCCCAGACCGCAACGACTCGATCGACCTCATCCGCGCAGCAGTCGACCGAGGCGTGACGCTCTTCGACACGGCGCAGGTATACGGCCCGTTCGACAACGAAGAGATCGTCGGCGAGGCGCTCGAGCCGGTCCGCGACCAGGTGGTGATCGCGACGAAGTTCGGCTTCGAGCTCTCCACGGGCGTCGCGACCGGAGTCGACAGCCGGCCGGAGACGATCACGAGCAGCGTCGAAGACTCGCTTCGACGCCTCCGCACGGACTACATCGACCTGCTCTACCAGCACCGCGTCGATCCGAATGTCCCGATCGAGGAAGTCGCGGGCACGGTCGAGCGGCTGATCGACGAGGGAAAGGTGCGTCACTTCGGGATGTCGGAGGCGGGGGTTCAGAACATCCGTCGCGCTCACGCCGTCCAGCCGGTCGCCGCGCTGCAGAGCGAGTACTCGCTCTGGTGGCGCGAGCCGGAGGACGCCATCCTCCCGACGCTCGAGGAGCTCGGGATCGGGTTCGTCCCCTTCAGCCCGCTCGGCAAGGGCTTCCTCACCGGCGTCATCGACACGACCACCGAGTTCGCCGAGGGCGACTTCCGCAACACCGTCCCTCGTTTCACCGACCGGGAGGCACGCGCGGCCAACCTCGCCTTCGTCGAGCTCGTGCGCACGATCGCCGAGCGTAAAGGCGTCACGCCCGCACAGGTCGCGCTTGCTTGGGTGTTGGCGCAGAAGTCGTGGGTGGTTCCGATCCCCGGCACGACGAAGCTGCACCGGCTGGAGGAGAACATCGCCGCCGCCGAGCTCGAGCTGACCGAGGACGACCTGCGCGAGATCGAGGACGCGCTCCCCGAGGAGCAGGGCGCCCGCTACTCGGAGGCGAACCAGCGGATGATCGACCGGTGATGAGTCACGCTCGACAACGAGCCCCGCAGGGCGGGGCCGTTGTCCGACGGTCGTACTGGAGAGCTTCGAGGAGCCGCTAGTCCTGCGCGTTCCTGAGTGCCGCGTCGTACGCGTACCAGGGGCTCGTCGGGAACCTGCCGTTCACGTGCTGCTGCCGCTGCTTCGCGCTCCTGAGTGCCGCGTCGTACGCGTACCAGGGGCTCGTCGGGATCCTGCTGGTCGCGTGCTGCTTCGCATTCCTGAGTGCCGCGTCATACGCGTACCAGGGGCTCTTCGGCTGCATGACGCGGCCTGTGGCGCCTGCGGCCGGCACGAGCGCGGCTGCGAGGACAACGACGACCGCGAGTGCCAAACCGATTCGGTTGCGGGAACGGAACATTGCTGCCTCCCTTGAAGTGGTTTGACGGTAAGAGCCGTACGGCCCGGCCGAAATACCCGCGTGTCGTCCGAGGTGGTCGTCGTCGCTGGGATGCGGCTCGACTTGCGGAGCGCCCTAGCTGACGACGCGGCGGTAGAAGGTCCGGAGCGCCAACACGCCGAGGCCGATACTCCCGCCGACCAGCGCCAGACTGAACGCCCACACCGGCATGTGGGGAAGCTGCGGGGTCAAGCTCGCGCGCAGCGCCTCGGTCATGTAGACGAGTGGGTTCAGCAGCACGAGGTACTTGAGCCAGGGAATCGGCGACAACGTCGCCCACGGGTAGTAGACGCAGCCCAGGAACGTGATCGGCAGCACGATCACGCTGAACAGCAGCGTGATCTTCCTCGGCTCGATCAGCGTCCCGATCAACAGGCCGCCGGACGCGGCGAGGAAGGACGAGAAGACGAGTGCGAACACGAAGAGCGGCCAGCTGTGAACATGGATGATGGGTGCCGCGCCCCTCGCATGCACGAGGTCGACGATCGGGAAGACGACCAGGGCGGCGATGATCGCCTGGATCGCACCGGCGACGATCTTCTCGAGCGCAACTGCCCACACGGGCACAGGTGCGAGCACGCGATCCTCGATCTCCTTGCTGACGCTGAACTCCTGCACGAGCGGGATCGCGACCGACTGGATGCCCTGGAAGTTGATCGAGACGGCGATCAACCCGGGGACGAGGATCGTCGTGAACGTCGCCCCGTGGCCGCTCGAGAAGCCCTGGCCGATCTTCGGGAAGACGTACGCGAAGACGAACACGAACAGGAGCGGCTGCATGATCGTCCGCAGCAGGAACTGGCCGAACTGGCGGCGGAGCACACGCAGATCGCGGGCCAGCATCGCCGTGAAGGTCCCGAGCTGGCGCAGCCGCGGACGCGGCTCCGCGGTCGGCAGAGCGACCTGGGTCATTCGCGGTACTCGCGGCCGGTGAGGGACAGGAACACCGTCTCGAGGCTCGGCGGCTGGCTGCTCGCATCGCGGACCTCGAGGCCGACGGCGTGCGCTCGCTCGATCAGCGCGACGAGAACCCCCTCCGGTGGGTTCGCGAACACACGGACGGCGGAGCCGTCTGCCTCGGCGCGCAGAACGTTGTCGAGCCGCTCTGCTTCCTCAAGGAGCCGCGAACCCTCTCCGTCGACGGTGACGACGATCACCGTCTCGGCACCGTAATCCGCCTTCAGCTCCGCCGGGCTGCCGAGCGCGAGCATGCGACCCTGGTCGAGGATCGCGATCCGTTCGCAGAGCGAGTCTGCCTCCTCCATGTAGTGCGTCGTCAGCAGAATCGTCTGACCCGAGGCGTGCAGGTCGCGCAGGATCCCCCACAAGTTGATCCGTGTCTGGGGATCGATCCCGGACGTCGGCTCATCGAGGAAGAGGATCTCCGGCCGGTGCACGAGCGCACGCGCAATCATCAGCCGCTGCGCCAGCCCACCCGAGAGCTCGAAGACCATCGAATCGGCCCGCTCGGACAGCGAGAACCGTTTGAGCAGATCGTCGCTTCGCCGCTCCGCTTCGCTGCGCGACACCCCGAAGAACCGGCCGTGGTAGTAGAGGTTCTCGCGAACCGTGAGCTGCCGGTCGAGCGTGTTCGTCTGTGAGACGAAGCCGAGGCGGCGCTTGGCGGCGGCGGGATGACGCTCCACGTCGATCCCCTCGATGTACGCGTGGCCCGCGGTCGGCACCACCATCGTCGTCAGCATCCCGATCGTCGTCGACTTGCCTGCGCCGTTCGGGCCGAGCAGGCCGAAGAACTCGCCGCGCGCAATCTCGAGGTCGAGGGCATCGACCGCCTTGATCGCCCCGCTCCGGCCCCGGTAGACCTTCGAGAGACCAACCGTCCGGATCGGGGCACCGGCTTCGAGCTCCGAGATCTCCGCAACCTGTGCCATCACACCTCGCTCCGACCCTACCGGCGCCTCGCCCGGAGCGGGCGCGGGGTCAGCCGAGTAGCGTGCGCACGGCTGGCCCAGAGACGTCGCGGCTTTGCCTTCGGATTGACACAAACGGGCTCTTGTCGACGCGCGCGGTTACAGGAAACCTGTGTCACCGCCGGCGGTGCCGGCGCCAGGGCCGTAGATGCCGGCAGGAGGCTGTGTTCGTATGAGGTTGAGGAATCGCTTCAAAGCGCGGCGGGGCGAATCGCCCGAGGATGCGTTCGTACGGCTCTACGAGGAGCGATACGGAGACGTCGTGTCGGAGGAAAACGCCGACGAGCTCGTGATCGAGCTGCTCGATGAACCGTCCGCACGGTGGATCCTGCTCGCTCTCTACCCGGAGCTGGCGGACGACGACCACGACACCCCCGATCACCGCTGAGCCCCGACCGGCTGTCGGCATGGATGTTCAGGAGGCTCTGCGACTGCTCGAGCGCATGAGGCGAGAACGCCAGGCTCTCGAAGACTCGTATACCGACATCATCGACGACCTCGAGAACACCCCCGTTCCCGACAATCCGCTCCAGCTGTTCGAGTGGCTGTGCGGCATCACGACGAAGCTCGCCGACTACGAACAGATGGAGCGCGAACAGAACACGATGCTGATGCAGCTCCTCGGCCAGACGATCGCGAGGCTCGTGCAGGCAACGTCGACTTCGACCGGCTGACCCCGGGTGCGCTGGGCGGCTGATAGGCTCGCGCCCCCCAGGAGTCGTCGATCGGAAGGAGCGACCGATCCGCAGCCTCGTCGTTGTCGCGACTGTCGCCGCTGTCGTCCTTGTCATTGGCGCCGGATCCGCCTCAGCCGGCGCCAAGAGCCCGTGCAAGCTCGTGACCGCGAGCGACGCGAAGAGCGCGCTCGGCGTCACCTTCGCCGCCGGCAAGCTGCAGGCGGTCGGCCTCTACCAGTCGTGCCGGTATTCGAACGGCACCCGGTCGCTGACCGTCCTCGAGCGCCAGCTGAGCCGTTCGGACTTCGACAAGAGCGCGAAGAAGAATCCGGGCCCGGTCGTTCACATCACGGGCATCGGCAGCGATGCGTATTCGGTCGGCGGCGCCTCGACCCTGCTGCTCTGGAAGCACGGCACCGAGTTGACCTTGCTCGCCACCGGCGTCGGCAACCCGCTCAAGGCAGAGAAGACGCTCGGAAAGGCCGCCGCCGGCCGCTTGTAGGCGTCTCGGGTCGAGGCGCCCGCCCAGAACAGCTCGTAGAGGCCCCACACGGCGAGGCCCGAGGCGACGACCGCGAGGGCGATCGCGCCCGTGCCGCGACGGAAGCGCGGGAACAGCGCAAACACGATGATCTGCGACACATAGAGCGCGGCGAGCGACGGTTTCAGCAGGTCGTCGTAGAAGCGGTCGGGATCGAGGAGCGAGACCGCGTCGGCGGCACCGGCCGTCGCCGCACATACCGACCGCGCAATCGAGCCACGCCCCGACTCCGCTACCCTCGCGTCCAGATCCCTCTGGCGGCCGCCCCCACCCACCCAGCTGACTCGACCGCCGTTTTGGCGTCGCACGACGAGAGATCGTTGCTCGAGGCCCTTGCGCCCTATGCGGTATCGCGGCCCGGCAAGGGTGTCGCGAACATCCTCACATCCGTCGTGCCGTACCTCGCGCTCATAGCGGCCGCAGCTCTTGCCCTGCGTACCTCCGTCGCGCTCGCGTTGACGCTGTCGGTGCTCGCGTCGGGCTTCCTCCTCCGAACCTTCATCGTGTTCCACGACTGCGCGCACGGTTCGTTCTTCCCGTCGAAGCGCACCAACGCCGTCCTCGGCGGGATCCTGGGCGTGCTCGTCTACACGCCGTTCGCCGTGTGGCGACGCGAGCACGCCGTCCATCACGCGACTGCAGGCGATCTCGACCGTCGGGGCGTCGGCGACGTCCAGACCCTTACGATCGACGAGTATCTGGCTCGGCCGTGGTGGAGCCGACTCGGCTACAGGTTGTTTCGCAACCCGCTCGTGATGTTCGGGCTCGGGCCGATGTGGGTGGTCGTGCTCGAACCGCGGGTCGTCTCGTGGTCGGCGCCGCGCCGCCTGCGGCGAAGCACACTCGGGACCGACCTCGCCCTCGCAGCCGTGATCGTCGGGCTCTGCTGGCTGCTCGGCTGGCAGGGATTCCTGATCGTCCAGCTACCCGCCCTGATGGTGACCGGGAGCGTCGGGATCTGGCTCTTCTACGTGCAGCACCAGTTCGAGGACACGTACTGGCAGTCGAGCGGCTCGTGGCGCTACGAAGACGCAGCCTTGAAGGGAAGCTCCTATCTGAAGCTGCCGCGGATCCTCCGGTTCCTGACCGGCAACATCGGCCTGCACCACGTCCACCACCTGAGCGCGCGGATCCCGAACTACAACCTGCAGGCTGCGCACGACGACAATCCCGCGCTCCACGACGTCCCGACGATGTCGCTCCGCGATGGGCTCCGGGCGACTCGATTGAAATTGTGGGACGAGAAACAGGGCAAGCTCGTCGGCTTCGCGGCGGCACGGGCGCGTCGGAGCGGAGCTGCTTCAGCGGCACCAGCCCGCTTGCCTGCGCGCTGACCACCCTTACGATTCACGTCGAGGCAGGCGCAGAGAGGTTCTCGTACTGCGCACCGGACGCCGACGAAGGGAGAGCCATGAGCATCGACATCGATGCGTCCACCGACATCCGCCGCTTCCAGATCGACAACTACGACGAGAGGGTCGACGATCTTCGCCGGCGGATCGGTGCGACGCGTTGGCCGAGCAGGGAGCTCGTCGCCGACCGGTCGCAGGGCGTCCAGTTGGCGGCCCTGCAGGCGCTCGCCCGTTACTGGTCGACGGATTACGACTTCGGGCGGGTCGCGGCGCGGCTGAACGCGCTGCCGCAGTTCGTGACCGAGATCGACGGCGTCGACGTCCACTTCATCCACGTCGAGTCGTCGCA
>DATIXY010000017.1:0-29594 GCA_035518115.1 Gaiellaceae bacterium | reverse complement strand
AGCCTTCTTCCCCCACGCGGCGTCGCTGCGTCAGGCTTTCGCCCATTGCGCAAGATTCCCCACTGCTGCCTCCCGTAGGAGTCTGGGCCGTGTCTCAGTCCCAGTGTGGCTGATCGTCCTCTCAGACCAGCTACGGATCGTCGCCTTGGTGAGCCGTTACCCCACCAACAAGCTAATCCGCCGCGGGCCCGTCCTTGGTCGGAGGCCGAAGCTCCCTTTTCCAGCCGCCCCGAAAGGCTGCTGGGCCATCCGGTATTAATCCGGGTTTCCCCGGGCTATCCCGGTACCAAGGGTGGGTTGCCCACGTGTTACTCACCCGTTCGCCGCTTTCCCCGATGCCCGAAGGCTTCGGTTCTCGCTCGACTTGCATGTGTTAAGCGCGCCGCCAGCGTTCGTCCTGAGCCAGGATCAAACTCTCCGTGAAGAAGTGGTTGCCCCCGAAGGGACAGTCCTTTTCACCTTGAGCTTGTGCTCAAAGTCCGCCCCTTCGATCGGGGCGGGACAGGGTTTACTGAGGCAGCTCTGTAATCCGGAGATCGCACAGCTGCCTTCTCGACGTAAACGCTCGCTGCTGAGTTTTCAAAGACCGGCGCCATCGAGGTTCTGACGGCGAAAAAAAGCCTCCGACTCGCGCCAGAGGCCTCCGAGGAAACGAATCGTATCGGATACGAGTCGGGCCTTGGGGGCTCCTTGGGTCGAGATCGGCGGTCGAGGGACTTCCGTACAACCGTCCTCTCGGACGGCCCAGGAAGTATAGCTAGCCCTCGGCGGGTGTCAAACGGGCGAAACGGCGCTTTCCGACCTGCAGGAGCGCGCCGGCGAGCGCCGCCCGCGGCACGTCGAGCGCCGTCGTCGGCTCGCCGTTCACCTTCACCCCGCCCTGCTGGATCAGCCGGCGCGCCGCCGAGGTCGAGTCGACGCCCAGCGACCCGACGAGCAGCGCCGGCAGGTGGACGGGATCCCCTGCGGGAAGCTCGACTTCGGGCACCTCCTCCGGGGCTTCGTGCCGGCGGACGACCCGCGTGAAGTGCTCCTCCGCCTCACGTGCCGCCTCGTCGCCGAAGGAGCGCCTGACGATGAACCGGGCCAGCTCCAGCTTCGCCTCGAGCGGGTCGCCGGGCGGCTGCGGCTGCTCCCTCACGAGCCGGTACCACTCGCCGAGCTGCTCGTCGGAGATCCGCATCGTCCGCCCGAACATCTCCTCCGGCGGCGCCGTCAGGGGAATGTTGTTCCCGACGGACGAGCTCATCTTCGCTCCGTCCCATGCGACGAGCAGCGGGGTCGTCAGCACCACCTGCGGCTCGAGACCGTAGTGCGGCATCACCTCGCGCCCGGCGAGGAGGTTGTAGAGCTGGTCGGTGCCGCCGAGCTCGACGTCGGCCTCGATCGCAACCGAGTCGTAGGCCTGCATCAGCGGATAGAGGAGCTCCGAGACCGAGATCGGCTCGCTGGCCCTCATTCGCTTCTCGAAGTCGTCTCGCTCGAGGATCCGGGCGACGGTGATCGTCCGGGCCAGGCGCACCACATCGGCGTAGGACAGCTTCGAGAGCCACTCGCCGTTGTACCGGACTTCCGTCCGGTCGGGATCGAGGATCACCATCGCCTGGTCGAGATAGGTCCGCGCGTTGCGGTCGATCTCCTCGTCGCTCAGGATCGGCCGCTCGGCCGAGCGGCCGGAGGGGTCGCCGATCCGAGTCGTGTAGTCGCCGATGATCAGGACGCCCGTGTGGCCCTCGTCCTGGAACGCGCGCATCCGCTGGAGCGGGATCGCGCGGCCGATGTGAATGTCGGGCGAGGTGACGTCGATGCCGAGCTTCACCCGCAGCGGGCGCCCGAGCTTCAGCTTGGCCTCCAGAGCCCCCTCCGGGAGCACGTTGACCGAGTTTCGCGTCAGCTCTTCGATACCCATGGGAGGGCTAGACTACCGCCGCTCTGGCGCTGTTTCGGACAAAATCGCGCCCGCGGAAGCGGCGGCGCATCCGCAAGCTCAGGCTTCTCGCCCTCCTCCTGATCCTCGGCGTCCTGGGCCTGGCGGCGTTCACCTTCGGGTTCCTGACCGCGATCACCGCCCGGATCCCGCAGCTCGACCCGGCGAAGCAGCACACGCAGGCGAACACCTACGTCTACGCGTCCGACGGCCACACGCTGCTGGCGATCCTGCGCGGATCGCAGGCGCGCGTGATCGTCAAGTCCAATCAGATCTCACCGTGGATGAAGCACGCGATCGTCGCGATCGAGGACAAGCGCTTCTACGAGCACCGGGGCGTCGACCTGCGCGGCATGGCGCGCGCGTTCTGGGCCGACCTCACCCACGAGGGCACCGTGCAGGGCGGCTCGACGATCACGCAACAGTTCGTCAAACAGGCCTACCTCACGAGCCAGAAGTCGATCGGGCGGAAGCTGGTCGAGGCCGCGCTCGCCTGGCAGCTCGAGCGCAAGTGGACGAAGGATCAGATCCTCACGGCCTACCTCAACACCGTCTACTTCGGGAACGGCGCGTATGGGGTACAGCAGGCATCCCGCGTCTACTTCGGGCACAGCGCGAGCACGCTGAACCCGGCCGAGTCGGCGCTCCTCGCCGGCATCCCCCAGGACCCGAGCCTGTGGGACCCCGTCGCCCACCCGACGCTCGCCCGCGACCGGCGCGACACGGTGCTCCAGCAGCTCTACCTGCAGGGCTACCTGACGCCCTGGCAGTACCGGGCGGCGCGAAACTACCCGATGCCCAATCCTGCGAACGTCAGCCTGCCCTCGACCCAGGGCGTGGCGGCGCCGTTCTTCGCGAACTACGTGAAGGACCAGCTCGTCCGCCAGTACGGCCCCTCGCGTGCGTACGGCGGCGGGCTCAAGGTGACGACGACGCTCAACCCGGCGCTGCAGCGCCTCGGCCGCCAGGCGATCTCGTCGGTGCTGACCGATCCGAACGGGCCGACCGCGACCCTCGTCGCACTCGACGTCCACACGGGCGCCGTCCTCGCGATGGTCAACGGCGTCAGCTACCACAAGAGCCAGTTCAACCTCGCGACGCAGGGCGAACGGCAGCCCGGGTCGGCGTTCAAGCCGTTCGTGCTCGCCGCCGCGCTGCGCGACGGGATCGCGCCGTCGACGATCCTGACGTCGAAGCCGGTGACGATCGACATCGGCGGCCGGCTGTGGCAAGTCAACAACTACGAGGGTGAGTACCTCGGGAACATCGACCTGACCGAGGCGACCGCCTACTCCGACAACTCCGTCTACTCGCAGCTGACGGCGATCGTCGGCCCGGACGCGGTGCGCACGATGGCACGGCGGCTCGGGATCACGTCGCCGCTCCAGCCGTACTTCGCGATCGGTCTCGGCGCCGAGCCGGCGACGCCGATCGAGATGGCACGGGCCTACGGCTCGTTCGCCGACGGCGGCTACCGCCTCGACGGCTCGATCTTCGGGAACGAGCCGCGCGCGATCGAGAAGGTCGTCGACTCGAAGGGTGACGTCGAGATGAACGGCGTCACCCCCGTGCAGGTGCTCACCTCCGACCAGGCGGCGACCGTCGACCAGCTCCTCCAGGGGGTCGTGCAATACGGGACCGGCACCGCCGCGGCACTGCCCGGCCGGCAGGTCGCCGGCAAGACCGGGACGACCGAGAACTACGGCGACGCCTGGTTCGTCGGCTACACACCGCAGATCGTCGTCGCCGTCTGGGTGGGCTACCCCGACCGGCTCGTCCCGATGGAGACGGAGTTCCACGGGCACCCGGTCGCCGGCGGCACATTCCCGGCGCTGATCTGGAAGTCGTTCATGACGAAGGCGCTCGACTACCTGAAGCTCCCGCCGGCGACCTTCCCGTCGGCGTCGTCCGAGTACGCAGCGCCCGTGAACGTCGTCAACCGGAACGGTGTGCTGAAGCGCGACAACGGCGTCTGCCGCAACACCTTCCAGCTCGCGTTCTACGGCGGCACGGCCCCGCTGCCGCTGGCTGACTGCAAGCCGAACGAGGTCGACGTCCCGAACGTCGTCGGCGACACGCTCGCGGCCGCGGAGACCCGCCTCGCGAACCAGCCTCTGACGCCGGAGATCGTCTACCGCCCGGCACGGCCCGGCGAACCGCTCGACATCGTCGTCAAGCAGCTGCCCGCAGGCGGGACAGCGTCCGCTCACGACAAGGTGACGCTCGTCCTGCCGAAGTCGCTGCACGGAGCGATCCCGCAGCTCGTCGGACTGTCGCTCACGCGGGCGCAGGCGAAGGTCGCGCGCCTCCACCTCGACGTGCATGTCCAGGGCGGCTCGAGCGGCAAGGTCACCCGGCAGTCACCCCGTCCAAGGACTGCGGCGGCGCCGGGTCTTCGGCTTACCCTCACCGTCAGGCACGCAGCGGGCGGCTGAGGAACCGCGAGCCGCGCGCCGCGTAGCGCCACGGCAGGTCGGCCGCCTTCGTGATCCCGATCCGCGGCCCCGTCACGACGACTTGCCGCGCCCGCGCCAGGGTGAGCGCGAACGGGGCCTCGTCGACCGCGTGTCCGTCCAGCGCGGCGGTCACGTCCAGCGCCTGACACAGCCGGCCCGGCCCCGAACAGAGCAGGCGATCGTCATCCACGCCGCGGCGGCAGCGCATCACCTCGATCCCACGCGTCGGCTCGAGGGCCCGGATCAGGACGGCGTCGGCGACGCCGGCGACGCCGCAGACGATGTTGAGGCACCAGTGGATCCCGTACGAGCGGTACACGTAGACGTGGCCGCCGTCGAGGAACATCGAGCCGTTGCGTGCAGTTCGCCGGTTCAGGTAGCCGTGGGACGCCGCCTCGGTGTGGTCGTACGCTTCGAGCTCGACGATCCGGCCGCCGACGCCGTCGACGAGGAGCTCCGCGCCGATCAGCCTGGGCGCGATCTCGTGCACCGAACGCCGGAAGAACGCGCGCTTCGTCACGCCGTCACCGCCGCAGCACGGGAGTCGTAGTGGCGGAAGCCGGGCAGCGCCAGCAGCACGGCGGCGCAGCCGACCATGCAGAGCACGCCGCCCGACACGACCGAGAAGCGAATCGAGGTCAGCGAGGCGAGCACGCCGGCCTCGACATCGCCGAGGTTCGGTGCGCTCGCAACCTGCGCGAACTCGATTCCCGACAGCCGGCCGAGTAGGTGCTTCGGCGTCACACGCACGAGCATCGTCGAACGCAGCACGGCGCTGAAGAAGTCGGCTCCGCCTGCAACGGCGAGCAGCACGAGCGCCGGCCAGAGGCTCGTTGCGAACCCGAAGGCAGCAATTGCCGCGCCCCAGATGCACGCTGCGATCGTGACTGCGATTCCCTGCCGGCGCACGTGTGAGGTCCAGCCCGACACGAGCGAGCCGATCAGCGCGCCCGCGTACGGGGCGGCATACAGGTAGCCGACCGTGGCGGCGTTTCCGCCGAGCGAGTGGAGCGCGATCGCGGGGAAGAGCGCGCTCGGCATCCCGAACACCATCGCGCTCGTGTCGACGGCGAAGATCCCGAGCAGCGCCTGCCGGCTGACCAGGAACCGGAAGCCTTCGACGATCGACCGCACGCTGGGCCGGTCGGCGTTCGCGGTCGGCGCGAAGCGCGGGAGAAGCGCCAGCGCGACGAACGACGCCGCATACGTGACGAGGTCGATCGCGTAGGTCCACGGGACGCCTGCAGCCGCGATCAGGAGCCCGCCCACGGCCGGCCCGCCGACCGCAGCGAGCGAGCCGTAGACACTCTCGACCGCCATCGCCGCCTCGAGCTCCTGGTCGGGGACGAGTCGCGGTGTGAGGGTTGCCATCGCGGGGCGCCCGAGGCTGTAGATCCCGACGGCGAGCGCCTGGAGCACGAAGAGCGCCCAGACGCGCGGATGCGCGAGCAGCGAGTTGGCGAGAAAGAGCGCGGCGACCAGCGACATCCCCGTCTCGGTGCGCAGGAGGACCGTTCGCCGGTCGACGGCATCCGCGAACGCCCCGCCGACGAGCGGCACGACGAGCAGCGGCACGAGCGCGGCCAGGCCCAGGAGCCCGACCACCGCCGTCGAGTGGGTCAGCGTGTACGCCTGGTACGGGACGGCGACCGTCGCGATCTCGGCGCCGATCGACGAGATCGCCTGTCCCAGCCAGAGGTTGCGAAAGTGGCGGCGGCGCAGCGGCCGCAGGTCGATCCGCGCCCTGCCGAGCAACTAGAACAGATTCTCGTCCTGGGCGGGCGGCCGCCGCCGGGCCGGCACGGCGCCCATCTCGACGAGGATGGCATGCTCGGTACGCGAGGCGATCAACGGCTCGGCGATGCCGTCCACCCACACGCGCGTGCGGGCCCCCGATCCGCGCGCGCCGGCCGGCAGCGGCTCGAGCGCGTAGATTCGGTCGGCTCTCACGTACTTTCCGAACCCGAGGAAGACCATCGCTCCGTCTGCCATCCGCCGATTATCGCTGGCCGCCCTGACACTGGCCGCGGTCCTCGGCGTCGTCGCGTTCCGGCTCATCGGCACCCGGACGAGCTTCGGCCACGAGTTCGACCTCACGTCGATCCTGAACGGGATCGCCCTCGGCGAAGCCGCCCACAGCTCGAGCAACGCTGTGCTGACAGCGATCGCCGTCACCTCGTTCGCGTTCATCGGCGGGCTGATCGTCCTCTGGTCGCTGCTCCAGTGGCGGCTCGACCTGGTCGCGGCTGTCGTGATCACGCTCGTCGGCTCGGTGGCGACCAGCGAGTACCTCAAGCCGACGCTGCACGCCCGCGAGGGCGTCCCGAATGCGCTCGCTCAGGGCTTCCCGAGCGGCCACTCGACCGTCGCGCTCGCGCTCGGTCTCTCGTTCGTGCTCGTCGCTCCCGTCCGGCAGCGGACGTTCGCGGCGGCCGGCGCCGCGATCTACGCGGCGGTCATGGGCGCCGGGCTGGTGTTCAACGCCTGGCACCTCCCGTCGGACGTCGGTGGGGGCTTCTGCGTGGCGACCGCGTGGGCGGCAGGCGCCGCGCAGCTCGTCAAGCGACCGCTCGACCGCGCGATCCCGGGATGGCTGGTCGCGGCCGCGGTGGTCCTCGTCGTGCTCGCCGCGCTGGCTGCCTGGCATCTCCGGCCCGGCCTCAGCTTCACGGTCATCACCTCGCACCGGCGCGTGCTCGAGGACGCGATCGGGATCGCGCTCACCGCGGTCGCCTGCTGTGCCGCCTTCGCCTACGCGATCGCCGACCGGAGCGCATCGGCGACGCGCTCCTGATCCTCGCGCGCGAGCCGCGCGTGGAACGGCAGCGCCATCGTGCGGGCGCTGCAATCCTCGCTCACCGGCAGCATGCCCTCGCGGAAGCCGTAGCGCTCGCGCATGTACGACTGCAGGTGGATCGACGGAAGGTACGGCGCCGTGGCGATCCCGTCCTCCGAGAGCCTCCGCATCACCGCATCGCGATCGACGCCCGCCGGCAGCTTGACGACGTAGACGAACCAGGAGCGCTCGTGGTCGGCGTCGTCGGGCAGCGGCAGCTCGACGTCGGCGTCGGCGAGCAGCTCTCCGTAGGTCGCCGCGACGCCACGGCGCGCGGCGAGGATGCGGTCGAGCTTCTCGATCTGGCCGATGCCGAGCGCGGCCGAGATGTCGTCGAGGCGGTAGTTGAACCCGAGCCGTCCGTGCTGGAGCCAGCTGGAGGTCTCGAGGCGCCCCTGGTTCCGCAGCGAAACGAGCAGCTCGTGCTGGGCCTCGTCGTGGGTCGTGACCGCGCCGCCTTCACCGGTCGTCATCTGCTTGTTCGGATAGAACGCCCAGACAGCGGGATGCCCGTGCGCACCGAGCGGACGGCCCTTGTACCGGGCGCCGAGCGCCTCGCACGAGTCCTCGACGAGCGCCAGGCCGTGACGTCGGCAGATGTCCGTCAGCTCGTCCAGCTCGCACGGGTAGCCGAAGATGTCGACCGCGACGATCGCCCTCGTCCGGGGGGTGACCGCCGCCTCGACCGCCGCCGGATCGAGGTTGAGCGTCCTCGGGTCGATGTCGGCGAACACCGGCGTGGCGCCCTCGTAGATCGCGCAGTTGGCCGAGGCGACGAACGAGTACGGCGACGTGATCACCTCGTCGCCCTCCCCCACGCCTGCGAGTCGCATGCAGAGATGCAGGCCGGCGGTCCCCGACGAGACGGCTGCGCAGTGCGGGGCGTCGACGGCGGCGGCGACCAGCGACTCGAAGCGCGGCCCCGCCGGGCCGAGCGACAGCCACCCGGAGCGCAGAACCTCGAGGACGAGCTCCTCGTCCCGCTCGTCGATCCACGGCGCGCTGAGCGCGATGCGCGTCGTCGCCGACGTCAAATTCGCGCCAGCTGCGGAACGTGCTCGAGCCACTGGGCCCAGCGGTCGCTCTGGCCGCGGACGGTCGCCAGGTACGCGTCCTGGATCTCGAGCGTCACCTCACCGACCCCGATGTCGTGATCGTCGATCGCGCGGAGCGGCGTCACCTCGGCCGCGGTGCCGCACATGAACACCTCGTCGGCCAGATAGAGATCGGAGCGGATGATCGCCTTCTCGACGACCGTGTGGCCGAGATCCTGCGCGATCTGGATCACCGCGTCGCGCGTGAGGCCCGGGAGGATCCCGGTCGCGAGATCGGGCGTGTAGATCACCCCGTCGCGGACGACGAAGATGTTCTCGCCCGAGCCGTCTGCGACGAGCCCTTCCGGCGTGAGCAGGATCGCCTCGTCGTAGCCGCCGAGGTTCGCCTCGGTCACCGCGAGCATCGAGTTCAGGTAGACGCCGGTCGCCTTCGACACGTGCGGGACGATGTTCGGCGAGACGCGCTGCCACGACGACACCTTGGCCGTGATGCCCTTCTTCAGCCCGTCCTCGCCGAGGTACGTGCCCCAGGGCCAGCTCATGATCACCGTCTCGACTGGGTTCCCGCGGGTCGCGACGCCCAGCTGGCCGTAGCCGTAGAACGAGATCGGCCGGATGTAGCACTCGGGCAGCCCGTTCGCGCCGATCAGCTCGTTCGTCGCCGTGCGCAGCTCCTCGACCGTGTACGGGATCTCCATGTGCAGGAGCCGCGCCGAGTTGTGCAGGCGCTGGAGGTGGTCGGAGAGCCGGAAGACGGCAGGTCCCTTCGGCGTGTCGTAGCAGCGGATCCCCTCGAAGACCCCGGA
This sequence comes from Gaiellaceae bacterium, assembly GCA_035518115.1. Classification (GTDB taxonomy): domain Bacteria; phylum Actinomycetota; class Thermoleophilia; order Gaiellales; family Gaiellaceae; genus PALSA-600. The sequence continues at coordinate 20,514 of DATIXY010000017.1, read as the reverse complement.
GCCGTAGTGGAGGCCGTGGACGCCGACGTGGACCTTGGCATCCGCCCAGTCCACGAGCTCGCCGTTCATCCAGATCTTCTCGGTCTCCTGCACCGCCCGGCTCCTTTCGTTCGACTCTCTCGAGTCTAGCTAGGAGCCCACGAGATCGACCGCCGCGGCATTGGTGAGCCGCTGCAGCTCGTGCGGAGAGATCGCGGCCATGTACTCGCTCGTGCCCGCGCCCATCCAGACCACCTGGTGCTGGACGAACGACGTGTCGATCAGCGTCCGCGTCACGGCCCGGGCCGGGAACGGCGCGACGCCGCCCGGCGCGAAGCCGGTCGCGAACATCACCTCGTCGGCGGTGGCGACCCGGACGTCGCCGGCGCCCGTCGCGCGCGCAATCGCAGCCTCGCTCGCGCGCTGGTCGCCCGGCACGAGCGCAAGGACGAAGGCGCCGTCGCACACGAAGACGAGCGACTTGACGATCTGCGAGAGCTCGCAGCCGATCAGCCGGGCCGCGTCGCGGGCGGTCGCAGCACCCTCGGAGAACTCCTCGATCCGGGCGTCGACGGCCGCGGCCCGCAGAACCGCCGCAACGCGCTCGACGGGCTCGGGCCACTCGGGCATCGTCCGAACCTACTGGATCACGTGCGCTTCGTCGGTGCCCTCGCGGAGCCGGGCGATCAGCTCGGCCGGCACCGGCGAGTCGATCGACAGCGCCATCAACGCCTTGCCCGCGTCGCGGCTGCGCGACACGGCCATGTTCGCGATGTTGACGCCGGCCGAGCCGAACAGCGTCCCGACGCGTCCGATCACCCCGGGCACGTCGTCGTACCGGAGCAGCGCCATCCGCGGCGCCAGCTCGATCTCCACCTGGAAGCCCAGTGCCGACACGAGCCACTGGCGGTCCTCGGTGCCGATCGTCGTGCCTGCGACGCGCCGGCCGTCCGCCGACACGGCGACGAGGTTCTTGTAGTCGTGGGACGAGCGCCGCGTCTCCTCCACGACCTCCACCCCGCGGTCGGCGGCGATCACCGGCGCGTTCACGTAGTTGACCGGCTGGTCGCTCCGACCCTGGAAAGCGCCGTTCAGCGCCGCGACGGTCAGCAGCCGGGTGTCGTACTCGGCGAGGTCGCCCTCCGCCTCGACGACGATCCGGCGCATGTCGCCGCCCGCCAGCTCGGCGGCGAGCTTGCCGAGCTTCGCCGCGAGCGGGATGAAGGGCCCGAGCACCTCGAGGTCGTCGGCGCCGACGGTCGGGATGTTGACGGCATTCGTCACCAGCTCGCCCTGGAGCGCCGCCGCCACCTGCTCGGCGACGATCAGCCCGGCCCGGTCCTGCGCCTCGTCGGTCGAGGCGGCGAGGTGCGGCGTGACGACGATGTTCGGCGCCTCGAGCAGCGGCCCCGAGTACGGCTCCTGCACGAAGACGTCGACCGCCGCGCCGGCGACCTTGCCCGACTCGAGCGCAGCGACGAGCGCCGCCTCGTCGAGCAGCTCCCCGCGGGCGGCGTTGATGATGCGCACGCCGTCGCGCATGCGCGCGATCTGCCCGGCGCCGATCGCACCGCGCGTCGAGTCGTTGAGCGGCAGATGCAGCGTGATGAAGTCGGAGCGTGCGAGGACGTCGTCGAACGAGGCGGACTCGACGCCGAGCTCCCGGAAGCGCTCCTCGGAGACGTACGGGTCGTGGCCGACCACCTTCATCTGGAGGCCGAGGGCGCGCCTCGCGACCTGCTGGCCGATGCGCCCGAACCCGAGCACGCCGAGCGTCTTGTCGGCGAGCTCGACGCCGCCGTAGCGCGACCGTTCCCAGCGCCCTTCGCGGAGAGCCGCGTGCGCCTGCGGGATGTTGCGCGCGAGCGCGACCAGCAGGCCGACGGTGTGCTCGGCGGCCGATACGACGTTCGACTCCGGTGCGTTCGCCACCACGATCCCGCGCCGCGTGGCGGCCTCGACGTCCACGTTGTCGACACCGACGCCCGCGCGGCCGACCACCTTGAGCACCGGAGCCTGGGCGAGCACCTCGGCGGTCACCTTCGTCGCCGAGCGGACGATCAGCGCGTCGGCGTCGGCGAGCAGCGAGTCGAGCGGCGAGTCCGTGTCGACGACGACGTCGAGCCCCTGGTCGCGGAGCAGGGCGATGCCCGCCTCCGCGATCGACTCACGGACGACGACACGTCCGCGCGCGGTCACGCCGTGACGCGGCCTTCGAACGCCTCGAAAGCCCGGGCGACTGCCGCCCCGCGCTCGATCTCCGCGCCGAGCTCGGTCAGAGACAGCTCGACGGCCGCGAGGGCGGCCGCGATGTCGAAGATGTCGAACCAGCCGATGTGCCCGATACGGAAGATCTTCCCCTTGAGATGCGCCTGGCCGGGAGCCAGCGTCACGCCGTGCACGTCGCGGAGGTGACGGAGCAGCTCGTTGCCGTCGACGCCCTCGGGGACGCGGACGGCCGTGACCACGGCGCTCGAGTCGTCGTCCGGCGAGAACAGCTCGAGGCCCATCGCCTTGACTCCGGCGCGCGCGGCGCGCCCGAGCCGCACGTGGCGCTCGAATGCGGCGTCAAGCCCGGCATCGAGGATCAGCCCGAGTGCCACGTCCAGCCCGCGGACGAGTGACACGGCCGGTGTGAACGCTGCGTCGAGCGCATCCTGGGCCTTCTTCGTGCGCGTCCAGTCGAAGTAGAAGCTCCGCGGCGGGCCGGCCTGCTCGAACGCCCGCCGCGAGACCGACGCCATCGCCAGCCCGGGCGGGCACATCAGCGCCTTCTGCGACCCCGAGACGGCGACGTCGATGTCCCACGCATCGATCTCGAGCGGGACCGCGCCGAGCGACGAGATCGCGTCGACGACGAGGATCGGGTCGCCGACCGCGGCCTTGATCGCGCGCACGTCGGAGACGACGCCGGTGGACGTGTCGGACTGCTGGCACAGGACGACGCCGGCGCCGGCCTCGCGGACCGCCGCGCCGACCTCGTCCGGATCGGGCGTCTCGCCCCACTCGTAGCGGATCGGGCGAACATCGATCCCGTACTGCTCGCAGATCGCGATCCAGCGCTCGCCGAAGGAGCCGTGGCTGACCACCGAGACGGTGTCGCCCGAAGCGCAGAGGTTGGCGACGGCCGAGTCCATCGCGCCCGTCCCGGACGCCGCGAACAGCAGCACGTCGGACTCCGTCCGGAAGACATTGCGCAGACGGCCAAGCGTGCGCTCGTAGACCACCCGGAAGTCGCTGCCACGATGGTGGACGATCGGCTCCGCCGTCGCGGCAAGCACCTCGGGCGGAACCGGGGTCGGCCCCGGGGTGAACAGGTAGCGCTTCTCCAAGCCGAGAGCGTAGCGACACGCGCAGACTGCACTCCGATGGATGCGCTCCTCTCCTTCGCAGCCGCGCTCGTCGCTTTGCGGCTCGGCGGTCAGCTGGCCCGGCGCCGCCGGCTCGCCTGGGCGGGCGCGCTGTTCTCCTTCGCCGCCGCGACCGCGGCGATGGCGTGGGGCTCCGCGCACGGATGGGATGCCCGGTCGTTCCGCGTCTACTACCTCGCCGGTGCGCTGCTCTCGGCGCCGCTGCTCGGAGTGGGCTCGCTTCTGCTCTGGGGCCGGCGCTGGGCCGCCCCGATGGCGCTCGTCTACGTCGGCCTCGCGATCGGCGTCGCGCTGGTGATGCCGGTGCACGGCACCTTCTCGACCACCGTGCCACGCGCCCAGGACCACGTCGACGCGCTACCGCGGGTGATCGCGATCGCCGCCAGTTCGCTGGGGACGCTGGCGGTGCTCGTCGTCGCCGCCGCCACCCTGCGCGGGCGTCCGCGCCAGGGCCTGCTGATCGTCGGAGCGGTCATCGCCGCCGGGATCGCATCCGCGCTCACGCAGACGGCGGTCGCCGCGGCAGCCGCCGCCTTCGCCGTCGCCGCAGTGTTGCTCTACCTCGGGGTCGCGGGATCGCCTCGCGGCGCCTCGAGGGCGTACCAGGCGACCACGCGGTCGGCGAACGACTGATCCGCCTCCTCGTTCGGGTCGCGGCGAAACGCCTTCGTGCGCACATCCCCGAGGTACCGCGCCAGGTCGGCGGGGCCTTTCCCCCGGCGCAGCATCCTGCCGATTCGCTCGAGGTACGGGTCGTAGGTGTCGGCGCGCATCGGGTCGTCGTAGACGCCTTCGGGATCCCAGTGCTCGATCGCGAGGAGCCGCAGCTCCGGCAGCCCTTCGTCGCGCCACCAACGCCGGCGGTGCAGCCACGCCATCCGCCGAGTCTACGGCGGCGGCTGCACGCGTACAGTTCCAGGGTGCGGATCGCCCTGGTGCTTGCGGCCGCGGGTGCTGTGCTCGGCGCGACGCTGGCCGTCGCCGGCGGACGTGCAGCGTCGCCGCCGACCTACTACCGCGACGTCGCGCCGATCCTCGACGCGAAGTGCACGACCTGCCACCGCCTCGGCGGGATCGCGCCGTTCTCCCTCACGACCGAGGCCGCGGCGAAGGCGAACGCAAGCGGGATCATGCGCATGACGCGTGCCGGCGCCATGCCTCCCTGGATGCCGGGGCCCGACTCGGTGCCGCTGCGCGGCCGCGACCTCCGGCGCCTGACGAAGAATCAGCTCCGCACGCTCGTCGCCTGGGCGGCGGCCGGAGCACCGGCCGGCAGTCCTGCCGATCTCCATGCCCGGCCTTCGACCGGCGCCGGGCTCGGCGGGCCGGGTCGCACGATCAAGCTCGAGCCCCCGAAGCCATACCTCCCGCACGCTACGGGAGGCGGCATCGACGACTACCACTGCTTCGTGCTCGACCCGAAGCTCCGGCAGAACGTGTTCGTGACCGGCGCGCTCATCCGGCCGCAGCGCACCGGGATCGTCCATCACGTGATCCTCTACGAGGCGTCCGGGGCGCAGGCGCAGGCGGCCCGGCAGCTCAACGCCGCGAGCGGCGGAAAGGGCTGGACGTGCTTCGGCGGCCCGAACCTCCCGATCGATGTCTCCCAGCCGGGCGCGCTGCAGCGGCTCGGCCAGCCGCCGTGGATCGCCGCCTGGGTGCCCGGACATACGACGAACGGGCTTCCGCAGGGGACGGGCGTGCTCCTCCACGCCCACGCACTGGTCGTGATGCAGGTCCACTACAACCTGATCGAGGCAGTCGCTCCCGACCGCTCGCAGGCGTGGCTGCGCGTCCGCCCGGCGACGACGCACCTCACGCCGCTGCAGACGCAGCTGTTCGCGGCGCCGGTCGAGCTCCCCTGTCCGCGTGGCTACTCCGGCGCCGCGTGCACGCGCAGCCGCGCGATCGCCGACCTCGCACTGCACTACGGCCCGGAAAACGCGTTCATCCCCGACGGGCTGCTGCAGCTGTGCGGCAAGACGCTGGCCGACTATCCGACCGCCGTCGGCGCCGGCACGAGCATCTCGACGAGCTGCGTCCGTGCGGTGCGGTCGAGGGAGACGATCTACGGCGTCGCGGGGCACATGCATCTCCGCGGCCGCGACATCCGGGTCGAGCTCGACCCCGGCACGCCGAAGCAGAAGATGCTCCTCCACATCCCGGCGTGGGACTTCCACTGGCAGGACGTGTACTACCTCGTGCACCCGATCCACATCGGGCCCGGCGACACGATCGGCGTGCACTGCACCTTCGACAACTCGGCCGCAGCCCAGCCCGTGATCAACGGGAAGCCGCTACGGCCGCGCTACGTCGTCTGGGGCGAGGGGACGACCGACGAGATGTGCCTCGGCATGCTCTCGGTCGCGCAGGGCTGGAAGTAACCGCTAACCCAGCTTCGCGCGCACGCGCTCGTTGACGACCCTCGGGTCGGCCGAGCCCCCTGTCTCCTTCATCACCTGGCCGACGAAGAAGCCGAGGAGCCCCTGCTTCCCGCCGCGGTACTGCTCGGCCTGGCCCGGGTTCGCGGCGATCACGCGCTCGATCACCGGGTCGAGCTCGCCTACGTCTGAGACGACCTTCTGCTCGAGGTGCGGCGCCGCGGTGAACCCCTCGTCGCCGGCCCGTGCGAGCGCGGCGTCGAATGCCGCCCGCGGGATCTCGGCGCGCGCCGAGACGAGCTTTGCGAGCTCGCGCGCATCGACGCGGGCGGGGTCGATCCCGGTCGCGACGAACTGGTTCGCGAGCACGTTCGCCGCGTCCTTCGGCTCGGCCCCAGCTGCGACGACCGCCGACCAGAGCGCGTCGAGCCCGCCGGTGACGAGCACGTCGGCATCGTAGAACGACAGCGTCCCGGCCAGCCGCCGGATGCGCGCTCCCGGCAGCTCTCCGACCTCGGCGCGCAGCCGCTCGACCAGGTCGGCCGGTGGCGTGACCGGGACGAGATCCGGCTCCGGGAAGTAGCGGTAGTCCTGCGCCTCCTCCTTGGAACGCAGCGGCGGTGACTCCTCGTGCGACGGGTCGAAGTGCAGCGTCTCCTGCTCGACCTCGCCGCCGGACTCGTACACCTTCACCTGGCGCGCGATCTCGCGCTCGATGCCCTTCGCCGCGAACGCGAACGAATTCATGTTCTTCAGCTCGGTGCGCGTGCGCAACTCGTCGCTGCCCTTCGGGCGCACGGAGACGTTCACGTCGAACCGCATCGATCCCTTCTCGAGCTCGGCGTCGGACAGCCCGAGCTCGACCACCGTCTGCCGGAGCAGTTGCAGGAACCGCTTTGCGGTCTCGGCGTCGCGCAGGTCCGGCTCCGTGACGATCTCGACGAGCGGCGTCCCGCCGCGGTTGAAGTCGACGAGCGTCGCGGTCGCACCGTGGATCCGCCCTGAAGCGGCGACGTGCATCGACTTCGCCGCGTCCTCCTCGAGGTGTGCGCGCACGATCCCGATGGTGACGTCGCCGTTCTCCATCGGCACGGTCAGGCGCCCGCGCGAGCACAGCGGCTCGTCGTACTGGCTGATCTGGTACGCCTTCGGAAGGTCGGGGTAGAAGTAGTTCTTGCGATGGAAGACCGCACGCTCGGCGATGGCGCAGTCGAGCGCGAGCCCGAGCTTGATCGTCTCCTCGATCGCCCGCCGGTTGGGCACCGGGAGCGCGCCGGGGAACGCGAGGCAGACGGGGCAGGTCTGGGTGTTCGGCGGCGCGCCGAAGATGTTCGCGCAGCGGCAGAACATCTTCGTCTCCGTCTTCAGCTGCACGTGGATCTCGAGCCCGATCACGGGCTCCCACTCGACGGCCGTCATGACCGGTACCTCGCAGGAACGGGATCGAACCCGAGCGCGAGCTCGAGCGCGTGCGCCGTGCGGAACAGGGCGTTCTCCGAGAATTGCGGGCCGACGAGCTGCAGCCCGACCGGCAGGCCGTCGGACAGGCCGCACGGCACGTTGAGCCCGGGGAGCCCGGCCATGCACGACGGGATCGTCAGGAGGTCGCTCAGGTACATGGCCAGCGGGTTGTCCGCCTTCGCGCCGATCGGGAACGCGACCGTCGGGCTCGTCGGGCTCGCCAGCACGTCGAAGCGGGAGAACGCCTCGTCGTGCTCGCGCTTGATCACGGTGCGGACCTGCTGCGCCTTGCCGTAGTACGCGTCGTAGTAACCGGACGACAGCGCGTAGGTCCCGAGCATGATGCGCCGCTTCGGCTCGTCACCGAGCCCGTCGTGGCGCGAGGCCATCACCATCGCGCGGAAGTCGTCCCCGTTCGAACGAAGCCCGTAGCGGACGCCGTCATATCGCGCAAGGTTGGACGAGGCTTCCGCCGGCGCGACGAGGTAGTAGCACGCGAGCCCGTAGTCGACGGAGCGCGGCAGCGAGCACTCATCGACGGTCGCGCCGAGCGACTCGGCGACCTCGAGCGCCTTCGCCACGGAGGCGCGCACGCCCGGCTCGATCCCCTCGGCATCGTTCAGCTCCCTGGGCACGCCGATGCGCAGGCCGCGGAGGTCCTCGGCGGCCGGCAGCTCGACCGGCGGGACGTCGACGGTCGTCGAGTCGTTGTGGTCGCGGCCGGAGATGATCGAGTAGAGGAGCGCGCAGTCTCGCACGCTGCGGGCGACCGGGCCCACCTGGTCGAGCGACGACGCGAACGCCACGACGCCGTACCGCGACACGGTCCCGTACGTGGGACGCAGGCCGACGTTGCCGCAGAGAGCTGCCGGCTGCTTGATCGACCCGCCCGTGTCCGATCCGAGCGCCCACGGCGCGAGCCCGGCGGCGACCGCCGCGGCCGAGCCGCCGCCCGACCCGCCCGGCACGCGCGTCGGGTCCCACGGGTTGCGGGTCGGGCCGAACGCCGAGTTCTCGGTCGACGAGCCCATCGCGAACTCGTCGGTGTTCGTCTTGCCGAGCAGCCGCAAGCCTTGCGCCTTGCACTTCGCGATCACCGTCGCGTCGTACACGGGCACATAGCTCTCGAGGATCTTCGACCCAGCCGTCGTCGCAACGCCTTTCGTCCCGATCACGTCCTTGATCGCGATCGGCACGCCGTCTCCGCCCGGGTCGTCGCACACGGTGAGGTAGGCGTGCAGCTCCGGATCGCGAGCGTCGATCGCGTCGCGGTAGGCGGCGAACAGCTCGGCGCCGGAGAGCTCACCGGCGGCAAGCAGCCGCGTCGCCTCCTCGGCTCCGAGCCTGAGCGTGTCGATGCCGCTGCTCATGCCGGCGGCACGCGGAAGAGGTCGCCGTCCCGGTCGGGCGCGTTCGCGAAGACCTCGTCGAGGCTGAGGCACGGGCGCGGCTCGTCGTCGGCCCACGCGTTCGAGATCTCGAGCGGGTGCGCGGTCGGCGGCACATCCCGGAGATCGAGCTCGGACACCTTGGAGACCGCGCCGAGGATCGCGGAGAGCTGCTCCTGGAAGCGCGCGACCTCGTCATCGGTCAGCTCGAGCCGCGCGAGCTGCGCCACGTGCAGCACCTCGTCTCTCGTGATCTCCGCCATTCGCAAATCCTCCCTCAAAAACGCCGGGGGCCCCTTTCGGAGCCCCCGGCCAACTCGGTTCCGAAAGGGGTCTAGAGCGCCTCGACGTTCGCCGCCTGCAGGCCCTTGTCGCCCTGCACGACTTCGAACGACACGCGCTGACCCTCGGTCAGCGACTTGTAGCCATCACCGGCGATGGCGGAGAAGTGGACGAACACGTCCGCCTCGCCGTTACCCCGCTCGATGAAGCCGTATCCCTTTTCGTTCGAGAACCACTTGACCGTGCCTTCAGCCAAAACCAACTACTCCTTGCTTGACGACTACAAGTCCGCGATCCCGCGGAGCGGCGCGAACCTTACCACTCAATCAGGCCGGAAATGCAAGCTCGCCGCGCAGATAGCGGGCGCAGCGAACGGCGTTCTCCAGCAGGCACGCGATCGTCATCGGCCCCACCCCGCCCGGGACGGGGGTCAGGTACGCAGCCGAGTCGACCGCGCCGGGGTCGACGTCGCCGACGACGCCCGCCTCCGTGCGGCTGATGCCCACGTCGATCACCGCCGCGCCGAGCTTGACGAGGTCGGCCGAGATGAACGCCGGGACGCCAACGGCAGCAACGAGGACGTCGGCGTCGAGCGTGTGCCGGGAGAGATCGCGCGTATGCGAGTGGCAGATCGTGACGGTCGCGTTCCGCTGGAGCAGCAGGTGCGCAACGGGCTTTCCGACGATGTCACTGCGCCCGATCACCACCGCGTGGGCACCATCCAGCTCGATCCGGTGCTCGTCGAGCATCGCCATGATCCCGATCGGCGTTGCGCCGACGAGCGTCGGCCGGCCGAGGTAGAGCTGTCCGGCGTTGAACGGATGCAGCCCGTCGACGTCCTTCCGCGGGTCGATCGAGCGCATGACGCGCGCCGCATCGATGTGCGCCGGCAGCGGGAGCTGGACGAGGAGCGCGTGGACGCTCTCGTCCGCGTTGAGCTCGGCGATCCGTTCGAGCAGCGCCGCCTCCGTGATGTCGGCCGGCAGCCGGAGGTCGGTGGCGGTGATGCCGGCCGCCGCCGCGGCCTTCTGCTTGAGGCCGATGTAGATCTCCGACGCCGGGTCGTCCCCGACGAGCACGGTCACGAGGCCGAGCCCACCGAGGCGGCGCACCTCCTCGGCGACCTCGGCGCGGATCCGGTCGGCGATCGGCTTCCCCCTGATCGGTGTGGCCGGCACCGGCCCGAGTGTAGTGCCCCCTCCCTGAATACATGTCCGCTTCTGCGCGGACGGCATCCATGGAGGGGGCACTAGGCTCTCCCCGTGCGCTGGCCCCGGAAGAACGACCAGGAGTCGATCGCGCGGCGGCGCGAGGCGATGGGCATCGACGACGGGCTCGTCACGTCGATCGACCTCGAGCCGTTCGCCGGCGCCGCAGAGTCGCTCGTCGGCGTCGCGGTGATCCCGGTGTCGGCGGTGCCGGTGTCGATCGAGCTCGGCGCGTACGAGCTCGACGCGAGCGGGACGCTGGTCGAGACCGGCCGCGCTGTCGAGACGGTGCACGTCCCCCTCGCGCACACCGAGGGCGGGCTGACGGCATCCGTCACGCGCGGCGCGCTCGCGGCCGGAACCGTCCGCACGTACGTGCTCGCGGATCGGATCACCCGGGCTTCGTGCTTCGTCTGCGCGAACCCCGCCGAGGCGGTCGCGCTCGCCGCCTGGATCGAGGACGAGGTCGACGCCATGCGCGACTGGCTCGAAGCATCGCCGGACCCCATGCTCTCGCGACACGCGCGGCTGCGCGCGGCCGACACGCACGTCGTGGGGCCGATGTGCCACGTGCTCTGGCGCTGGACGACGGGCGACGCCGTCGGCCCGAACATGATGACGCGCAACTCCTACGCGCTGAACATGGGCTACGTGATGCAGCGCGCGCCCGTGAAGCCGGAGCGGTCGATCCTCGAGGCGAACATGGGCGGCGACAAGAAGCCGTCGCACGAGTTCTTCCGGTCGGGTCACGGCAAGTCGGTGCTCGCCGAGGCGCTGATCACCGACGAGCACGTGCGGCGCGTCCTGCGGACGACCGCCGAGGACCTCGAGGCGCTGTCGTGGGCCGGGACGCACGGCTCGATCGCGAGCGGCATGCAGTCGGTGGCGTTCACGCCGGCCTCGGCGATCGCCGCCGTCTTCGCGGCCACGGGCCAGGACCTCGGGATGGTCGGCACGAGCTCGATGGCCCAGGGGACGGGGCGCCGCGTCGCGGGCGGGCTCGAGGCGACGATCCGCTTCGGCGGGCTCGAGGTCGGGACGGTCGGGGGCGGGACGACGCTGCCGTCGGCACGCGAGTGGCTCGCCTCGGTCGGCTGCGCCGGTCCAGGGAAGGTCTACCGCCTCGCGCAGATCGTGGCTGCGGCCGCGCTCTGCCTCGAGATCAGCGCGTCGGCCGCAATGGCGACGGCCGGCAGCGAAAACTTCTTCCAGGCGCACCACGAGCGGGGCGGCCTCCGATGATCGCGCTCGTCTTCGCCTACGAGACCGACGACAACGGGCCGTTCGAGGACGTCTACGGCGTCAACGGCCCGTGGGCCGCGTTCTTCCGCGACGCGGAGGGCTACGTCGGCACGGAGCTGCTCCGCGACGTCGAGCAGCGGGGCCGCTACCTCGTAGTCGACCGCTGGGAGTCGGCGAACGCGTACAACCGGTTCGTCGAGGCGAACCGCGACGAGTACATGCGGCGCGTCGACGAGACGGCCTTCCTCTACCGGCAGGAGCTGCGCCTGGGCACGTTCGAGGGCGTCTGGGCGGACGATGCAGATCCCGCCGCATCATGACCCTGCCTGCTTCGGGTGCGGTGACAACCCGCTGGGCCTGCGCCTCGCCGCGCCGGCAGCGCCTGGCCTGACCGAGTACGAGGCCTACTTCTCCTTCGACGAGCGTCACCAGGGCGGCCCCGGGATCGCGCACGGGGGAATGGTGTCCGCGGCGCTCGACGAGGCTGCAGGGCTGCTGGCGACGTGGCACTCCTTTCCGTCCGTGACGGCGCGGCTCTTCGTCCGCTACCGCCGGCCGGTGCCGATCAACACGGAGCTGCTGATCGCAGCACGGCTGGTTGACGTCCACGGCCGGCGGCTCCACGTCGACGCGCGCATCACGGACGGCGACGAGTCGCTCGCCGAGGCGAAGGTTGCGCTGCTGCATGTCCCGCTCGAGCACTTCCTGGCGACGCCGGAGGGCCGCGCTGCGGCCAGCCGCTGGTCAGCCGAGGACCTCCCGGACGCCGCGGATGCGGGTGGAGAGCAGTCCCGCGGCGCGTGAGCTGTCGAGCGACACGTCCCGTGCGCGGTCGCGGGGCGTGTGCGCGGGTTCGATGCGGGACAGGTCCGCGCCGAGCAGGACCGCGAAGTCGTAGCGGCTGACGTCGTCGGCGCCGCCGACGTGCAGCGGGCCGTTGCAATCGAGCGAGAGCAGCTCCAGGATCGCCTCGGCCAGGTCGCCGGCATGGACCGGCGACCTGATCTCGTCCACGAAGAACCGGGTGCCCTCGCGTGCGAGCAGCTCCTGCTGCCCGGGCGCGGCCCCGCCGTAGATCAGCGACGTCCGGACGATCGTCGCCGCCGGATGGAGCGCTTCGACCCGCCGCTCCGCCTCGGCCTTCGAGCGGCCGTAGCCGCCCACCGGCGCCGTGCGGTCGCCCTCCGCGTACCGGCCGCGGCGGCCGTCGAACACGAGGTCGCTCGACAGGTGCACGAGCCGCCGGCCCGCCGCGGCGGAAGCGACGGCGGCGGATCCGTCGGCGTTCGTCGTCCATTCGTCCTCCCCGCCCTGGCGATACGCGGTGTGCACGATCGCGTCGACGCCGCCGGCTGCCTCCGCGACCTGCGCCGCGTCGCGCACGTCGACCCGGTGCCAGGCACCGGGCAGCCCTTCGGGCGGGCGCTGCCACCATGTCGCGACCACCTCGAGGCCGCGCGCATGTGCGCGCCGGACGATCTCGGAGCCGAGGTAGCCGCAGCCGCCGGTGACGAGGAGCCGCTGCATTCCGCGGACATCCTGCCCGGGGCGTCGCTCCTGGTTGACTGTCACCGTGGGGGACGCGCGGGCAGCCCATCGCCGCGGCCAGGCCTACGCGGTCGCGGCGGCACTCGCCTGGTCGACGGCGGGAGTCCTGCAGCGGGAGCTGTCGGTGGGCGCGGCGACGCAGGTGGCGGGCCGCGCGTTCTTCGCGGTGCTCGCGCTCCTGGCATTCGTGGTCTGGTCGAAGCACACCGGCGGGATTCGCGCCTTCGCGTCGCTCGGTCGGGCCGAGCTGGCAGTGGCGGTGTGCACGGCCGTCGCGTCGTCGGCGTTCATCATCGCCCTCAACCACACATCGGTCGCGAACGTTCTCTTCATGCAGGCGGTGGCGCCGATCGCAGCCGCGCTGATCGCGTGGATCGCCCTCCGGGAGCCGATCTCGCGGAGAACCGGCGCCGCCATGCTCGTCGCACTGGCGGGAGTTGGGCTGATGGTCGGCGGCCCCGGCGGCGCGCAGGGGATCGGGCTCGCACTCTCGGTGCTGATGACCTTCTGCTTCGCCGTGACCGTGGTGATCACGCGCCATCGCCGCGACATCTCGATGGCGCCGGCGATCTGTCTCTCGCAGGTGATCGTGCTCGTCGTCTATGCGCCGTTCAGCGACCCCGGCCAGATCGGCGGCGTGGATCTCGGCCTGATCGCGCTGCTGGGCGTGACGCAGATCGGTCTCGGGCTCGCGTTCCTGACGATGGCGGCCCGGCTGATCCCCGCCGCGGAGGTTGCGCTGATCACGCTGCTCGAGGTCGTGCTCGGGCCGCTCTGGGTCTGGCTCGCGCTCACCGAGCGCCCCTCGACGGCGACGCTGCTGGGTGGGATCGTGGTGATCGCGGCGGTTGTGCTGCAGGCGCTGCCGCGCGGCTACCAGCCGCGGCGCTCGAGCAGCGCGCTCGGCTCGAGCGACGCCGTCGAGATGCCGACCATCGCCTCGCCGAGACCGGCCGAGACGTCGGCGAGCACGGCCGCGTCGAGGTAGTGCGTCGTCGCCTCGACGATCGCGCGGGCGCGCTTCTCCGGATCGCCTGACTTGAAGATGCCCGAGCCGACGAAGACGCCGTCGGCCCCGAGCTGCATGCAGAGCGACGCATCGGCCGGCGTCGCGATCCCGCCGGCGGTGAAGGTGACGACCGGCAGGCGGCCGTGCTCGGCGACCCAGCGCACGAGCTCGTACGGAGCCTGCAGGTTCTTCGCCTCGGCGTAGAGCTCCTCGCTGCGCAGCGACTGCAGCCGGCGGATGCCGCCGAAGACCGAGCGCATGTGCGTGACAGCGTTGACGATGTCGCCGGTGCCGGCCTCGCCCTTCGTGCGGATCATCGCCGCGCCTTCGGCGATGCGGCGCAGCGCCTCGCCGAGGTTGGTGCAGCCGCAGACGAACGGAACGGTGAATTCCCACTTGTCGACGTGGTGCTCGAGATCCGCCGGCGTCAGCACCTCGGACTCGTCGATGTAGTCGATCTCGAGCGCCTGGAGGATCTGGGCCTCCGCGAAGTGGCCGATCCGGCACTTCGCCATCACCGGGATCGTGACCGCCTCCTGGATCTCCTTGATCTTGTCCGGGTCCGACATGCGGGCCACGCCGCCGTCGCGCCGGATGTCGGCCGGGACGCGCTCGAGCGCCATCACCGAGCAGGCCCCGGCGGCCTCGGCGATCCTGGCCTGCTCGGCGTCGACGACGTCCATGATCACGCCGCCCTTCAGCATCTCGGCAAGGCCGCTCTTGACGCGCATCGTCCCGGTTTCGTGCATCGCCGTCATGCTACGCCAAGCGGCCGCCGAGCAGCCGCCCGACCGCCGGATCGACGCCGTATGCATCACGGAGCTCGCGGTACTGCGCGAGCGCACGCCGCGCGCGCCCGGGAGACGGGTCGCGCTCCGCGCGCAGCATCACGTTCTTGGCGGTGTGCTCGGCCGACACGAACTCGATCACGTCGACGCGGTAGCCGGCGGTCTCGAGCGCGGCAGCCCGCAGCGCGTCGGTGACGAGATCCGCCTGGCGGCCGAGGAGCAAGCCGTGCCGGAGCAGCGCGTCGGACGGACGGCCCGCGATCTGCGCCGCCAGCTCGTGGTGGCAGCACGGCGCGACGACGATCGCCTCCGCTCCGAGTCGAACGCCGGCGGCGATCGCCTCGTCGGTCGCCGTGTCACAGGCGTGGAGGGCAACCAGCAGATCGACGGGCTCCTCGCTCGCGTAGGAGGAGATCGCGGTCGCCTCGAACCGGGCCTCGCCGTAGCCCAGCTCGTCCGCGATCCGGCCAACCGTCTCGATCACGTCGGGGTTCACGTCGAGGCCGACCAGCTCCACCGGCGTGCCGCACTCGCGGCCGTACGCGACGAGCGCCAGGCTCAGGTACGCCTTGCCACACCCGGCATCGAGGATCCGGACGCGCTCGCGCGCCCAGAGCGGGAGCCCCCGGAGCAGCTCCACGTAGTGCTGGACCTGCCGGCGCTTCGCCGGCGAGCTGTGCGTAGCCGCGAACAGCGGATGGTCGCCGGGCAGGGGATGCCGCTTCTGGCGATCGTGACCCCCGACGGTGGCTGGAGCGGACGGCCGCCCATGCGACACCAGCCAGCGACCCCGCTTCGTCCGCCGCGCGTGGACGTCGCCTGCCGGGGCGTGCAGGTGCACGTCGCGGGCGTCCTCGAGGAGCGCGTCGAGCCGCTCGGGCCACCGGTCGTACGGCACCGTCTCGGTGCGGACGCCGTCGACGACCTTCACCGCCGGCCCGCGGCGCAGCTCGACGGGCGAAGCCGCCACGCCGTCGGCCACGAGCTTCCGCCAGTCGCGTCCGAGCGCCAGCTCACGCAGCTCGTTCATCGACGGTCAGTGTAGGAAGCGCGACGATCTCGAGCTCGGGGCCGGGCCGCCGCAGGAACCCCGCCACCACGAGCAGGTCGTCGGCCGCCTCCGGAGCCAGCGCCGGCTCCGCGCGACGGGCAGCGGCAAGCCCCGCCTCCCATTCGAGCCCGGACGGGCCGGTGTACGGCCGGGAGCAGACGACCTGCCCCCGGGCGACGTAGAAACCGCGCCGGCCGCCGTCGGCTGCCGGCGCGACGAGGCAGACGGCCAGCCCGCGCAGTCGCCGGAGCCGCTCGAGCTCCGACCGGACCTCTTCCAGCGCCTCGATCCGGTCGCGCAGGCGCGCCGCGTCCTCGAAGCGGAGCTCCGTCGCGATCCGCTTGAGCTTCACCCGCAGCTTCGGCAGCGCATCGTCGATCGTCTCCCACTCGACGCCCTGCAGCGCCCGCGCGGCGAGGTGGGCGCGCCGGCGGCTCTTCAGCGGCCCGAGCTCGGTCGGCTGCGAGCCGCACACGACCGACGCACCACGGCGACGCAGGTAGACGTAACGGTCGGGCCGGACCGACCGGGCATTCGCCGGCGGCCGCAGCTCGCGGATCAGCCGGAGCTCCTCCAGCGCCGCCTCGAGCTCCGACCCGGTCACACGCCACTCGATGCGCGCGAGCGCGCCGAGTGCCGCCTCGATCGCCGGCCGCTGCCGCTCCGATCGGAAGTACGACCGCAGCCGGGCGCGCAGGTCGCGCGCACGACCGACGTAGAGGACCTGGTCGTGCGCGTCGCGGAAGAGATACACACCGGGCCGCCGGGGCGCCCCGAACGCGAGCGACCGCTTGCGGTGGACGCGCCTCGGCCGCGTCGCAGCGAGCTCGACGAGATCGCCGACGCTTCGTGCGCCGCGCTCCTGCGCAAGGCCGATCAGCTGGACGAGGATCTCGGCCGTGGCCTCGGCGTCAGGCAGCGCCCGATGGCACGGGCGCGCATCGGTCGCGAACAGGTACGACAGCGCCGCCAGGTTCGCGGGACGGCGGCCGAGCAGCCGCCGGGCGAGGCCGACGGTATCGACGGTCGTCGCGGCGACGCGGCGCCCGGAGATCCGCATCGTCTCGCAGTCGAGGAAGGCGAGATCGAAGCGTGCGTTGTGCGCGACCAGCACGGCGTCGCCGGCGAACGCGAGGAAGCGGCGGATCACGGCGGTCACGGGCGGCGCCCGCCGCAGCTCCTCGTCGCGCAGCCCCGTCAGCGCGGCCACCGACGGCTGCAGGCGCGCGCCGGGATTCGCGAGCATCTGGAAGCGCTCGCCGAGCTCGAGCCCACGGACGCGAACGGCGCCGACCTCGCACGGGCGTGCGTCGCCGGGCCGGAGGCCCGTCGTCTCGAGGTCGAAGACGACGAACGTCGCCTGCTCGAGCGGCACGCCCTCTCCGGCGTCGGCCAGTGCGACGAGGTCGCCGGCGAAGCGCAGCCGCGCGTCCGCCGCGACCGCGTCGGCGAGCAGCGAGCGCGCCAGGCCGACCGGCACGGTGGCGCCGAGCCGCAGCACGACCCGCGCCGCATCGTCGGCCGGCACCGGCCCGCGCCGCTCCTCCACCAGCTCGACGAGGCGATCGGCGGCGTCGAGACGGAGCTGCATCCGTCCGACCCTACTGCGAACATATGTTCGTGTCCAGCGACCGAGCGTCAGGAGCCCGAGGCCCGCCGCAGCGCCAGGCCTGTGAGGAGCTCCCGGACGACGCGTTCGGCGGCGAGCGCGGTGATGTCGGCCGAGCCGATCGCCGACGGCAGCACCTCCACCACGTCGGCGCCGACGAGCTCGACGAGCGTGGCCACCCGGCGAACGGCGCGGAGCAGGTCGATCGAGGTCATCCCGCCCGGCTCCGGCGTTCCCGTTCCCGGGGCGAACGCCGGATCGAGCACGTCGATGTCGACGGTGACGTAGGTCGGCCCCGGGCCGATGTGCGCCAGAGCGCGTTCGACGACCTCCTCGATCCCGAGGTCCCTGACGTCGTGCATGAAGAAGCTTGCGATGCCGCGCTCGCGCTGCCAGGCGAACTCGTCCGAGCCGGGCCAGTAGCCGCGGAGCCCGATCTGGGCGTATCGCGTCGGGTCGACGCGCCGTTCCTCGACGAGCCGGTACATCGGCGTGCCGTGCGACCGCTCGACCCCGAACACCTCGCGGCCCGTGTCGGTGTGGGTGTCGAAGTGGACGAGCCCCACCGGCCCGCGGCGAGTGGCGATCGCGGTGATGCACGGCTCGGTGATCGAGTGATCGCCGCCGAGCGTCACCGGGAGCGCCCCCGCGTCGACGACCTCCCCGACCAGCAGCTCGATCGCGGCGTGCGTCGCGTCGGGGTCGGCGGGAATGACCGCCGCGTCGCCGTAGTCGACGACGCGCAGCACGTCGAACGCGTCGATGCCCGCTTCGAGGTGCGGCCCCGGCGGGCACGACGCGGCACGGATCGCACGCGGGCCGTAGCGCGTACCCGGGCGGTCGGAGACCAGGTCGTCCGTCGGCGCGCCGAGAACGGCGACGTCGATGCCGTCGAGCTGCGCCGGGTCGTCGGCGAGCGGTTGGCCGGCGTAGGTGAGCACGCCGGCGTAGTCCGGCTTGTCCGGAAGCGGGCGCCACCGTTTCAGCGGGTCGAGCACGGGCGCATTCTCGACGAGATCGGCGCCTTCTCGGGCGCCGACCTGTCTTGCGCCCGGACGCTCCGGCGTGGTTGGCTTGGTGCGCGTGCCGGGGTCGGAGAGCAAGCTCACGCGGCGCGGGCTGGTCGCCGCCGGCGGTGGTGCGCTCGCGGCGCTGCTCGTCGGGCGGTCGCCCGCGCGCGCCGCGGCGCTGCTCGGCGCCGACTCCCCTCCGCCCGTTGCGCGCAGCCCGTATCGCAGCCGCCCGGATCTCCAGCCTCCCCCGATCACCGTCGCGACTCCGGCGTCGGGCAACGCGCCCGGGTACGTCTTCCTGTCGCCGTTCGACATCACCGCGAAGCCCGGCGCCGCTCCGATCCCGCCCAGCCAGAGCCACGTCGGCCCGCTGATCGTCGACTCGAGGGGAGAACCGGTGTGGTTCCTGCCGCTCGGCAAGGGCGCCGCGATGGGCCTGCGCGTCCAGCGGTACAGGGGCAAACCCGTTCTCACATGGTTCGAGGGCGCCGTGCTCGGCGGCTACGGCGGGCACTACGTCGTCTTCGACGGGACGTATCACCGGGTCGCGCTCGTCGAGGCCGGCGGGCACGGCGACCTGCACGAGTTCCTGCTCACGCCGGAGCGCACCGCCCTGATCACCATCTACCAGGAGATCACGGCCGATCTCAGGTCGGTCGGGGGCGCCGCGAACGGGCGGCTGGTCCAGGGGATCGTCCAGGAGGTCGACGTCGCGACCGGTCGGGTGCTGTTCGAATGGCGGAGCGTCGACCATGTCGGGCTCGACGAGTCGTTCCAGACCGAGGTCACACCCGCGGGCAACGTCGACTACTTCCATCTCAACTCGATCGACCTCGACCGCGACGGCAACCTGCTCGTCTCCGCCCGCCATACGTCGGCCGTCTACAAGATCGACCGCCGGACCGGCGCCGTCATCTGGCGGCTCGGCGGGAAGAAGAGCGACTGGAGCGTCGATCACAGCGCCGCCTTCTCGTTCCAGCACGACGTGCGACGGCGGCCGGACGGGACGATCACGCTCTTCGACAATCGCACGGCGCTGCCAACATCGACGGTCGCGGCGCGCGGGATGCGAATCGCGCTGCACGAGCGGACGGTGCGCGCGTCGCTCGTCGAGCAGTGGAGCCCGAGCGTCCCGCGGACCGCCTGGGCAATGGGCAACGTCCAGCAGCTCGAGGACGGCGGCGTCTTCATCGGGTGGGGCACCGACGGCTCGTTCAGCGAGTTCGGCCCGAGCGGAGAGCTCCGCTACGACGCGCGCTTCGGCGACGGCAGCGTCGGCTACCGGGCGTTCCGGATGAACTGGCGCGGGCGGCCCACCGGCGCGCCGTCGATTGCCGTCGTTCCGGTCGACTCCGCGACGATGACGGTGTACGCGAGCTGGAACGGCGCGACCGACGTGGCGCGGTGGGAGGTGCGCACCGGGACGCGGCCCGACAACGTGCAGGCTGCCGGCTCGAGCCTCCGCACCGGATTCGAGACGGCGATCACCGTCGCGCTCGCGCACGGGTACGCGACCGCGGTCGCGCTCGACGCGCAGGGACGCCGGCTCGGCGCGGCAGCGCCCGTCCCGGTCTGAGCCCGGCGCGAAGCCAGGCTCGGGCGGCGAAAGAAACGTCCACCGAGGGGATGAGCGCCGCAGTCACCGCCCGACCCTGACAACAGACGTTACTCCTCGCACAAGCTCCCGGATTTGCGTCCGTGTTAAGCCGCACGGCGGTGGACGGGAAGGGCCGCGCCGCACGCGGTCCTTCCCGTCACGCCTTGCGCCCTCCCGAGCCAAAAACGTAGCGCGCGGCCGCTCTTCATCACGGGTGGGATTTCGACTGCGGTCAGCCCGTTCGGCCCGCCGAGACGAGACGAACGGCCGAGCGCCGGAGGCCCTTCCGGCCTACGGTGAGTCGGCCGGGTGGGTCCCTGGCTGCCTAGTCAGGGGAGGTCGGCTCTCGGTCCCACCCGGCGTCTTTCGTTGCCAAGCGCGGCGCCCGCGCAATGGGCTCTCTTTCCCGGCTCTACGGCGGGCCACAGCGTGTTCCCAGAGCGCCGCCGCATCGTGGGTTGGGTCAAACCAACGAAAGGAGACGCACCTCATGTCCAATCCGTTCGAAGATCCAATCGCCCGCTCTGTCGCCGTCGTCGGCCTCGCCGGCGTCGCCCTGATTCACGTCCTCGACGCGCACGACACGT
>DATIXY010000016.1:0-19792 GCA_035518115.1 Gaiellaceae bacterium | reverse complement strand
AGGCGCCTACCGCGCGCTCGTCGCCGCGCGCTGGGAGGATGCGGTCGCGCGTGGAACGCCGTGCCTCGTCACGCAGGCCGGCCCGATGTCGCGGCCGATCCTCACGCGGCTCGGCTTCCGCGAGGTGTGCGAGATCAGGATCCTCCTCGACGCCTTCGACCGGCAGCCATGAGGGTCTCGGCGAAGGCCGACTACGCGATTCGCGCGACCGTCGAGCTGGCGGCGGCGGGCGAGGGCCCGGTGAAAGGCGACCGCCTGGCGAAGGCGCAGGAGATCCCGCCGAACTTTCTCGAGAACATCCTCGTCGACCTGAGGAACGCCGGCCTCGTCGCGAGCAAGCGGGGCGCCGAGGGCGGCTACTGGCTTGCCCGACCGGCCGGCGAGATCACGCTCGCGGACGTGATCCGCGCCGTCGACGGCCCACTCGCGAACGTGCGGGGCGTGCGCCCCGAGGCGCTCGCCTTCGACGGCTCGGCGGAGCCGCTCCGCGACGTGTGGGTCGCCGTGCGGGCCAGCCTGCGGCGCGTCCTCGAGCACGTGACGCTCGCCGACCTCGCGGCCGGGAACCTGCCCGGGAGCGTGCGCGAGCTCGCCGCCGACCCGGACGCCTGGGCCCCGCGCTAGGCGAACGCGCGCGTCCGGCTGGGGCGCACGAACACGATCTGGCCCGGCTCGAGCTCGAGCTCCTCCGCCTGGTCGCGCGTGAGCTGCACCGAGAACGGCTCGCCGTCGTCGCCGACGAGCTCGGCGCGAACTTCGAAGCCGAGGTGCACGACGCGCAGCACCTGCCCCTCGCGCGTGCCGTCGTCCGGCTCCGGCACGACCTCCAGGTCGTGCGGGCGCACCCAGCCGTCGCCAAAGCGGCTCGCCCGGCCGACGAAGCCCATCACGAACTCGTTGGCCGGTGCGTCGTAGAGCGCCCTCGGCGCGTCGACCTGCTCGATGCGCCCCTGGTTCATGACGACCACGCGGTCGGCGACGTCCATCGCCTCCTCCTGGTCGTGCGTCACGAACACCGTGGTCGTGTGCGTCTCGTCGTGGAGGCGCCGCAGCCAGACGCGGAGCTCGCTGCGCACGCGCGCGTCGAGGGCGCCGAACGGCTCGTCGAGGAGCAGCACCGTCGGCTCGGGAGCCAGCGCGCGCGCGAGCGCCATGCGCTGGCGCTGGCCGCCGGAGAGCTGCGCCGGATAGCGGTCGCCGAAGCCCTGCAGCTGCACGAGTTCGAGGAGCTCGTCGACGCGCGCGCGGATCTCGCCGCGCGTCCGCTTCCGGATCTTCAGGCCGAACGCGATGTTGTTGCGCACGGTCATGTGCTTGAACGCGGCGTAGTGCTGGAAGACGAAGCCGACGCCTCGCTGCTGCGGCGGCGCCGAGGTCGCGTCTGCGCCCTCGAGCAGGATCTCGCCCGAGTCCGGCTGCTCGAGCCCGGCGATGATGCGCAGGAGTGTCGACTTCCCGGAGCCGCTCGGGCCGAGCAGCGCCGTCAGCGCACCGCTGTCGACGTCGAGCGAGACGTCGTCGAGCGCCTGGAAGCTCCCGAACCGCTTCGAGACGTTGCGGACCTGGATCGACATCTAGGCCACTCCCTCCTTCGGCTTCAGCTTCGTCATGACGACGAGCACCGCGATCGCGAGGACGCAGAGCATCAGGGCGACGCCGTACGCGCCGGCCTGATCGAGGTTCTCGTAGTAGTCCTGCACGCGCAGCGTCGCGGTCTCGGTCTTGCCGGAGATGTTCCCGGAGACGATCGCGACGGCGCCGTACTCGCCGAGGCAGCGCGCGGTCGTGACGACGACCCCGTAGATGACCGCCCAGCGGATGGACGGCAGCGTCACCCGCCAGAACGTCTGCCAGCTCGAGGCCCCGAGCGTGTACGCGGCCTGTTCCTGCTCGTTGCCGACCTCGCGCAGCGTCGGCACGACCTCGCGCGCCACGAACGGCACCGAGACGAAGATCGTCGCGAGCACCATCGCCGGCAGCGCGAACAGCACCTGGATGCCGTGCTCGGTGAACCACGGCCCGAACCAGCCCGTGCGGCCGTAGAGCAGATAGAGCGAGAACCCGACGACGACCGGGGAGAGCGCGAGCGGCAGGTCGACGAACGCGTTCACGAGGCCCTTGCCGGGGAAGCGCCGGCGGACGATCGCGAGCCCGCAGACGATCCCGAACACCGTGTTCAGGGGCACCGCGATCGCGCACAGGATCAGCGTGATCTTGAAGGCGTGGATCGTGTCGGGGTCGGTGATCGCCGCCCACGCCTTGTCGATGCCCTCGACCCAGACGCGCCAGAAGAGCATCGAGAGCGGCGCGACCAGGACGACCAGCAGATACCCGAGCGCCGTGAACCGGACGGCGTAGGTGCGCCACGTCCTAGGCACGTTCGTGCCTCGTGGCCAGGCGCCGGATGCCGCCGATGAACAGAAGGACGGCGAACGAGACGGACAGCATGACGACGGCCACCGCCGAGGCGGCGGCGCTGTTGCCGTTCTGCCCCTGGTTGAAGACGTAGACCGACGCCATCTCGGTCTTGAAGGGGAGGTTGCCCGAGATGATCACGATCGAGCCGATCTCGCCGACGACACGGGCGAACGCCATCGCGACCCCGGACAGGATCCCGGGGAGGATGCTGGGGAGCACGATCCGGCTGAAGACCTTGTGCTCCCGGGCGCCGAGCGAGCGAGCCGCCTCTTCCATCTGTTCGTCGAGCTCGTAGAGAACCGGCTGCACCGTCCGGACGACGAACGGGAGCGACACGAAGCACAGCACGAGCACGATCGCCGAGCGAGTGAACGCCAGATGGACGCCGACCGGCGAGTGCGGGCCGTAGAGCGCGAGGATGAGGAGGCCGGCGACGATCGTCGGAAGAGCGAAGGGCAGGTCGATGACGGCGTTCACGACCGACTTGCCGCGGAACTCGTCGCGGACGAGCGTCCACGCGATGATCGTCCCGAAGAAGGCGTTGATCAGCGCGACGATCGCCGAGATGCCGAGCGTCAGCTTCAGCGCGGCCACCGCCTCCGGCTGCGTGACCGCCTCCCAGAAGCCGTGGAGCCCTTCGGCGCGCGACTCCCACATGAGCGCCGCGATCGGCAGTGCGACGATTACCGTCAGGAAGGTCGTGACGAAACCGAGGGAGAGGGCCGTCTCGGCCCTCTCCCTGGTCTGCGGCGAGATCCCCGCCGCGAGGCGGCGTGGTGCGGCGACGCTAGCCAGAGGTTGGTCCTCCGATGCCCTGCTCGATCTGCGACATCAGCGCGCCCGACGCGAACCACTTCTTGTCCGCCGCGCGCCAGCCGCCGATGTCCTTGTCGGTGATCTTGAAGATGCCCGGCCGCGCCGGGAACTCCTTCACCGCGGCCGGCGACTTCGCGACCTGCGGGTTGACCGGGCGGAATCCGTACTGCACGAACAGGTTCTGCGCGGTCGGGCTGCGCAGGAACTGCAGGAACCTGTTCACCGCGTCCGGGTTCTTGCTCGTCTTCACGAGCGCCACCGGAAGCTGGATCAGCATCGTCTGGCGCGGGATCACGTACTGGATGTTCTTGCCCTGGAGGCGGGCGTTGATCGCCTCGCTCTCGTAGGTGAGCAGCACGTCGCCCTTGCCGGAGAGGAAGGTGTTCGTGGCGTTCGACCCCGACGTGTCCTGCGACACGACGTTGTGGAACAGCTGCTTCACGTACTGGATCGCCTGCTTGTCGGTCTTGCCGAGCGCACGCTGGGCGCCGTAGGCGGCGAGGATGTTCCACTTCGCCGAACCGGAGCTGAACGGATTCGGCGTCACGACCTGGACGCCCGGTTTGATCAGGTCGGCCCAGGACTTGATGTGCTTCGGGTTGCCGTTGCGCACGGCGAAGACCACGACCGTGTCGGCGGCGATCCCGTTGTAGCCCTGCTTGTCCCAGTTCGGGCTCACGAGGCCCGCGTCGACGAGCAGGTTGACGTCGTCCCCTGCAGAGAGGAAGACCAGGTCGGCCGGCAGGCCCGCAGCGACCGCCTTCGCCTGGTTCGTCGAGGGCCCGTACGACTGCGTGAAGTTGACGCCCTGGCCCTGGGAGGTCTGTTGGTAGTCCTGGATGATCTTGGCCATCACCGGCTTCGGCGTCGAGTACGCGACGAGCGAGAGGGTGGTGCCGGTCGTGCGCGCGGCAGCGCCTGCCGCCACCACGAGTGCGGCCACGACGGCCGCCAGGACGATCTTCTTCCGGTGTTTGGTCATAGGCATGGTGAACAAATACATAACGACTGCTCATTCGTCAAATAAGATCTGCTGTTCAGCGGTTCGCTGTAGTCTCGCTCCGTTAGC
The DNA here is from genome assembly GCA_035518115.1 of Gaiellaceae bacterium. GTDB lineage: Bacteria > Actinomycetota > Thermoleophilia > Gaiellales > Gaiellaceae > PALSA-600. Next base: position 15,489 of record DATIXY010000016.1, on the reverse strand, counting down.
GACGAGGGAGGGCGCCATGAGCGCGACCGACGTTGCTGCGGCACTGAGCCCGGGGCGCGAGGCGCTGGCGGAGGCGCTCCGGCACGTGGGGGTCCGGGAGAGCCCGCCCGGCTCCAACCGGACGATGTTCGGGCGCTGGTTCGGCGCCGACGGAGTGCCCTGGTGCGCGATCTTCGTCTCGTACTGCTTCTCGGTCGGCGCCGGCGTGACGCTGTGCCGCGGCTGGCGCGGCGCCGGCGTGTCGCCGCGAGGCGTCGCGTACGTGCCGACCCTCGAGGCCTGGCTGCGGGGGACCGGCAGGGCGCTGCCCGACGGTGCACGGCCGGGGCCCGGCGACCTCGCCGTCTTCGACTGGGACGGCGGCCTGCCCGACCACGTCGGCATCGTCGTCTCCGCGGTCGGCGGCCGGCTCGAGACGGTCGAGGGGAACACGGCCGTAGGCAACGACTCGGACGGCGGCGCGGTGATGCGCCGGAGGCGCCGGGCCGAGCAGGTCTCGACCTTCGGGCGCCTCCGGCTCGGTGCGCCTCCCCCTACCTGAGCACCACGGTCTTCGTCGTCGTCCCGGTGTTCCCGAGCGCGTCGGTCAGCGTCAGCTGAACCGATAGCGACTTGGCGCCCGCAGGCGGCCGGACGCGGAACTTCATCGTCGTGTGCCCCGCGGCGCCAGGTCCGGACGAGCCGGCCAAACGGCGCGTGCCGGCCAGCACCACCAGCTTGTAGGAGTCGACTCCGCTGTCGTCGCTCGCCACGAACGCGACCTGCACGACGTACGTGCGCGCCGCCGCCTTCGGCAGCCGCGACGCCGTCAGCTTCTCGCCGCTCACCGCGGGCGCCCTGGTGTCGAACCCGACCGCGCCCGTGCACGTGCGGGTGAAGCCGCCGCTCGCCGGGTCGACGAGGCACGAGCCGGCGCCGACCAGCTTCGCGTAGCTGCCGGTTCCCTCGAGCACGCTGAAGTCGGCGGGCGTCTTGAGCGTGAACGTCCCGCTTCCGTCTGCGCACGTCAGCGTCTCGATGCCGACGCCGAAGCTGTTGTCGGTCTCGGAGAACGTCCCCTCGGTGCAGAGCGGCGCCGCCGCTGTGAACGTTCCCGTCGCGGTCGGGCTCGGCCTCGACGTGCCGGTCATCGTGATCGTGACGTTCGTCGGCGACGGGATCCCGCCCGCCGCGGTCGCCGCTCCGGCGATCGCGGCCAGGACCACGGCCACCGTGACTCCCATTGCACGAACCATCGCTTCCTCCAGTCGGTTGCTTGAGGCTCGAGCGTCCCGCCGGTGGGGAACGGTTCGTCCAGGAACGGGTAATTGCGCCGCTAGGCGCCGGCGCGCTCGGCGCGCGAGAGCCCGGTGCGGGCCCAGACTGCGAAGGCGGCGAGCAGCAGGAGCGCGACGCCGAACGCGAGCACGACCTCGTCAGGCCTACCCGAGATCAGTCCGCGCCCCGCCTCGAGCAGATACGTCAGCGGGTTGAGCGCGGCGACGCTGTGGATCCAGCCCTGCAGCAGCGCGCGCGGGACGTAGACCGGCGCCAGGAAGAGCGCGAGGAAGACGGGTGTCTGCATCAGCGGCGCCGCCTGGACGCTGCGCAGCCGCATCGCGACCCCGCACGCCCACAGCAGCCCGACCTGGTTGAAGATGACGGCCAGTCCGTAGAGGCCGAAGAGGTCGATGCCGTCGCCGCCGATCTGCATGTGACCGACGAGCGCGACTACGGTCAGCACGGCGGCGATCATCGACCAGCGCACGAATGCCGCGAGCCCGTAGCCGATGATGATCCCGGAGCGGTGCGGCGCCGAGACCAGCAGCCTGCGCGCGAAGCCGCGCTCGAAGTCGCGCGCGATCGCGAAGCCGGTGAAGACACCGCCGAAGGCGGCCGACTGGAGCAGGACGAACACGAACACGAAGGCCGTGTAGCCGTCGGGGAAGCCGAACCCGGGGACCTGGTGCAGGCGCGACAGGCCGCCGGCGAAGGCGACGAAGTTCATCAGCGGGAACAGCATCGGCGGCACGAAGAACGACGGGTTCTTGAGCAGCACCGTCGTCTGCCGGTACGCGAGCGCGAGGGCGACCTCGAGGCGGGAGCTCACGTCCGCGTCATCCTCAGCCGGAGCTGCCGGGCGGCGAGCACCATAGAGACCGCCATCAACGCGAGCATGCAGCCGAAGCCGAGCAGGAGCGCCTCGGCGTTCCAGCCCTCGATCACGAGCGACCGCAGCGCCTCGATCAGGTAGCTGACCGGATTGATCGTCGCCAGGTCGCGGAACCAGGTGACCTCGATCAGGTTCCGGGGCAGGTTCATGCTCGAGATCAGGAGCAGGAAGAAGAGCAGCGGGAACATCGACTGCACCCCCTCGCCGGAGCCGGTACGGAGCGCGAGCCACAGTCCGAGCGACCCGAAGCCGGCGGCCGTGCCGATCGCGAAGAGGAGGATCAGCGCCGCTCCTCCCGGGCCCGCGTCGATGTGGACGCCGGCGGCGAGCGCGGCGCCCAGGTAGAGCACCGCCTGCACGGCGCCGAGGCCGACGGCGCCGCCGATCTGCCCCATCAGCAGCGCGCCGCCGCGCACCGGCGTCAGCGCGAGGCGGTTCAGGAAACCGGTGTCGATGTCGCGCGCGAGATCGGTGCCGGCGATCCCCGACGCGAACAGCGCGCCCTGCATGAACGCGAACGGCATGAAGAACGCCAGGAACGAGTGCGTGGGGAAGCCGGGCAGGTGCGTGGCGGCGCGCAGGCCGTTCGAGTTGACCGCCATCAGGATGAGCGGGAACGTCAGCGGTGGGATCCACGTGCCGGGCTGTCGCGCGGTGCGAATGAGCGACCGTCGCGAGATCAGCGCGACGTGGTGGGTCATCTCGATCACGGGCCGTCGTCCTCGGCGCCCTCGAGCTTGCGGCCCGTCTTCGCGAGGAACACGTCGTCGAGCGACGGCGAATGGAGGTTGATCGCCGCCGCCCGCAGGTCCTCTTGGTCGAGCGCGCGGACGACGTCGGCGAGGCCGCCGTTGCCGTCGAGGCGGACCGCCGCCGCGCCGGGCCGCGCCGCGGTGTCGGTGCCGAACCGCCTCAGGATCTCGCCCAGGCGGTGGAGCTGGTCGCCCGACTCGGGCACGATCTCGACCGTCGACCGGCCGATCTCCGCCTTCAGGCTCGCCGGTGTGCCCTCGGCGACGATGCGGCCGTGGTCGATGATCCCGACGCGGTCGGCGAGCACGTCGGCCTCCTCGAGGTACTGCGTCGTCAGGAACACCGTCACGCCTTCCTCGCGGGCGAGCCGGCCGACCTCCTCCCAGAGCGCGGCGCGGCTCTGCGGGTCGAGGCCGGTCGTCGGTTCGTCCAGGAAGAGCGTCGAGGGGCCGTGGATCAGGGAGAGCGCGAGGTCGAGGCGCCGTTTCATGCCGCCGGAGTACGTCCGTACCTTGCGGTCGGCCGCCTGGGTGAGCCCGACGCGCTGCAGGAGTTCGTCCTGGAGCCGCAGCCGCTCCTGGCCGCGAATCCCGTGCAGCGAGGCCTGGAGCCGCAGGTGCTCGCGCGCGCTCAGGAACGGGTCGAGCGCGGTCTCCTGCAGGGCCGCGCCGATGTTCGCCCGGACAGACGGGCCGTCGGCGACCACGTCGTAGCCGGCCACGGTAGCGCGGCCCGCGCTTGGGGGGAGGAGGGTGGTCAGCATGTGGACGGTGGTCGACTTTCCGGCGCCGTTCGGCCCCAGGAAGCCGTAGATCTGCCCCGGTTCGATCGTCAGGTCGATCCCGTCGACCGCGCGGATGTCCTTGAACTGCCGGACGAGCCCTTCGACCACGATTCCCTGGTCTCTCGCCGACATATCGAAAAACCTATCGGGAGGCTGCGCCGACCCCGGCCGGCGCTACACTTGAGGGCGCAACTATGGCGACGACCGAGGCACGGACGACCGATCTGACGAGCTGGGTGACCTTCCTGCGCGCTCATGCCGCGATCACGCGCGAGATGTCGGCCCAGCTCCAGCGCGAGCATGGGCTCACGCTCCACGACTACGAGGTGCTGTTGCATCTTTCGCGGGCGGAGGGCTTCCTGATGCGGCGCGTCGATCTGGCGCAGAGCGTGCTGCTCACCGCGTCGGGGATCACACGCCTGCTCGAAGGGCTCGAGCGCGCGGGCTACGTCGAGAAGGCGACCTGCCAGTCCGACGCGCGCGTCTCGTACGCCAAGCTGACCGATGACGGCCGGGCGACGCTCCGTGCGGCGTCGGTCACGCACGTGCGGGGGGTCCGCGAGCTGTTCACGGGCCGCTACTCGGGCTCGGAGCTCGAGACACTCGCCCAGCTGCTGTCGCGGCTGCCGCTCGCCGACGCGTCCGACGCGTCCGGCGAAGCCTGCGGGTAGCCCGCCGCACCGCCCTCGAGGTCGCGCGCGAGGCGCCGGAACGGCCCGTCGACCGCGAGGAGCTCGTCGAAGCGCCCCCGCTGGGTGATGCGGCCGTGCTCGACGACTAGGATCTCGTCCGCTCGGCGAACCGTCGCCAGCCGGTGGGCGATGATGATCGAGGTGCGCCCGCGCAGCAGGCGGTCGAGGGCGCGCTCGATCAGGATCTCGGTCGGACGGTCGATGTTCGACGTCGCCTCGTCGAGGATCAGGATGCGCGGATCGGCGAGGAGCGCACGGGCGATCGAGATCAGCTGACGCTCGCCGGCCGACAGGCCGGCGCCGCCCTCGCGCACCGGGTGCGCCAGTCCTTCCTCGAAACGGCGTGCGATCCGGTCGATCCCGACGGCATGCGCGACGTCCTCGACGTCGGCGTCCGACGCCTCGGGGCGTGCGAAGCGGATGTTGTCGGCGATCGTCCCGGCGAACAGGAACGGGTCCTGCAGCACGACGCCGAGCTGCCGTCGGTAGGAGCGCAGCTCGAGCGAGCGCAGGTCATGTCCGTCGACCAGGATCGCGCCGTCGTCCGGGTCGTAGAAGCGTCCGACGAGCTTCGCCGTGGTCGACTTGCCGCCGCCGGACTCGCCGACGAGCGCGAGGCAGCCGCCGGCGGGAACATGGATGTCGATCCCGTGGAGCACGGGCTCGGCGCCGTAGGAGAACGTCACGTGCTCGATGCGCAGGTCGCCCTCGATCGCGCGGCGCTCGGCCTTCGGCGCGTCGCGGATCTCGGGCTCGGTGTCGAGCACCAGGCAGATCTTCTCCATCGCGGCGCCCGCCGACTGCACCTGGCCGTAGAGGTCGGAGAGCTCCTGCAGCGGCTGGAAGATGAGGTTCAGCAGGAAGACGGCCGAGACGAGCGTGCCGATCAGGAGCGTCCCGTCGGCGATCATCCGGCCCCCGACCCAGAGGATCGCCACCATCGACACCGCCCCGAGCAGCTCGATCCCCGGGAAGAAGAGCGAGTTCAGGTACTGCGCGTGCGTGTTCGTGCGGCGGTTCGCCGCGTTCGACCGGTCGAACTCGTCGAGGAAGGCACGCTCGCGGTTGAACGCCTGGATCACGGCCATCCCCGAGACCGACTCGGCGATCTGCGCGGTCATCGCCGCGATCGTCTCGCGCACGTTCAGGAACGCGACGTGCGACCTCACCTGGAACCAGCGCGTGAGGACGAGCGCCGGGGGGAGGATCACGAGCGCGACGAGACCGAGCCGCCAGTCGAGGATGAAGAGCCCGACCGTCGCGGCCATCAGCGTGAGCGTGTTGACGACAAGCGTCGTCAAGCCCTGCGACAGGACATCCGACAGCGCGTCGACGTCGGACGTCAGGCGGGCGATGATCCAGCCCGCCTTCTGGGCGCTGAAGTAGCGGAGCGAGAGCGTCGTCAGGTGGTCGAACAGGTCGCGGCGCAGCCCGAGGACGATGTCCTGGCCGACCCGTGCGAGCCCGCGCACCAGCGTCGTCGAGAGGATCCACGCGGCGGCGTTGATGCAGATGTACAGCACGACGTCCTCGGTCAGGCGGGCGCTGTCGTGCTGAAGCATCCCCTCGTTGATCGCGTTCTGGACGACGAACAGCGCGGCGACCGGCGCCGCGGCGCTGCCGACGCCGACGATCGCGAGCAGCCCGACCCGCGTGCGATGGCCGCGGAGGTAACGGGTCAGGCGCGTCAGCCCGACGCGCGGCTTGCGGGTCACGCTGCCAGCACCTCCTCGCCGAAGAGGTCGCCGAAGGCGCCGCCCCTGGCGAGCAGCTCGAAGGGCTTGCCCTGCTCGACGATCACGCCGTCGTCGATCACGACAGCCCGGTCGGCGATCAGGACGGTGCTCAGGCGCTGGGTCGCGACCAGCACCGTCCGGCCGGCGAGCGCCGGGCGGAGGTTCGCGATCAGGTGCCGCTCGGTGTGCGTGTCGACGGCGGACATCGGGTCGTCGAGGACGACGGCGCGCGCGTCCGCGATCAACGCGCGCGCGAGGGCGACGCGCTGGCGCTGCCCGCCCGAGAGGTTCACACCGCGCTCGCCGATCAGCGTGTCGTAGCCGTCGGGCAGCTCGGCGGCGAAGTGGGCGACGCCGGCCGCCTCGCAGGCGGCGACCACCTCGTCCCACGGCGCATCGGGCCGCGCCGCGGTCAGGTTGTCGCGGAGCGGGATCGAGAACAGGATCGGCCGCTGTGTGACGACGGCCACCGCCGACCGCAGCTCGTCGAGCCGGAGCTCGCGCAGGTCGACGCCGCCGAGGAGCACGCGCCCGGCTGTCGGGTCGTAGAAGCGCGGTAGCAGGTTGAGCAGCGACGACTTGCCGGCGCCGGTCGGCCCGCAGACCGCGACGACCTCGCCCGGGGCGAGCTCGAGCTCGATCCCTGACAGCACCTCGCTCCCGGTCCCGTAGGAGAAGTGGACGCCCTCGTAGCGGAGGCCGAGCTCGCCGGCGGGCAGCGACTGCGGCTGCTCGGGCTCGGGGATCGTCTCGATCCCCTGCAGCCAGGCGAAGCTGCGCGATGCGGAGGCGGTCGCGCGCTGCGCCAGCGAGAGGATCCAGCCGAGCGCCTCGAGCGGCCAGACCATCTGCAGGAGCAGCTGGTAGAAGAGGTAGAAGTCGCCGTAGGTGAGGGCGCCGTTGATCACGTCGCGCCCGCCGAAGAGCACGACCGCGGCGATCGAGATCGTCGGCAGGAAGAGGAGCCCGGGGAGGAAGTGCGCCTCGACGCGCGCCTGGCGCAGGACGCCCTCGCGGACGTAGTCGGCCTTGGTCGCGAAGCGCGCCTGGACGTCGTCCTCGCGGCCGAACGCCTGCACCATCTCGATGCCGACGACCGCCTCGTCGGCGGCCTCGGTCACGTCGGCCCGCAGCTGCTGCACGCGGCGCGAGATCGGCATCACGCGCCGCGCGAAGACGAACGCGAGCGCTCCGACGAACGGCATCGTGATGAGCGCGATCGCGGCGAGCTTCGCGTTGACGAAGAAGAGGACGGCCGCGATCCCGACGATCATCATCACGGACTGGATCCCCTGGGTCATCCCCCAGCCGATGAAGTAGCGGATCGGGTAGAGGTCGTTGGTCGCGCGCGAGACGACCTGCCCCGTTGCATGCCGGTCGTAGAACGCGCGCGGGTAGCGGAGGTACGCCTGGTAGAGCAGTTCGCGCATCCGCCACTCGACGCGGATACCGGTGCGCGACGTCGCGTAGCGGCGGGTGAAGTTGATGAAGAAGCGGATGATCGCGAGGACGATCACCGCGACGAGGTAGGGCCAGAGCGGCTCGTGGTGGCCGTTCGTCGGCGCGATCGAGTTGTCGATCGCGTGGCGGACGACGAGCGGGATCGCCAGGGACAGGGCGCTGTAGATGAATGCGCACACCAGCCCGACCACGACGAGCCGTCCCTGCTCGCGCCAGAGGCCGGCCATCCGCCTCGTGGTGGCGATGGTTCCGAGGTCAGGTGGGTCGACTGAGAGTGGGCCCCCGCTCACCTGGGCAAGCTACCAGGCGAATCGTTAACCAGGTTAAGCAGGCTGCGGCAGCGTCGGGCGGCGGCCGCCGGCGGTGAGCCAGCGTGTGCCCTGGACCGTCCAACCGGCGAGCGCCAGGACGATCAGCCCGGTGATCAGGAGGAGGAAGAGGACGCGCCGTTTCATGTCCCAGAGGCTACGACGAGTGCCGGACGCGGGCATCCGTCCCGGGGATGATTCGGGATCGACCGGCGGGATGATCGTCGGGTCAGGGCGCGATCGGCGCGCCGGCGTTGTCGACGAGCGCGGCGATGTCGACGAAGTCGATGCGCGGCGCCACGCCGTACAGCCCGGTGACGCGCTGCCGGAGCTCGTCGCCGAAGAAGGACGTCGCCGCCTCGTCGGCCTCCCAGAGATAGACGTTCACCGCCCGGTGGTTCTGCTCGTCGACCGTGAAGACCTTCAGGCGCAGCCCGGGCATGTCGCGGAAGGACGACTGCGCCCCGTCGGCGACCCCCTGGATGCGCTGCCGGTCGAACGATCCCTCGTCGTACTGGAACGTCACGATGACGCCGACCATCTCGACTCCCTTCGTCTGCCTGTGGACGATCTGCGCGGGTGTCGTCACCCTCTCCTGGAGACCGTAACGCGAACGCGACGCGCCGCGAAACGGCTCCGGTTCGGGGCTCGAGTGGCGCCCGTTCGGCGCGTATCACTCTCGTAACCCTTTCCTGGTGACGGGACACGGCCGCTGCAGACGCGGCCGCCTCGCCGATTTACCCGCGCTTTACACAGCCGTCGCAAAAAGCCCCATTCCTCGCGAGAGGCTTCGCGGGAGATGGCGCGCGCGACCCGGAGGACCGTGCACCTGGCAGCCCTGGTTGCGCTCTGCGCGCTCGCGGTCGCGCTGCCGGTGGGCGCTGCGCCGGCGGCCGTTCCGACCGCGATCACGGGCGCGGCGCAGCAGGTCGGCCCGACGACCGCGCTGATCAACGGAACGGTCAACCCGGGCGGCAAGACGACGACCGCGTACTTCGAGTACGGCAGCGATCCGACCGAGCTGACCAAGACGGCGAACTCGAGCGTCGGCTCGGGCACGGCGAACGTCGCCGTCTCGGCGTCGCTCGCAGGCCTCACCCCCGGGACGACCTACACGTACCTCGTCGAGGCGACGAACAGCGACGGGACGGCAAAGGGCCTCACGGGCACCTTCACCACGCTTTCGCCGCCCGGCGTGGTGACCGGGAGCGCTTCGAGCATCGGCGCGACCTCGGCGACGCTGAACGGCTCCATCGATGCGAACGGCAGCGCCACGAACTGGTACTTCGAGTACGGGACGTCGACGAGCTACGGGTCGAAGACGGCGGCGAAGAGCGCGTCGGGCACGAACGCCGCGTCGATCTCCGCATCGGTGACCGGCCTCCAGGCAGGCCACACGTACCACTACCGTCTCGTCGCGACGTCCGACGGCGGCACGACCAACGGCTCCGACGCCACGTTCACGACGAGCGGTGCGCCGTCCGTCTCCACCGGCACCGCCAGCTCGATCGCGCCGACGACCGCGAAGCTGAACGGTAAGGTGACGCCCAACGGCCTCTCGACGAACTGGTACTTCGACTACGGCACGTCGACGAGCTACGGCACCCGCACTGCCACGAAGAGCGCGGGCTCGGGCAGCAGCGCCCAGAGTGAATCCGCGTCGCTGACGAAGCTGAAGGTCGCGACCGTCTACCACTACCGACTCGTCGCCTCGAACAGCGCCGGCACGACCTACGGCGCCGACCACAGCTTCTCGACGTCCGTCCCGCCGGGCGTGCAGACCGGCGCCGCGCAGAGTGTCGGCGTCTCGACCGCCACGCTGACCGGCGCAGTCGACCCGAAGACCCGTTCGACGACGTACTGGTTCGAGTACGGGACGTCGACGAGCTACGGCACGAAGACGGCGTCCCAGAGCGCCGGCTCGAGCTCGGGTGCGAAGACCGTGTCGGTGGGGCTGAAGGGGCTCGTCAGCGGGATGACCTACCACTACCGTCTCGTCGCCAAGAGCGACGCCGGGACGACGACCGGCGGCGACGTGACGTTCCAGACCGCCGGCGTCACGCTGACCGCGGCGGCGCGCGACCTCGTCTTCGGCCGCGCGATCATCCTCCGCGGCGCCGTGCCGACGCGCGCCGCCGGCCAGCCCGTCACCGTGTTCGCCCAGCCCTACGGCACGAGCTCGTTCCAGTCGATCGCGGTGGTGCTGACTGCTGCCGACGGCTCGTGGGCCTACTTGGCGAAGCCGACGATCAACACGGCGTACCGGGCCGTCTGGCAGGGCGGCACGAGCGCGTCCGTCGCCGTCGGTGTGCATCCCGTGGTCGCGTTCACCCGCAACGGCAGGCACTTCACCGTCCGTGTGAGCGCTGGGCGCGGGTTCCCGCACCGCGTCGTGCAGCTGCAGCGGCGGGCGGCGACCGGGCGCTGGGTGACGATCAAGCGGATCCGCCTCGGCGCCCGCTCGCGCGCCGAGTTCACCGCGGTACTGCCGCACGGCCGGTCGGTGCTGCGGATGGCGTTCAGCGTCAACCAGGCCGGAGTCGGCTACCTCGGCGGGGCGAGCCGGACGATCGCCGTCACCCGCGCCTAAGCCGACCTGGTATCAGTCTCGGCGCTGACTCCGCGCCTCGATGATCGAACGCCGGTCTCGCCGGCTCGTACCAGCCGGCGGGCGGCCCGGCGCCGCGCCGTGCGCCGGCGGCGGATCGTCGCGCTCGCGTGCATCGCGGCCGTTCTCGCCGCGATCGCCTTCGGGCTGACGCGCGCGTTCACCGCCCGGGGCAGCAGCACCACGCCGAGCCAGGCGCGGCCGGTCGTGCACACCGCCCCGAAGAAGCGCGCCGCGCCCCCGGGAACGGTGACGATCGCCTGGGCTGGGGACACCGTCCTCGGCTCGACCTACGGCCTTCCGCCCGACGAGGGCCGGCCGATGCTCGCGAACGTCGCGCCGGTCTTCAAGGCCGCCGACATTGGCTGGGTCAACCTCGAGGAGGCGCTCTCGAACGGGTCGACCGGAAAGTGCGCCGGGGCAACGCCCGGAACGTGCTTCGCGTTCGGCGCGCCCATGAGCTACGCCCGCACGCTCCCGGCGTCGGGGATCCGCATCGTCAACCTCGCGAACAACCACGCGGACGACTACGGCGCCGCCGGGCAGGCATCGACGCTCGCCGCGCTGCGCGCGGCCGGCGTCGCCTGGGACGGCAAGCCGGGGGAGATCGAGGTGTTGCGCACCCACGGCATCCGCATCGCATTCTTGGGCTTCGCCCCGTACAAGTGGGCGTCGCGGCTCGACAACATCCCGGCGGCGGTGAGGCTCGTGAAGCGCGCGGCCGCCGAGGCTGACGTCGTCGTCGTGGCCATCCATGCAGGCGCTGAAGGGTCGACTGCCGACCACGTCCCGTACGGCACCGAGTACTTCCTCGGCGAGAACCGCGGCAACAGCCGCGCGTTCGCACATGCGGTGATCGACGCAGGGGCGGATCTCGTCGTCGGCTCGGGACCGCACGTGATCCGAGGCGTCCAGTGGTACCACGGCAAGCTGATCGCGTACTCGCTCGGCAATCTCGCCGGGTGGCACACGTTCGGGATGGGCGGGACCCTGTCCGAGTCGGGGATCATCACGGTCACGCTGCGAGGCGACGGCACGATCGCGGGCGGCAAGTGGACATCGCTCCTGCTCGAGGACCCCGGCGTCCCGGTGATCGATGCGGGCAGACAGAGCCTCGCGCTCGTGCAGCAGCTGTCGCGGCAGGACTTCGGGGCGGCGGCGGCCCGCTTCACGCCTGCCGGTGCGCTGGTCGTGCCGCACGCTTGACCTCGCCCGACCCGGCTCGTTACGGTCGAGCGCAGGCGGGGGCAATCTGCGGTGAAAGGACGACGGATGCGTGCGAGCTGGGACCGGTGGGCGCCCTTGTCGGGGCTCGTCTTCGCGGTGTTGCTGGCCTTGACGATCTTCGTGGGCGGGAGCACTCCCGACGCGAACGCCTCTGCGGCCAAGGTGGTCGCCTTCTATACGAAGCACCACGGGTCGCAGAGCGCGACCGCCTACTTCCTGGCGTACGGAGCGCTCTTCGCGCTGATCTTCGCCGCCGCGCTGTGGGGCAGGCTCCGCCGCGAGGCGACGTCCCAGGGCCTGCTCGCGACCGGTCTCGTCGGTGGTGGCGTCCTCGCGGTAGGGCTCGGCATCGTCTCGAGCGTCGGCCTGGCGATCGTGGCCGAGCCGGGGAAGATCAGCCCGGCGGCCGAGCAGTCGATCAACGTGCTCAGCAACCAGGACTTCATCCCGATCTTCGTCGGCGCGGTCGCGTTCATGATCGCGAACGGCATCGCGATCGCGCAGACCGCTGCGCTGCCGCGTTGGCTCGGCTGGGTCGCGATCCTGATCGGCATCGTCGCCGCGATCCCCACGATCGGGTTCTTCGCGCTGCTCGCGATGATCGTTTGGGTCGCGATCGTCGGCATCCTGCTCTGCGTGCGCACGCCGGACACTCAGCCGGGTGTCGGCAACGCGGCGCCGGCGGGCGCATGAGCACGCCGGTCGAGCAGTCGTCCGCGGACGTCGAGGCGGTCACGCGGGTTGCGACCGAGTACTTCCAGTCGTGGTTTGCAGGCGACGGCGATCGGATGCGGGCGTGTCTGCACCCCGCGCTCGCCAAGCGCACGGCCGAGCAGCCGGGCTCGGGCTCGCTCGGCCTGCACGAGGATCCGACCGAGCAGCTCGTCGTCGACACGGCGGGCGGAGAGGGAAAGGAGTTCGACCCGGTGCAGGAGGTCACCGTGCTCGACGTTTTCCGGGACATCGCCACGGTGATGGTGCGCTCGGAGCCGTTCGTCGAGTATCTTCACCTCGCCCGCTTCGGTGACCGCTGGCTGATCGTCAACGCCCTCTACTACGTCCTCGTGTGACCGATACGACCGCCCCCGTCAGCACCGCAGGGAACACGGGACCGCTCGGACGGCCGCGCGGCGTCGGTTTCGGGATCCTCCTCTACATCGTCACGCTTTCGTTCTACAGCTGGTACTGGGTCTTCAAGACGCAGGAGGAGATGAAGCAGCGCACCGGCGAAGGGCTCGGGGGCGTCATCGGGCTGGTGATCTGGATCGTGATCAGCCCGGTGAGTGCCTTCGTGATCCCGTCCGAGGTCGGGAAGATGTACGCCAGGGACGGAAAGCGCCCGCCGATGACCGGCTGGACCGGGCTCTGGCTGTTTCCCGGGGGGATCATCCTGATCCCGGCGATCGTCTGGTTCGTGAAGATCCAGGGAGCTCTCAACCGCTACTGGCAAGAGGCCTCCGCCGGGGCCGCGGGCGCGGCACAGTAGGGGGCTCAGCCGACGAAGCCGCGCTCGGCGAGGAGCGCGTCGATGCGCCTGCGATGGGCCTGCTCCCACTCGTCGAGCGAGACCGCCGCTTCGGCGTCGAGCGCGGCTCGTGCGTCGCGCAGCACCTGCTCGCGGCGGCCGGCGGGAACGACGACGACGCCCTCCTCGTCGCCGACGACGACGTCACCGGGGTGCACGGTGACACCGCCGCACACCACTGGCGCGTTCAGCGGCTCGAGCACGTCCTTGGCGCCCGGGAACGGGATGACGCCCCGCGCGTACACGGGGAACGCGAGATCGCGCACCTCGGCGAGGTCGCGAATGACCCCGTCGACGACGAAGCCGCTGATTCCGCGACGTTGCGCAACGGCGAGGAGGTTGCCGCCGGCCACCGCATGGGCGACGTCCCCGGTCTCGACCACGACGACCGAGCCCGCGGCGGCTCGATGGACCGCGGCATGAACCATGAGGTTGTCCCCGGGCGGGCACCGCACGGTGAACGCAGGTCCTGCGGTGCGGGGCATTCCCGGCCACAGCGGGCGGATCCCGATGTCCATGACCTGCGCGCGGCCGAGCAGATCGGCCAGCGTGGTCGTCGGGACGTCGGTCAGCGCATCACGGTCGGCCATGTCCGGCGACCGAGCGTACCGGGCGCCGCTGACCGGCGGGCGAGGCGCCGAGCGCCCCGCCCGTCTCGGTCAGAGCGTGCTCAGTGCCTGACGTGGAGCGCGCCCCGCCTCGCGGCGAATGCGGCTCCGGCGATCGCGATCAGCGCCGCACCGGCGATCAGTGCGTCGTCGGTCGACGGCGCCTGGACCTCGAAACCGGTGCCGGTGCTCGACGCCGGAGGCGTCGCGTAGCCGCCGCCGGTCGAGGCATCGGTGACGATTCCGGTGCCGCCGGTGTCGGCGGTGATGCCGTAGGCCGTGTTCATCGCGGCGCCACGTGCCTCGAGCGCCCGCGTCGCTGCCTGGTCGGCGGGCGTCAGTCCGAACTGCTCGTCCATTGCCTGGGAACGGGCGTGAAGCGCGGCCGCTGCGGTGGGCTCGACCGGCGTTCCGGGACCCGAGGTGGACGCGTCGGTGACGATCCCGGTGCTTCCGGCGTCGCCGACGGCGGCCTGGACGTTCATCGCCTCGGAGCGGGCCTGCAGTGCGGCCAGTGCCGCCGCGTCGCTCTGGGTCGGGGTTGCCGCGTACCCCCCTGTCGAGGAGGCGTCGGTGACGATGCCGGAGCTTCCGGCGTCGCCGACGGCGGCCTGGACGTTCATCGCCTCGGAGCGGGCCTGCAGTGCGGCGAGTGCAGCCGCATCGCTCTGGCTCGGCGCCGCGTATCCGCCGGCCGAGGACGCGTCCGTGTAGGCAGGTGCGGTGGCCACCGCCGCTCCACCGCTGGTGTCGCCGACCTCCATTGCGTTTGCGACGGCAGTGGTGCTGAGGGCGCCCGCCGCCGCGACGGCGAACACCGCCGCACGCGCGCGAAGGCCGTGCGTCTCGACGTCGTCGAATGCGGCCATCAGTTCCTGCTGGTCGAACGTCAACACCACGTCGTCTCCCGACGTGCCCTCGAGGAGCCGCTCGAGCTCGTCGCGGGCCCACGTGATGCTCACCGTCCCGTGCTCACGCGAACCGTCTCCGGCCACGACGTCGAGCGTGAGCTCTGGCATGGCTTCCGGATCGTGAAGGACGTCCGTGATCTCCCGGCGCGGGATGCTTGCGGCGACCGCGTGTTCCGCCGGGATCCGGTCCGTCAGGCGGGCAGTGCCCACTGCTTCCACTTCGGATCCTCCTTTCGGTGCCGCTGCCTGCTTGATGCAGCAGTCACATGACGGAGATCGTGTCACCTTTCTTCCCTGCCGTCGACCGGATTGACCGGGCCTGCCCCGGCTGCGACAGTCGATCGGTGGCCGGGACCGTCGACTCGCTCTTCGATCTCTACGCCGCGCGCTACTCGGAAGGTGATCTGCAGGGCGTCGCCAGCCTGTGTGTGACGCCGTTCTTCGCCGTTCGCAAGGGCGAGGTGATCTTCAGCCCGACCGGGGCGCGGTCGTGAGCCATTTCGCCGCGAGCATCGACGCCTACCGTCGCGCTTCCGGAGCACAGACGTGGTCGCCGCGCGAGATCGTCACACGCGAGCTCGGCGCGTACTCGGCCTTCGTGACGGTGAACTGGAACGCGCTCGACGCCGACGGGCAGGTCGTCCGGGACACGTGGACGAGCTACCAGGTCCTGACGACGCCCGGCGGCTGGCGCTTCCTCTCGTACACGAACCACTTCTGACCG
>DATIXY010000015.1:0-21344 GCA_035518115.1 Gaiellaceae bacterium | reverse complement strand
GCAGAGCCGTTTGCGGACGCCGCGCCGGCGATCGAAACGCCGATCAGGAGCCCTAAGAGCGCGGCAGTCAGTACGACGCCAAACGCGTTCTTCATCTTCGTCCCCCTCGTACTCGAGTGTTTGCGTTCTCAAGTACAGGCTGCGGATGCAGGCTGGTTTGCCGTCGGCGGCTCCCCTTACGACACCCTTACAACGCGAGGTTTGGCGGAGCTACGGGATGTTCCCGAGGAACGCCGCCACGCGCTCGCGAAGCAGCGCCGCCGCGTCGGCGTCGTAGTCGGGCAGGCTCCGGTCTGCGAAGAGGTGCTTGTCGCCCGAATAGAGGAACAGCTCGGCGACGTCGACCGTCTCGGCGAGCTCACGCGCCGCCGGCAGGTCCTCGTCGGCCCACTCGTCCTTGTCCATCATGTGGATCTGGACCGGGACCCCGGGCGGCCAGGCGTCGGCGAACTCGGAGGCAGGTAGCGCTGCGCTGAAGAACAGCGCCCCTTTCGCGCCCGGCCGCGTCTCCGCGAGCAGCTGCGCGGGCATCACTCCGAGCGAGAACCCGGCGTAGACCAACCCGTCCGGCATGCCGTCGGCAGCGGCGCGGCCGCGCTCGAGAATCGTGTCGAACCCGACCTCGCGGGCGTACTGGACGCCGTCGTCGAGGTCGGCGAACGTGTTGCCGTCGTAGAGATCCGGGGTGTGGACGACGTGCCCGTCGGCCCGCAAGTCGTCGGCGAAGGCGAGCACGCCTTTCGTCAGCCCCTGAGCGTGATGGAAGAGCAGGACCTCGGCCATCGCCCAGTGCTAACCCCGAAGGCCGCTTTCGAAACGCGTCGGCTCCACGACCGAGAGCTTGGCATACTCGGACTGATGGATGCCAGTGATCTGGAGGCGCTGGAGGCGGTCGGCGCCGAGGCGGTGATCGAGTGCGGGCAGCTGCTGATCGAGCCCGGGCAGCGGGGCGCGGGGCTGTACCTGATCCTCGAGGGAACGGTCGCCGTCGAGACGCCCGAGACGACCCGGCAGCTCGGCCCGGGCGAGGTGATCGGCGAGATCGCGCTCTTCTCGGAGGACGGGAAGCGCACCGCGCGCGTTCGCGCCGTCACCGACGTGCGCGTGCTCGCCGTCGACCGGGTTCAGGTCGAACGGCTCTGCGCGGGCGACGAGGCGTTCGCAGAACGCCTGCGCAACGTCACTGCCGCGCGCAACGATTCTTCGTAAAGGAAGGGTGCCTGGCACCAGGGTGCCAGGCACCGGGTTTCGGCGCTAGAGGCCGCCGCACTCTCCGAACTTGTGCCCGCCGACGACGTTGGGCGATCCGCCCGAGTCACCGATCTGGGCGCCCGGCGTGTTGCCCAGGCACGTCAGGTTCCCACCGATCACGTTGGTGACGACCTCGGCTGCGTCGGGGTCGGCCCCGGCGTTGCCGATGAGGGTCACCGATCCGTACGTCGTGTTCCGGATGAACCCCCACCAGGCACCTCGCCAGGCCGTGATCATGACGTTCCCGCCGATCACGTTGTCCTTGATCGGGAAGTTGACGTACGGGCTGAGTGTCACGCCCGGCCCGCCCATGATCGAGACGACGTCGCCCCCGATCCAGTCCCCGTCGAGGTACATCGTCAACGCCCCGATCGCGGTGATGCTCCCGCCGACCGTGTCGTGCGTCGTCTGTCCGTAGCACGGCTCCGGTGTCTCGACCGAGTACGGCGTGCAGCCGAGCGCGAGGATGCCGGACCATCCGACGGAGACGTTGCCCGATACGTGCACGGTGCCGAGCGTGAAGGCGTCGAGGCAGCTCCCGCGGAAGATCGTGAGACTGCCGTGGACGTTCAACGTCTGACCGGCCGGCACGTACCGGTTGCCGACGATCACCAGGTTCCCGTAGTTGCCCGCGATCGCCGTCTCCGGCCCGTTGCAGATGGGTGGTCCCTGCGCCGGGTCTGCGAGCGCCGTTGCGGCGCCCAGCGCGAGCACGGCGACCACGGACGAAGCCAGTACAAGCCTGAGCCTCTTCATTTCCCCCTCTCCTTTCCTACGGTCTGCCACAGCGAGCCCGAGACTACTCCCCCGCAGGGGTCACGGCTCGGGCTCGGCGTTCCGGCCGAAGACCGAGCTCTCGACGACGTAGAAGAGCGCGATCAGGGCATAGAGCACGACGGCCAGGATCGCCGAGATCAGCGCGCTCAGCGTGGCGATCGCGTAGATCAGCGTGCCGGGCCGGAAGGATCGCGAGATGCCGGAGACGAGGCGGTCGTCGGCGGTCGGTGCGATCAGCCTGCGGCCCTTCGCCGCGTAGAACCAAAGCGCCGCGTAGCAGACCGCCATCGCCGTGTACGTGAGCCCGTAGACCAGCGCGGCTGCCTTCGACTGCTCGCGAAGGTTGTCGGCCAGCACCCGCGTCGGGAACGGCGTGAACGCGACGACCATCAGGAACAGCACGTTGATGAAGAGGAAGGTGCGGTCGACCTTGTCGATCTGGGTGAACACGGTGTGGTGGTTCACCCAGACGATCCCGAGCGTGGCGAAGGAGATCGCGTACGCGGCGTACGACGGCCACGCCTGGACGAGCTGGTGGGCGACGGTGCCCTCGCCGCTCAGCGTGACGTCGAGGATCAGCAGCGTGGCCGCGATCGCGAAGATGCCGTCGCTGAAGGTCTCGAGCCGCGCTGTCCCGTTCACGCGGCCAGTCTAGGATCCAGGCGTGTCGTTCTCGGGCGCGATGATCCAGAACGCGATCTACATCGCGCAGCAGCCGCCCGAGTGGCCGATCTCCGCCGACGACTGGGAGCGGGCGGCCGCGGCCAGGCTCGACCCGGGCGCGTACGGCTACATCGCCGGCGGCGCGGGCTCGGAGTCGACCGTGCGGGCGAACCTCGAGGCGTTCGACCGGCACCGGATCCGTCCGCGCATGCTCTCCGGCAACGTCCGGCGCGAGCTGTCGGTGGAGGTGCTCGGGCTCCGCTCGCCGGCGCCGTTCCTGCTTGCGCCGATCGGCGTCCTCTCGATCGCGCACGAAGACGGCGAGCCGGCGGTCGGCCGCGCGAGCGCATCGTCGGGCGTGCCGATGGTCCTGAGCGGAGCCGCGACGCATCCGCTCGAAGAGGTCGCCGAGACGGGGTGCCCGCGGTGGTACCAGCTGTACTGGCCCAACGACCGCGAGCTCTGCGCGAGCTTCGTGGCGCGGGCCGAGGCGGCCGGCTACTCGGCGATCGTGGTCACGCTCGACACCCTGTCGCTCGGATGGCGGCCACGCGACCTCCGCGCCGCGTACCTGCCGTTCCTGCAGGGCGAGGGTTGTGGCGTGTACTTCAGCGATCCCGTCTTCCTGTCGCGGCTCGACAAGCCGCCGGCCGAGGATCAGCTGACGGCGGCGGCGACGATGCTCGCGCACTTCCCGAACCTCGGCCTCGCGTGGGACGACCTCGACTGGCTCCGCGGCCGGACGTCGCTGCCGCTGCTCGTCAAGGGGATCCTGCGGGCCGACGACGCGAAGCTGGCGCTCGAGCACGGGATCGACGGCTTGATCGTCTCCAATCACGGCGGCCGGCAGGTCGATGGAGCCGTTGCCGCGCTCGACGCCCTCGTCGAGGTCCGTGACGCGCTTCCCGACGCGGTCGTGCTGATGGACGGCGGGATCCGCTGCGGCGCCGACATCGTCAAGGCGGTCGCGCTCGGGGCCGACGCGGTGCTGATCGGTCGGCCTTATGCGTATGCGCTCGCCGTCGGCGGCCAGCGAGGCGTCGAGGAGCTGATCCAGAACCTGATGGCCGAGCTCGATCTCACGCTTGCGCTCGCGGGTGTGACGTCGGTGCGCGACCTCGATCGCTCGTGGCTGATCTCGGCGTCGTCCTGAGCGAGCCGGGGCGGGTCGCCCTCGAGGAGATCCGCGTCGACGGGCCGGGCGAGGGCGAGGTGCTCGTCCGCGTGGCGGCGACCGGCGTCTGCCACTCCGATCAGCACATCATCGACGAGGACGGCTGGGGCCATGCGCTGCCGGTGCTGCTCGGCCACGAAGCGGCCGGGACGGTCGAGCAGGTCGGCGCCGGCGTCGAGTCGGTGCAGCCCGGCGACCGTGTGCTCCTCGGGTGGAAGACCGCTTGCGGCGTGTGCGACGCGTGCCTTCGCGGTGCACCGCGGCGCTGCCGGCGGCCGCCTGCGGCGGGCGGGCGCCTGCGCCGTGCCGACGGGACCGTGCTGACGCCCGTGCTCCGAACGGGGACGTTCGCCACGCGTACCGTCGTGCCCGAGGTCGCCGTCGTCCCGATCCCGGCCGAGCTGCCATTCGAGCAGGCATGCCTGATCGGGTGCGCCGTCGCCACCGGCGTGATGTCCGTGCTCGAGGTCGCCCAGGTCTGGGAGGGCGCCCGCGTCGCGGTGATCGGCTGCGGTGCCGTCGGTCTCTCGGTGATCCAGGGGGCGCGCATCGCGCGGGCCTCGGAGATTCGAGCGATCGACCTCGATCCACGCAAGCTCGAGCAGGCGCGCCGCTTCGGCGCAACGCACGTCCAGCCGGGCCCCGTCGACTTCGTGTTCGACGTCGTCGCCCTCGGCTCGACCTTCGAGCAGGGCCTCTCCCTGCTGCAGCGCGGAGGGACCTACGTCCTGATCGGGCTGTCGCCGTCGGGGCAGCGAGCCGAGATCGACCTGCCCGCGCTGTTCGCGAAGCGGGCGACGATTGTCGTCTCGCACGGCGGCGACTACGTCGCCCGGGACGACTTCCCTCGGCTCGTGCGACTGGCCGTGGACGGCCAGCTCGATCTGGCGGGGATGGTCACGCGGACGGCGCCGCTCGACGAATGGCAAGAGGCGCTCGACGCGATGCGTGGCGGCGAGGTGATCCGGACGGTGCTGACGACGTGACGCATCTCGAGTACCTGCGGCGGATCATCGCCGGCGAGGAGCAGGGCGCGATGGTCGCCGACCTGATCGGGATGCGCATGATCGAGGCGGAGGTCGGCCGCGTCACCTTCGAGCTCGACGTCGGCCCGCAGCACACGAGCCCGCCCGGGACGCTGCACGGCGGGATCCTGTGCGACCTCGCCGACGCCGCGATGGGGTGCGCGAACCTGTCGCGGCTGGAGCCCGAGGAGCTGTTCACCACCGTCGAGCTGAAGATCAACTTCCTGAAGCCGGTGCTGGAGGGGAGACTCACCGCGGTCGGGTCGGTGATCCGGGCCGGCCGGACGCTCGCGCTCACCGACTGCCGGATCACCGACGAGGAGGACGCGCTCGTCGCGTACGCGACCTCGACGTGCATGACCCTGCGCGGCTGAGGCGTAGAATCGCGGCGTGGACCTGCGCGATACGCCGCAAGAGGCCGCATTCCGGGCCGAAGTGCGCGCGTTCATCGAGGAGAACCTGCCCGGCGGCTCGCGTTCGCGCGGCGCCCGCCGCTTCGAGGACGCCGACCGCGACTGGAGCCGCAGGCTGGGCGAGGCGGGGTACGCCGGCCTGACCTGGCCGAAGGAGTTCGGTGGTGCCGGCGCGCCGTACAGCCACCAGGCGATCTTCCTCGAGGAGCTCGCGCGGGCGGAGGCGCCGTCGCATCTGGGCGTGATCGGGCTCGGGATGGCGGGCCCGACGATCATCGCGTGGGGCACCGACGAGCAGAAGGAGCGCTACCTCGCGAAGATCCTCAGTGCCGACGAGATCTGGTGCCAGGGCTTCTCGGAGCCCGACGCGGGCAGCGACCTCGCCGCCGCGCGCACGCGCATCGAAGACCGCGGCGACCACTTCGTCGTCAACGGCCAGAAGGTCTGGTCGTCGTTCGCGCACATCGCCGACTTCTGCATCCTCGTCGGGCTGGGGCTGCCCGATGCGCCCCGGTACAAGAACCTCACCTACGTGATCGCCGACATGCACGCGCCGGGCGTCGAGGTGCGCCCCCTCGTGCAGATCACCGGTCATCCCGAGTTCAACGAGATCTTCTTCACCGACGTGCAGGTGCCGAAGGAGAACCTGCTCGGCGAGATCGGCGGCGGCTGGCAGGTCGCGATGACGACGCTCCTGCACGAGCGCGGCACGCTCGGATTCGCGCTCGCCGCGACGCTCGACGTCGCGGTGCGCAAGCTGCTCGCGCTTGCGAAGGAGCGCAACGTGACCGACCCGATCCTGCGTGATCGGATCGCCCGCGAGTGGATCGAGCTCCAGGCGCTTCGCTACACGAACTACCGTGCGCTCACGACGCTCCAGAAGACCGGGATTCCGGGGCCGGAAGGATCGGCGTCGAAGCTCGTCTGGTCGGAGAACAACCAGCGCCTCACCAAGCTCGCGCTCGAGATCCTCGGCTCGCACGCGCAGCTGACCGACGGAGGCGGGTACGCCGACGGGTACTGGCAATACCAGCAGCTTCGCTCGCGGGGCAACACGATCGAGGCCGGCACGAGCGAGATCCTCCGCAACATCGTCGCCGAGCGCGTGCTCGGCCTCCCGCGCAGTCGATGAAGGACGGTCGCTGATGGACTTCTCGTTCACCGCCGAGCAGGACGATCTCCGCCGCGAGGCGCGCGCCTTCCTCGAGGCGAGCCCGTCACCCACGCTCGAGCAGCTCGATGCGCTCGGCTGGGTCGGGATCCTGCGCAGCGGCGACTTCACGTTCCTCGACGCGGCGGTGCTCTTCGAAGAGCTCGGCCGTGTCCTCTACGACGGCCCGTACGTCCTCAACGAGGTCGCGGCCCAGGACGGCGACGAGATCTGGTCGATCGAGGTCGACGGCTTCGTGCCGCACCTCGAGCAGGTCGATCGCGTCCTGACGTCCGACATGCACGGGCGGCCGGCACAGGGCGAACGCGTCGCGACCGTCGACGAGACGCTGCAGCTGGGGCGCCTGACCGCCGACGGCGCCGCGGCGGCGAGCGGGGCGTGGGAGGACGTACGCCGCCGCCTGCTGGCCGCGCTCGCGCTCGAGGCCGTCGGCATCGGGTCGAAGGCGGTGGAGCTCGCCGTCGCCTACGCGGGGTCGCGGGAGCAGTTCGGGAAGAAGATCGGCACGTACCAGGCGATCTCGCATCCGCTCGTCGACGCGTACGTCGCCGTCGAGCTCTCGCGCTCGCTCGCCTACTGGGCGGCCTGGGCCGTCGCCGAGCAGGACGAGCAGGTCGACCTCGCGGTCGCCGCCGCGAAGTCGCAAGCATCCGAGGCGGCCGTGCTCGCGTGCGAGCGCTCGATCCAGGCGCACGGCGGGATCGGCTTCACCTGGGAGCATCCGCTCCACCGGTACTACAAGCGTGCGCTCTGGCTCGAAGGCGCCCTCGGGTACGGGCGCGAGCTCCGCGCAGGGGTGGCCGAATCCCTGCTTGCCTCGTAACCGGCGCCTCGACCGGCATCGGCCGGACGACCGCCGACCAGTTGGCGCGACGCGGCTGGACGGTCTTCGCGTCGGTCCGCCGGCCCGGCGATGCGCCCCCGAACACCGAGGAGCTGGTCTTCGACGTCACCGATCCGGCTGCGATCGCCGAGGCGGCCTCGGGAATCGAGTCGCTCGACGGTCTGGTCGACAACGCCGGCATCGCGATCGCCTCGCCGCTCGAGTTCCTGCCGCCCGACGAGCTGACGCGGCAGCTCGACGTGAACGTCGTCGGCCAGCTGCGCGTGCTGCAGGCATTCATGCCGGCGCTGCGGCGGGCGAGCGGGCGGATCGTGATCGTCGGCTCGGTCGCCGGGCGCTCAGCGCTGCCGTTCCTCGGTGCGTATGCGATGAGCAAGTTCGCGCTCGAGGCGATGGCCGACTCCTTGCGCGTCGAGCTCCAGCCGTGGGGCATGCACGTCGCGATCATCGAGCCCGCGACGATCGCCACTCCGATGTGGACGAAGCCGCAGCGGGCCGTCGACGACTTCCCTCCCGAAGCGGCCGAGCGCTACGGGCGGCGGATGCAGCAGTTCGGGCAGCTCGCGGCCGAGCGTTCGTCGGAGCACGCCGTATCGACCGGCGCGGTCGCAAAGGCGATCGAGCACGCGCTCACCGCGCCCAGGCCCCGCACGCGTTACCTGATCGGGCCGGATGCGAAGCGGCGGGCAGCGGTGCAGTGGCTCCCCGACCGCGTGCGCGACCGCGTCCTCACACGATTCCTGTTCGGGTCATAGGATCCGCGCATGGGCTACTCCGTGAACTCGCTCGACGCTCTCGGCCAGAGCTACGGATTCCGCAAGATCCGCAAGGCGCTCGGCGTCACCGCCTTCGGCGTCAACGCGATCGTCTTCCCGCCTCGCTACGAGGGCCCGAATCACTACCACGACACCCAGGACGAGCTCTACTTCGTCCACCGCGGCACGGCCACGTTCGTCGTCGACGGCGACGAGCACGTGGTCGAGGAAGGAGGGCTCGTGCACGTCGAGTCGACGACGCCGAGATGCGTCTCGAACCGCACCGACGAGGAGCTCGTCGTCCTCGTGATCGGCGGCAAGGACGGCTACGTCGAGCGCGACGGGCAGCTCGTCGGCCCCGAGGATCTCGCCAAGCGGCAGGGGCTGACGCAGTGAACGGCCTGATGATGGACTACCAGCTGACGCTGCCGACGCTGCTTCGCCGTGCCGAGGCCTACTCGCCCGGCGTCGAGCTCGTCACGCGGCTGCCAGACCGCAGCTTCCAGCGCACGACCTACGGCGAGTCGTGCCGCCGTGCCCGCGCGCTGGCCGTTGGACTGCGGTCGCTCGGCCTGGAGCGCGGCGACCGGGTGGCGACGCTCTGCTGGAACCACCTCGTCCATCACGAGGCGTACCTGGGGATCCCCTGCGGTGGTTTCGTGCTGCACACGCTCAACCTCCGCCTCCACCCGAACGACCTCGCGTACATCGCGACGCACGCGAACGACCGCGCGGTGATCGTCGACCGGAGCCTTCTGCCGCTGCTCGACCAGTTCCGCGACCGGACGAACATCGAGCACGTGCTCGTCGTCGAGGACGGGTACGAGGAGCTGCTCGCCGGCGTCGATGCCGACGCCTGGACCGATCCCGAGCTGGACGAGAACGAGGCGGCGGCGATGTGCTACACGAGCGGCACGACCGGGCTGCCGAAGGGCGTGCTCTACTCGCACCGCTCGACGATGCTGCACACGCTCGGTGTCGCGGCCGGCAACCCGATGGGCCTCGGCATCTCCGATCACGACGTGATCCTGCCGGTCGTCCCGATGTTCCATGCGAACGCGTGGGGCTACCCGTACCTGGCGACGATGATCGGCGCCAAGCTCGTCTATCCGGGGCCCTTCCTCGACCCGGAGAGCCTGCTCGATGCCTTCGTCTCCGAAGGGGTGACGTGGACCGCCGGGGTGCCGACGATCTGGCTCGGCATCCTCCAGCTGCTCGACGCCGATCCCGGGCGCTGGGACCTCTCGAAGATGAAGGGGATGCTCGTCGGCGGGTCCGCGGCGCCGCGGGCGATGATCGCGGGCTTCAAGGAGCGGCACGGGCTCGCCGTGGTCCATGGCTGGGGAATGACGGAGACCTCACCCGTCGCGTCGACCGCGCAACTCCCCGGCGCGCTGGCGACCGCCGATCCGGACACGCGCTACGACTTCATCGCCATGCAGGGGCGGCCGCTGCCGCTCGTGGAGCTGCGACATCGCGACGCGGAGGGACGGGTGCTCCCGTGGGACGGGGAGGCTATGGGGGAGCTCGAGACGCGCGGCCCGTGGGTCGCGGCCGCGTATTACGAGACGCCCGAACAGGCCGATCGGTGGACCGACGACGGCTGGTTCCGGACGGGCGACGTCGTCACGATCCACCCGCTCGGCTTCATCCAGATCAAGGACCGCTCGAAGGACGTGATCAAGTCCGGCGGCGAGTGGATCTCGTCGGTCGAGCTCGAGAATGCCCTGATGGCGCACCCGGCGATCGCGGAGGCGGCGGTGATCGCTGTTCCCGATCCGAAGTGGGACGAGCGGCCGCTCGGCGTCGTCGTGCTCAAGGAAGGGCAGACCGCCACGTCCGACGAGCTGCGCGAGTTCCTGGCACCCGACTTCGCGAAGTGGTGGCTTCCCGACCGCTTCGAGTTCGTCGCCGAGATCCCGAAGACGAGCGTCGGCAAGTTCCGCAAGACCGAGCTGCGAGAGATGTTCGCGCCGGACCCGACGGCCGCGACTGCATCGTGATCAAGACCGTCTGGCTCGACAACCCGCCGGTCAACGCGGTCAACCGGGTGATCATCGACACGCTCTGGACGGAGCTCGAGAGCCTCGACGACGACGTGCGGGCCGTCGTACTGCGCGGCAAGGGCGAGCGTGCGTTCTCCGCCGGCGCCGACATCGCAGACTTCCAGGGCGACGCCGACTCGAGCGGCAGGCCCGCCGGCATCCAGCCCGTCGCCGACCTGATCGAGCGCGCCCCGGTCCCGGTCGTCGCGGCGATTCACGGCTACTGCCTCGGTGGAGGGCTCGAGATCGCGCTTGCCTGCGACATCCGGATCGCGCATGCCGATGCGCAGCTGGGCTTCCCCGAGGTCAACCTCGGCCTGCTCCCGGGCGGTGGAGGCACTCAGCGGGCGCCGCGGCTGATCTCGCCCGCCAGGGCGCGCTGGCTGATCATGTCCGGCGAGCGCATCCCGGCGCAGACTGCCGAGGCGTGGGGACTGGTCGAGTTCGTCGTCGACGACCTCGACGCCGGCATCGCGCGCTACGTCGAGCCGCTGACGAAGCAGTCGCCACATGCCCTGCGGGAGATCAAGGCGCTGCTGCGCGACACGCGCGACGCCCGCAGCGACGAGCGCGAGGTCGACGCGTTCGTCGCGTGCCTCGCTTCCGAGGACGGGCAGGAAGGCGTGGCCGCGTTCCTCGAGAAGCGCGAGCCCCGCTGGGTCGGACGATGAGAGCGGCGGTCCTGCACGAGGTCGGGGGCGATCTCGTCGTCGAGGAGGTGGGCGAGCCCGAAGGCGAAGCGATCCTTTCCGTGCGCGCGGCCGGCGTGAACTTCGCCGACCTGCTGGTCCGTCAGGGCCTCTATCCGCAGATGCCGGTGCTGCCGCACGTGCTCGGCTCCGAGGTCGCAGGTGAGCTCGACGGGCGCCGCGTGCTGGCGTTCACCCGCATCAGTGGCGGCGGGTATGCCGAGCGCGTCGCCGTCGACCCGAAGTGGACGTTTGCGCTGCCCGACGACGCGTCATTCGCGGCGGGCGCGTCGTTCCTGCTGACGTATCTGACCGCGTACATCCCGCTGCATTGGCAGACGCGCGTCACGCCTGCGACCACGGTGCTCGTTCATGCGGGGGCGGGCGGAGTCGGGAGCGCCGCAGTCCAGCTCGCGAAGAACCTCGGCGCCCGTGTGATCGCGACGGCGAGCTCGCCCGAGAAGCGCGCAGCCACCATCGGAAACGGCGCCGACGAGGCGTTCGGCTACGACGAGCTCGACGACGTGCGGGCGGACGTCGTGATCGATCCCGTCGGCGGCGAGGTCTTTACGCGGTCGCTGTCGCTCCTCAACCCGCTCGGCGTCGTCGTCGCGGTCGGCTTCGCCGACGGGCTCTGGCGGGACCCGAGCGTGCAGTGGCTGGTCGGCCGCAACGCGGGCGTCGTCGGCATCTATCTCGAGCGGCTGATGAGGCTGCAGCCGGGCTTCGTGCACGAGTGCGCGATCGAGCTGCTCGGCATGTGGGCGAGGGGCGAGATCGATCCCGTCGTCGGCGCCCGCTTCCCGCTCGACGAGGCAGGTGCGGCGCACCAGCTGATCGCCGAGCGCAGGAACGTCGGCAAGGTCGTCCTCGAGCCGTGAACGCCCTCGTCACCGGGGGCGCAGGAGGGATCGGGCGCGCGATCGTGGCGCGGCTCGAGGCGGAGGGCTACGACGTCCGTTCGCTCGACATCGTCGACGGCTTCGACGTCACGTCCGAAGCTGCGTGGGCGGAGGTCGGCCCGGTCGAGCTCGCGTGTCTGAACGCCGGTGTCCTGACCGGCGAGACGAACATCCGCGCACTCACGGACGCCGAGTACCGGCGCGCGCTCGGCGTCAACGTCGACGGCGTCGTGTTCGGGGTGCGCCGGCTCGCGCAGGTGATGAGCGAGGGGGCGATCGTGGTCACCGCGTCGCTCGCCGGACTGACGGGCATGCCCTCCGACGCGATCTACTCGCTGACGAAGCACGCGTTGATCGGCTTCGTGCGCAGCGTCGCGCCGCAGCTCGCGCCGGTCACGATCAACGCCGTCTGCCCGGGGATCGCCGATACGCCGATGATCGACGCGCAGCGGGCGGCGTTCGCCGACGCGGGGTTCCCGCTGGTCGCCCCCGAGACCGTCGCCGACACCGTGTGGCGCGCTGCCACGAGCGGCGCGAGCGGCGAGGCCTGGTTCGTGCAGCCGGGGCGCGAGCCGGCGACCTTCCGGTTTCCCACGCTGCCCGGGCCGCGTCGCGAGGGCGAGCGGGTCGGGCCGCCTCCTCTCTAGCGCGGCTAGTTGAGGTGCGGGTCGAACGGCATGTTCCGCATCAGGAAGAGCTCGCCGCCGCCGCGGTTCACGGCCTGGCGCCAGAGCTCGTCGGGATCGTCGACGAACGGGTCGCCGCTCTCGGCCTCGACGACGATCCAGGCGGGCTCGGCGAGCTCCGCCTCGAGCTGGCCCGCGCCCCAGCCCGCGTAGCCCGCGAACAGGCGGACGCGCCGGATCGACAGCTCGTCCGGCTCGGCGTCGGCGCTCATGAACCCGATGTGGTCGAAGATCGGAGCCGCGGCGTCGTCGAGATCACCGAACTCGGCGAGCGCCATGAACGCCTGGGGCTGGACCGGACCGCCTACGAAGACCGGGCCTTCGGCGCCGGGAATCCCTTCGAGTGACGGAATCGCGTCGGTGGCGGCGACGTCGGACGGCCTGCTCAGCACGAGGCCGAGCGCGCCCTCGTCGTCATGGTGGGCGATCAGCACCACCGTCTTGCGAAAGTTGGGGTCGACGAGCGACGGCGACGAGACGAGCAGCTTGCCCTTCAGCGAGTCCACGTCAGCCGAATTCCCAGCCCTCGCCTCCGGCGAACGCCTTGAGGACGCGCCGCGCGACGACCATCCGGTGCACCTCGTCGGGGCCGTCGTAGATCCTGCCCGCCCGCGCCGTCATCAGCATGTGGCCGAGCGGCGTCTCGTCGGTGAGGCCGCGCGCACCGTGCACCTGGACCGCACGGTCGATCACGTCCTGCAGCGCCTGCGCGGCGTAGAACTTGATCACGGAGATCTCGACGCGCGCCTCGTCGCCGCCGTCGATCTTGTGCGCCGCGTCGAGCGTCATCAGCCGGCACGCGTGGATCTGCGCGAAGCTGTCGGCGATCCAGTTCTGCACCGTCTGCTTGTCGGCCAGCGGGCCGCCGAAGGCCTCGCGCTCGAGCGCGTAGGAGCACATCAGCGCGAAGGCGCGTTGCATCTGGCCGAGCCAGCGCATCACGTGGTGGATGCGCCCCGGCCCGAGCCGCTTCTGAGCGATGCGGAAGCCCGAGCCCTGCTCGCCGAGCGCGTTCGCCACCGGCACGCGGACGCCCGTGTAGCGAACCTCGCAGTGCGTGGTCCACCCGCGGCCCGCGTGGCCGAGCACGCTCACCGGCCGCACGACGTCGACGCCCGGCGTGTCTGCCGGGACGATGATCTGCGTCGCGCGGGCGTGCGGGTCGGCGTCGGGGTCGGTGACGGCCATCACGATCCCGAACGCGGCGCCGTCGGCTCCCGACGAGAACCACTTGTGTCCGTCGATCACCCATTCGTCGCCGTCGCGCACCGCGCGTGTGCGCAGCGTCGTCGGATCGGACCCGGGCACCTCGGGCTCCGTCATCGAGAAGAACGACCGGATCTCGCCTGCGACGAGCGGGTGCAACCATCGCTCCTTCTGCTCGTCGGTGCCGAAGAGGTGGAGGATCTCGGCGTTGCCCGCGTCGGGTGCCTGGCACCCGAACACGAGCTGCCCCCAGAGCGAGCGGCCGATGTGCTCGTTCAGGTACGCGTAGTCGAGGAAGCCGGTGCCGGTGCCGCCGGCCTCGGGCGGGACGTGCGGCGCCCAGAGCCCGAGCGAGCGGACCTCGTCGCGGAGCCGGCCGACGAGTGCGTCCGCCTCGTCGTCCTCGCGGTCGAGGATCGGCTCGTTCGGCAGCACCCGCTCGTCCATGAATGCGCGCGTGCGCTCGAGGCGTTCGGTCGGTGGCGCCCAGTCCGTGACCGTCACACCACTAGCATCGCAGCAACGTGAGGCTCGGGTTCTACATGGGGTATGCACAGCCCGGCACGAGCCCGCTCGAGCTGATCGAGCTGGCGCGGGCTGCGGAGCGGCTCGGCTACGACTCGGCCTGGGCGGCGGAGGCCTGGGGCGTGGACGCGGTCACGCCGCTCGCGTGGCTCGGCGCGCTCACCGAGCGCATCAAGCTCGGCACGGCGATCATGCAGCTTCCCGGGCGGTCGCCGGCGAACGCGGCGATGACGGCGGCGACGCTCGACCTGATGTCGGGCGGTCGCTTCCTGATGGGGCTGGGAACGTCGGGGCCCCAGGTGGTCGAGGGCTGGCACGGCGAGGAGTGGGGGAGGCCGCTGGGCAAGACGCGCGAGTACGTCGAGATCGTGCGCGCGGCGCTGCGGCGCGAGCGGCTCGAGCACCACGGGGCGCACTACGACATCCCGGTGCAGGGTGGTACCGGCCTCGGCAAGCCGCTGCGGCTGATGGTTCGTCCGTTGCGCGCGGAGATCCCGATCTACCTCGCCGCCAACGGGCCGAAGGCGGTGGAGCTCGCGTTCGAGATCGCCGACGGCTGGCTGCCGATCTTCTGGTCGCCCGAGCAGGCGCGATCGGTGTTCAGGCT
The DNA here is from genome assembly GCA_035518115.1 of Gaiellaceae bacterium. Lineage (GTDB taxonomy): Bacteria > Actinomycetota > Thermoleophilia > Gaiellales > Gaiellaceae > PALSA-600. The sequence goes on along the minus strand of DATIXY010000015.1, from coordinate 6,611 downwards.
GGAGCTGGCGCGGCCGGGCTTCGACATCGCTCCGTGCGTGCCGGCGCTGGTCACCGACGACGTCGAGTCGGGGCTCGCAGGGTTGAAGGAGTACTACTCGTTCTACATCGGCGGGATGGGCGCGCGCGGGAAGAACTTCTACAACGATCTCTTCGTGCGCTACGGGTACGAGTCCGAGGCGCGCGAGATCCAGGACCTGTTCCTCGAGGGCCGGCAGCGCGAGGCGGCGGCGAAGGTGCCGGACGCGTTCGTCGACGAGGTCGCGCTCGTCGGGCCGAAGGAGCGGATCGCCGATCGCCTGGCCGCGTGGCGCGAGTCGGGCGCGACGACGCTGCTCGTCTCGACGCGCGACGAGGCGACCCTGCGGGCCGTTGCGGAGGCGGCGGGGTGAGCATCCGGGGGTCAGACCCGGGTCTGACCCCCGACTCCTCGGTCGCGACACCGCCGGCGACCTCGTGGCTCGAACCGACGTGTCGCGGCCGCGTCGGGGGAGGGCGGCTCGTGGAGCGGTGGCCGTCGCGCGCCCGCGTGCTCTTGTTGCAAAGCCGTATCGGTTCGGTAGGTGGCCGGGGTCAGACCCGGGTCTGACCCCGGCGGTACGACCCCGCCCTACTCGGCCAGCGCCTCCCGAGCCGCCCCGGCGAGCGCCGGGACGCCGCGCTCGAAGAGCGCGGCGCGCGTGTCCTCCGCGCCGAGCTCGCCGCGCACATAGCGCCCGTAGATCGCCTCGCAGAAGACGGCCGCCTTCCACAGCGCCAGCGCCTCGAACCACGCGAGCGGGCCGAGCTCACGGCCGCTCGCCCGCGCATACCGCTCGACGAGCTCCGCCCGCGATGGGAACCCCTCGCTCGCCGTCACCGGCGACGTCCCCAGCGGGCTCGGCGGCCCGCCCGGCTCGCTGTACGTGGCGAGCAGGTACCCGACGTCGGCACGCGGGTCGCCGATCGCGCCCATCTCCCAGTCGAGGACCGCCTCGACGCGCGTCGGCTCGTCGCGCGCGACCATCATGTTCCCGAGGCGGAAGTCGCCGTGCACGACCGTCGGCGGCAGCGGCTCCGGCACATCCGCTGCGAGCAGCCGGCCGACCTCGTCGACGTCCGGGATCGGCCTCGTGCGGTTCACATCCCACAACTGCGTGAAACGGCGCACCTGGCGCTCCGCGTAGCTCCCCGGCCGCGCGAACGCGGCCAGCGCCGGCACCGACACGTCGGCGGCGTGGATCTCGACGAGCGTGTCGACGAGGTCGTCCGCGAGCCGCCGCCGCGCCTCGGCCGCCTCGAGCCCGGCCGGGAGCGCCTGCGTGACGACATGGCCGTCGAGGAACCGCATCACGTAGAACGGCACGCCGAGGATCGACTCGTCGTCGCACACCGCAACGATCTCCGGAAGCCGCGCGAACCCGCCCGACCGCACCGCCAGCTGGAGCCCGGCCTCGCGCACCATGTCGTGTGCCGACGGCGGGAGCGGCGGCCGCGGCGGCCGCCGCAGCACGAACCGGTCGCCGCCGCGCTCGAGCAGGAAGGTGAAGTTCGAGCCACCCCCGTCGCCGATGCGGCTCGCCGTCAGCGGCCCTTCGCCGAGCCCGTTTCGGTCGAGGAAGCGCTCGACCCGGTCGACGACGATCAGCGGATCCACGGCGCGATGCTATGCGCCCGCGATCACCGCCACGCCGCCGAGCGCCAGCACGACGCCGAACCGCTGCGCGCGCGTCAGCCGCTCGCCGAGCAGCACGTGAGCGAGCAGCACGGTGACGACGGGATACAGCGACCCGAGAACCGAGACGAGGGCGAGCAGCCCGTGCCGGCTCGCGAACGCGAAGAGCACGTTCGCAGTGACGTCGGCGAGCCCCACGGCCACGACGGCTGCGAGTGAAGCGCGCGGTATGCGAACGGGAGCGCGGATCAGCGCGGCGACCACGACCAGGACGGTCAGCGAGCCCACCCGCGCGCCGAAGAGGGTCGAGAGCGCATCGCCCTCCCGGCTCCCGAGGCCGAGGAAGTAGACGAAGAACCCGAGCGCGACTGCCGCCACCACCGCGAGGACGACCGCGCGGGCGCGGCCCGGGGCGTGCGAGGCGGCCCGCCGTTCCTCGACCGACGCGAGCACCGCGCCGGCGAGCGCTGCCACCGCTCCGACCAGAGCGATCCGCGCCGGGCGCTCGCCCGTGGCGAGCGACAGCACGAACGGGACGAGTGCGCCGCACGCGGCAATCGGCGAGACGACGCTCATCGTGCCGAGCGAGAGGGCGCGGTAGAAGGCTGCGAGGCCCAGCCCGCCGCCGACTCCGGCAGCGAGCCCGATCGCGAACGACCGGCCGCCGATCTCGCCCCGGACGCCGACGGCGACGACGAGCGCCGCGAACCCTGCCGCCTGCGACACGAGCGTGACGCCGAGCACCGGCAGTCGGCGTGACAGCGAGCCGCCGGCGAAGTCGGCGGTCCCCCAGACGACGGACGAGCCGAGCGCCAGGAGGAGTGCGAGCGCGCCCAGTTGCTAGAGGCGCTCGACCAGCATCGCCATGCCCTGGCCGCCGCCGACGCACATCGTCTCGAGCCCGATCGTCGCGTCGAGCGTCTCGAGGTCGTTGAGCAGCGTGCACATGATGCGGGCGCCGGTCATGCCGTACGGGTGGCCGAGCGCGATCGCGCCGCCGTGCGGGTTGAGCTTCTCGCCGAACGGATCGATCCCGAGGTCGCGGCAGACGGCGAGCACCTGCGCCGCAAACGCCTCGTTGAGCTCGACGACGTCGACGTCGTCGATCGTCATCCCGCTCTGCGCGAGCACCTTGCGCACGGCCTCGATCGGGCCGACGCCCATGATCTCCGGAGCGATGCCCGAGACGCTCGACGCGAGGATCCGCGCCCGCGGCTTGATCCCCAGCTCGCCTGCCCGCTGCTCCGACATCACGACGATCGCCGCGGCGCCGTCGTTCAACGGGCACGAGTTGCCGGCCGTCACCTTGCCGCCGGGCTTGAAGGCGGGCTCGAGCGCGGAGAGCTTCTCGAGGGTCGAGGAGCGGCGCGGCCCGTCGTCGAGCTCGACCCCCTCGTACGGCGTCAGCTCGCGCCCGAAGAAGCCGGAGTCCTGCGCGGCGACCGCACGCTCCTGCGATCGCTGCGCGAAGCGGTCCATCTCTTCGCGCGAAACGTCCCACTGCTCGGCGACGTTCTCCGCGGTCAGCCCCATCGGGATGTAGACGTTCGCGATCGGCGCGTCGTCGCCGAACAGAGCGGGGTGGAGCTCCTCGTGCGACTTCGGGTAGCCGTCGACCTGGGAGATCGACTCGACGCCTGCGGCGACGAACGCCTCGCCCTCGCCGACCTTGATCGCGTGGAACGCCATGCGGATCGTCTGCAGGCTGGACGCGCAGAAGCGGTTCACCGTCGTGCCCGGCACCGACGCCGGCAGCCCCGCGAGCAGCGCGACGCGGCGGCCGAGGTTCATCCCCTGCTTGTCCTGCGGGAAGCCGCAGCCGACCATCACGTCGACGATCTCCTCCTGGGGCAGCTCCGGCACCTGGGCGAGCGCCGTGCGGACGGCGAACGCGCAGAGGTCGTCCGGACGGGCGTCCACGAGGGATCCCTTGGCGGCACGCCCGATGGGCGTGCGCGCGGTCGAGACGATCACGGCCTCGGGCACGGCCCCAATATTGACCGAAGAGTCAAATCACGGTTGACTTGATCCGCTTCATGGGGTCGCTGCTTGCACTCCGCGACGTCGACGCTCGCTACGGTCAAGTGCAGGCCCTGCGGAGCCTGTCGATGACCGTCGACGAGGGGGAGATCGTCGCGATCCTCGGCGCAAACGGCGCCGGCAAGACGACGACGCTGCGCGCGATCTCGCACACTGTCTCCCGGACGGGCACGCTGGAGTTCGACGGCCGGCCGCTCGGCCGGAGAGGGCCCGAGGCGACTGCCCGGCTCGGGATCGCGCACGTGCCCGAGGGCCGCGGGACGTTCGCAGAGCTGACGGTGGCGGAGAACCTGCGGCTCGGGGCGTACGCGCGGCGGGGCTCGCTGCGCGACGACTACAAGCGCGTCTACGCGTACTTCCCGTGGCTCGAGCGGCGCGGCTCGCAGGAAGCGGGCACGCTGTCGGGCGGCGAGCAGCAGATGCTCGCGATCGCACGCGCGCTGATGCAGCGCCCGAAGCTGCTGCTGCTCGACGAGCCGTCGCTCGGCCTCGCGCCGCTGGTCGTGTCGGAGGTGTTCAGGATCGTGAAGGAGCTCAACCAGCGTGAGGGGACAGCGGTACTGCTCGTCGAGCAGAACGCGCGCATCTCGCTGGCCACCGCGTCGCGGGCCTACGTGCTCGAGGTCGGGAGCGTTGCGTTCGAGGGGCCGAGCGAGGAGCTCGCGCAGCGTGACACCGTGCGCCGGAGCTACCTCGGCTACTGATGACGGCGATCTCCCTCTTCCAGCGCACCACCCTGCGGCCGAGCAGCTCGTGGATCGTCCCCGGGGCGATCGTCGCCGGCTGCGTGTTCCTCGTCATCGGCTCGCTCCGAAGCTCGCTGTTCGCACAGCAGACGGTCTCCGGGCTCGCGAACGGCGGCATCTATGCGAGCCTCGCCGTCGCGCTCGTCCTCATCTATCGCGCGACCGAGGTGATCAACTTCGCGCAGGGCGCGCTCGCGACATTCACGACGTACATCGCGTGGCAGCTGATCGACTGGGGGCTGAGCTACTGGCCCGCGTTCATCTGCACGCTCGCGATCGCGTTCGTCGGCGGCATCGCCGTCGAGCTCGCGGCGATCCGGCCCGTCGAGCGCCGTGGCTCGCCGCTCACCGTCGTGATCGCGTCGATTGGCCTCCTGATCCTCGTCGAAGGCGCGATCGGCCGGATCTGGGGCAACCAGGTCAAGTTCATGCCGGCGCCGTTCCCGGCGCGCATCTACCACGTCGGAGGGGTGGCGTTCTCGCTGCAGGATCTCGGCACGATCGCCATCTCGATCGCGTCCGTGTTCGTGCTCTGGCTCTTCTTCCGCTTCACGAAGATCGGGCTCGCGATGCGGGCGGCAGCCGTGCGCCCGGCCGCGGCGCGGCTCGTCGGGATCAGGGTCAGCTGGATGCTCTCGCTCGGCTGGGGGCTCGCGGCGGTGCTCGGGGCGGTCGCCGGGATGCTGGCCGCGGCGAGCCCGAGCGTCCTGCTGCAGCCGTCGATGATGGACGGCATCCTGATCTACGCCTTCGCCGCCGCGGTCGTCGGCGGCCTCGAGAGCCCTGCCGGCGCCGTGATCGGGGCGCTCGCGATCGGTGTGCTCCTCAACCTGCTCGGGAGCTACGTCAGCTGGATTACGCCCCAGCTCCTGCTCCCGGCCGCCTTCGTGCTCATGCTCGCGGTGCTGCTGGTCAAACCGTCCGGGCTCTTCGGCCGAAGCAGAACGAGGAGAGTATGAAGATCTCGCGGTCGACCGCCTTCGGCCTGGGCGCGGCGCTGATCGTCGTTCTCGTGATCGTGCTGCTCGGGCTCACCCTCTCCGACTACGACCTGTCGACAGGCGCCACGGTCGGCGTCTTCTTCGTCGCGATCCTGTCGCTGAACATCGTCACCGGCTACACCGGTCAGATCTCGATCGGCCAGGGCGCGTTCATGGCCTTCGGCGGCTACACGACCGCGATCCTGACCCACAACCACGGCTGGAACGACCTCGCGACCCTGCCGGTTGCGGCGCTGGTCGGCTTCGGCGCAGGGCTCGTGGTCGGGCTGCCCGCTTTGCGCCTGCAGGGCGTCTACCTCGCCCTGACGACGTTCGCCGTGGCGCTCGCCGTGCCGCAGGTCGCGAAGAACTACTCGAACTTCACGGGCGGGACGGAAGGGCTCGCGCTCCCCACCCACAGCGGCGCCTGGCTCTACCGGACGGCATGGATCATCGCCGGGGTCATGTTCGTGCTCAGCTGGCTGCTCCTGCGCGGGCGGACCGGCCGCGCGTTCCGAGCCGTCCGGGACAGCGAGATCGCCGCCGCCTCCTCGGGCGTCGCCCTGCCGATCTACAAGACCCTCGCGTTCGGGATCTCGGCCGCCATGGCCGCCGTCGCGGGGTCGGTCTACGTGCTCGTGATCAACTTCGTCAACCCAGACGTCTTCGGGCTCTCCCTCTCCCTCTACATCCTGATCGGCGTAGTCGTGGGCGGTCTCGGCTCCCTGTGGGGGGTGATCGTCGGGGCCGCCTTCGTCGAGCTTCTGCCGATCGGCCTAACCGACGCCCACATCAGTTCGTCGCAGTCGGTACCGGTGGTGTTCGGCGTGGTCGTCATCGTCGTGATGGCGGTCGTTCCGCTGGGTGCGGCCGACCTCCTCCGGAGGCTCTTGCAATTCGGCTCCAGCAGCAGAGAAAGTGTGGAAAGTCCCCTAGGCACGGAGGCTCGATGAACAGAAGGATGAAGGGAGCGCTGCTCGCAGGCGTGGCGCTCGCAGCGATCGCAGTCCTCGTCTCCACGGCGTCCGCCGGCTCGTCGGCGACCCCGGGCGTGACGAAGACGACGATCACGATCGGCGGCACGTTCCCCCTTACGGGCCCCGCCGCGCTCTACGGCGTGATCCCGAAGGCCGAGAACGCGTACTTCCAGTACGTGAACGCCCACGGCGGCGTCAACGGCCGCAAGATCGTC
>DATIXY010000014.1:0-20346 GCA_035518115.1 Gaiellaceae bacterium | reverse complement strand
GGCCGACACCGAGGTTCGCGGCTATCAGTTGCCCGTCTGGAGCTTCAGGCCGATCGTCGAGAGCCATCCTGAGATGTTCTGGGCACTGCTCGAGGCATTGGCGCAGCGGGTTCGCGAGGCGGAGTCGCGTACGTAGAGATTTCCATAGCCAGAGAAGTGAGTTGCGCGGGCGGCCCCGGTGATCGCGCCCGCGAGCGTCTCTCGACCAGGCTGTCTCCTGCGGCTTGATGTTGACCACGACGTCGCCCGCGAGGTCGCGAACGACAGCACGTACGTCGCGGGTCACCTCGGCAACCGACCGGTTCGGCGCGAGCGAAATGCGGATGCCCCGACCGTCTTGGTGCTCGACCAGCGCGCCACGCCTCATACGGAAGGGGCAGCCACGCCATCGCCTCAGCCTACTTCCTGGTCGGAGCGCGGCGGTCGGGCACGCACACCCGAAGCGCCGCAGGCTCGACCTCGGCGGTGAACGACTTCAGCCTGCTTCGGTCGCCGCCGTCCAGCTCGTACCGGACCTTCCGGTCGAGCTCGACGTCGACCGCATGTGCGGTGGTCGTCTCGACGAACGGCGACTTGGCCACCGATCCGAACGCCGTGCGGGCGAGCACCCGGCCCCATTCGACGAGCCCATCGGCTGTCGCCACGCCCACGTCGAGCTTGCCGTCGTCCGGACGTGCGCCTTCGAACACCTCGATGCCGCCGAACAGCGCGCCGACGTTCCCGAGCAGGATGCAGCTCACGCTTCCCTTGAACCAGGTGACGCCGTCCACCGCCACCTTGGCCCGGAACGGCTCGAGGCGCAGGTTCGTTGCGCCGCTCCAGATGTAGGCGAGCCGGCCGTAGTGCTCCTTCAGCTTGCCCGTTCCCGCTCCACGGATCATGGCGGCGTCGAAGCCGGCTCCGGCCATCACGACGAACCGCTCGTCGTTGAATCGGCCGACGTCGAGCATCCGCCGTCTTCCATGCAGGCCGATCTCCACCGCCGCCGAGACCTCCTGCGGGATACCGAGGTTCGTGGCGAGCAGGTTGGCGGTCCCGGCCGGGAGGATCGCGAGGGTCGCAGCGGTGCCGGCGATTACCTCCGCGCAACGTCGCACCATGCCGTCGCCACCCCAGGCGAAGACGAGGTCCGCTCCTGACTCGAGGGCGCGGCCGACCTCGCCAGGCGCCTTGCGGCTCTTCGGTACCTCGCTCCAGATCAGATCGTCGACGCCTCGTGCAGCGAGCTCCCTGCGCAGCTCGAGCAAGCCACCGCCCATCGACTTCCCGGAGTGCGCCACGACCGCGACCTTCATCGCCCGGCGTCCGTCGCGGATGCCGTGCGACAGGCGAAGGTGACGACCAAGAGCGCCAGGACGCCCACGATGAGGCCACCGGCGATATCGAGCGGATGATGCATTCCGCGGTACATCCTCGATGCCGCGACGAACCCGACCAGCGCGAACGCGATCGACCACACGAGCGCTCGGAACGCTGCATTCGTCGACCGTGATGACAGGAGCAGGCACAGACCGCCATAGACCGCGACGGCGGCAGCCGTATGACCCGACGGATAGCTGGCGTTCACAGGCAGGTGCTCGAGGCGCACGACGCGCGGGCGGTGCGAAGGCACGATCAGCGTCGTGATGCGATACGTGGCGGACTCGACCGCCGGCGCGAAGACCACGAAGGCTGCAACTCGCCACTTGCGGTAGACCGCCGAGACGATCGCGATCGCCCCCGCGACAATCGGAAGAACGATGCCGCCACCGACCGACGAGCCGACCGTCGACGCCTCGGTGCGCACCGCAGTGCGGTGCGCCGCGAGCCAGACGTCGACTCGCTCATCCGGCGGGCCGATGGTCGACATGTGTTCGAGCTCGCGGACGATCAGCCCGCAGAGGATCGAGCAAAGCGCGATGACGACGAGCCCGGCGAGAATCAAGGCGAAGAACACGACCACCGGGTGGATGCCGTGTGCGTTCGCGTCCCGGGCGAGGCGTTCCGCCGGGCCGCCTCGCCGACACTCGAGCAGTGGTGTTCCGCCTTCCCGTGCCGGGGCTGCGGCCCGACGGGCGCTTTGCGGGGTCGCATGGTGCGTTTCTGCCGAGCCGATGGGGGCATATGCCCGGTTCTGGGCTCGTCAATCGTGAGGTTCTGAACCCGTGCCGGTGCTCGTCCTGGTAGGTGTGGCGCTCGCGGTCGGCCTGCTCACGTGGGTGGCGCTCGGTCGCCGGCCGCGCCCGCGGTCCGTCGCGCGCGTCGCCGCCGAGGTGGGCGCGGCCGCCGGTCGCCGTCCGTGGTTGCGCGCGCTCGTTCGGGCCAGGCTCGATCCGAATGTCGGAACCGGGCTCGCGATGACCGTGGCGCTTCTCGTTGCGATCTGCGGCGGCATCACGCTCGGCCTGCTCGCATACCTCGTACGCAGCAGCTCGCTGCTCGTCGGAGTGGACAACGGTGCCGCCGGATGGGGGGAACGACATGCCGGCGCGGCGTCGACGCGGGTCCTGACCGGCATCACGCAGCTCGGCAACATCCGCGTCGTCGTGGTTCTCGGTCTCCTGCTCGTCGCCGCCGAGATGCTCAGGCAGCGGACGTTCTGGGTGGCGGCCTTCGTCTGCGCCGTCGTCGGTGGGGAGGAGGCGCTGACGACCGTTGTCAAGACGGCTGTCGATCGAGCGCGTCCGACGTTCAATCCCGCGGCCGCCTCACTCGGGCCGGCCTTTCCCAGCGGGCACTCCGCCACGGCCGCAGCGTTCTACGCGGCCGCCGCCCTCGTGCTCGCACGCTCGGGTGCGCGCGGTCGACCCGCATTGCTCGGAGGCCTCGCCGTCGGAATTGCCGTCGCCGTCGCGTCGAGTCGCGTCCTCCTCGACGATCACTGGCTCAGCGACGTGATCGCCGGCCTCGCGCTGGGGTGGGCCTGGTTCGCCGTGTGCGGAATCGCCTTCGGCGGCCGGATCCTGCGCTTCGGCGCCGCCGTCGAGATCGCCGAGCAGGCGGCGTCGCGCAGGATGCGTCCGAACGCGTGAACCGATGAGCTCGAGCCGTCGAGAGGGAAAATCGCGTGAGGACCGCAAGGTGCCGGCCGCCTCACGGGCTCGAGGGGACCGCCGGTTGCGTGGGAAGCTCAGGGCTTGACCCGCAAGAACGCAGCGCGGAACTGCGGAGCAAGCTCGGCGGAATAGATCCCGGTGAGATGGTTGGTGTCCATCCAGACGATCGTGTGGCCGACGACGGCGGGGCACTGGCGTTGCCAGCAGACGAACCCCCGTGTCGGGAGGAAGCCAACCCCGAGCGACCGGGCCCCGCGCGAGACCTCGTCGTAGGCGGCGAGCGCGGAGGGCGGCCATGTCGTCATGCAGCTTGCGAGCGCGTGCGAGGCGCTGATGCAGTCCACCGAGTTCACAGACAGGCCCTCCGGGTCACCGATCACGACGAGAGGGCTGAGCGGCTCGAGCGTCCGCACTGCGGTGATCACCCCGGCGGCGGCGGCGCTCGTCTGCGCCGACGGGGTCTCGCCGACGCTTCCCCCGATCAGCGTGACCGTCGGGTGGAGCCGCCGGATCTCGCCGATCGCCCAGTGGAGCCAGGTGCGGCAGATCGGCCCGCCTGGTCCCATGTGGGTGAACCACTTCTCCGGGGTGCAGCCGAATCGCATCACGGGAACCACCGCCCAGTGGTCCCGTTTGGCCATGATGAGGATCGCCGGCAGCCACATGTAGGCGTGGGAGTCCCCGAAGAGGACGATGAGCTTTCGGCTCTTGGCGTCGCCGACCCGGCAGTGGAGGATCGGAGCCACGGTCGTGTCGCGGTGGGGAAGGCAGGCGCGCGAGATCCGGTACCGGGGCGGGAAGAGCTTGATCGTGGCGAGCGGCGGTGTCAGGTGGGGCGGAATCGATTCGCCGTCACGGGCCGCCCTGACGGCGCTCACGACGGACGGGAGGGCGGCTGTCCGGGCGCGGGGAACTGCCGACGACGCGGTGCCGTCGATGCCGGTGGTGAGAGTGATCGCGACGATCGCGATGACGGCGATGCCGTAGACCGCCGGCCGTCGCATGCGACACCGACGGAATCTGCCCACGAACCGACGGTAGCACCGGTCATTTGCGGTTCGCCCGCAAGCCGCCGGGCTTGCGGCCGTCAGGGAATTTGCGGATGCGGGGCCTCGTCGCGTGAGCGATAACGCATATCGGAGGCGCGATAGGCGCTTCGATCGCGTGTCCGCGCACACGTGTGCAGGGAGGACGGTGGAGGATGAGGCTCGCTCCGTCCACTCCGACGGTTCGGGGGAGTCCTGCGCACCCTCCGCGTTGGCACGCCGTCGTCCACTACCCGGCGCTCCACGCACATACGACCGAGCGCGCCGCGTCCGCGTCCGCATCGCTCTCGCACCGTGCCGACATTCAGGGGTTGCGTGCGGTCGCGGTCCTTCTCGTCGTGCTCGGCCACGCCGGGGTCGGCTTCGTGTCGGGCGGGTACGTGGGGGTGGACGTGTTCTTCGTCCTGTCGGGCTTCCTCATCACGGGCCTGCTCCTCGCCGAGGCGCGCAAGCACGGCTCGGTATCGCTGCTCGACTTCTACGTTCGGCGCGCGCGGCGGATCCTCCCGGCTGCGGCCCTGACGTTGCTCGTGACGGACGCCGCGACGTATTTCGTCCTCAACTTCGTGCGCGGACGGCAGGCCGTGGAGGACAGCCTCCATGCGGCCGGCTTCGCAGCCAACTTCCAGTTCGCCGCACGCGGCGTCGACTACTTCGCGAAAGGCAGTCCGCCGTCACCCGTCCTGCATTACTGGTCGCTCTCGGTGGAGGAGCAGTTCTACCTCGTGTGGCCGTTGCTGCTCTCGATCGCTTTGTTCGGATTCGCAGTCATGCGCCGCCGCCGGCCGGCGACCGCCCATGAGGGGCGGCTGCTGGGCCTCGTCGCAGTGCTGAGCACAGCGTCGCTGGCCTGGTCGATCCACCTGACGTCAGCCTCGCCGACGACCGCCTACTTCTCGCCGTTCACACGTGCGTGGGAGCTCGGACTGGGGGCGACGCTCGCCGTCGGCGCATCCACGCTCGCCCGTCTGCCGGCAGCGGCCAGGGTCACACTCGGCTGGGCCGGCTTGGCCACGATCGCCATCGCCGCGATCGGCTTCTCGGACTCGACGCCGTTCCCGGGCTCGGCGGCCCTCGTGCCGACGCTGGGAACGGCTGCTGCGATCGTCGCCGGGATGGGTCGGATGCCGCGCGGGGCGGCGGCCCGCGCTCTGTCCATCCGGCCGATGGTCGTCGTCGGCGATCGCTCCTATGCGTTGTACCTCTGGCACTGGCCGGTTCTCATCCTCGCCGCCGACTACGCCGGCCACGACCTGCCGGTCACCGTGAAGCTCGGGCTGGTCGCGGCGGCGTTCGTGCTCTCGTGCGTCACGTACGCGCTCGTCGAGGATCCGATTCGGCGTCGAGTCCGACGGCGAGCCACGACCGGGATCGTTGCGCTGGGCTGCATGGTGGCGGTGCTCGCGACGGCCATGGTCGCGCTCGCCGGGATCGATCGTGAGCGGCAGCAATTCGAGGGGCCGACCTCCAACGCACCCCCGACCGCTCCGCTCGGCATCCACGGTCCCACGACGACCGCACGCGGAGCGCTTCCCAGCGTGATCGCGGCCGTCCAGGCTGCCCGCCGCGCCGCGCCGCTTCCATCCGGGCTGATGCCGCCGATCGACAGGCTGAGCGCGCTCGGCCCGGCGTACAGCCCGCCGCCGGGGTGCATCGGCCATGATGCGAGCAGATCGGTCCCGACCAAGGTCTGCCGGGTCGGGGATCCTACGAGCAGGAAGCTCGTCGTCCTGCTCGGCGACTCGCACGCGATGATGTGGCTGCCCGCCGTTCTCGAGATGGCCTGGCACGACCATCTCGCCGTTGTGCCGCTGCTCCGCCTCGGTTGCTCGCCGGGAAAGTGGTTCACGAACAGGGGCCCGGATGGCGACGTCTGTCGAGCGTGGCTCCGCTGGAGCTTCGACCAGGTCCGGCGGCTCCGGCCGGCCGTGACGCTCGTCGGCGGCAACATCGACGGACGGCACCGAGCAGCTGCGCAACCTGCGATCGACGGTGTCGTTCGCGCCGCACAGATCCTGCGCCGCGCCGGCCCGGTCGTGGTGATCGGCGACCCCGAAGGACTGTCGTTCGAGCCTGTCGACCGACTGCTCTCGAACGGGGCCAACATGGCGACCTGCACGACGACCTGGGCCGCGGGCGTCCTTGCGGCCTACGACGAGGAGAACAGTGAGGCAAAGCGCGCGGGCGCCGGCTTCCTCGGCACGCGCGGATTCGTCTGCTACGAGCGTCACTGCCCGGCCGTGATCGGCAGCACGATCGCCTGGCTCGACGACAACCACTTGAGCGGCCTCTACTCTGCCGAGGTCGCCGGAGCCTTTCGCGCTGCGTTTCTCCGGTCGACGGGCGGCCTTCGGCGCCGCTGACGCAGACTGCGGTTAAGCCGTCGCGCGATCGTGCTTTCCTTCAGCGATCGCGACTCGCACTCCCAGACCTCGGAACCGCCGCCCGAAAGTCGTGGTCGCGCTTGCCGCCCTGATCGCCGCGATCATCGCCGCGACGACGCAGGCTGCAGGAGCGAGGGGCACGGCGGTCCACGCACGCCCTCTGTTCCCCCGCTTCGTGCGTGCGATCCCCGTCCTGCTCTACCACCGGCTCACTCCCAGCATCAACGGTTACGGGGTCGCCCCGGCCGATTTCGAGGCGCAGATGCAGCGGCTGCACGACGTCGGTTTTCAGGCGATCTCACTCGAGCAGTACGTCCGCTTCATCCGTGGCGAGCCGGTCGACCTGCCGCAGCGTCCGGTGCTGATCACGTTCGACGACGGGTACGTCTCGTCATACGAGGTGGCCGACCCGATCCTCGCCGCGTACGGTTGGCAGGCCACGATCTACATTCCGACGAGCGTGGTCGGAACGCCTGGGCGGCTCACGTGGGCGCAGCTGCGTCAGATGTACGCCTCGGGACGCTGGCAGATCGACGAGCACGCCGGCGACGGCCACGTCGTCGTCACCGCAGACGCTGCAGGTCGACGACTTCCGTTCTACGCCAGCGAGATCTGGGCGGACGGCAAGCAGGAGACTTTCGACCACTACAAGGCACGCGTGAGTCGAGACATCCAGCTCGGCCTGACGACCCTCGCCCGGAACATCCCAGGCTGGCGATCGTCCGGCACCTTCGCCGTCCCGTTCAACAACTACGGCCAGAACGGCTCGAACGACCGACGGATCGAACCGTGGCTGAGCAGCTACCTGAAGTCTCGGTTCTCGGCGATCTTCATCCAGGGCGGCGACAGCTTCACGACACCCGGTCCGGGCTTCCAGAACAGGATCCACGTGCCCGGCAGCTGGGACGCCGACGCCCTCGAGTCCCATCTGCTCGCCGGCGCCCGCTTGCTCACTCGCGCCCGGTAGCCGACGTCCCTCGAATCGCTCCGGGCCGGCCCGGGACGCTCGGCGGGCGCGTCATGCATCACTCCGGCAGGGTGAGCGTGTCGCCGTCTGCAGGGGTGGGGTTGAAGCGACGGAACGTCCAGCCGCTCCAGACGACTATCCGCGTCCCCGTCCAGGCAGCGGCACTGCCGGCAGCCGAGTCGAGCGGCGTTGCGCCCGGGACGAGGGTGAGCCGCTCCCAGGAGCGGGCGGCCGGGTCGTAGATCTGGAGCGCGCCCGCGCCGCAGGGGACGACGAGTCGGTTACCGGCCCAGACCGTCTGCGTGTCGCTCCCGTGTGGAAGCGCGCACGGCGCCCGGCTCCCGGTCTGCCACCGGCCGGTCGCCGGCGCGTAGGTCAGCACCCGGAGCGATCCTGCAGCGGAGGCGCGGAAGATCACCTCGCTGCCGGTCCAGGCGAGCGGTGTCAACGACCCGGCGGTCTCCGCGCCGAGCGGTGCGGACGGCAGTCTCAGCTCGCGTATGCGGTCGGTCGCCGGGTTGTAGGCGACCGCGATCGGCCGCGACCGCGCGCAGGCGCTCCCTTTCTGCGGACAGAGAGAGAGCGTGCCGGCGATGACGGCCTCTCGCCCGTCCCAGACCGCGCCGTTCGGGCCTCCGAACAGCGCGAGTCGGTCGAGTCCGTGCAGCACCCGCCAGCTGCCCGTGGCCGGATCGACCGCGGCCGCGACCGGTGTCGCGAGTGCATCGCCGCTGTACCCGCCGATCACGAGCAGTTCCTCGCCCGCCCAGACGTTGGCGTTTCCCTCCCGGGGACCGAGCGGCCCCGTCGGAAGGCGGCGCCAGATGTTCGTGCGAGGGTCGTAGACCGCGCCGACGGCCGGACCGACCGGCATGTTGCCCGTCCACGTCACGAGCTCGCGACCCGTCCAGACGGCCCCCGCTCCGACACCGGCCGGCGGCGGAGCGATCTTCCGCCATCTGCCGGCGGCAGGATCGTAGGCCGCGCCGTCCCCCACAGCCCGAAACGTTCCGTCGCTCCGGCGGTTGAGACCGCCCGCGACGATCAGCTCCCGACCCGTCCACACGGCGGCTTCTCCGAGCCGCCCGGCAATGGGTGCCTGCGGAAGCGCACGTGAGACGGCGGTCGCTTCGGGGACCGGCGCGGAATGCTTGCTCGCCCGGTCGGCGAAGAGCCCGGCCGCAACGGCGGCCGCCGCCGCGGTGAACACGATCGCAAGCGGCAGCACGCGGCGGCCACGCCGCGCGCGTTCTGCCGTTTCTGCAGCCATGGACACCCCGTTTCCGCCGAGCAAGGGCACCATCTCCCGAGCTCGCCCGGCCCGCATCGGTACGCCCGCTGATCGGGTTACCTCGAACCACTGACGAATCAGGCGCCCGCTGGCCGCACGGGCGACCGAGGTCTTCGGGCCGCTCAGCCCACCGCTCTGGTCACGAGCGCGACGATCTTCGCCTCCTCGGCCGCGGTCAGCTTCTTGAGCGCGTACGACGTGGGCCACATGGCGCCGGCGTCGAGGTTGGCGGAGTCGCTGAAACCGAGCGTCGCGTAACGCGTCTTGAACTTCTGCGCGCTCTGGAAGAAGCAGACGACCTTGCCGCCCTTCGCATAGGCGGGCATCCCGTACCAGGTTCTCGGCGCGAGATCCGGCGCCGTCTTCGTGACGATCGCATGGAGCCGCTTCGCCATCGCGCGATCGGGCTCCGGCATCTCTGCGATCTTCGCGAGCAGGTCCTTCTCCCCGTCGGCCTTGCTCGCGCGCGATCCCCGCTGCGCCGCCGTCTTCAGCTCCTGGGCGCGTTCCTTGACCGCTGCGCGCTCATCCGCCGAGAGGCCGCCCGACTTCTTCGAGCGCTTCTTCGCAGGTTTCGTCTCAGCCACGCCAGCTACCCCCGTCTGTCGAGAACGAGAAGTCAGCGTAGCCCTCGGTCTAGGATTCGCAAATGGCCGTTGCATTCGACTCCGCTCGCTGGGAGGCGCTGGCCGCCGCCCGTACGCGCGGCGACGTCGGCGACGGGATCGCCTCCGTGCTCGCGCTCCTCGGCCGGTCCGACGTCATCTCGTTCGCCGGTGGCTTCCCCGACCCGGAGACGTTCCCGCGCGAGCGCGTCGCCGGCCTGCTGCAGGAATTCGCCGCCGACGGCGAGCAGCTTGCCTTCCAGTACGCGCCGACGCGCGGTCTCGCGGGCCCGTTCGAGGCGTTCGCCGACCGGATCGAGCGGCTGCAGGGCCGGCGGCCTGCAGACGACGAGCTGATGGTCACGAGCGGCGGGATCGAGGCGCTCGAGCTGGTCGGAAAGTCCTTCCTCGACCCCGGCGACGCGGTGGTGATCGAGGCGCCGACCTATCTCGGCGCGATCCAGTCGTTCCGCAGCTTCGAGGCGACCGTCGTCCCCGTGTCGTTCGACGCGGACGGCCTCGACGTCGACGAGCTCGCGCACCGGCTCGAAGGCGGCCTTCGCCCCAAGCTCCTCTACACGATCCCGGATCACCAGAATCCAGCCGGCGTGAGCCTCGCGGCCGAGCGTCGCGCAGCGCTGGTCGACCTGGCGCGCCGCTACGGCTTCCTCGTCATCGAGGACGTCGCCTACCGCGACCTGGGTTTCGACGGCGGCGCAGAGCCCAGCCTGTGGAGCACCGGGCCGGACGTCGTGGTCCAGGCGGGGACGACCTCGAAGACGCTCTTCCCCGGCGTGCGGCTCGGCTGGGCGGCCGGGCCGAAGGAGGTCGTCGACCGGCTCGTGGCAGCGAAGCAGCTGACCGACCAGTGCGCCGCAGCGCTCGGGCAGCGCCTGTTCGAGGAGTCCGAGCGGCGCGGCTGGATCGACGACCAGCTGCTGCGGTCGCGGGCTCTCTACCGCCGCAAGTCGGAGCGGATGCTCGAAGCGCTCGCGCGCTCGATGCCGGAGTCGGCCCACTGGACGGAGCCGCAGGGCGGCTTCTTCTCCTGGCTGACGCTGAGCGGAGTCGACTCGGTCGAGCTCGCGGGGCTGGCGGTCGAGCGAGGTGTCGCCGCCGTGCCGGGAACGCTCTTCTTCCCCGACGGTCGCGGCGCCGACAGCCTCCGTCTCTCGTTCAGCATGGTCGACGAGGAGCGGATCGACGAGGGGATCGCGCTTCTGGGGTCGCTCCTGTGAGCAAGGCGGCGGCGACGCACTACCGCTGGGACGACCTGCCGAAGGAGCCCCTGAAGGAGGACCTCTCGAGGCGCCTCATCTCGACCGAGCGCATGATGATCGCCCAGGTCTTCCTCGAGCAGGGCGCGGTCGTCCCGACCCACTCGCACGAGAACGAGCAGCTGACGTACATCCTCGAAGGCACGCTCCGCTTCTGGCTCGGCGAGGACCAGTCGCAGGTCGTCGACGTCGCTGGCGGCGAGGTGCTGCACATCCCCTCGTGGCTGCCGCACCGGGCGGAGGCGCTCGAGCCGACGCTGGACGTCGACATCTTCTGCCCGCCGCGTCAGGACTGGCTCGACGGGACGGACAGCTACCTGCGCTCGCGGTGAGGCTGGGCCTCGAGGGGCGCCGCGGGCTCGTCACCGGCGGATCGAAAGGGCTCGGCCAGGCGATCGCCGGCGAGCTCGCCGCCGAGGGAGCCCGGGTCGCCATCTGCGCGCGCGACGAGCAGGAGGTGCTGGCGACCGCCGAAGCGATCGGTGCCGCGTACGCGCAGGCCGCCGACGTGACCGACCCGGAACAGGTAAGCGACGTGGTCGCGCGTTCCGCGGAGGCGCTCGGTGGGATCGACTTCCTCGTCAACAACGCCGGCGGCGCCCATCCGGGCACGTTCGAGACGCTCACCGACGACGACTGGCAGGGCGACCTGGACGTGAAGCTCTTCTCGCTCATCCGCTGCTCGCGCGCGGTGCTCCCGTACATGCGAGAAGCAGGCGGGGGGCGGATCGTCAACATCGGAGCCGTCTACTCGCGTTACCCCGATCCGGCGTTCTTCGCGACCTCGGTCAACCGCGCCGCCGGTAACTCGTTCACCAAGACGCTTGCGCTCGAGGTCGCGAAGGACAACATCCTCGTGAACGGCGTCAACATCGGCTTCGTGACGACGCCGCAGTGGGACAACATCCACCGGCGCCGGGCTCCCGAGCTCTCGCGCGACGAGTTCCTCGACCGCCTCGCACGCCAGGAGGTCCCTCTCTGCCGCTTCGGCACCCCGGACGAGGTCTCGGGGGTCGTCGTGTTCCTGCTCGGCGACCGTGCGAGTTACATCACCGGCGCGTCGATCGACGTCGCCGGCGGCATGGGCAAGTACGTGTAACGCCGGCCTTCGCCGTCGCTTATGGTCGCCTCGTGAGCGAGTCGCCCGAGATCGCGGTCGCCGAGGACGGCCGCGAGATCGCGTATGCCGTCTGGGGCGATCGGTCCGGCTTCCCGATCATGTTGCTCCACGGCACCCCGGGCTGCCGGCTCAACCGCTGGCCGGACGTGGATCTGTACGAGCGCCTCGGGATCTGCATCGTCACCCACGACCGGGCCGGCTACGGCCGGTCGACCCGGCGCCGCGGGCGCTCGGTCGCCGACGAGGTCGACGACGTGCGCCTGCTCGCCGACGTGCTCGGGCTCGACACCTTCGGCGTCCAGGGCGGCTCGGGCGGCGGCCCGCACGCACTCGCGTGCGCGGCGCTGCTCCCCGAGCGGGTCAATCGCGCGATCTGCGTGGTCGGCGTGGCGCCGCTCGGCTCGCCCGGGCTCGAGCGGGAGGCGTGGATCGACGGTCAAGATCCCGCGAACGTGAAGGAGTTCACGTGGGCCGAGGCCGGCGAGGACGTCCTCACGCCCGAGCTCGAGCGCGAACAGGCCGGGATGATGGAGCGCGTTGCCGAGGACCCGACGACGGTTCTCGGCGACTTCGAGCTGAGCGCTTCGGACCGGTCGCAGCTCGCCCGTCCCGAGCTGATCCGGATCATCCGAGAGGTGACCCCCGAGCAGAGCGTGAACGGCGTCGGCGGGTGGGTCGACGACGACCTGGCGATCATCGGGCCGTGGGGCTTCGACGTCGCCTCGATCACCGTCCCGGTGCTCGTGCGTTACGGGAGGACCGACGTGCTCGTTCCGCCTGCCCACGGCGACTGGCTGGCCGCCAACGTCCCGGGGTGCAGCGTCAAGATCGACGATGTCGCCGGCCATCTCGGGTTGGACCCGGTCCAGGAGATCACCGAGAACGCGCGCTGGCTCCGCGACGGCATCCCGCCCGACTGAGCTCAGGACGGGTGGTCGAGCCGGTCGACGGCCGCCGCGAGCCAGGCGTCCTCGTGCATGTCCCAGAACGCCTGGTCGTGCGCGCCCTGGTAGAGCTCGAACACGTGCGGGATGCCCGCCGCCGTCAGTTCCTGGTCGAGGCGGATGTTGTCGTCGACGAATCCCGGATACGGATCCTGCCTCCCGATGTAGAAGGCGAAGAACGTGTCCGGATAGCGCTTGAAGCGCTTCTTGAGGAGCGGAACGTTCGCGTGCGCGCTCGCCGCGGCGTTCGCCGCGGCGGAGCCGAGGTCGAGCGGCTTGCCGGCCGGGTTCGTCGGGACGAAGTAGCCGCTCCAGGACTCGATCACCCGGTACGTCTCGGGATGGTGGATCCCGATCAGTGTCGCACCGTAGCCGCCGGCCGACACGCCGATGATCGCGCGCGCCGATCGCTCGGGCAGCGTGCGGTAATGGTGGTCGATCCAGGAGACGAGCTCGCTCTCGGTCGCCGTCTCCCAGTCGCGGCCGGGCCCCCAGTCGTGCCATTCGGGGTCGGTGTCTCCCGCGCGCGCGCCCTGCGCGCCGACGACGATCGCGCTGTGGCCGGTGGCGGCGAGGCTGTCCGCGTAGTTGCCGATGTTCCTGTAGGCGCGGGCGTTCGCCGGCAGCCCGTGCAGGAAGTAGACGACGGGATACCGCTTCTTGGTCGCGTCGTAGCCGGGCGGCAGCGCGATCGAGTAATGGAGGGTGCCGTTCACGGCGTGCGAGTGGAACGAGCCGTACTCGATCCGCGGCCCCGCCGAGCGGCTCGCGGCCGAGCTGTCGCAGCCGGCCAGAGCGAGGAGCACTCCGAGCCAGAGCAGCGCGAGGGCCGCACGGTGTCTGAGAGTCGGGCCGGGCACGGTTCACGGCGCCTGCCCAGCCCGGACGCTAGCCACCGGGCCGAAGATCCTCCTAAGAGGAGGACGCGCCTCACGGCCGCGTTTGAGAGGGTATCCGCCCCGATAGCGAAGGGAAGGAGGACGTGGTGAGCGAGGTCGTGCAGCGGGTCGAGGGGGTGGTCTCCGAGCGGCTCGAAAAGGACGTGCTCGAGCCGATGGCGAACTTCCAGGACCCCAGCCAGGAATGGCGGAGGCTCTTCTCCGAGCTCTACGGGACGTTCCTGCTCGTGATCGTCGCCGCCGGCGGCGGCATGATGAGCGACGCGTTCCCGAACACGATCACCCGGACGGCAGCCGTCATCGCCCCGGGCCTGATGGTGATGGGGATCATCATGTTCATGGGCAAGGTGTCGGGCGCGCACCTGAATCCCGCCGTCAGCGTCGCCTTCTCGCTCCGCGGCGACTTCCCGTGGCGCCGCGTCCCTGGGTACATCGTCGTCCAGCTGATCGGTGCCACGGCCGCTGCGCTGTTCCTGCGCGCGGTGATCAAGGTCTCGGCCAAGTTCGGGTCGAACTATCCGGCCCACGGCTTTTCGAACTGGCAGGCGCTGCTGATGGAGGCGTTATTGACGCTCGGCCTCGTCAGCGTGATCCTCGGGACCGCCTCGGGGGCCCAGAACATCGGGATCTTCGGGGCGATCGGCGTCGGCGGCTACATCGCCCTCGCCGGGCTCTGGGGGAGCCCGATCTCGGGCGCTTCGATGAACCCTGCGCGCACGTTCGGGCCCGACCTCGTCGGACGCGACTTCGGGAGCTACTGGGTGTACGTCGTCGGCCCGCTGCTCGGCGCAGCCGTCGCGGTGGGGTTCGCGTACGTGCTCCGGGGCGCAGGCGGGGGCAAGTCGGGGTCGGGCGCGGCCCAGGGCGACCTCTACACGGAGGTTCATAAGCCGGACCAGGCCTAGATCGCGATCGTCAGTAGCATCGAGGCAGGTGGCCTCGAACCGGACGCAGGAGATCGAGACCCGCTCGATGGTCGCGCTGTCGGGCGGGCACTTTGCGGTCGACTTCGCATCCGGCAGCGTCCCCGCGCTGATCCCGTTCCTGACCGACCGGTTCGACCTCAGCTACGCGCTCGCAGCGGTGCTGCTGCTCGCAGCGACGGTGTCGTCGTCGCTCGTGCAGCCGCTGTTCGGGCTGTGGTCGGACCGGCGCGGCGCGCTCTGGCTGATCCCGGGCGGCGTCGCACTGGCGGCCGTCGGTGTCGGCACCGCCGCCGTCTCGCCCGTGTACCCGGTCGTGGTGGTGCTCGTCTTCGTCGGCGGGCTCGGCGTCGCGGCGTTCCATCCCGAGGGCGCCAAGTTCGCGGCCTTCGCGAGCGGCCGCAAGCGTGCCAGCGGGATGTCGTACTTCAACATCGGCGGCAACGTCGGGTACGCGTTCGGGGCGTTCGTGACGGGCCAGCTCGTCGTCCAGATCGGGCTGGTCGGGGGCCTCCTCGCGATGGTGCCGATCCTTGCCTCGGGAATCGTGCTCGTGCGGCTTCTGCCGCGCCTCGCCCGGCTCAAGCCGGACCGGCCTTCCGAGGCGCTCGCGCACGGGGATGACCAGCGGGGCGCGATGGCATGGCTCGGCGCCGTCATCGCGCTGCGCAGCATCGCCTGGTTCGCCCTGCTCGCGTTCGTGCCGCTCTGGGTGGTTGCGCACGGCCATTCGAAGGAGGCAGGCAACCGGCTGCTGTTCATCATGCTCCTCGCCGGGGCGGTCGGGACGATCGCGCTCGGGCCGGTCGCCGACGCGATCGGGCTGCGCCGCACGCTCGTCGTGACGCAGGCGGCGCTTGCGCCCCTGATCCTCATTTTCGTCTTCGTCGGGGGCGTGCCCGGCGTCGTCGCGCTCATGCTGGTTGGCGTGTGCGTCGTCGGGACGTTCGGCGTCACGATGGTGCTGAGCCAGCTGTACCTTCCGCGCCACGTCGGGATGGCGTCAGGGCTCTCGGTCGGGCTGGCGATGGGCGTCGGCGGGATCGCCGCGGTGGCGCTCGGCGCCGTCGCGGACGCGATCGACCTGCAGGCGGCGCTGACGATGTGCGCCGTGGCGCCCGCGATCGGCGTCTTCTTCTGCTTCAAGCTGCCCGCACCCGCGAAGCGGGCTGCACCCGTCCGCGAGCCCGCCGCGCCGCTCGCGCTCGGCACCGAGCCTTGATCCCGCCCGGGTCGTTCCGGCGCCGGTGTGGCACACTCGAAAGCGTGGGTCGGCGAGGGTCACAACCGAGTCTCGAGAGCCGCTTCGACTCCATCGACGGCGTCCGTGTCCACACGCGGTTCGGCGGCCACGGCCACCCGGTCGTCCTCGTCCACGGCTACGGCGTCTCGGGGCGGTACCTCGTCCCGCTCGCACGGGAGCTCGCGGACGGGTTTGCGGCGTTCGTCCCGGACCTGCCGGGCCACGGGCGCAGCGGGCGGCCGCGCAGCGCGCCCGGCATCGCCGAGTACACCGACGCTCTGTGCGCCTGGCTCGACGCGCTCGAGCTCGAGCGGCCGGCATTCGTCGCCAACTCGATGGGCTGCCAGATCGTCACCGAGCTCGCAGTGCGGAGGCCGGAGCGCGTGGGACCGATGGTGCTCGCAGGCCCGACCGTCGACCCCGCACGGCGCGGCGGGCGCAGCCAGATCTTTGCCGGCCTGCGCGAGACGGCGCGCGAGCCGGTGTCGTTGATCGCGTTCGCGGCTCGCGACGGCGTCGGGCACGACGTCCAGCAGCTTCGTGCGGCGGCGCGCTCGGCGCTCGAGGATCGCATCGAAGATCGCCTCCCGTCGATCGAGCAGCCGACCGTCGTCCTGCACGGCGAGCGCGATGCGTTCGTGAGCCGCGAGTGGGCAGAGCGAGTGGCGGCGCTGCTACCGCACGGTCGGCTGGTGGTCGTCGACGGCGAGCCGCACGCCGTTCCGTACACCCGGCCCGGCGTCGTCGCCGGGATCGTCCGGGAGCTGATCGCAGAGGAAGGCGAGCAGGGAGCCGGCGAGCTCGTCGGGGGCCTCCCACATCGGGACGTGCCCGCACGGGAGCTGCACGAACCGCGAGCGCGGAAGCCGCGCCTGCCACTCTTCCGCGACCCGCGCGGGTACGAGCCGGTCGCGGTCTCCCCAGACGAGTAGCGTCGGCGCGTCGATCGCGCCGAGCTCTGCGCGGAGGTCGCGCTCCCAGACGTAGACGGCGCCGTGCAGCAGCGTGGTCGGTCCGGCGCGAAAGGCGTCTGCGACGATCGTCGGCAGCTCTGCGCGGACGTCGTAGAGCTCGCGGAGGAGCGGCAGCGAGCGTCCCACCAAGCCGCGGCCGCAGGGGATCCCCGCCGGCGCAACGAGCGCGAGGCGCCGGACGCGCCCTGGTTCGGTGGCTGCGAGCTCGGCCGCGACGAGGCCGCCGAGCGAGTGCCCGACGAGGTCGACCGGACCGAGCTCGGCGGCGTCCAGCAGCCGCGCGAGCCACGGCGCGAGCTCACCGGCCCGCAGCCGGCCGAGGTGGGGCAGCTCGACGAAGTGAAGGCGCATCCGGGCCGCGAGGCGCTCGACGACGAGCGACCACCAGCGCCACGAGCCGGACAGCCCGTGGACGACGACGACGTCCGGCCCCGCCCCGGTGACGCGGAACCGCACCGGCTCCCCGTCGAGTGAGAGCTCCTTCAGCTCCACCCACTCATCTTGCACCCGCGGACGGCGGACATCGGCCAGTTCGGATGAAGCTCCGCGGCGCGGGGCCTGTCAGGATCGCGATCCATACGGTCGCACACGAGGGTGTCCGCCTAGACTGGCCCGAGGTGACACGACCGACACCGATGCTCACCGACGCTCCGCCGGCCTTTCACCTGCTCGCGAAGCCGACGGGTGCGGTCTGCAACCTCGACTGCTCGTACTGCTTCTTCCTGTCGAAGGAGATGCTCTACCCGGGCAGTCGGTTCCGGATGGCCGACGACCTGCTCGACGCGTACGTGCGGCAGCTGATCGAGGCACATGTACGAAGCCCGGTGGTCACCGTCGCCTGGCAGGGCGGCGAGCCGACGCTGATGGGCATGGAGTTCTTCCGCCGGTCGGTCGAGCTCGCACGCGAGCACCTACGGCCCGGACAGCGGGTCGAGTACACGATCCAGACCAATGCGACGCTGCTCGACGAGGAGTGGGCGGCCCTGTTCAAGGAGCACGACTTCCTGGTCGGCGTCTCGATCGACGGGCCGCGCGAGCTGCACGACGCCTACCGCGTGAACAAGGGTGGCAAGGGCTCCTTCGACCAGGTGATGGCAGGTCTCGGCCATCTGCAGGCGGCCGGGGTGGAGTGGAACGCGCTGACGACGATCCACGCCGCGAACGCCGACCGCGGCGCCGAGGTGTACCGCTTCCTGCGCGACGAGTGCGGTGCGCGGTTCGTGCAGTTCATCCCGATCATCGAGCGTGTCGCCGAGGCATCCGAGGACGGCACGGTGCCGTGGTCGTCGTGGCGCGACCGGCCGCTCTACGTGCAGGAGGGCGACCGGGTGACGGGCCGGTCGGTGACCGCCAAGCAGTACGGGCGCTTCCTGATCGACGTCTTCGAGGAGTGGGTGCGCCGCGACGTCGGCGAGGTGTACGTGCAGATGTTCGACGTCGCGCTCGCCAACTGGGTCGGAGAGCCGCCCGGGCTGTGCATCCACTCGGAGACGTGCGGGCTCGCGCTCGCACTCGAGCACACCGGCGACCTCTACTCCTGCGACCACTTCGTCGAGCCGGCCTACCGGCTCGGGAACATCAAGCAGACACCGATGCTGGAGCTGGTCGCCTCGCAGCGGCAGCGGCAGTTCGGGCTCGACAAGCGCGACACGCTGCCCGGCTATTGCCTCGAGTGCGACGTCAGGTTCGCCTGTCACGGCGGCTGCCCGAAGGACCGGTTCATCTCGACGCCCGCCGGCGAGCCCGGCCTCAACTATCTGTGCGAGGGCTTCAAGGACTTCTTCCACCACGTCGACGACCCGATGCAATTCATGGCCGACCGGTTGCGCCGGGGCGAGGCGCCCGCCTCGATCGTCCAGCGCTACGCCGCCGCCGACGCGAAGCGCGGACGCAACGAGCCGTGCACGTGCGGCTCGGGCCGCAAGTGGAAGCAGTGCCACGGCGCCCTGTCATAGCCGCGACCTATTCGAGAACCGACCCGAGTCCCTCGGTGAGGATCCCGCAGATGTCGCTGCAGATGACACGCAGGTTGATGCACGACTCCCAGCTGCCGCCGAAGCCGATGCACTCTCTGACGAGCCAGTCGCACGCGTACATGCAGTAGTCGTGCAGAACGGGCTCCTGCGCCATCCGCGCCGACACGCCGCGCCGGCGTCCCGGCCGCGGCGGCCCGGCAGGCCGCCGGTGCAGATGGGGAGGCCGGCCGTGCGGCTGCGATGCGAGCAGCTGCGCGAGCAGCTTCGCCTGCGGGTCGTCCGACTCGCGCAGCGTGATCCGAAACAGCGGGTGGGAGTGGTCGTCGCACGGGCGTGCGCCGATGTGCTCGGCCTGCTCGATCATCGACGTCGGCAGGTCGATCCACGTGTCGCAGCCGCCGAGCGCAAATGCGACGTGCTCCGGGTGGTCGGACTGCTTGACCATCCCGGCGATGACGACGCCGGCCGGCTGGTCGAGCTCGCCGGAGCCGAGCGCCTCCACGAGAGCCTGCCCGGTGAACGTCTGTCCTGGCATCCAGCCTCCTCGGGTTCGTGGGCTCGAGAGGGCGAACCGTACTGACTCTCGGGCGCAGCTGCGGCGGTCGAGGACGCTTCCGCCGTGAAGAATGCGCGGGTGCGCTATCGCCTGTTGGGGCCGCTCGAAGTCTCGTCGGGGGACGAGCTCGTCACGCCGTCCGGCAGGGCGCAGCGGGCACTCTTGATCGTCCTGCTCCTGCACGCGAACGAGGCCGTCTCGGCCGAGCGGCTGCTCGACGACCTCTGGCCGTCGACCGCACCGCGGTCGGGCAGGGCGGCGCTCCAGGTGCGTATCTCCCATCTGCGCAAACAGCTCGGCTCAGCCGGGGCGGCGGTCGTCAGGCGCCCGCCCGGCTATGCGATCACGGTCGGCGCCGGCGAGCTCGACCTGCACCGCTTCGAGGAGCTGGTCGCCGAGGCGGACGCGGCAGACGCGGGGCGCGCCGCAATGCTCCTGCGCGAGGCACTCGGGCTCTGGCGTGGGGAAGCGCTCGCCGACGTTGCCTACGAGCCCTTCGCCCAGCCCGCGATCGCACGCCTCGAGGAGCTGCGGCTGGCCGCCCTCGAACGGCGCATCGACGCCGACCTCGAGCTGGGCCGGCATGCCGAGCTGGCCGGCGAGCTGGAGGCGCTCGTGTCGGAGCACCCGCTCCGCGAGCGCCTGCGCGGCCAGCAGATGCTGGCCCTGTACCGAGCCGGGCGGCAGGCGGACGCGCTGCAGTCGTTCGCGGCGGCGCGGGAGATCCTGCTCGACCAGCTCGGCCTCGAGCCGGGTCCGGTGCTGCGCCGGCTCCAGTCGGCGATCCTCAGGCAGGACGCCTCGCTCGACCTCGCCGGTGCGCCGGCCCCGGACCGGACGCTGCTCGCCGTCGCCCGGGGAACGACGGGCGTCGAAGGGCTGCTCGCACTCGCCGAGCCGCTCGCGCGCAAGCCTCCGCGCGAGCTGATCGTGGCATGCCTCGTCGCGGGCCCCGACGATGTCGCGGTCGCGAGCACGATCCTGCGGTCGCGGCAGGAGACGCTCGTCTCGCGGGAGATCGTCGCACGCACATCGTGCTTCACCTCGGTGCGGCCGGCCGACGACGCGATCAGGCTGGCCGCCGAGCAGGACGCCGACCTGCTCCT
>DATIXY010000013.1:0-15754 GCA_035518115.1 Gaiellaceae bacterium | reverse complement strand
ATCGAGCTCACGCTGGTCGGCGACGCCAACGACTACGTCGGCAAGGGGCTTTCCGGCGGCGTGATCGCAGTCCGGCCGCCCGAGGACGCCGCATTCGCCGCCGAGGAGAGCGTGATCGTCGGCAACACCGTGCTGTACGGGGCGACTGCGGGCCGCGCGTTCTTCCGCGGGCTCGCCGGCGAGCGCTTCTGCGTCCGCAACTCGGGCGCGAGCGCGGTCGTCGAGGGGGTCGGCGATCACGGGTGCGAGTACATGACCGGTGGGCGGGCGGTGGTGCTCGGCCCGACCGGGCGGAACTTCGCAGCCGGGATGAGCGGCGGCGTCGCCTACGTGCTCGACGAGGACGGGACATTCGCTTCGCGTTGCAACCTCGAGCTGGTCGCGCTCGACCCGCTCGACGAGGCCGACGAGGAGGCGCTGTGGCTGCTCGTCTCAGAGCACGCCGAGCGCACCGGCTCGCCGGTGGCGGCGCGACTGCTCTCCGACTGGGAGACGGCGCTCGCGCGGTTCGTGAAGGTGATGCCGCACGACTTCAAGCGCGCTCTCGCCGAGGCGGTCTCCGCCGGCGGCGTCGGCTTCCTGACGCGCGAGACGGAGGCAGCTGCGTAATGGGAAAACTGCGCGGCTTTCTCGAGCACGGACGTGAGCCCGCGCCGGAGCGCGATCCGGCCGCGCGCGTCGGCGACTTTCGCGAGTTTGTCGGGACACTCCCAGTGGTCGGCATCCGTGAGCAGGCGGCACGCTGCATGGAATGCGGCGTGCCGTTCTGCCACCACGGGTGCCCGCTCGGGAACCTGATCCCCGACTGGAACGACCTCGTGTACCGCGACCGCTGGCGTGACGCGATCGACCAGCTCCACCGCACGAACAACTTCCCCGAGTTCACGGGACGGCTCTGCCCGGCGCCGTGCGAGGCGGCCTGCGTGCTCGAGATCAACGAAGGCGACGCGGTCTCGATCAAGCAGGTCGAGCTCGCGATCGTGAACCGCGCGTGGGACGAAGGCTGGATCGAGGCGCGTCCGCCCGCGGCGAGGACGGGGCGGACCGTCGCGGTCGTCGGCTCGGGCCCCGCCGGCCTCGCGTGCGCCCAGCAGCTCGCGCGCGCCGGCGAGAGCGTCACCGTGTTCGAGCGGGACGAGGCGGCAGGGGGCCTCGTGCGCTTCGGCGTCCCCGAGTTCAAGCTCGAGAAGCGGCTGGTCGACCGGCGCGTCGAGCAGCTGCGGGCAGAAGGAGTCGAGTTCTCGTTCGGCGTCGACGTCGGCGTCGACGTCCCCGGCGAGGAGCTCCGCGAGCGGTTCGACGCCGTGGTCGTCGCGACGGGTGCGCGTGTGCCCCGCGACCTGCCGGTCCCCGGCCGCGAACTGGACGGCGTCCACTTCGCGATGGACTACCTGTACGACCGGGCGCGTGCAGTCGCCGGGTCGGGCGGCGGCAGCATCAGCGCCGCCGGCCGCCATGTGATCGTGATCGGCGGCGGCGACACCGGCGCCGACTGTGTCGGCCACGCGCACCGCGAGGGCGCAGCGTCGGTCACGCAGATCGAGTTGCTCGGAGAGCCGCCCCGGTTGCGTCCGGACGAGGTCACGCCCTGGCCCCGCTGGCCGATGAAGCTCCGCACGTCGTACGCGCTCGCCGAAGGCGGCTCGCGCGATTTCTCGATCTCGACCACGCACCTCTCGGGGACGGCCGGGCGGGTCGAGGCGATCCACTGGCAGCGAAACAGCGGCGAGCCGCCGTTCGACCTGGTGCCGGGGACGGAGGAGATGCGCCCGGCCGGGCTCGTCCTGCTCGCGATGGGCTTCCTCGGGCCGGAGTCCGGGCTGCTCGCCCAGCTCGGCGTCGAGCGTGATGCGCGCAGCAATGCCGCGGCCTCCGGCTACGCGACCTCGGTCGACGGCGTGTTCGCCGCCGGCGACGCGCGCCGCGGCCAGTCGCTGGTCGTGTGGGCGATCCGCGAGGGCAGGGACTGTGCGGCGGCCGTCCGCTCGTGGCTCGACGGCGCCGTCCGGCCGGCCTCCAAGCGCCGGTCACTTTCGTTTCGATAGCTACGAGCCGCCCCGGCGAGTAGACTGCGGCTGGATGAAGCGCACGATGAACGAGGTGCACGACGGCAACTGCGCCGTCGCTGCGACGGCGGAGATCATCGGGACCAAGTGGACGTCGCTCATCCTCCACGACCTCTCCGAGGGACCGCGCCGCTTCATGGAGCTCGAGCATTCGTGCCCGGGAATCAGCCCGCGGACGCTCTCCGAGCGCCTCGACATGCTCGAGGGCCAGGGCGTCCTGATGCGGCGGAGCTACCCGGAGTCGCCGCCGCGCGTCGAGTACGAGCTGACCGAGAAGGGGCGCGCGCTCCTGCCGGTGATCCGCGAGATGCGGCGTTTCGGCCGGGCGTGGATGGTCGTCGAGCCGGCGAGCCGGCGCACCGCCTCCGCCCGCCGCTGAGCCGGGCCTCACTTCCGAAAGTGAAGCGATGTGCTTGACAGTCCTCCGAGGGCGGGGCACACTGCCAGAGAGATGACCGCTCACCAGCTTCAGCTGCGCGCGATGCCGACCGACGGCATCGTCGTCCTTACGGTCATTTCGATTCTCCCCCTCTAGGGGGAGGACGCACTCACGCGGCCAACAGACGCCGCAGACGCCGACCGAGAAGCGGAAGAAGTGCGCCCGCGTACGGGCGCCGACCCAGGAGCGAGTGAGTGCGCAGGATCAAGGTTTTGGACACGACGTTGCGAGATGGCGAGCAGTCGCCCGGCATCGCGCTGCGTCCGGAGGCGAAGGGCGAGATCGCGTTGACGCTGGAGCGACTCGGCGTCGACGTGATCGAGGCCGGCTTCGCCGCCTCGTCGCCGGGAGACTTCGCCGGCGTCCGGGCGGCCGCCGAAGCGGTCTCGGCCGTCACCGTCGCCTCGCTCGCGCGCGCCACGCCCGCCGACATCGAGGCCGCCGCCGCCGCGCTCGAGCCCGCGCCGCGCTCCCGGGTCCATCTCGTCCTCGGCACGAGCGCGCTCCACATGGAGCGCAAGCTGTCGCTCGAGCCGGTCGAGGTGCTCGAACTGACCGCCTCGTCGATCTCGTACGCCGCCGGGCTCGTCGACGAGGTCGAGTTCTCCGCCGAGGACGCGACCCGCTCCGACCGTGACTTCCTCGTCGAGGTCTGCGTGACGGCCGTCGGTGCAGGCGCAACGATCGTCAACCTTCCCGACACCGTCGGCTACGCGTCGCCCGGCGAGTACGCGGCGCTCTTCTCGGAGATGCTCGCGCGCTGTCCGGGCCTGCGCGACATCGACGTGTCGGCGCACTGCCACAACGATCTCGGGCTTGCGGTCGCCAACTCGCTGGCCGGGATCGGTGCGGGGGCGACGCAGGTCGAATGCACGGTCAACGGCATCGGTGAGCGCGCGGGCAATGCGTCGCTCGAGGAGGTCGTGATGGCGCTGCGCGTCCGGGCGGACGTCTACGACGTCGAGACCGGCGTCGACACGCACATGATCCCGGCGGCCTCCGCGCTCGTGGCCGAGTTGACAGGCTACGGCGTCCCGCGCAACAAACCGATCGTCGGCGCGAACGCCTTCGCCCACGAGGCCGGCATCCACCAGGACGGGATGCTCAAGGACAGCCGGACGTACCAGATCATCGACCCGGCCGACCTGGGCGCAGCCGTGTCTCTGCCGCTCGGGAAGCACTCGGGCCGGCACGCCTTCGCGCGTGCCTGCGCGGACGCCGGCCGGCGGCTCGACCGCGATCAGCTCGAGACTGCGTTCAAGCGCTTCAAGCGGCTCGCAGACCGCGGGACGCTCGTATCACTCGACGACGTGTTCACGGAGGTTCGCGCATGACGAGCAAGACCGTCGCATGTCTCGCCGGAGATGGGGTCGGCCCCGAGCTGATGGCTGCGGCGACGCGTGCTCTCGAAGGTGTGGCCAGGCTCCACGGCTGGTCGCTGGACGACGTTCACCTGCCGTTCGCCGGCGAGGGGGTGACTCGCTCCGGCCACCCGCTGCCGGCGGAGACGCGTGCCGGCTATCGCGACGCCGACGCGATCCTCGTCGCCTCGTCCCTCGAGCCCGCGCTCGAGGGCGTCAAGGCCGACCTGCAGCTGGCGTGGCGGGTCACCGGCATCCACCTCGGGCCGGGCCGCGACCTGGTCGTCTCGGCCCCGATCGGCGAATGGGCGAACGGCATCGCCGTCGAACGGGCCTTCGTCTGCGCGAGCGCGCGACGCGGCAGAATCCTGAGCGTGGGCGAGACTCCGGACTGGCGCGCTGCGGTCGACCGGGCGCGCGCACGGCACGACGGCCTCGTGATCGAGCAGGCCGGGCTCGGCGAGACCCTGATCCGGCTGCGCGAGCGGCCGGAGGAGCTCGACGTGATCGTGACCGAGGCGCCGCTGCATTCCGGCGTCGTCGACGCGGCCGCGCACTTCGCCGGCACGCAGTCGTCCGTCGCCCATGCGTGGCTCCCCGACGAGGGGCCCGGCGTGTTCGCGCCGGGATCGTCGGAGCCCGACGACGTGGCGGGGCTCGGCGTCGTCGACCCGACCGGGATGCTCCTGACGGCGTCGCTGCTGCTCGCGGAGGGCCTCGAGCGCCGTGCGTCTTCGCGGACGCTCGAGCGCGCCGTCGGCGAGGCGTCGACCCGTGCGCCGCGCGACACGCGCTCGTTCACCGATGCGGTGCTCGAGCTGCTGCCGCAGGCGCGCACCGACGTCGACCACTTCGACGAGGTGTGGCGATGAGCCGCCGCACGAGGATGCTGGGGTCGGACGCGATCCTGCGTGCGCTCGAGCACGAAGGCGTCGAGGTCGCATTCGGCATTCCGGGCGGCGCGATCCTTCCGACCTACGACGCGATGGCCCGCGGCACCTCGGTGAGGCACGTGCTCGCACGGCACGAACAGGGCGCAGGTCACATGGCCGAGGGGTATGCGCGCGCATCGGGCAGGGTCGGCGTCGCGATTGCGACCTCAGGCCCCGGCGCCACGAACCTCGTCACGCCGATCGCCGATGCGTGGATGGACTCGACGCCGCTCGTCTGCATCACGGGTCAGGTCCGCTCGTCGCTGATCGGCACCGACGCCTTCCAGGAGACGGACGCGACCGGCATCACGATGCCGATCGTCAAGCACTCGTGGCTCGTCCAGGACATCGAGGAGCTGCCCCAGGTGATGAAGGCCGCCTTCCACGTCGCGCGGACGGGGCGGCAGGGCCCCGTGCTCGTCGACGTCGCGAAGGACGTGCAGGAGGCCGAGTTCGAGTTCGAGTACCCGGACGAGGTCGACCTCCCGGGGTGGAAGCCGCCGCGCAAGGTGCACCCGAAGCAGGTGCGGGAGGCGGCGCAGGCGATCCTGGCCGCCCAGCGGCCGATCGTGTACGCGGGTGGGGGTGTGCTCAATGCCGACGCGTGCGCCGAGCTGCTCCGGCTAGTCGAGTCGGCGCGGCTGCCGGCCGTCGTGACGCTGATGGGCAAGGGCTGCCTGCCCGACTCGCATCCGCTCAACTACGGGCCGCCCGGGATGCACGGCTCGAAGTACGCGAACTGGGCCCTCAACAAGTCCGACCTTGTGATCGCCGTCGGCACTCGCTTCGACGACCGCGTCACCGGGAAGGTCTCGGCGTTCGCGCCGGGAGCGCAGGTGATCCACTTCGACATCGACGCGGCCGAGGTCGGGAAGATCCGCCATGCCGACATCCCGGTCGTCGGGCCGCTGTCGATCGCGCTGTCCGAGCTGACCGGCGAGCTCGAGCGTGCGCGTGAGGGGCGTGCGCCGGTGCACGAGCCCTGGCTCCGCCAGGTCGAGGACTGGCGCGAGCAGTTCCCGTTCCGGTACACGAAGGTCGACGGCGTGCTCAAGCCGCAGACGGCCGTCGAGACCCTCCGCGATCTCGCTGCCACGCGCACCGAGGACGTCGTCTGGACGACCGGCGTCGGCCAGCACCAGATGTGGGCGATGCAGTACCTCGTGTGCGACCAGCCGCGCTCGTTCATCACCTCGGGCGGGCTCGGCACGATGGGCTACGGCGTGCCGGCCGCGGTCGGCGCAAAGGCCGCGCGGCCCGACGCGACGGTGGTGTGCGTCGACGGCGACGGCTGCTTCCAGATGACGTGCCAGGAGCTCGCGACCGCCGCACTCGAGCGGCTGCCGATCGTCGCCGTCGTGCTCAACAACGGCTGGCTCGGGATGGTGCGGCAGTGGCAGGAGATGTTCTACGACGAGCGCTTCGCGCAGACGCACCTGACGCACGCCGTGCCCGACTACGCGATGCTCGCCGAGGCCTACGGCTGCGCGGGCTTCACCGTCGACAGCGAGGACGACCTCGAGGCGACGCTCGCCGCCGCTTTCGAAGCGGGCCGCACGGCCGTCGTCGACGTGCGCTGCGACCCGGAGGAGAAGTGCTTCCCGATGGTGCCGGCCGGGGCCGCCGCCGTCGACGTGATCGAGTCGGACGACGAAGGAGTGCGCATATGACCACCGCATACCTTCCCCGGCGTAGGCTCGACGGAGCCGGGCAGAGAGCGGAGGTACCGGCTTCGCCGGTGCCGGAGCGGGTGCAGTCATGAGCACTCATACGATCAGTGTCCGGCTCGAGAACAAGCCGGGGGCGCTGGCGCGGGTGTCGCAGCTCTTCTCTCGCCGCGGCTACAACATCCAGAGCCTCGCCGTCGGGCCGACCGAGCGCCCGGACATCTCGCGGCTGACCCTGCGGGTCGACTGCAGCGAGCACTCGCTCGAGCAGATCGAGAAGCAGATGCACAAGCTCGTGAACGTGCTGCGCGTCACCGAGCTCCGTCCCGACGAGGCGATCGAGCGAGAGCTCGCGCTGGTCACCGTCAGCGTCCCGCCCGACCGTCGCGCCGACCTCGTTGCGCTCAGCCAGGTCGCCGGTGCGCGTGTCGCCGACATCGGCCGCGACGCCATCACCTTCGAGTTCGTCGGCCGGCCCGACCAGCTCGAGGCGTTCGAGGAGCTGATCCGCCCGTATGGTGTCCGCGAGCTCGTGCGCACCGGCCGGGTCGGGCTTCGCCGGCCGAGTGCGTCCGGCCGCTCGTCCACGCCGTCCGTCCAGCAAGTCTGATCTGAAAGGAACTCATGGCCGAGATCGTCAAGGCAGGGAACATCGGGCTTCTCGACGGCAAGGTCGCCGTCCTCGGGTACGGCAGCCAGGGGCACGCCCACGCGCTGAACCTCGCCGACTCCGGCGTCGACGTCGAAGTGGGGCTGCGCGAGGGCAGCTCGTCGAAGGCGGCCGCCGAGGAGGCCGGCCTCCGCGTCCGCTCGGTCCCCGACGCCGTGCGCGGGGCGCAGCTGGTGGTCTTCCTCGTCCCCGACGGCGCGCAGCCCGCGCTCTACGAGAACGAGGTCGCGCCGAACCTCGAGCCGGGCGCAGCGCTGCTGTTCGCGCACGGCTTCAACGTCCACTACGGCCGCATCGCGCCGCCCGAGGGGCACGACGTGATCATGGTCGCGCCCAAGGGCCCGGGGCACGTCGTGCGCCGCCTCTACGAGGAGGGCTACGGGACGCCGGCCGTCGTCGCGGTTGCGCAGGACGTGAGCGGGCGCGCGCTCGACCTCGCCTTCGCGTACGGCGCCGCGCTCGGGGCCGCGCGTGCCGGCATGGTCGAGACGACCTTCGCCGAGGAGACGGAGACCGATCTGTTCGGCGAGCAGAGCGTCCTCTGCGGCGGCGTCACCCAGCTGATCAGGCTCGCGTTCGAGACGCTGGTCGAGGCCGGTTACCAGCCGGAGATCGCGTACTACGAGTGCCTGCACGAGCTGAAGCTGATCACCGACCTGATCTGGGAGGGCGGCATCGAGCGGATGCACTACTCGATCTCCGACACCGCCGAGTACGGGTCGCACACCGTCGGGCCGAAGGTCGTCGACGAGCACGTGCGCGAGAACATGCGCGCCGTCCTCGCCGCGATCCGCGACGGCTCGTTCGCGCGCGAGTGGATCGCCGAGATGGACCGTGGCCAGCCGTCGCTCGACGAGTACCGGCGCGAGCTCGCCGAGACCCAGCTCGAGCAGGTGGGCGCGCGGCTGCGGGCGCTGAACGTCCGTGAGGAGACCGCGGAGGTCCATGGCGTCCGTTGACGTCCCGATTGCGCTCCTCGGCTACGGAACGGTCGGCTCGGCCGTCAACCGCCTGCTGACGGAGTCGGCCGACGACATCGAGCGAGCCACGGGCCACCGCCTGCGGGTGGTGAAGGCGCTCGTGCGCGATCCGGGGAAGGAGCGTGACTTCCCGCCCGTGGGCGGTGTGCTCACCGGCGACTTCCGCGAGATCGCCGACGATCCGTCGATCGCGGTGGTCGCGGAGGTGATGGGCGGCCTCGAGCCGGCGGGCGGCTACGTGCTCGAGCTGCTGCGGCGCGGCCGCCATGTCGTCACCGCGAACAAGCAGCTCGTCGCCCGGCGCGGCGCCGAGCTCTTCGAGGCCGCATCGGCACAGGGCGTCCAGCTGCGCTTCGAGGCGAGCGTGTGCGCCGCGATCCCGGTGATCAAGGTGCTCCGCGAGTCCCTCGTCGTGACCAACGTCCACCGCGTGCTCGGCATCGTCAACGGCACGACGAACTTCGTGCTCACGGAGATGGAGGCCGGCAGCACCTACGAGGAGGCGCTCGCGGAGGCGCAGAGGCGCGGCTTCGCAGAAGCCGACCCGACGGACGACGTCTCCGGCGCCGACGCTGCGGCCAAGATGGCGATCCTCGCGACCGTCGCCTTCAACTCCCGCGTCGACCTCGAGGACGTCGAGTACTCCGGCATCACGACGATCGATCCGCTCGATGTCGCGGCGGCGCGCGAGCTCGACATGGTGATCAGGCTGATCGGCGCGGCGCGTCTCGTGGACGGGCACTTCGACGTGCACGTGCGGCCCGCGCTCGTCGACCAGCAGCACCCGCTGGCCAAGGTCGACGGTGCGTTCAACGCGGTGATGCTGCAGGGCGACGCGATCCGCGAGATCACGCTCGAAGGCCCAGGTGCGGGCGGGCTCGAGACGGCCTCGGCCGTCGTTGCCGACATCACGAGCGTGCTCGGGACGATGGGCACCGGCTTCCTGCAGAACGACGCTGCGTGGCGCCAGCTCCCGCGGTTGCCCTCCGGCGACAGCCGGTCGCCGTTCTACTTCCGCCTCTCGGTCCAGGACCGGCCGGGGACGCTCGCACGTGTGGCCGAGGAGCTCGCCGAGCGCGAGATCTCGATCGCGCGACTCATCCAGCATCCGAACGGCTCCGGGGCCTCGCTGCACGTCGTCACGCACGAGGCGCGGGCCGGCGCCATGGCCGAGGCGCTCGAGACGCTCGGCGGGCTGCCCGAGGTGCACCAGCGGTCGAACGCGCTGCCGGTCGTCTCGGAGCGCGGCGTCACGGAGCTCGGATGGGCCTGACCGCCTCTTCCTCCGCGATCTCGCTCGGCGAGGGCTCGACGCCGCTCGTCGCGGCGGGGCGGCTCTCGGCCGCGCTCGGGCTCGACCTCCATCTCAAGTGCGAAGGCCTGAACCCGACCGGGAGCTTCAAGGACCGCGGCATGGTCGTCGCGGTCGAGCGCGCCGCAGCGTCCGGGGCGCGCGCGGTCGTCTGCGCGTCGACGGGGAACACGGCCGCCAGCGCGGCCACCTACGCGGCGCGCGCCGGGGTCGAGGCGATCGTCCTGACGCCGGTCGGCGCGACGGCGTCGGCGAAGCGCGCCCAGGCCAAGGCGGCCGGCGCTCGCGTGATCGAGGTGCGCGGCAGCTTCGACGATGCGCTGCGGCTGGCGTTCGAGCTCGGCGAACGCGACGGTTTCGTGCTCGTCAACTCGGCGAGCCCCGACCACAACCGGCTCGAGGGGCAGAAGCTCGTCGCGCACGAGATCGTCGAGCAGCTCGGGGCCGCGCCCGACCTCATCGCGCTGCCCTACGGCGGCGGCGGGAACGTCCGCGCGGTCGCGCTCGGTCTCGACGAGATCGGAGCATCGTCGCGGCTCGTGGTCGGCCAGGCGGCCGAACGCGCCACGACCTGGGCCTCGGCGATCCGGATCGCCGAACCGGCGCACGCCTCCGAGGTCGAGCGGCTCCTCGATGCGGGGCGCGTCGACGTCGTCACGCTCGAGGAGAGCGAGCTGCGCCACTGGTGGGAGCGCCTCTCCACCGAGGAGGGCGTCTTCTGCGAGCCGGCCTCGGCGGCCGGTGTCGCGGCGCTCGCGAAGCTCGGCGCCGGCGACGGCCGGACCGCGGTCGCACTCGTCACCGGGCACGGCCTCAAGGACACCGAGGCAGTCGACCAGTCCTCGTCGGCAACGGTCGACGCGACGCTCGACGCGATCCTCGCGGAGCTCGCATGACCATTCGCGTGGTCGCGCCGGCATCGACGGCGAACCTCGGCCCGGGGTTCGACGCGGCCGCCGCTGCGCTCGACCTCTGGAACGAGGCGCTGATCGACGAGGCGGACGGCGGGCCGGTCGTGGAGGTGGAGGGCGAGGGCGCCGGGGAGCTTCCGGAGGGCGCCGATCACCTCACGGTTCGTGCGTTCGCGCTCCTCGCCTCGCCCGAGCGGTATCGCTTCCGGTTCGTCAACCGGATCCCGTTCGAGCGCGGGCTCGGCTCCAGCGCCGCTGCGATCGCGCTCGGGCTCGTCGCAGGCGCCGCCGCGAGCGGGCGCGGCGTCGAGCTCGCAGAGCTGCTGATGCTCGGCGGCGGCCTCGAGGGACATGCCGACAACCTCGCGGCGGCACTGCTCGGCGGCGTCTCGGTGACGTGGCTCCACGACGGCGAGCGCCGCGTCGCGCGGATCGCCTCCGATCTCCCGCTCACACCCGTGCTGGCCGTGCCCCTGACGCGGACGAACACGGCACGGTCGCGCAACGGCCTGCCGGCGACGGTCAGCCACGGTGATGCAGCCGCGAACGCCGCACACGCCGCGCTGCTCGGGGCGGCGATCGCCTCGGGCGACCCGGTGCTCCTCGGCGACGCCTTCTCCGACCGGCTCCACGAGCAGTACCGCATCGACGGCGCGCCGCTGCTGAGACTGCTGCGCGAGCGACCGCCCGCGGATGCCGCCGGCCTGACGCTCTCGGGATCAGGCCCTTCGGTGGTCGTGTGGGCCGAGCCCGGGCGTGCGGCTGCCGTGGCCGAGGAGCTCGAATCGCTGTTGCCGGACGACACGACCGTGCTCACGCTCCGCGTGGCGCGAGAGGGGGCGCACACGACGTGAACGTGTACGACCAGACGCATCTTGCGAAGCGGCACAGCGCCGCGCTGACGGACGGCCCCGATCGCGCTCCCGCGCGGGCGATGCTCAAGGGCGCCGGCCTGACCGATGCCGACCTCGCACGGCCCCTCGTCGGCGTCGCCTCGATGTGGATCGAGACGATGCCGTGCAACCTCAACCACCGCGTGCTGGCCGGCTACGTCAAGCAGGGCATCCGCCGGGCGGGCGGGACGCCGCTCGAGTTCAACACCATCTCCGTCTCGGACGGGGTGTCGATGGGGACGACCGGCATGCGGGCGTCGCTGGTCTCGCGCGAGGTGATCGCCGATTCGATCGAGCTCGTCGCGCGCGGCCACCTGTTCGACGGCCTCGTGTGCATCGTCGGCTGCGACAAGACGATCCCGGCGGCGGTGATGGCGCTCGCGCGCCTCGACCTGCCCGGCATCGTGCTCTACGGCGGCTCGATCGCGCCCGGCCGCTACCGGGGCCGGGACGTCACCATCCAGGACGTCTTCGAGGTCGTCGGCGCGCATGCTGCCGGCACCGCCACGGCCGAGGACGTGCACGCGCTCGAGAGCGTCGCGTGCCCGGGTGCCGGCGCATGCGGCGGGCAGTTCACCGCCAACACGATGGCGACGACCCTCGATTTCCTCGGCGTCAGCGCGCCGGGCCTGAACGAGGTTCCTGCGACGCATCCGGGCAAGCCGGCCGCGGCGGTTCGCGCGGGCGAACTGGCGATGAAGCTCGTCGAGGAGGACCGGCGGCCGTCCCAGGTGCTGACACGCGAGGCGTTCGAGAACGCGATCGCCGCGATCGCGGCGACCGGAGGGTCGACGAACGGCGTCCTGCACCTGCTCGCGATCGCCGCCGAGGCCGGCGTCGAGCTCACGATTGACGACTTCGACACGATCTCTGCCCGCACGCCGATCGTCGCGGACATCAAGCCCGGCGGCCGGTACGTCGCCACCGATCTCTTCCACGCGGGCGGCATCGCGCTCGTCGCGCGCGAGCTCGTTCACGCCGGCGTCGTCAACGAGGACGCGGCCGGTGTCGACGGACGCACGCTGCGCGAGGTCGCCGACGGGGCGCAGGAGCGCCCGGGGCAGGACGTCGTCGTCCCGTGGGACAACCCGTTGAAGCCGACGGGCGGGCTCGCGATCCTGCGCGGGAATCTCGCGCCCGAAGGATGCGTCGTGAAGCTGGCCGGCCACGAACGGCTTCGGCATCGCGGGCCGGCGCGCGTCTTCGACTCGGAGGAGGACTGCTTCGCGGCGGTGAAAGCGCGTTCGATCCAGCCTGGCGACGTGGTCGTGATCCGTTACGAGGGGCCCGCGGGCGGCCCCGGCATGCGCGAGATGCTCCACGTCACCGCGGCGCTCGTCGGCGAGGGGCTCGGCGACGAGATCGCGCTCATCACCGACGGCCGTTTCTCCGGCGCGACGCACGGCCTGATGGTCGGGCACATCGCCCCCGAGGCGTTCCGCGGCGGCCCGATCGCATTCGTGCGCGACGGCGACCCGATCGAGCTGGACGTCGAGCAGCGCGAGCTGCGACTCGACGTCCCAGACGACGAGCTGGCCGGGCGCGCCCTGGCGTGGCAGCCGCCGCCCGCGCGCTACTCGAGCGGTGTGTTCGCCAAGTACGCGGCGAGCGTCGGCTCGGCTTCGGAAGGGGCGAGGACGGAATGAGCGTCGAGGAGGCGAGATGCCGGTCGACACGCTGAGGTGCCGTGTCTGCGAGGCGGAGTACCCCGCGGTCGCGAGCGGGACGTGCGTGCGCTGTTTCGGGCCGCTCGAGCCGGTTTACGACTGGGAGGATGTCGCGAGCCGCGCCACGCGCGCCCGGATCGAGGCCGGCCCTCGCTCGCTGTGGCGCTACGAGGCGCTCCTGCCGGTGCCGGCGCCGCGGGACGCTGCGAGCGCCCCGGGGCTCACGCCTCTCCTTTCCGCGCCGCGCCTCGCGGACGCGATCGGGGTGGGGGAGGTGTGGCTGAAGCTCGACCACACGAACCCGACGCACTCGTTCAAGGATCGCGTCGTCGCGGTCGCTGCAGCCAAGGCGGCCGAGCTCGGGACGGAGACGCTCGCCTGCGCCTCGACCGGGAACCTCGGCAACGCGGTTGCCGCGCGCGCGGCGGCGAGCGGCATGCGCTCGGTCGTGCTCTATCCGAGCACCGTCGAGCCGGAGAAGATGCTGCAGACGAGCGTCTACGGCGCCGAGATGTACGCCGTTCACGGCAGTTACGACGACTGCTCGCGCCTGATCGTCGAGCTCGCCGGCGAGCTCGACTGGGCCTTCGTGAACGTCAATCTCCGCGCGTACTACGCCGAGGGGTCGAAGACGCTCGCCTTCGAGATCGCCGAGCAGCTCGGCTGGGAGACACCCGATGCCGTCGTTGCGCCGATCGCTTCGGGCTCGCTGTTCACCAAGCTCTGGCAGGGCTTCGAGCAGTTCCGGCAGCTCGGCCTCGTCTCGGGCGAGAGCCCGCGGCTCTACGGCGGCCAGGCGGAGGGCTGCGCGCCCGTCGCGCACGCCTTCGCCGACGAGCGTCCGGTCTCGCCGGTGCGGCCGCAGACCGTCGCGCAGTCGCTCGCGATCGGCGCGCCCGCCGACGGTGAC
Organism: Gaiellaceae bacterium; assembly: GCA_035518115.1. GTDB lineage: Bacteria > Actinomycetota > Thermoleophilia > Gaiellales > Gaiellaceae > PALSA-600. The sequence goes on along the minus strand of DATIXY010000013.1, from coordinate 1,946 downwards.
CTCGCGATCGCCACCGCGCGCGCGTCGGGCGGTGCGGTCTACGCTGTTCCCGAGGCCGACGTGGGCCCGAACATGACGCTGCTCGCGTCGACCGCGGGTGTGTTCGGCGAGACCGCCGCCGGCGTGACGGTGGGCGCGCTGCGCAGCGCCGCAGCGGCGGGTGCGCTCGGCGAGACCGACCGCGTGGTGGTGCTCGTCACGGGCACGGGCCTCAAGACGCCGCAGGTCGTCGACGCGCGCGCGGGCACCGAGATCTCGGCCGACGTCGACGAGCTGCTCGCCGAACTGGGGGTGACGGTATGACGTCGCCGGAACCTGCAGCGGCGGTCGATCCGGTGATCAAGTCGTTCCGCGACGAGATCGTGGCCCTCGACGTGCGCATGCTCGGGATCGTCAACGCGCGGATCGAGGCGGTCGAGAAGCTGCGGCGCTACAAGGCACAGCGCGGGATCGAGTTCCTCGATCCCGCACGTGAAGCGTGGCTTGCGCAGTACCTCAAGCGCGTGAACAGCGGTCCGCTCACCGAGGAGGGCCTGGCGGAGCTGCACCGGTTCGTGCTCGACCTCGTGAAGCGGGAGCTGAGCGATGACTGAGCCGAGCCGTAGGCTAGACGGAGGCTCGCAAAGAGCGGAGGTGCCGGCTTCGCCGGCGCCGGAGCGGAGGCTGATCGCTTGCCTCCCCGGCGACGGCATCGGCCCTGAGGTGCTCGACCAGGCGGTGCGGGTGCTCGAGCACCTGCCCGTCGACGTCGAGGTCGTGCGCCTCCCGTTCGGCGGCGCCGCGATCGACGCGGTCGGCGAGCCGCTGCCGGCGGCGACGCTCGAGCGCTGCCGGGAGTCGCGCGGGGTTCTCCTCGGCGCGGTCGGCGGGCCCAAGTGGGACGGCGGGACGGTGCGACCGGAGGCGGGGCTGATGGGGCTGCGGAAGGCGCTCGACGTCTACGCGAACCTCAGGCCGGCGGTCGCGGACGGTGTCGACCTGGTGATCGTGCGCGAGCTCGTCGGCGGCCTCTACTTCGGGCGCCGTGGCGTGCTCTCCGACGGCACCGTCTTCGACACGTGCGAGTACCACCCCGCGCAGATCGAGCGGATCGCACAGCGGGCGTTCGAGCTCGCGCGCACGCGTCGCGGATCGGTCGTGTCGGTCGACAAGGCGAACGTGCTCGACACGTCCCGCCTGTGGCGGCGCGTCGTCACGGAGGTCGCCGCCGGCTACCCGGGCGTCGAGCTGCGCCACGCGCTCGTCGACAGCGCGGCGATGGAGATCGTCACCGACGCGGATCGCTTCGACGTGATCGTGACGGAGAACACTTTCGGCGACATCCTCTCCGACATCGCCGCCGCCGTCACCGGCGGGCTCGGCCTCGCCGCCTCGGCGAGCCTCGGCGACGGAGGTCCGGGCATCTTCGAGCCCGTGCACGGGTCGGCCCCCGACATCGCGGGCGCCGGGGTCGCGAACCCGGCCGCGATGCTCAGGTCGCTTGCGCTCCTGCTCGAGCACGCGCTGGATCGCCGCGATCTGGCGGAGGCGCTCGTCGTGGCAGTCGACGAGACGCTGGCATCGCACCCGACGCCGGATCTCGGCGGCGACGCGACGACGGCGTCCTTCGGCGACGCGGTGCTCGCCTCGCTCTCCGGCATGCTGGTTGGGGCCGGATGAGGGCGACGGTCGGCTATCCCGGCCCGGTCGGCAGCCACAGCGGCGCGGCCGCGGCCGTGCTCGCGCCGGATGCGATCTCCGTCGGGCTTCCGAGCTTCACCGCCGTCGTCGACGCGGCGGCGTCGGCGGAGGTGACCCTCGGCGTGCTGCCGATCGAGAGCTCGCTGATCGGGCCGATCGCCGAGACGCACGACCTGCTCTACCGTGCGCCGCTGTCGATCGTGCGCGAGACGTCGCTGCCGATCCGCCACTGCATCGTCGGTGTGGCCGGGGCGACGCTCGGTACG
>DATIXY010000012.1:0-24130 GCA_035518115.1 Gaiellaceae bacterium | reverse complement strand
GGACCCGGAGCGGATGGTCGCCGGCGCTCGCGTCCGAGAGCTAAGTGCTCCTCGGGCTTCTTTCTAGAGGTGATGCAGCGTGCGCAGGTCGAGCAGCGCGCGCGGCGGCACGACGACGTAGAGGCCCCACTTCCGGGCCTTGTGCCTGGTCGTCTTGTGCGTCTTGTGGGTCTTGTGGTTCTTCGAGACCTTCGGCGCCTCGGCGCGGGTGCCGACCGGCTTCGGCGTCTCGACGATCGTCGTCGTCTGCTCCACGGTGGTCGTCTGCTCGGTGGTCGTCTTCTGCGTTGTCGTCGGCGCGGTCGTGGTGACGCGCGTGGTCGTCGGAGCCGTCGTCGTGGGCGGCGGCGGCGGGGTGGTGGTCGCGGGCGGCGGCGTCGTGGTCACCGGCGGTGGGCTGCCGCCGCTCGAGCCCTGCCCGAAGTCCTGTGTCCAGTAGTAGACGCCCTGAGCGTTCGCGGCGACTCCGATCCCGGTCGTGTTGAACGACGGGTTCTCGATGTTCGCCTTGTGGCCCGGCGAGTTGAGCCACGCGTTCATCACGTCGGCCGGCGTCGAGAAGCCGTAGGCGATGTTCTCGCCCCAGCCCAGGTTCGTGGGCCAGCCGCAGTCGGTGAGGCGCTGCTGGACCGTGCGGCCGATCGGATCGTCGTTGTGGTCGAAGTAGTTGAGCCCGGCCATGTTCATCGACTTCCACACGGCCGAGGCCTGCAGGGCGCCGTCGGTCGTCAGCTGACCGACGCCGATCGACGCGCGGTGCTGGTTGACCAGGGTCAGCACCTGCGCCGCGAAGCTCGAGTTGATCGTGCCCCAGGACGAGTCGGGAGTGCAGACGTTGTCGGCGTGCGCCCGCGTCGTCGCCGGCACCAGCGTGACCACCAGTCCGGCGGCAAAGACCGCTGCGAGCGCGATGAGGCGTTGCGGCGTCCCCCTCACGGGCGGGATTATCGGCATGCACGGCGCGATCCTGGACCGACAACCGTTTTCGACAGGAATCGTCGATCGATTTCAGGAGATTTGCGGGGGATTTTGGGATCGCTGCCGGAGCGGCCGATTTACCCGCCTTTTACATTCACGTAGCACCGCGCGTACGGGCGGCCCGGATCCTTCGACCGAGGGTCACCGAGACAGGAGGATTCATGCGCAGGTTGACGTTCATCGCTGCGGGGCTCGCAGCACTGCTCGTGACGAGCATCGCAGTCGCCCATGGGATCGGAGGGAAGAGCGCGAAGGCCGTCGCCGCGACGTTCCAGGCGACCGGGTCGAGCGTGTCCACCAAGACGTGCACGACGACCGACGGCAAATCGATCACGATCACCAACGGTCGCTACACGGGGACCGCGAGCGGCGATCCCGACCTGACGGGTGCGATCACCCTCAGCGCGCGGAGCGTCATCAACACCACCGACAACGTCGGCGTCGTGGACGGGCAGCTCCGGATCGACGTCTCCGGCGGCCATGACACCTTCGCCGCGTACTCGGCCGTCTATGCGAGCGGCAACGTCGCAGGGCTCGCCTCGGGCCTGGCCCGGAACTCCGGCTCGCGCCTCGTCGCGAACCTTTCCGCGGGCTTCAACCCGAGCAGCGGCTTCACCGGCGGCAAGCTCGGCGGCGGCACGTCCGGCGGAAACGCCGTCGAGATCGGCGGGGCGAAGTGCGCCTCGACCAGCTCGCCCAAGCCGGAGAAGAGCGACGCGCGCGGCACGATCTCCGCGCTGTCGGCCAACTCGATCACGGTCGCAGGCCTCACGTGCGCGATCTCGTCGAGCGACTCGGCCGCCGTGAACTCGAAGTACAAGCAGGGCGACCGCGTCCAGATCCATTGCACGCTGCAGAGCGGAGTCAACACGCTCGACCACATCAGCGGCCACGGCCACTGACGGGCGACTAGCTCGGACGGCCGGGTGGAGCGCGCCGAGGGGGGCGCACTCCACCCCGCCGCTCCGCGAGCCGGTACATCCGCAACCGGCCGAAGTCCTTGGCGGCGGGCATGTGACCGACGTAGTCGGCCACGTGCCCGCTGTCCTCGAGCTCGAGCGCCGCTGCGAACGGCTCCGTGACGTAGACGACGCCGGGCGGCGTGACCGGCTCGACCCGGGCCGTCCGGCTCACGTGCGAGCCCATGAACGCCCTCACGCCGAGCACCGGGTCGTGCACGGGGATGACCGGGCCGAGGTGCCCGCCGAGCCGAAGCCCGAGGCCGGGCGGCAGTCCGTGCGCGGCGAGGTCGAGCGAGGCCATCGCCGCCTGCAGGTCGAGCGCGCACGCCGCCGCTGCGACGACGTCGGTGAGGACGGCATAGACGCCGTCGCCCCAGGTGTTCCGGAAGAGGACGCTCGACCCGTACTCGTCCAGCACGGCCCTGAAGGCACCGAGCACGTGCTTGGCGAATCGCGGCAGCTGCCCGTCGTCGAGCCGCGAGAACCCCTTCACGTCGGCGAACAGGAGCGCATGCACGGCGCGACCGGCCGCGGCGGGCGGCGGAAGGAGCTCGGCTGCGGGCGGCCGGCCCGCCGGTGCGACGATGTGCGTCTCCCGGCCGTGCCTGCGCCAGGTCGCGACGTCGACGGCGGTGCCGGCGGCACCGCGTGCCGGCGCCCCGTCCCACACGGCCAGCTGGACGGCCTCGGAGTCGAGGAACCTCGCGCGCAGGAGGGCGAGCCCCATCGCGAACTCCGAGCAGTACCGGAACAGGACGTCGTCGCCGAGGAACGGCCCGTCGGTCGTCCGGCTCACCTCCGTCGCGGCGGCGAGGCACGCCTCGAACCGGTCGACCCAGCCCGGCCCGGCGTCCGCGACGGACGTCTCGACGAACTCCTCGCGGGCGAACGGAAGCGCGACGTGCAGGTCGCAGCCGGCCTCGAGGAGCGCCTCGGCCCAGAGGATGTCCGCGCCGCTCGCGAGCGAGCCGTACGCGTAGGCGGGCCGCGACCGTGCGACCTCCGCCGCGATTGCCTCTGCGAGCGGGCCTTCGTCGGGCGATCCCGATGCAGCCCGGTGCCCGCAGTAGTGCACGACCCTCGGGCCCGCGAGCGGCGCGAGGACGCCGTCGTCGAGCCCGTTCAGCTCGCACACGAGCCGCAGCTGGCGGCGCGTGGTCGCAACGGCGGCGAAGTCGTCGCCGTGCAGCGCGGCCGCTCGCTCGAGCGCCGCCGCCGCGGGCGCCACGTCGCCGACGAGGAGCTGCGCCTCGGCCTCGGTCGCGTGGGCGTAGTAGCCGGAGTCTCCGCCGGCGTGAACGGCAGCAAGGACAGCACGTGCGAGTCGCTCCGAGCCTTCGCGGTCACCGGCGACGAGCCGGAGCGTCGCCGCGTTGACGCCGGGGTAGTAGCCGCGCGTGTCGTCGAACACCGCCTCGTAGAGCGAGGCCGACCGGAGCGCGAGCCGCCGCCGCTCGGCTCCCTCGGCCGCGAGCGCGACGTCCTTCGCGATCCGCGCCTCGAGCGCCCGCACGTCCTCGTCGTCGACGCCGGCAAGCGCGTACTCGTCGAAGCGCGCGTGTGCCTGCTCGGTCGACCCCGCCCGGGCGAGCTCGAGCACCGCCCGGTGGCGGAGAGCGACATCGCCCGGATGCTCTGCGAGCCCTCGCTCGGCGAGATCGAAGGCGGTCAGCAGCTCGCCGCGGCGCTCGGCCGCAACGACCTGGGTGAGCCACTCGGACGCGGTCGGCATGCGCGGAGGCGTCAGCCGACGCCGAAGGTGCGCTTCTCCTGTGCGGTCAGCGCGCGTGTGACGCGCCGATTTGCGAGCGCGAGCAGCGCCTTCGGGCTCTCGCAGTCGGTGCAGGCATCCCAGACACGAATCACGTTCTGGCTGTCGACCGTCACGATCTCGCGGCTGTCGGGCGCGAAGGCGAGGCCCGCGTCGAGCGCGTCGGGGTCGTCTCGCACGCGCAGCAGCTGCAGCGTGCGGGAGTCGTAGACACGGAGTGAGTGGTCGAGGCTCACCGTCGCCAGGTACCTGCCGTCGCGGCTGTAGGCGACGCTGGTGACGCCGCTCGTATCGCCGGTCAGCTGGTCGACGATCTTCCCGGTCGCAACGTCGGCCACCGTGACGGTGCCGTTCCAGGAACCGACGGCGAGCCGTCTTCCCGCGGGGTCGAAGACGACCCGCGAGAGCTCGCCGCCGATCGAAAAGGTCTTGCCGAGCTTCCTGCCGGTCGCGACGTTCCAGACGGAGACCTGCCCGCAGAATGTCCCCCCGGCGAGGAGCCGGCCGTCGGCGCTGAACGGCTGGCTGCGCCATCCGGCGCCGCAGCCCGTGGATCCGAGGATCCGCCGCCTGCCGCTGCGAACGTCGACGATCGCCAGAGCCGGCCTGAGCGGCGGCGGCCCACGGCGGCCGCGCACAGGGCCGCCGGCCGGCCGTGTCGCCGGAGGCACGCCCATCGCGAGCAGCGAGCCGTCCGGGCTGAACGTCGGCGAGCCTCCAACCGGGGACGGGCCGGGCGGAATCGTCGTGACGAGGCGGCGACGCGCGACGTTCCAGATCCGGATCGGCGCCGTCGAGCCGTTCGCCGGAGCGGGGACGACGCCGGCGAGACTCCCGTCCGCGCTCAGGAAGTCGGCGTCGACGTTGCTCGTCGGCGAGATCTGGAACGGCTTCGTGGGCCGCAGGCCGGGCCCGCTCCATGACTGGACGACGAGTGCCGTCCCGTGGCCGCCCGGTTGCTCGAGGATCGCGGCGATGCCCGGCCGGGAGGCGGCCGCGGCGTCGACCGTGCCGCGGGCCGCGATCAGCTGCTGCTCATCGCCCGACGCGCGCCAGAGCCGCGTCGTGCCGTCTGCCGATCCGGTCGCGACGAGCCGGCCGTTCGGGCTGAAGGCCACGCCGACGATCGCCGCCGTCTGGCCGAGATACGAGGCGAGACGCTGCCCGCTCTGCACCGACACGAGCCCGCCGGTCCCGTCCGCAAAGCCGTACGCCAGGCGCGTGCCGTCGGGGCTGAAGGCGAGCGCCGTGGGCTGGACGGCGGTGACCTGGGCGAGTGTGCGCCGCGGCGCGAGCGTCACCGGGCTGCGCAGGACGACGCGACCGACGTAGCCGGGAGCGGTCGTCTCCGCGACGGCGACGCTCCTCCCGTCCGGCGAGTAGACGGCCGTCGACGTGCCGACGTCGACCGTCTTCAGCACACGGCCCGTGCGGACGTCGATCAGCGCGAGTCCCGGTGACGTCGGCCCGCCGCCGGCGACAGCGACGAGGAGACGCCGCCCGTCGGGGCTGAAGGAGAGCGACAGGGCCGCCGGCCGGCCGGGATACGAGAAGACCCGGCGGCGGCCCGTGTCGTAGTTCCAGAAGACCAGCCGCCCGACCTGCGCGACCACGAGGACCGGTGCCTTCGGATCGAACGCGGCCACGATCGCGCCTCCCGTCAGCCGGGGCCCGACGGCCCGCACGGCGCCGACCTTCGGGTCGAGCAGGACGATGCCCTTACGGCAGCAGGCGGCCAGATAACGGCCGTCAGGGCTGAACGCGACCGCGCCGCCGAACGGGTCGGAGCCCACCCGGATCCGCATGATCACACGGCCGGTCGCGGGATCGGCGATCACGACCGTCCCGCCGCACAGGCCCTCGGCGAGCCGGCGGCCGTCCGGGCTGAAGGCAACACCGGGGGCGGCCAGCTGCTGGACGCCGCACGTCTGCGGCCCTGCGTCGGGCAGCCGCGAGCGGATCGGCGAGGCGTCGAGCGCGGCACGCAGCGCGAACGTCGCCTCGGGCGTCTGCTTCTGATGCTCTGCAGCGACCGCGAGCAGGATCGCCCGCTCGGGGTCGACGGCGACCTGCGTCTCGCTCTCGGCGGCCAGCGCCTGCGAGCGAGCCGTATCGCGCGCATCGATCGCCTGCCCGCGGGAGATGAGCGCGAACACGAGCAAGCCCAGCGAGACGGCGGCCACCCCGGCCGCGACGCCGAGCATCGTCCGCTGACGCCTCGTTGCGGCGAGGCGGCTGGCTGCGACGTACTCGCGCTGCAGCGCCGTCGGCTCCGGCTCCTTGCCCGTGCGCGCGAGCCAGCCCTCCGCGGCGGCGAGCTCCGACCCGCGCAGCAGGAAGCTCTTCTCGCGCCGCTCGCCGTCCCACTCGATCGACTTGACGAGCCAGCGTGTGTGCTCGCGGGCCCAGTCGAGGTCGGTGTCGAGCGCCTCCAGCACCCGTTCCAGGCCGGGCTCGAACGCCGTTTCGCCGGCGAACGGGATCCAGTTCCGCACCCTGATCCCCTCGGGCACGCTCTCGTCCGCGACCGGGCGCAGGAGCAGCGGCACGATCCGCTTGTTCAGCTCGAGCGCGTGATCGACCTCCTGCTCGCAGTACCCGGACGCGACCGAGTCGGGGCTGATCACGAACACGAAGCCGTCGCACTGCTCGACAGCGCTCCGCAGGACGGCGGGGAAGACCTCGGCGTCGCGGACGCCGTCGACGTCGACCCAGACGTCCTTTCCGTGCTCGGCGAGGCCGTCGACGAGCCGGTGCACGAAGTCGCCGTCCCGCCGCGAGTAAGAGACGAAGACGTCGGCCATCAGCCTCGCTCCGGCCCAACCCCGGCCCGCCGAGCGAGCGCCGCCGGGTCGTCGAGCGTCGTCCGTCCCCGGCCGAGACTGAGCGTGCCGCGCTGCCGCTCGGCGGAGAGCACGGCGTTGACGGTCGCTCGCGAGGTGCCGGCGAGCGCCGCGAGCTGCTCCTGCGTGAGCGGCACGGCGACACCCGGCACCGCGCCGCCGTAGGCCTCCGACACCTCGAGCAGCCGGCGCAGGACCCGCCGCTCGGCGCTGACGTAGAAGGCCTCGCTGAGCAGCTCGTCCATGCGGCGGAGCTCCTGGGCGAGCATCAGCACGAGCACCTTGTCGACCTGCGGGAACCGCCGGCGGAGCTCGTCGAAGTCGGTGCGATAGACGGCCAGCGTCTCGGACGGCTCGAGCGCCTGAACCGTGGCCGACCGCGCGCCGCCCGAGACGAGCGCGAGCTCACCGAAGTACGCGCCCGGGCCGCGGATCGCGAGCAGGGCGTCCTCGCCGAGCGGCGTCGTGCGCCGGACGGCGAAGCGGCCACCGGCTACGAGGTGGAGCGAGTCGGCCGGATCGAGCTGGTGGAAGACGATCTCGCCGCGCCCGAACGTCCGGCGGCGGCCGATCGCGAGCACCCGGCGCGCGTCCTCGGCGGGAACGCCGGCGAGGAGCTCCCACTGCATCGCCCGAGTCTACGGCGAGTGTCGTGCATTTGACAGTTCTTGTGTCGAGCGCTTGAGCGACGCGAAACGCCCGTGCTCCTACCGTCGCTCACATGACCACGAAGCACCCGAACGGTTCCCACGACGCAAGGAGGAAGGTCATGTCCGCACGGCATTCAACGAAGATCGCCCTCGCCGTCACCTGCCTCGTCGCGCTGGCGGCGGGAAGCGCTGCGCTCGCCCGGACGCCCGGCCAGCCGAACGCGACCTCGACCACGGCGCCGCTGTACACCCGCGTCCTCTCGCTCGGCGACCTGAAGGGATTCTGGTCGGTGACCTGCCCGGTCGCGGAGACCACCGCGGCGCAATGGTCGACGCACTCGGGCTCCGAGAGCGACCTCTCGCGCAACGGCTTCGTCAACGGCCTCCGCGAGCCGCTCCGCTCCTCCGGCTCGTCCGTTCAGGCCTGGAGCGCCGTCGCCCAGTTCAAGACCGCGGCCGGCGCGAGGCGCGAGGCGCTGAGCGAGCTCGGCCGGGCACCGGCCGGTGCAGTCGCCCGCTTCGCCGTCCCGCAGATCCCCGGCAGCCGGGGGTACTCGCTGGCCGACGGGCGCAGCTCGCGGATCACCGTCGGCTTCACCGAAGGCCGCTTCCAGTACGTGATCGAGATCCGCGGCGTCGGCGCCTCGGACGCGGCGGTGCTCCGGGCGCGCCTGACCGCTGCGGCCGTCGCGCTCTACGAGCGGGCGCAGGCGCAGAGCTGACCCTCCACCCGACTCGAGCGTGCCGGCGAGAGGCCCCGCTGCGGGCCTCTTGCCGCGTCTTCAGCCCGTCGTGCTCGTGTGCCAGCCGGACGACGTGAAGCTGTCGTAGGGAAGCAGGCCGGTCGGCGCGTGCGCGAACGGCGGCGACCCATTCGAGAAGGTCCAGTCGAACGACGGCCACGAGACGCCGTCGACGCTGAAGTCCTCCGCTGCGGTCGAGAACGTGCTGGGCTCCTGGTCGAGCGCCACGGACGCGACGAAGCCGCCGTCGATCCAGATCCCCCAGGTGTTCGCGACACCCTGGTCGACGAGCGTGAAGGTGTGCGTCGAGGGGACGGTCACGTTCGCGAGCCTGATCATCCGGTAGCCGCCCTGGGTGGTCTGCCACTCCGCGTACAGGAACGCGGAGCCCGTGTCCGCGTCGGACGGCGTCGCGCCGCGCCAGATCCCGCCCTGGAGCCAGCCGACCGCGTAACAGCCGTTCGGGGTCACGCCGTACGAGACGGCGACGTACGCCAGCCCGTGGTCGCCCGTCGCGGGATAGCTCGGCAGCTTGTTGATCGTCACGGTGACGCTCACCGACGACGCCGTCAGCGCCTGGTTGACGAGGCTGTAGCGGTAGCTGTTCGGACCTTGCCCGCAGGTCGACGACGGGGGAGTCGGTGCGGTGGTGGTCGGCGGGCTGGTCGTGGTCGGCGGCGGCGCGGTTGTGGTCGTGGGCGCCGGGGCCGTCGTCGTGGGCGCCGGGGCCGTCGTCGTGCTCGTCGGCGGCGGGCCGGGCTTCGGCTTCGGCTTCGGCCGGATCACGACCTCGCAGTCGCGCGCCACGTGGTCCTGCGCGTCGGCGTGGACGACGTCGTGGCCGGGCCCGCAGGAGATCGTGTCGACGCCGCCGCCCCCGTAGATCACGTCGTTGCCGGGACCGCCGTAGATGTGATCGTTCCCCGGGCCGCCGTCGATCCAGTCCTTTCCGGGCCCCCCGTAGATGGTGTCGTTCCCGGGACCGCCGTACAGCCTGTCGTTGCCCTGCAGGCCGTAGATCCGATCGGCCCCGGCGCCGCCGTAGATCGTGTCGGCGTGCTTCGTGCCGCGGAGCACGTTCGCGGCGGCGGTGCCGCGAACGGTGGCGGTGTCCGCGGCGGCGCTCCACCCGAGCCACACGAGCAGGCCGCCGAGGACGACGATCGCTGCCCGCCCGACTCCGCGCCTCACCACCCCCATGCACCTCAGTATGGCCGGACAGCGATGAATTCCGCCCCGCCGGAAGGTCTGAACCGCGAGAATGGAATCACCGCGACCCGGGAGGTAGAGGCGACGTGCCGACGACAATGGTCCTGGTCGGGACCCGTAAGGGCTCCTTCATCCTCGAAAGCGACGGCGACCGCCGCGACTGGAAGGTGCGCGGCCCGTACTGCGAAGGCTGGCCGATCTTCCACGCCGTCTTCGACCCCGAGAGCCGAACGATCTACGCTGCCGCCGCCAGTGAGTGGCACGGCGCGGCGGTGTGGCGCAGCGCCGACCTGGGCGAGACCTGGACGCTGTCGAGCGAGGGGATCTCCTACGGCGACGGCGCGCGCAAGCTGTCGAAGATCTCGTCGCTCGCGGTCGCGCCCGGCGGGCGGGTGCTGGCCGGCGTCGAGGCGCCGGGGATCTTCGAGAGCCGCGACGGCGGGCAGAACTGGAGCCTGCTCTCCACGCTCGCCGGCGAGCCGGGCAGCGAGGGTTGGGACGACCCGGGGAACCAGCCGCCCGGCCACCTCGGGCTCTCCGCGCTGACGTTCGACAAGGACGACGACTCGCGCTTCTGGGCGATCGTGCAGGGGATCGGCCTGTTCGAGACGACGGACGACGGCAGCTCGTGGACGCCGCGCAACCGCGGCCTCCGCGCCGAGTGGCCGCGCGAGCACGAGGAGGTCGGCTTCTGCGTGCACAAGTTCGTGCGCTCGAGCTCCGACCCGAACCGGATGTACCAGCAGAACCACTGCGGCATGCACCGCAGCGACGACGGCGGCGAGTCGTGGACCGAGATCACCGACGGGCTCCCCACCGATTTCGGCTTCGCTGCGGCCGCGCATCCGCACGACCGCGACACGTTCTACGTCGTCCCGCTCGACCCAGGGCACACCCGCTGCATGCCCGATGGGCAGGCAGCCGTCTGGCGGACGAAAGACGCGGGCTCGAGCTGGGAGCGGCTCGTGCGCGGGCTGCCGCAGCACGATGCGCATGTCGGCGTGCTGCGCGAGGGCATGGCGATCGACTCCTACGACGTTCCGGGCCTCTACTTCGGCACGAGCACCGGCCAGGTGTTCGCAAGCGCCGACGAGGGCGACAGCTGGACGGAAATCGCGGGCTACCTGCCCGGGATCTCGTCGGTCGAGGTGGCCGTGTTCGACTGATGGCCGAGCTTCACCTGCCGACGACGCTGATGCCGCTCTTCCCCGGCCTGCCGCGGCGGATCGACATCGACGCCGCGACGGTCGACGATGCGATCGGCGAGCTCGAGGAGCGATGGCCCGGCGTGCGCGACAGACTCTGCGAGCCGGGCCCGGCGCTGCGCATGCACATCCACGTCTACGTCGACCGAACACGGGCCTCGCTCGACACGCCGCTCGACGATCGCTCTCGCGTCGACGTCGTCGCGGCGATCAGCGGCGGCTGACGCGGAGCTAGTTCCGCCGGCCGAAGATCGAGAGCAGCAGCAGGAAGACGTTGAGGATGTCGAGGAAGATCGACGCCGCGAGCAGCGGCGCCGCCCGGATGTCCTTCGTCCGCCGCAGCCGCTGGAAGTCGACCATCGTGAAGCCGGCGAAGATGACGAGCCCGAGGATCGCGTAGATCAACTGCCCGTTCGGGATCCGGACGAAGATCGTCACGATCCCGAACACGATCAGCGCGAGCAGCGCCCAGAAGAGGATGCGAGCCAGCGGCTGAAGGTCCCGGCGCGTCGCATACCCCGCCGCGCCGAACCCGGCGATGAACAGCGCCGTCGCGCCGCCCGCCTGCCAGACGGCCTGCGGGTTCGTCGTCGCGTAATACGCGATCGTCGGCGCTGTACCGAGGCCGATCAGCACACCGAACGCGAAGAGGAGCCCGATCGCAAGCTGTTCCGACTTCCGGATCGCGAAGCTCATCCCGATCAGGCAGCCGAACGCGACGAGGAACCAGAGGAACCCTGCGCCGGACGACATGTTCCGGCCGAGGTAGGCGCCGACCGCGAAGAGGCCGGCCGTGACGGCGACGAGGCCCATTGTCTGGCCGAACAGGACATGCGACTCGTCGCGTGTCTGCGACTCGGTGCGCTCGAGGCTGGTCTCCGGGAAGCTCATGCGGCCGAGCTTACCTCCGGCTGACCGCCGGTTTCCGCACGTGACACCGCGCCAGGACGCGTCGTCGGGATCCGCTGCGCGAAGAAGAGCGCCACCAGATCGAGCACTGCGAGCAGCGCGAGCGCGTACTTGAGCCCGACGAGGCGCGCCGACCGGTAGGCGTCGAGCGTCGCATCGGTCGCCTTCGAGCTGACGTGCGCCTCGTTGAGCGCCGCTTCGAGATCGGCGTCCGAGACGAACGGGACGCCGCCCGAGAGCTCGACGTGAGCCTGCTCCTTGAGCCGCGGGCTGATGTCCGGGCTCGCCTGGATGTTCGACAGGAACGACGCGGTGACCGCGGCGATCATGATCGAGCCGGCGAGCGCGGTCCCGAACGACGCGCCGAGGTTCGTCGCCGTGTTCTGGATGCCGCCGACCTCCGGGCTCTCGTCGTCGGGGACCGCCGACACGGTCACGGCGCCGAGCTGCGACGCGAGCGCCCCGATCCCGAGGCCGATCAGCAGCATCGGCACGAAGACGATCTCGGCGCCCGCGCTCGGATCGAGCCCGGCGAGCAGCACGACGGTGCCGGCGAGCAGCGCCAGCAGCCCGCACCGGACGATCAAGCGCGGCGAGACGTCGGGGAAGAGCCGCGGGACGCCGAGCGCCGCGATCAGGAGCGTGAGCGAGAGCGGCAGCAGCCGGACGCCGGTTGCGAGCGCGGACAGCCCGAGGCAGACCGAGAGGAACAGCGGCACGACGAAGAAGAGACCGGCCTGCGCCAGGAACTGGAAGAAGAACATGATCAGCCCGCCGCTCAGCTGCCGGTTGCGGAGCATCGAGCGCCGCACGAGCGGCTCCTCGCCACGCGCCTCGCGGCGGTCCTGCCAGCGGAAGAACAGCCAGATCACGAACAGGCCGATCAGGATCAGCCACAACGTCGGTGACAGCCCGGCCCAGGAGGGCGCGTCGGGCTTCGGCTGCACCCAACCCCAGACGCTCGAGCGGAGGACGCCGAAGACCATCAGGCCGAGCCCGATCGCGGACAGCGCCGCCCCGACGAGATCGAGCTTCGGACGGGTCTCGGACGGCGCGTCGGCGATGCGGCGAGCGAGCACGAGGATCCCCAGCACGAGCACGACCTCGCCCGCGAACACCCAGCGCCACGAGAAGTAGGTCGTGCAGAAGCCGCCGATCAACGGCCCGATCGCGACCGCGATCGCGCCCGCGGCGGCGACGAGCCCGTACGCCGCGGGCCGCCGCTCGGCCGGGAAGTTGCCCGCGACGAGCGCGACGATCGCGGGCAGGATCAGTGCAGCACCGACGCCCTCGAGGAACGACCAGCCGAAGAGCAGGATCGGCAGACTCGTGGCGATCGAGGTGGTGAACGACCCGCAGCCGTAGATGATGCAGCCGAGCGCGAACGCGCGCTTGCGGCCGATGATCGCGCCCACCTTGGCGCCGGTGATCATCAGCGCCGCCATCACGAGCGTGTACATGGTGATCGCGCCCTGGATGCCGGTCACGGTCGTGCCGACGTCCTTGGCCACGGTCGCGATCGAGACGTTCATCACCGAGCTGTCGAGGGTCATCAGGAACTGACCCGTCGCCAGCGTGAGCAGCACGAGCGTCGACCCGGCCCTCGCCCGGGATGGGGTCGTCGCCGCCGCCATGCCGCCGACCTTCTCACTTTCCAGGCACAATCCTCCGCGTGCGCCGTGCGCTGACCTGGCTTCTCGCGCTGCCGTTGATCGTCGTCGGCTCCGAGGTCGCGCACGGGCTCGCGTACTGGTGGGCGTACCCGATCGCGAACGTCCGGGACGCGATCCTCGCGCACACCGGCCACGGCTACCTCAGCTACGCCCCGATGCTGCTGAGCTTCGTCGCGGCGCTCGAGCTGCTCGTCGTCGTCGTGCTCGTGTGGGACTCGGTGCGCGGCGACGCTGGCCGCGGGCTTCCGGCGTGGGTCTTCCTGTGGCTGCCGGTGCTCGGCTTCGTCCTCCAGGAGCACCTCGAGCGCCTGATCGCCACCGGGTCGTTCCCGTGGTGGGCGGTCGAGGCGCCGACGTTCTGGCGCGGGCTCGTCCTGCAGCTCCCGCTCGGGCTCGCCGCCTACGCGGTCGCGCGGCTGCTGCGGCGCGCAGCCGAGGCGGTGGCGGCAGTAATCGTCCGGCGCCGCGACCGCACGCCGGCCGCTCCGCTCTCACTTCCGCGCGCCTGGGTCTCGGGCGCGCTGCTCCTGCGCCGCGCGCCGCTCGCCCTCGGCGCGGCCGGGCGGGCTCCTCCCTTCTCTCCGGCGTAACCGGTAGGACGGCGCCGCGGCACGTTCGGCGCCGCGACCCGTAAACGCAACGGAGGAGAACATCCAAATGAGGAACCTGAGAGCCCGGGCAGGCGCCCTGGGCGTGGTTGCCGGGGCGGCGCTCGTCTTCGCGTCGTCGGCGTTCGCGCACGCACGCGTGAGCCCGCCGGTGTCGCTCGCGAAGGAGCTGCAGCTCTACAGCCTCGCCGTGCCGACGGAGAAGGAGAACCTGACGACGTCGAAGATCGTGATGACCGTCCCCAAGGGGTTCGGAATCGACTCGTTCGTGTCGTCGCCGGGCTGGACGATGCACCTGCAGCAGACCGGCTCGGGAGACAACGCGGTGATCCAGCAGGTGACGTGGACGGGCGGGCACACGCCGACGGGTGAGGACTCGCTCTTCCAGTTCCTCGCACAGCCGGCCTCGGCCGGCACGTACACGTTCCACGTCCAGCAGACGTACTCCGACGGCTCGATCGTCGACTGGTCTGGACCCGAGTCGTCGGACGCGCCCGCACCGACGATCGAGGCGAAGAGCTCGATCGGCGGCAGCAGCACGAGCACGTTGACGATCATCGCGCTCGCCGTCGGGGTGATCGCGCTCGTCGTCGCGATCGTCGCGCTGGTCGCCCGGTCGGGTAAGCGGCAGCTGGCGTGAGCCTGCGGGGGCGGGTCGGTCTGCTCGTGGCCGTGGCGGCGGGAGCGTTGACGCTCACCGGCACGGCCTCGGCGCACGCGTATCTCGTGAAGACCGTGCCGTCCGCGAGCGTCGTGCTGACCGCCCCGCCCCCGAACGTCCAGCTCACCTTCGACGAGGCGGTCGAACCACGGTTCGCGACGATCTCCGTGACCGATGCCGAGGCCCACCAGCAGGCGACGGCTCCGCCCAAGCGCTCCCCGGCGAACCCGGACACGCTGGTCGTCCCGCTCAAGCCCCACATGGCCGAGGGCTGGTACCTCATCTACTGGCGGGCGATCTCGGTCGACGGACACCCGGTCCAGGGCGCGTTCACGTTCGCGATCGGCCCGAACGAAGGCCCGGCGCCGCAGTTCGTCGTTCCGAAGATCTCTCAGACGGCGACGACGACACGGCTGCTGATCGCGCGCTGGGCGATGTTCCTGACGGTGATGGCCGCGGTCGGGCTGTTCGTGCTGCGGATGCTGATCGCGCGCCCCGTGGTGCGGCGCGCCCACGGCTCGAGCCTGCGCGCCGTGACGATCGCGTTCGTGGTGGCCTCGATCCTCGGGCTGATCTCGATCCCGGTCTACCTCGACATCGCCACGTCGGTCGACTCGCTCCGCTCGGCGTTCGACCTCGGTGCGCTGGTGCCGCTGTTCCGGGTGACCGCCTTCGGTCGCGCCTACGTCGACCTTCTGATCTGCTTCGGCCTGTTCTGCGTCGCCGCCTGGGTCGCGCTCTGGCTCGACCGGCCCGCGTCCGAGCACCGCACGATCGCGGAACTCGGCGCGGTGGCCGGCGCGCTGCTCGCCGCAGGGGCAGCGCTGCTGATCCCGGGTGTGGCGGGCCACGCCGCCCAGACTGCGCCGAGGGGTCTCTCGCTCCTGCTCGACTGGCTGCACCTCGTCTCCGGCTCGATCTGGATGGGCGGGCTGATCGGTCTGCTCGTTCTCTGGTGGGGTCTCGGTGGGTCGAACCGCCTCGCCGGGCTCCGCGTCGCCGTCCCGCGCTTCTCGAACGTCGCGTTCGTCTCGGTGCTCGTGCTGCTCGGGAGCGGCGTCGGCGCGACGATCATCCACATGCCGACGGTTGCGTCGCTCTGGCAGACGTCGTACGGGAAGGCGATCCTCGTCAAGGTCGCGCTGCTCGCGGCCGCGATGCTCGGGGGCGCCGTCAACCTCCTGATCACGAAGCCGCGGCTCGAGGCGGCCGACGGCGATCCGGCGCGCGGAGCATCCGCCGCGAGGATGCTCCGCAACACGGTGCGCATCGAGACCGTGCTCGTGGTTGCTGCGCTCTTCGCCGCAGCCGTTCTGTCGAGCCTCGCGCCGCCCGCGGCCGCACTCGCCAAGGAGGGCTCGGCGCTCGCGCACGTCGGCCCTGGCAAGGTCGCGACCACTGTGCACCAGAACGGCTACACGCTGCAGGTCCTCGTCGATCCGAACAAGGCGGTCGAGACGAACTCCTTCGCCTTAAAACTGACCAAGAATGGACAGCCGGTCCGCGGAGCCGACGTTACCCTGGGGTTCGACATGCTCGACATGCAAATGGCGAACCAGGAGTACCAGCTCACCGAGACTGCGCCCGGCATCTATTCACACCCGGCGCCGGCGCTCGTGATGGTCGGCCACTGGGGCCTCTCGTTCAACGTCACCCCGAAGGGCGGCGTGCCGTTCACCGCCTTCATCGTCGACCACGCCACCGGCTGATGGGAAAGGCCTCGCGGACGAAGCAGGAGCGGCGGCAGGCGGCCGTGAAGAAGCCACCGCCTCCCGTCGGGAAGCGCAAAGCCGGGACGCGCAACCTGCGTGCCGTCTGGATCGGCACGGGCGTGCTCGCGCTCGTCGTCGCGGTGGTCGTCGGCGTGCTGGTCGCGACGAGATCGTCGCCGAAGGTGGCGGGGCCCGCACCCGTGAGCGCGTCGGACAAGAACGCTCCGGCGTCGCTGGTCGACGCCGCGAACCAGGTCGGCTTCCATCCGACGACCGAGCCGGGCGTCGGCGAGGTCGAGGGAGAGCCGGCGTCGGCGTCGCAGCCGCCGTCGAATCCGAACCTCCTCGCGGTCGGCACGACCGCCCCGAACTTCACACTCAAGACTCCGCAGGGCCAGCGCGTCAGCCTATCGCAATATCGCGGGAAAGCGGTCCTGCTCGAGTTCTTCGCCACGTGGTGCCCACACTGCAACGCCGAGGCGCCGCATCTCCGCACGATCGGCAACTCGTTGCCCAAGCGGTCGGCGATCCTCTCCGTCAACGCCGACGGGGAGGGGGCGCCCAGCGTCTTTGCCTTCCACCGCTACTACGGCCTCCCCTATCCGGCGCTCGTCGACCCGAGCTCACAGCCCGGCTCGTTCAACAGTCCGGGCGCGGCGGGGCCGGTCAGCACGAAGTACCAGGTCGAGGCGTTCCCGACGTTCTACGTCATCGATCCGCAGGGACGCATCACGTGGCGCGACGACGGCGAGCAGCCCGACGCGCTGCTGCGTCAGCAGCTCCAGCAGGCTGCAGCCAAGTGACCAGATGGGTCTCGATCGCCGGACTGGCGATCCGTCTTGCGGCCGCCGCGATCTGGCTCCTCGCCGGCGCCTCGAAGGTTGCGGACTTGACGCATTTCCATGCTCAGGTCGACCAGTACCGGCTGCTCCCCCACGCGCTCGAGGCGCCGTTCGCGTACGCGCTTCCGTTCGTCGAGCTCTTCGTCGGGGTCTATCTCCTGATCGGTCTGCTCACACGTATGGCCGGGATCGCCGCGTGCGCCCTGATGGTGCTGTTCCTGATCGCCCAGGCCCAGGCCTGGGCGCGCGGCCTGAGCCTCGACTGCGGGTGCTTCGGGACGCTGACGCACGAGCGGGTCGGCTTCATCACGATCCTGCGCGACGTCGCGCTCGGGCTGCCGTCGCTCGTGATGGCGCTCTACCCGGCCCGGCTGCTTTCGATCGACCGCTCCTTCCTCGGGCTCCCCGACCGCTTCACCGAGGCCGTCGTCGGCGTATTGTCCGCCGGAAACCGATCAGGGAGGCGGCGATGGCACTGGCGCGTGTCGTGACGTTCGACGGGGTCGACAGGGACCGGATCGAGGCGCTCAAGAAGGAGATGTCCGACAGCGATCCGCCCGAAGGGCTGCCCGTGAAGGAGCTCATCATGCTCCACGACGCCGACGCGGAGAAGTCGATGGTGATCATCTTCTTCGACAACGACGCGGACTACCGCAAGGGTGACGAAATGTTGAGCGCGATGCCGGCCGGCGACACTCCCGGCACGCGGAGCTCGGTCACGCGATACGACGTCGCGCTGCGCATGACCGCTTGAGCGCGGACGTCTCGCACGGCGAGCCGCCGAGCCTTGAGGCACCGCTCGGCGGCTCGTGCCTTTGCGGCGGTGTGCGCTTCGAGGTGGCCGCACCGTTCCTCCGGGCCGGCCACTGACCTCTTCGTCGCCTCGTGCGCGCCCTGGAAGAGCTCCCGGACGACGGCCGGCCCCGGTACGACGAGATCCATACCGGCCCCTGAGCAGCGATTTCCCCTGGTTCGAGGGGTCATGGCAGCCCGCCGCGGCGCCGATCAAGCGCCAAGATGCGCTTGCGGCTCGAATGGGCGGTGCAGGGCTCGAACCTGCGACCCCCTGCTTGTAAGGCAGGTGCTCTCCCAGCTGAGCTAACCGCCCCTGCCCAACCGTAGCCGCATGCGCTTCAGATTTGTAAATCCAGTCGATCGACTTTGCAATATCGGTCAGGATCGGTCAGGATCGCCCCTGCAGTTTGGGGAGTCCACCGAGGGGAGAGGAGCATCTATGAGAGTCCTGCGCCTGCGTTTCGCAGCCGCGCTCATCGGCATGTTCGTGATCGGAGTGATCGTCGTGGGGGCCGCCGGTGCGGGTAGCCCGGCCTCGCGGACGACGCTCATCGGCAGCCGGCCCACCTGGGTCCCTGCCGTGCACCAGACAGCCACCGTCCCGAGCGGCCAGCACGTCGACGCCCGGGTCTGGCTTGCACCCAACAACCAGGCACAGCTCGTCAAGCTCGCTCAGGCAGTGAGCGACCCGTCGAGCGCCCAGTACGGGCAGTACCTCACAACTGCCCAGTACGACCAGCAGTTTGCCCCGACCGCCGCACAGGTTTCGGCGGTCTCCCAGTGGTTGACCGGCGCAGGACTGAGCATCGTCAACGTCGGCCCCGACAACCACTACGTCGCAGTCTCGGGCTCGGCCGACGCGATCAACGCCGCGTTCGGCACGCAGCTCGCCCTCTACCAGGTCAACGGCACGCAGCAGCAGGCTCCGTCGACCGATCTGTCGGTCCCGAGCGCGCTCGCCGGAACGGTCCTCGCAGTGACGGGGCTCTCGCCGTTCGGGCACGCAACGAAGCCGGCCGACTTCGGGGCCCCGGCCGCGTTCGTCAACGGGACGCCGTGCTCCAGCTACTACAACCAGCAGTCGGCGTCGAACCTGCCCAAGTACAACGGCAGCACCCTTCCGTACGCAATCTGCGGCTACACGCCGTCGCAGTTCCGTTCGGTCTACGGCGTCGGGGGCGGGTATTCGTTCGGCCCGTTCGGCGGCGTCGGCCTTGGCCGGGGCACGACCGTGGCGATCGTCGATGCGTACGACTCGCCGACCCTGCTCAAGGACGCCAACACCTATGCACAGCGCCGCGGTGACGGCATCTTCAGCCGCTTCCAGTTCCAGGACCACAGCGTTCCGGAGGATGCGTCGACCGGGGCCGACTGTGGTGGCAACGGCTGGTACGGCGAGCAGACGCTCGACGTCGAAGCCGTGCACGGGATGGCGCAGAACGCGAACGTCTACTACTACGGCGCCGCGAGCTGCTACGACGACGACCTGCTCGCATCCCTCGCGCAGATCGTCAACGACAACGCCGCGTCGATCGTCTCGAACTCGTGGGGCGAGCCGACGTTCGTCATGATCGACGGGGTCCTCTACTACGTGATCGACCCCGATCTCGTCGCTGCCTACGAGTCGGTGTTCGAGCAGGGAGCGCTCCAGGGGATCGGCTTCAACTTCTCCTCGGGTGACAACGGCGACGAGTACGACGCGTGGGGCTTCATCCATCCCGACTGGCCCACGGAGGATCCGTGGGTGACCTCGGTCGGCGGCACCGCCCTCGCGATCGACAAGAACGGCAACCGTGCATTCGAGACCGGTTGGGGCACCGCCAAGTACTCGCTCTCGGCGAACGGCTCCAGCTGGGTGCCCGCGATTCCGTTCCAGTACGGCGCAGGCGGCGGGTACGTGAGGATCGACCTGTTCGACGAGATCTTCGGTACGCCGCTGATGCCCGAGCCGTGGTACCAGATCGCAGCCGGCGTGAAGTCGCCGACCGGCGGTCGCGCGGTTCCGGACGTCGGCATGGACGCCGATCCGACGACGGGCATGCTGATCGGGGAGACGCAGAACTTCCCCGCAGCCAGCGTGTTCGGCCCGGCCGGAGTCCACTACGGCGAGTACCGGATCGGCGGAACGAGCCTCGCGACTCCGCTCTTCGCCGGCTTCGAAGCCGTCGCGCAGGGCCAGAGCCCGCGCAATGGCTTCGCGAACCCGCGGCTCTACTCGCTCGCTCATCGCGGCGTCTACTACGACGTCACGCCTCAGGGCGATCAGGGCAACGTCCGTTCCGATTACGTGAACGGCATCAACGCAAGCAACGGGTACGTGTACTCGGTCAGGACGTTCGACCAGGACTCGTCGCTCAAGACGGGCCCCGGCTGGGACGACGTGACCGGCCTCGGCAGCGCCACCCCGAGCCTCCTCAGGGCTCTGGGCCGCTAGCACCGGGCAATCGCGATCAGGGTGTGCCCGCCGGGCGGCGGGCACACCCTCGATCCACATCGCACCGAGGTAGGTACCCCCAGCGGGATTCGAACCCGCGCTACCGGCGTGAAAGGCCGGCGTCCTAGGCCACTAGACGATGGGGGCCCGCCGGCAGCAGGTTAGCGCCCTGGTGGGAGAGGAGACGTCTGCTGTGGGGCGCGCGATTCGTGCATGAACGCGTCGTCGAGTGGGAGCGGCGCCCCAGGGCCGCGCACGCATACGCCCCGACGGCAATAGCGTCGAGGCGGTTTGCGGCGATCTCGAGGAGGTTGCGCCCGTCGGCCACGTCGACACCTGCGGATCCGCGAGAACGGCCGAGTACCGGGTTCGGGCTCCGTCGTCCGGCAACACCGATGATGTGCCAGGTTGGTGGTGTCGTCCGGGACGCGAGAGAATCGGGGCGTGCGGGGTCGGCTTCCGACCGGGACGGTGACCTTCCTTTTCACGGACGTCGAGGGGTCGACGAGGTTGCTGCACGAGCTCGGCGCCGAGGAGTACTCGAAGGCGTTGGCCGAGCATCGGCGGATCGTGCGTGAGGCGTTCGAGAGAAACGGAGGGGTCGAGGTCGACACGCAGGGCGATGCTTTCTTCGTCGCGTTCCCGACCGCGGAGGGTGCGCTGGCGGCTGCTGCCGAGGCACTGGACGGACTGGCCTCGGGGCCGATCCGCGTGCGCGTGGGCGTGCACACGGGAACCCCGTATCTGGACGGAGAGGGATACGTCGGTATCGACGTGCACCGGGCAGCGCGTATTGCTGCCTGCGGCCACGGTGGGCAGGTGCTCGTTTCGGCGTCGACTGCCACCCTCGCAGGAGCGAACGAGTTGCGCGACCTGGGCGAGCACCGGCTGAACGACCTCACGGCGCCCGAGCACATCTACCAACTCGGTGCGGGCGAGTTCTTGCCGCTGAAGAGCATGCACAGAACGAACCTGCCGGTTCCCGCGACGCCCTTCCTTGGTCGTGTGCGGGAGCTCGACGAGGTGCGCGAGCTTCTCGGGCGCGGAGATGTCCGCCTGCTCACGCTGACAGGGCCTGGGGGTACCGGGAAGACACGCCTCGGCCTGCAGGCAGCGGCGTCGGCTTCGGATCTGTACCCCGGCGGTGTCTTCTGGGCGCCACTCGCACCACTGCGAGACCCTGGTCTCGTCCTCGAGACGGCGGCGCAGGCGGTCGGGGCGAGAGACGGCCTGGCGGAGCACATCGGCGGGACGGCGACGCTGCTGCTCTTCGACAACTTCGAACACGTGGTGGAGGCGGCGGACGACCTGGCCGCGTTACTTGCCGGGTGCCCACGGCTGAACGTGCTCGTGACCAGCAGAGAGCCCCTTCATATCGGTGCCGAGCAGGAGTACCCGGTTCCGTCGCTTGCTCCTCAGGAGAGCGTCGATTTCTTCACCGCCCGGGCGCGAGCGATCACGCCCGACTTCGAAAGCGAGGAGGCGGTTGCGGCGATCTGCCGGCGCCTCGACGAGTTGCCGCTGGCGCTCGAGCTGGCGGCGGCGCGCGTGAAAGCGCTCTCGCCGCCGCAGATCCTGGAACGGCTCGAGCAGCGGCTGCCGCTGCTGACCGGCGGCGTCCGCGATGCACCCGCGCGGCAACGGACGCTTCGAGCAACGATCGAGTGGTCGTACGAGCTGCTGACCAACACAGAGAAGCTCGCCTTCGCCAGGCTCGCCGTCTTTCGCGGCGGTTGCACGCTCGAAGCGGCCGAGGAAGTCGCGGAGGCGAACCTCGAAGCCCTGCAGTCGTTGGTCGACAAGAGTCTGCTTCGCCATTCGGGGGAGCGCTTCTGGATGCTGGAGACGATCCGCGAGTACGCGACTGGGCGACTCGAGGAGCTCGAAGCTGCTTTGGCTCTCCGCGGCCGCCACGCCGAGTACTTCCGGAGTGTGGCCGACGAAGCGGAGCCTCATCTCACGGGATCGCATCAAGCACCCTGGATGGCACGACTCGAGGCTGAACATGACAACTTCCGTCTTGCTCTCGACTCGTTGCGACGTGCGGGCCTCGGCGCCGAAGAGCTCGGGCTAGTCGGGGCGCTGATGCGCTTCTGGTACGTGCGCGGTTATCTCCGCGAAGGCTTGAGCAGGTGCGAGGACGCGCTAGCCGCACACGACGACCAGTCGCCGTCCCGCTTGAAGGCACTCTTCGGGGCCGGCCTCCTCGCGCACCGCCTGGGCGACTACTCGCGCGCGTATGCGTTCACGCAGGAGCGCCTGGCGCTCGCCCGCCGGCTCGAGGACGCCGAGGGTGTCGCGAGCTCGCTGATCGGAAGAGGCATGAATGCTCAAGCTCTCGGCGACTACGAGGAAGCAGCAGCGGCATACACCGAGGGCGCAGAGCTCGCGCGGGCCGGTGGCTATACATGGTTCCTCGGAATCGCTCTCAGCAACCTCGCCGATCTCTTCCTTGCGCAGGGCGACTACCGGCGGGCGAGGGCTCACACCGAAGAAAGCCTCGAGCTCTTCCGCGAGGTTGGCGACGAGCGGAAGGTTGTGGAAAGCATCGCTGCCCTAGGCACCGTCGCGTCACGTGAGGGCCGGCGGGACGACGCCGAGGCGTTCCTGCGTGAAGGTCTCGAGTACGCCGGGGCGATGGTCGACAAGGAACTGGCGATCTGGTGTGCCGGCGAGCTGGCCGCGCTCGCGGTCGATGCGGGCGATGCCGAGCGTGCAGCCAGGCTCCTTGGCGCCATCGAAACGCTGCGCGAGGAAACCGGGCACGCCGCGCAGCCCGAAGAGCGGCGCATAGACGAGCAGACGAGAAGCGCAGTCGCGTCCGAACTCGGCGAAGAGCGCTTCGCCGCCGCGGTCCTGATCGGCCGCGAGATGACGTTCGAGCAGACGGTCGTGTACGCGCTCTCGAGGTAGAGACGCAGCTACCAGGAGCGTGCGATCACCTCCCCTTGAAACAAGTGTGGGCGACAGTCACCTGCCTAACAGCGGGCGACCGTGCGCAGGGCCGAGAGGCGGTACCCCACCATGGCCGTCGGGCCGCACATTCGTCAGCTGTTAGGGCATGGAAAGGCCCCTGATCGCCGAAATGCGTCAGGCTTGCGCTGCCGGTGGCCTCTTTCGACACTCAGCCGACGCCCGACCGCGACCAGATCAAGTATGCGAAGAGCGGTGATGTCTCGATCGCCTACGCGGTCACCGGAAGCGGTCCGCGCAGCCTCGCCTTCGTTCACGGCTTCGTCAGCAACATCGAGATCGAGCGCGAGACGCCCGAGCCGAAGGCGCTTCAGGACCGCCTCGCGGGATTCTCTCGTTTGATCACGTTCGACAAGCGGGGAACCGGCCTGTCGGACCGCTTGCGCGAGCCGGCGACTCTAGAGGCCCGCATGGACGATCTGCGAGCAGTCCTCGACGCAGCGAAGGCCGACCGCGCCGTCTTGTTCGGCACTGCGGAGGCTGCAGCCATGTGCATGCTCTTCGCGGCCACCTATCCAGATCGAGTCCTCGGGCTCGCGCTGTTCAGCCCGTCCGCCAAAGGAACATCCGCGGCGGACTACCCGTGGGGCCCGGCGGCCGAGGAGTGGCGGCGAGAAATCGAGGAGTTCTCCAGCCGCTGGGGGACGTTTGCCGCGGCCGAGCGGTGGACGCGCGGAAACGCGCCGGGTCACGCAGACGATCCCGAGTTCGTCGGCGCCCTCGCACGTCGCTGGCGACTCTCGGCCAGCCCGGGCGCCGTCGCGACGATCCTCCGGATGGCGGCGGATGTCGATGTGCGCGACATCCTCGGCGCGATCCGCGTGCCCACACTTCTCCTCCACGCGCCGGAAGACCGCGAAGAGGTAACTCACATTGCTTCCCGGATCTCGGGCGCCCGGCGGTACGAGCTTTCCGGGCCCGGCGGCGTGTACTTCCAGCCGGAGCTCGCGCCGGAGCTCGAACGCTTCGTCGATTCGTTGGGCGTCGAGGAGCCCGACACGGTCCTCGCCACCGTCCTCTTCACGGACATCGTGGGATCGACCGCAACGCTCGTCGAACGCGGCGACTCCGCCTGGCGGGAACTGGTCGAGCGTCACCATTCCCTCGTCCGCCAGCAGCTCAGCCGTTTCCGCGGACGCGAAGTCGACACCGCGGGCGATGG
>DATIXY010000011.1:0-40924 GCA_035518115.1 Gaiellaceae bacterium | reverse complement strand
CCGCCGCTTCGTCTTCAACACGCCGATCTCGGCCGTGATGGAACTGATCAACGAGCTGTCGAAGGCCCCCGGCGACCCGGCGGCCCGGTTCGCCGCCGAGACGGCGGTCTCCCTGCTTCAGCCGTACGTGCCGCACGTCGCCGAGGAGCTGTGGGGCGTGCTCGGGCACAGCCGCCTGTGGGAGGCGCCCTGGCCGCAGGCGGACGAGGCGCTGCTCCGGCACGAGACGATCGAGCTCGTGCTGCAGGTGAACGGGAAGGTGCGCGACCGGGTCGAGGTCCCGGTCGGCCTCTCCGAGGCAGAGCTGATCGAGCGGGCCAAGGCGTCGCCCAAGGTGCAGGCGCACCTGGACGGCGACGAGGTGCGGGCGATCGTCGTCCCGGACAAGCTCGTCAATCTCGTCGTATAAGGCCGACCGCTGCGGGCCCTGGCCGCGGCGCCTGTGGACGAAGTGGCACACACTCGGCACACAGCCGTGACCCACGCGTAGCGATTTCGTCGGCACGGTCTCGGAGTGCCCACGCTCCACCTCGATGCCGAACGCCGGCGACTCGCTGTGGTCGCGCTCATCGTGCTGATCGTCGCGGTGCTCGCCTGGCGCCATCTCTCCTCCGGAGCTCCGGCGTCCGGCGCTGCGCTCCAGGTCGCACCCCTCCGGCCGCGCGCGCCGGCTGCGGCGGCCGGAGCTCCCGGAGGAGCCGTTCCGCAGATCGTCGTCGATGTCGTCGGCGCGGTTCGCCGGCCGGGCCTCTACCGGCTGCGACGCGGCGCCCGCGTGGCCGACCTCGTCGAACGGGCCGGCGGGCTGACGCGCCGTGCGCAACGCGACGCCGTCAACCTGGCGGCGCCTCTGGCCGACGGCGAGCAGGTCGTCGTGGCCGTGCACGGCTCGGCCGCGGCCGGCGCTCCCGCCGGGCCTGCCGGCGCGGCCGGGCCTGCCGCTCCGGTGTCGCTCAGCACCGCCACCGCCGAGCAGCTCGACACGCTGCCGGGGGTCGGGCCCGTGACGGCGCAGAAGATCGTCGCCTACCGCCAGGAGCACGGGCCGTTCACGGCGGTGGCACAGCTCGACGCCATCCCGGGGATCGGCCCTGCGCGCCTCGACGAGCTGAAGGGGCTGGTGGTCCCGTGAGCCGCGTCCTGCCCGCGCATGCGATCGCGGGGGCGGCCACCTGCGGGCTCGCGCTCTCGAACGCCGTGCGCCTCGTCATCGCGCCGCCGGTCCTGATCGCCGTCGTGGCCACACTCGGTGCGCTCGCAGCGCTCGCTCCCCAGCAGCGGCTCGCCCTCGCCGCGGCGCTGGTCGCCGTCTCGGGCTGGTGGTGGGGGAGCGCCCGGCTCGACGCGCTCGATCGGAGCCCGCTGCGCGCGCACGTCGGCGAGGCGAACTGGCTCGGCGTGACGGTCACCTCGGAGCCGCGCGTCGGGCGCTTCGGCCAGCGGCTGTTTGGACGTGCGGGTCGCTTTGGCGGCGAAGCCGTCGACGAGCGGGTCGAGCTCGAGCTGCCGCTGGGACGGGCTCCGCCGCAGGGCGCCAGGATCCGCGCGCTCGCCGTCCTTCGGGCGCCGCGTCCGGCGCAGCCGGGCAGCGGCTTCGACGAGCGGCTGTGGCTGCGGCGCCAGGGCATCCACGTCGTGCTCCACGTCGACGAGTGGCGGGTGATCGGCCGGCGCGGCGGCCTCGGCGGCCTCGCCGACCGCCTGCGGGCCTGGCTGCGCACGGCCTGTGCGCCCGGTCTCGGCGGCGAACGGCGCGCAGTCGTCGAGGGAATCGTGCTGGGCGACGACCAGGGGCTCTCGCCCGGGCTCAAGACGGCGTTCAGGCGCTCCGGCCTCTACCACCTCCTGGCCGTGTCCGGTCAGAACGTCGTCCTGATCGCCGGCGGCGTGCTCGCGCTCGCGCTCCTGCTCGGGCTGCCCCGTGTCGTCGGGCATCTCGGCGCGCTCGCGGCGATCGGTGCGTACGTGCTCGCGGTCGGCCCGCAGGCGTCGGTGATCCGGGCGGCGGTCGCCGGGGCGGCGGTGTCGATCGCCTGGCTCGCCGGCCGCGAGCGCGACGGGTGGCACGTGCTGCTGCTGGCGGCGGTCGTGCTGCTTGCGTGGAGCCCCTACGCGCTGTTCGACCCGGGCTTCCAGCTCTCGTTCGTCGCAGTCGCGGCGATCTTCGTCCTCGTGCCGCGCCTCGTCGAGATCCTCGAGGGCTATCCGCTCCCTTCGTCCGTGCGGCTGACGGCCGCCGTCTCCGCCGCCTGCGGCGTCGCCACCGCGCCGGTGCTGGCGTTCCGGTTCGGAGCCGTCCCGATCCTCGGCGTGATCGCCAACGCCCTCGTCGAGCCGGTCGTCGGAGTGCTGCTCGGGCTGGCGCTGATCGCGGCCGCCGTCGACCCGGTCTCGCCCGGAGCCGCCCGGCTGCTCGCGTGGCTCGACGGCTGGATCGCCGCCTACGTTGCGGCCTGCGCTCGCCTCGTCGGCGCCGTGCCGTTCGCGCAGCTTCGCGGGCCGGCCGCGCTGGCTGCAACGGTGCTGCCGCTGCTCGCGGTCGCCGCGCTGTGGCATCGCGCGAGCAGGTCGGGCGGCTAGGCGGCCCGCTGCACGGGGTCGTCGACGAGCGACTGCACGAGATCGATGCCGAGCGCGACGGCGTCCTCGAGCCGCCGGTCGTCGACGAGCTCGAGCGTGTCCTCGGGCAGGTGGTACTCCTCGTACGGGAAGTGGAGGATGCTCACCGCCGGGATGCCGGCCTGGGCGAACGGAAGGTGGTCGGTGCCCGCGTCCTGGCCGAGCTCGGTGACCACCTGGTACCGGTCGGTGAAACCGAGCCGCGCGGCCGCCTCGCGCGCGCGGTCGAGCAGGGCCGGGGGAGAGCAGAGGAGCTGGAGCGTCTCGCCGTAGCCGATGCAGTCGAGGTTGACCATGGCGGCGATCGAGCCCAGGGAGCGGCGGTCCTGCGCGTCGGCGACGAAGCGGCGCGCCCCGACGAGCCCGATCTCCTCCGCACCGAACGCAACAAGCTCGATCGTCCGCGCCGGCTCCGTTCCGGCGAAGTGCGCCGCGATGCGCCGCAGGCCCTCGACGCCGGTCGCGTTGTCGATGGCGCCCGGCCCGCGCCAGACGGAGTCGTAGTGGGCGCCGACGACCACGCGATCCTGGCTTGTCCCCGCGATGCGCGCCACGACGTTCCGGTCGCGCTGCCCGTCCACGAACGATCCGCGGACGACGAGCCTCGCGTGCTGGCCCGGTCGAAGGCGCGCGCTGTCCGCACGCGAGAGGAACGCCGTCGGCGGCGTCGCGATGTGCCCGGCGAGCGTGAAGCGCCCGCCGAACGGGATCGGCCCGCGCCCGAAGATCGACCGCGCGAGGCGGCCTTCGCCGACCGCCCAGAGCCCGTCCGACAGCTCTTCCACGACGCCTTCGCACTCGCCCGCATGGGCGTACATGCACGGCCCGGCGCGCCAGCGCTCGCCGTCGATCCAGAGCTCCGGTTCCTCCGCGTCGTACCGGAGGAGCGGGAACTCCTGGAACCGGGGCTCGAGGCCGAGCTCCCGGAATGCGGCGACGATCGCATCGGCCGCGTCCGCAGCGGCGGCCGTTCCGCATTGTCGGACGCCGATCTCGCCGGCCAGGATCCGGATCAGGTCGGTCGCCGTCCGCACCGTGCGAGTCTTCCAGGAAGCGGATCGGGCCGCGGGCCGCTGCCGCCTCCTATGCTTGAAGCCGGTGGCGGAGGAGCTCAAGGCGGCCTATCTCATCGCGGGCAGCGACCGCCCGAAGGTCGACCGCGCGGTCGCGCGGCTTAGGGCCCGCTTCGAGGACGACGCGGTCGAGCTGCACGACGCGGCGGAGACCACCGGCGAGGACGCCGTCGCGGCCTGCAACGCGCTCGGGCTGTTCGGATCGGGAGACCGGCTCGTCGTCGTCACCTCGACCGAGTTGTGGAAAGCAGACGACGCGAAGGCGATTGCGGGCTACCTCGCCTCACCGACGCCGAGCACGGTGCTCGCGCTCGTGGCCGGCGAGCTGAAGAAGGGCTCGCCGCTCGCGAAGGCCGTCGCGCCGCACGGCGAGGTGCTCGTCTGGGACGCGCCGCAGCGCGGACTGGAGCGCTGGGTGGCCGAGCAGTTCAAGCTGCGTGCGACCCCGGCCGACGCCGAAGCCTGCCGGCTGCTCGTCGAGCTCGTCGGGACGGACCTCTACGAGCTCGCAGCCGAGGTCGACAAGCTCGCCACCTGGGCCGGCGGGGACCCGGTGACGACGGAGGAGGTCGAGCTGCTCGTGGCCGCGCGCGCCGGTGCGCCGGCATTCGTGCTGACGGACGCGTGGGGCCAGCGGGACGTCGCGGCGGTCCTGCGCGCGTCCGAGCGCATGCTCGAGCGAACCGGCGATCCGCGCTCGCGGACGATCCCGCGCGTCGTCGGGGCGCTGACGAACCACGTCGGCCGGTTGCGTGCCGTTCAGCGGCTCGACGAGGAAGGCGTCGAGGCCAAGGAGGCCGCTGTCCGCCTCAAGCTGCACCCCTTCTACGTGCGGAAGCTGTACGGGCAGGCGCGGAACTTCAGCGTCGACGAGCTGCGCGGCGCGACCGTTCGTCTCGCCGAGCTCGACCATGCCCTCAAGGGCGGCTCGAGGCTCGCCAACGACCTCGAGCTCGAGCGCGCACTCGTCGAGATCACGCGCCGCTGACGCGGCGGCCGCTCGAAGTCAGGCGGCAGTGCGGGCGCCGGCGGCGAGCCGTGCGGCCTGCGACTTCTTGCGCGCCCCTGCATTGCGGTGGAGGGCGCCGCGCGCGACTGCACGATCGATCAGGTGCTCGAGGTTCCGGTGCGCCGCCGCGATCGCCGCTGCGTCGTCCTCCTCGACCACGGCTGCGAGCCGCTTCGTGAGCGTCTTGATCGTGGAGCGGTAGCGGAGGTTTTCGAGCCGCTCCTCGGCGGCGACCCGCACGCGCTTCTTCTGCTGCTTGATGTTCGGCATCGTCGAAGAAAAGCCCGCTCGAGCGGGCGCAGCGATGGTACCAGAGCCGCCGATCAGACCGGAATCGGGGCCCGAACCGGCTGAGGGCCTCCCTATGCTCATGCACGTGGACGAGGCGCAGCTGGCGTACGAGCGTGAGCAGCGGCTGCGCGCGCGAAACGAGCGCCGGCAGGCACGCGGCCTGCCGACCTGGGGGTCGATCGACCCGCTGACGCAGCTCGCGATGCCGGCCCCGGACGCGGACGAGGCGGTCGCGCTGGAGTCCGCACGCCGGCGGCTCGGCGTCTCGACCGTGATCTTCGCCGTCGCCACCGGGGTGTCCCGCGTGGTCGGCCTCGTGCGTGAGATCGTCGCGACGTACTACTTCGGGGCGCGCGGGCCGATCAACGCGTTCACGATTGCCTTCCAGATCCCGAACCTGATTCGCGCCTTCGTCGCCGACGCCGCGCTGTCCTCGGCGTTCGTCCCCGTCTTCAGCGAGCTGCTCGAGAGAGGAGAACGTAAGCGGGCCTGGCGTGTCGCGTCGTCGCTGATCTGGCTGATCCTGCTCGGGCTCGGGGGCTTCACCGCGCTGCTGATGCTGGCGGCGCCGATCCTCCTGCGGCCGTTCCACGCCTCCGATCCACAGCTGGCGGTCGGTCTCTCGCGCGTCCTCTTCCCGATCGTCGTCCTGCTCGGCGTCTCCGGCGTGATCGTCGGGATTCTCAACTCGTACGACCACTTCACCGTCCCGGCGCTGACACCGGTCGTCTGGAACGTCGCGATCATCCTCGGCCTGGTGATCGGCGTGCCGTCGGTCGCCACCGCCGACGCCAAGCTCTACGTCTACGCCGGCTCGATCCTCGTCGCGACGTTCATCCAGGTGCTGATGCCGCTCCCCTGGCTGCGAGGTCTCGACGGCCGTCTGCACGTGCTCATCGACTATCGCGATCCAGCGGTCTGGCGCGTCCTCAAGCTGATGGTTCCCGTGACGCTCGGGCTCGGCCTGATCAACGTCAACGCGCTGATCGACACCTTCTTCGCCTCACGCTTCATCAACCCGAACCTCGCGCCGACCGCGATCAACAAGGCGTTCCTGCTCTACATGGTGCCGCAGGGCATCTTCTCGGTTGCGATCGCGACGGTGCTCTTCCCGACGCTGTCGCGCCACGCCGCCCGCGGCGACCTGGTCGCGCACTCGGCGACCGTCTCGCGCGGGCTTCGCCAGATCGCCTTTCTGCTCGTCCCGTCGTCGGTGATCGCGGGCGTGCTCGCCGAGCCGATCGTCCGGCTGCTGTACCAGCGCGGCGCCTTCGGGCCGGGTCAGACGCCGGTGGTCGCCGGCGCGCTCGCCGCTTTTGCGCTCGGACTGACGTTCAACGGTGCGATGCTGATGCTGAACCGGGCGTTCTTCAGCCTGCAGGAGAACTGGATCCCGACCCTCGTCGCGCTGCTCAACCTCGGGGTGAACGCCGCGCTCGACGCGGCGTTCTACCACCTCGGCGTCTGGGGGATCCCGCTCTCGACGGCGGTGGTGAACATCGTCGGCACCGTCGCGCTGTTCATCCTGCTGGAGCGCCAGTACGGCGGGCTCAGGCTGCTCGGGACGATCTCGTCCTTCCTGCGCATGGTCGTCGCGGGTGCGGTTCTCGCCGCCGTCTGCTGGCCGGTCTGGGACGGGCTGGACAGGCTCCTCGGCCGCTCGCTTCCGGCTCAGCTCGTCTCGCTCGGTCTCGCCATGGCCCTGGGCGTCGCCGCATACGTCGCCTCGTGCGCGCTGCTGCGGGTGCGCGAGATGCAGGCGCTACTCTCAATCCGGGGCCGCCGAGCGTAAGCGGCCCGACGCATCATGGACCAGCAGCACATCCGCAACTTCTCGATCATCGCGCACATCGACCATGGCAAGTCGACCCTGGCCGACCGCATCCTGCAGCTCACGGAGACGGTCTCCGCCCGCGACATGCGCGACCAGCTCCTCGACTCGATGGACCTCGAGCGCGAGCGCGGGATCACGATCAAGGCGCAGGCCGTCCGGGTGCAGTGGAAAGGCCACGAGCTCAACCTGATCGACACGCCGGGCCATGTGGACTTCACGTACGAGGTGTCTCGCAGCCTGCAGGCGTGCGAGGGGGCGTTGCTCGTCGTCGACGCGGCTCAAGGAATCGAGGCGCAGACGCTCGCCAACGCCTATCTCGCGATCGAGAACGACCTCGAGATCGTCCCGGTCGTGAACAAGATCGACCTGCCGCAGGCGGATCCCGACGGCGCCGCCGCCGAGGTCGCCGACCTGATCGGCGAGGACGCAGACCGCGTGCTCCGGATCTCGGCGAAGACCGGCGAAGGGGTCGCGGCCGTCCTCGACGCGATCGTCGAGCGCATCGGCGCGCCCGACGGGCAGCCGGACGCCCCGCCGCGCGCGCTGATCTTCGACTCGTCGTACGACCAGTACCGCGGCGTCGTCGCGTTCGTCCGCGTCGTCGACGGTGTCTTCCGTCCCCGGCAGGCGCTGCGCGCGATGGCGCTGGGCACGCGGTTCGAGGCGCAGGAGATCGGGTTCATGTCGCCTGCGATGCGCCCCGTGCCGGAGCTCCGGGCGGGCGAGGTCGGCTACGTGATCACCGGGCTGAAGGACGTCTCCGAGCTCCGCGTGGGCGACACGCTCACGTCCGACCGGTCGCCGGCGTCGTCGCCGCTGCCCGGCTACAAGGACGTCAAGCCGATGGTGTTCGCGGGGCTGTTCCCGACCGACTCCGACGACTACCCCGAGCTCCGCGACGCGCTCGAGCGCCTGAAGCTGAACGACGCGGCGCTCTTCTACGAGCCCGAGACGTCTCAGGCGCTCGGCTTCGGCTTCCGCTGCGGCTTCCTCGGCCTGCTGCACATGGAGATCGTGCGCGAGCGCCTCGAGCGCGAGTTCGACCTCGACCTCATCGTCACCGCTCCGAACGTCGCCTACCGGGTGCGCATGCTGAACGACGACGACTGGCGCGAGGTGCACACGCCGTCCGACCTGCCCGACGGCGCAGAAGAGGTCGAGGAGCCGTTCATCAAGGCCTCGATCATCGTCCCGAAGGAGTTCGTCGGCACGATCATGGAGCTCAACAACGACCGGCGCGGCCGGTTCGACCACATGGAGTACCTCTCGCCCGAGCGCGTGCACCTCGTCTACGAGCTGCCGCTCGGGGAGATCGTCCTCGACTACTACGACCAGCTGAAGTCGCGCACGCGGGGCTACGCGAGCTTCGACTACGACTTCGATGGGTTCCGTCCCGGATCGCTCGTGCGCGTCGACGTCCTCGTCGGCGGCGAGCCGGTCGACGCGCTCAGCCTGATCGTCTTCCGCGAGTTCGCCTACGAGCGCGGGAAGGCGCTGGTCGAGAAGCTGCGCGAGGAGATCCCGCGTCAGATGTTCGACGTCCCGATCCAGGCCGCGATCGGCGCACGCGTGATCGCGCGCGAGACGGTCAAGGCGCGCCGCAAGGACGTGCTCGCGAAGTGCTACGGCGGCGACATCACGCGCAAGCGCAAGCTGCTCGAGAAGCAGAAGGCCGGCAAGAAACGGATGAAGCAGGTCGGCGCCGTGGAAGTGCCGCAGGAGGCGTTCCTCGCGGTGCTCAACCTGAACGACGGAGCGCGCAAGTAGTGACGCTCGACACGGCGGGCGTTCGCCACCTCTACGTTCACATGCCGTTCTGCTCGTCCCGGTGCGGCTACTGCGATTTCGTCACGGTGGTCGGGCGCCGCGCCGATCACGCGCGCTACGTGCGGGCGCTGCTCGGCGAGCTGGAGCTCGAGCGTGCGGTCCTCGCTCCGGAGCTCGAGACGGTCTATCTCGGCGGCGGCACCCCGACGTTCACCGACGGACGTGCGCTCGAACGCCTTCTCGCCGGGCTGCCGGCCGCTCACGAGCTGACGGTCGAGGCCAACCCCGAGACGGTCACCCCGGGACTGGCACGGCTGCTTCGCACTGCCGGGGTCGACCGCGTCTCCGTCGGCGCCCAGACCTTCTCGGCCCGGCTCCTCCGCGTCCTCGACCGCGTTGCCTCGCCTGACGACGTCCGGCGGGCAGTCTATGCTCTTCGTGATGCCGGTTTTGACAACATCTCGATCGACCTCATCTACGGGATCCCGGGCCAGGAGCCCTCCGACCTCGCCTCCGACCTCGCCGAGGCGCTCGCGCTCGAGCCCGAGCACCTGTCTGCGTACGAGCTGGAAGCGAAGCCGGGCACGCGCTTCAGCCACGCGCACGGGCCGGCACTCGAGCTCCAGGCCGAGGCGATGGAACGCTATTTCGAGACGGTCGTGGGGACGCTGACCGGCGCCGGCTACCGCTGGTACGAGACCGCCAACTTCTGCCTTGCGGGCGACCGCACGGGTGGGCGGGACTTGCGGGCGAGGCACAACCTCGGCTACTGGCTCGGCCGCGACTACCTCGGGCTCGGGGTCGGTGCCGTCGGCACGGTCGCCGGTCGTCGCACACGGAATCTCCCGTCGCTCGCGCGGTACCTCGGGGCGCTCGAGCTGGGCGAGCGCCCGCCGCGCGAGGTCGAGGAGCTGCCGGCGGCCGTCCGGACCGTGGAACGAGCGATGCTCGGGCTCCGGCTCGACGAGCCGCTCCCGCTCGCCGCCGTCCGCGATGCGATCGACTCCGAGCAGCTGGCGCGCCTCGCGCAGGCGGGCCTCGTCGCGACCCGCGACGACGCGATCGTGCTGACCGAGCGCGGCCGGTTCCTGGGCGGCGGCGTCACCGCCCGCCTGCTCGCTCCTACCATGAGCGGATGAGCATGGCGCTGTCGCAGCGGCAGCAGGGGATCCTGCGCCGCCTGGTCGAGGAGTACGTGGCCACCGGCCAGCCGGTGGGCTCGCGGTCCCTCGTCGAGCGCTCGGGGCTCTCGGTCTCGTCGTCGACCGTGCGCGGCGAGCTGGCGGAGCTCGAGCGGATCGGCCTGCTGACCCACCCGCACACCTCCGCGGGGCGCGTGCCGACCGAGGCGGGCTACCGCCTCTACGTCGACGAGCTGCTCGAGCGCCAGGAGCCGCGGGCGGGCGAGTTCCAGCTCGACCTCCCGGTCGCGCGGGCGGAGGTCGAGGGGGCGCTGCAGGCGACCACGGAGATGCTCGCGCAGGTGACCAGGCTGCTCGCGCTCGTCTCGGCGCCGCCGCTGCAGGCGGCGACGGTCCGTCACGTCGAGGTGCTGATGCTGCAGCCGCGGGTCGTGATGACGGTGGTCATCACCTCGCTCGGAGGCGTCACCAAGCTGCGCACCGAGTTCGCCGACGACGTCGACCCGGGGCTCGCGACCTGGGCGGCCGACTACCTCAACGACCGCCTGACGGGGGCGCGCATCGGATCGCGCGCAGTCCGGCTCGCGTTCGAGGAGCCGGGGCTCTCGCCGCGGGAGCGAGCGTTCCTCGAGGCGATCCGGCCGTCGTTCGACCACGCGGCCGACGAGGGGCGCATGCTCTTCGTGGGCGGGGCTGCCGGGCTGCTCGACGAGATGCGGGAGGACGAGATCGGCGCCTACCGCAGCCTGATGGACGCGCTCGAGAAGCGCGCGGCCCTGCTCGACGTGCTGGCGCAGCGCCTCGATCCGCGCCGCCCGTTCGCGCGGGTCGGAGAGGAGCTCGAGCAGCCCGGTCTCAGAGAGCTCGCGCTCGTCGGCGCGACGTACGGCGTCGCGCACCGGACGCTCGGCGCGGTCAGCCTGCTCGGCCCGCTGCGGATGGACTACGACAAGGCGCTGCGGTCGGTGCGCTCCGCCGCCCGCGACCTCTCCCGCTTCGTCGAGGACGTGTACGCGGAGGATTGATGGCGACGACCGACCGCGATCTCTACGAAGTGCTCGGCGTGCCGCGCAACGCGGACGACGCCACGATCAAGAAGGCTTTCCGGCGGCTGGCGCGCGAGCTCCATCCCGACGTGTCGTCGGAGCCGGACGCCGAGGCGCGGTTCCGCGAGGCGGCCGAGGCGTACGAGGTGCTCACGAACAGCGAGACGCGTGCGCTCTACGACCGCTACGGACACGCCGGGCTCCGCTCCGGCGGCTTCACGCCGACGTTCGACATGGGCGGCCTCGGCGACCTCTTCGCGACGTTCTTCGGCGAGGACGTGTTCGGCGGAGGCGGCCAGCGAGCACGGCGTGGGGCGGATGTCGCGGCGGAGATCGAGATCACGCTCGTCGACGCGGCGCGCGGCGCCACCGTCGCCGTGCCGTTCGATGTGACCGTTGCGTGCGCGACGTGCGGCGGCGACGGGGTCGAGCCCGGCACGACGCCGGTGCCCTGCGACCGCTGCGGCGGCTCGGGGCGGCTGCAGCACGTCTCGCGGACCGTCTTCGGCGAGTTCGTGCGAACGCAGGCCTGCCCACAGTGCCGTGGCGCCGGGCGGATCGTCGAGCACCCGTGCAAGGCCTGCAAGGGATCGGGCCGGATCGGGGAGCGCCGGACGATCGACGTGAAGGTGCCGGCCGGGATCCACGACGGCCAGCGCATCCGTGTCTCCGGCGAGGGCCATGCGGGGGAACTGGGCGGGCGCGCCGGCGACGCGTACGTCGGCGTGCGCGTCCTGCCGGACAAGCGCTTCGTGCGCGAGGGCAACGACATCTACTCGCAGGTCGATCTGACCGTCGTGCAGGCGGCGCTCGGCGCGGAGATCGAGGTCCAGACGCTCGACGGGCCGGTCGAGCTGGCGCTCGAGCCGGGTGTCCAGCCCGGAGACGTGCGCCTGCTTCGCGGCCGCGGGATGCCGGTGCTGCAAGGCTTCGGCCGCGGCGACCATCGCGTGCTCGTCAACGTGACGGTCCCGCGACGGCTCTCCGACGAGCAGCGACGCCTGCTCGAGGAGTTCGACGCCGCGAGCGACGAGCACACGTACCGCCACGACGAGAGCTTCTTCGAGAAGCTGAAGAGCGCGTTCCGCTGAGCGCGCTGCGGCGAGTCGCCGTCGAGGTTCGCGACCCGCGAGTCGAGGAGGCGCGGGCGGCGATGCTCATGCTGTTCCCCGAGGGCTTCGAGGAGGTCGAGCGCGCGGGTGCGACCGAGCTCGTCGTCTACACCGACTCGGCCGGCGAGGAGCGCGTCTGGCACGTGTTCGGCGCGGCGCGATCGACCGAGGTCGAGGAGGGCTGGGAGGATCGGTGGCAGTCGTTCCACCACCCAGTCGAGGTCGGCCGGCTGTGGGTCGGGCCCTCGTGGGAGAAGCCAAGGCCAGGGGCGCTGGCCGTGGTGATCGACCCGGGGCGCGCGTTCGGCACCGGCGCGCACCCGACGACCCGGCTGTGCCTGCGGCTGCTCCAGGAGATCGCGCCCGCACCGCTGCTCGACGTCGGGTGCGGCTCCGGCGTCCTCGGGATCGCCGCGGCCCTCCTCGGCTTCGAGCCGGTCGTCGCCGTCGACGTCGAGCCGCCGGCGGTCGAGGCGGCGCGCGCGAACGCGGAAGCGAACGGCGTCCGCATCGACGCCAGGCTCGTCGACCTCACGGACGATCTGCCGGCCACGGAGATCGCGGTCGCCAACATCTCGCTCGCCGGCGTCACGTCGGTGGCGGAGCGGGTCGAGGCGCGCACGCTGCTCACGTCCGGCTACCTCATCTCGGACGGCCCGGAGCCGGACGGATGGGCCCACGTGAACCGTGTCGCACTCGACGGCTGGGCCGCCGACGTGTTTGAACGCGCCTGAAGCGGAGTACGATCACCGGCGTGGCGACGTTCCGCGTCGACTTTCTCGGCTGCAAGGTGTCGCACACCGACGCGCAGGCCGTGCGCGAGGCGCTGCTGGCGGACGGTCACCGCGAGCTCGACGGTGACGGCGCCGACATCGCGGTGATCAGCGGCTGCTGCGTGACCAACGAGGCGCTCGCGAAGAGCCGCAAAGCGGCTGCGAGGGCGTCGCGGTCACACGCGCGCGTGTACCTGACCGGCTGCGCCGCGAACCTCCCGGTGGCGTCGCTCGCCGGCCTGCCCGACCGCGTCACGGTCGTGGCGAAGCGCAGCGAGGAGACGGCGTCGTTCGTCGCGGGTGACGTCGGCGCGATCGGCTGCGTGCAGTCCGACGCCCGCCTCGACCGCGTCCGCGCCTTCGTGAAGATCCAGGACGGCTGCTCGTTCTCCTGCAACTTCTGCGTGATCCCGCTCGTGCGCGGCACGTCGCGCAGCCGACGCGCCGGGGCGGTGCTGGGCGAGATCCGGCGCCGCGTCGACCAGGGGCACAAGGAGGTCGTGCTCACCGGCATCAACCTCGGTTGCTTCCGGGACCGCGCGGCAGGCTACGACCTGGCGCGGCTCGTCCGGGAAGCCGGGTCGATCGCGGGCCTGTCCCGGCTGCGCCTCAGCTCCATCGAGATCAACCACATCGACGAGAAGCTCGTCGCGGCGCTTCGTGAGACACCCACGGTGAGCAGGCACCTGCACGTCCCGCTGCAGTCGGGCGACGACGGCGTCCTGCGCGCGATGCAGCGCCGGTACGACGCAGCGACCTACCTTCGCCGGCTAGGCCCGCTCGAGGACTTCAATCTGACGACCGACGTGATCGTCGGCTTTCCGAACGAGGACGATGCGGCCTTCGCACGGACGATCGACATCGTCGAGCGCGCAGGCATCAGCGGGGTCCACGTCTTCCCGTACTCGCCGCGCCCGGGAACGAAGACCGAGCACGACGATCGCGTGCCGGCCGACGTCAAGCGCGACCGCGGCGCGCGCCTGCGCGCGCTCTCGCGCGACCTCTCCGCCCGTCGCTGGCTCCGCAAGGTCGGCGAGACCGACACGGTCCTCGTCGACCGTCCCGGCCGCGGGTACGGCGACG
The DNA here is from genome assembly GCA_035518115.1 of Gaiellaceae bacterium. GTDB lineage: Bacteria > Actinomycetota > Thermoleophilia > Gaiellales > Gaiellaceae > PALSA-600. The sequence continues at coordinate 27,175 of DATIXY010000011.1, read as the reverse complement.
ACTATTCGCCGTGGCTCGTGGACGCGCCGGTCGGCGAGCTCGTGCGCGTGCGCGCGGCAGCGGTGTCCGAGGAGGGCATCCTTGCCGCCTGAGGCAGACGATTGCCTCTTCTGCCGGCTGTTCCGGGAGGGCAACCACGTGCACACCGGCGACGGCTTCGTCGCGATCGCGGACATCGCGCCGCAGGCGCCGGTCCACCTGCTCGTGATCCCCGAGCGGCACGTCGACACCTTCCGGGAGGTCGGCGCGTTCGACGGCGAGGAGTCCGCGCGCATGCTCGCGTTCGTGGCCGAGACCGCCGAGCTTGCGGGCTTGACCGACTACCGTGTCGTCGTCAATGTCGGCCCGAGCGCGGGGCAGACTGTCTTCCACCTCCACTGGCACGTGCTCGGAGAGCCGCAATGAGCCTGATCGCGCAGATCGAAGACGAGGTCAAGGAGGCGATGCTCGCCCGCGACGTGGAGCGCCGCGATGCGCTGCGCCTGATCCTCTCCAGCCTGCGCTCGGCCGAGAAGGACCTGCAGCGCCCGCTCTCCGAGGGCGAGGAGCTCCAGGTGCTGCAGCGCGAGCGCAAGAAGCGGATCGAGGCGGCCGAGGCGTTCCATGACGCCGGCCGCGACGAGCAGGCGGCGAAGGAGGAGGCCGAGCTCGCCGTGCTGGAGGAATTCATGCCCGAGCCGCTGACCGAGGAGGAGCTCGAGCAGATCGTCGACGACGCGATCGCCGAGAACGGCGCGACGTCGCTGCAGGACCTCGGCCGGGTGATGGCGGACGTGATGCCGCAGGTCGCCGGGCGCGCCGACGGCTCGGCGGTCGGCCAGCTCGTCCGCGAGAAGCTCGCCTAATCCGCGGCGGTCGGCTCGGCCGCTACCGGCGGCCCGCTCGCGACGAAGTCCTGCGGGCGGACGAGCACGGCCGCGAGGACCGCGCCGACCGCCGCCACGATCGTCCCGATGACGAGGATGTGGTTCAGGCCGGAGACGAACGACGCGCGCGCGACCTCGGCGATCCGGCCGCGGTCGCCCACCGGCGCGGAGGCGATCGCGCTCGTCGCCTGGCCGCTCGCGAGCTGCGTCGCGAGGTGATGGACGTTCGACAGGCCCGACAGCCCTGCGACGACCCGGTCGGTGACGCGGCTCGCAAAGATCGCGCCCAGCGCGGCGATGCCGGTCGCGATGCCCAGCTGGCGGAAGGTGTTGTTGATCCCGGACGCCATCCCTGCCCGCTCGACGCGCACGGTCGAGACCGCTGTCGACGCGAGCGGTGCGTTGACCATGCCGATCCCGATGCCGCCGATCAGGAATCCCGGCAGGAGCGTCGTCCAGTCCGAGCTCGTCGTGATGCCGCTCATCAGCCACATCGAGAGCGCGACGAGGGCCAGGCCGCCGCCGAGCAGCCAGCGAATCGGGACACGGGTCGACAGCCGGCCCGCGATCGGCGCGGCGACGAACGAGACCATGCTCAGCGGCAGGAACCGGACACCGGTCTCGAGCGGCGACAGGCCGAGAACGTTCTGCATGTAGAGCGTCAGGTACAGGAACATCGCGAACATCGACGACGAGATCGCGAATGCGGTCACCTGTGCGCCGTCGAATGCCGGCCGCCCGAACAGCGAGAGGTCGACCATCGTCACCCGGTCTCGCGCCTGCGAGAGGATGAACAGCGCCAGCAGGACGAACGCGGCGACGAACAGGCCGATGATCACGTCGCTCGTCCAGCCGCGCTTGTTGCCCTCGATCAGCCCGAGGATCAGGCAGAAGAGGCCGCCGATCAGCGTCACGAGCCCGATCGGATCGATCCGGCTGTGCTCGGGATCGCTCGACTCGCGCAGCTTCGGCAGCGAGAGCGCAACCGCGCCGATGCCGATCGGGATGTTGACGAGGAAGATCCACCGCCAGGAGAGCCAGGACGTGAGCATCCCTCCGACGAGTGGCCCGATCGCCACGGCAGCGCCGATCGTCGCCCCCCAGACCCCGAAGGCGGTGCCGCGCTCCCGGCCGTGGAACTCCTGCGAGATGAGCGCGAGCGCCGTCGCGAACATGATCGCGCCGCCGATCCCCTGGACCCCACGCGAGATGATCAGGAAGAGCGGGTCGTTCGCGAGGCCGCAGGCCGCCGACGCGGCGGTGAACAGCACGATCCCGATCAGGAACAGCCGCTTCCGGCCGAACTGGTCGGCCAGCGAACCGGCGGTCAGGACGAAGGTGGCGAGGGCCAGCGCGTAGGCGTCGACCACCCACTGGAGATCCGAGAACGATGCGTCGAGCGAGTGCTCGATCGCCGGCAGCGCCACGTTCACGATCGTGATGTCGAGGAGCAGCATGAAGGTCGCGGTGCAGACCGCCAGCAATGTCCACCACTTCCGCTCCACCGGCGGAACATAGACACCGGCCGCGGGCCCAGGCGGAGGTTCCGGAGCGCGGCCTACACTCAGGTGCGGAATGCAGGACACGTTCGACGTCTCCAACGCCGTCGCCGCCGGGCTCGCCGGGATGTCCGACGGCGTGCTCGACGCACTCCGCGAGCGGCTCCACTGCACGATCCGGCTGCGGGGGAACCAGCTGACGCTCGAGGGCGACGAGCAGCAGGTCGCCGAGGCCCGCATCGTGGTCGACGAGATCGTCGACCTGGTCGAGGGCGGGCACGAGATCGGCGCTCACACCGTCGACGCCGTGATCGGGGCGCTCGACGCCGAGACGGACGTCCGGGAGGTCTTCGACCACGTCGTCTGGCGTCACCGTGGCAAGCGGATCGCCCCGAAGACGGTCATGCAGAAGCGCTACGTGGACGCGATCCGGCAGTCCACCGTCACATTCGGGATCGGCCCCGCGGGAACCGGGAAAACGTACCTCGCGATGGCCCTCGCGGTCGCCGCGCTCCACGAGCGGGAGGTCTCGCGGATCATCCTCACCCGGCCCGCGGTGGAGGCCGGGGAGCGGCTCGGGTTCCTGCCGGGCGACCTGATGGCAAAGGTCGACCCGTACCTGCGCCCGCTGTTCGACGCGCTCTACGACATGCTCGAGCCCGATCGCGCCAACAACCTGATCGAGCGGGGGACGATCGAGGTCGCACCGCTCGCGTTCATGCGCGGTCGGACGCTGAACGACAGCTTCATCATCCTGGACGAGGCCCAGAACACCTCGCCTGAGCAGATGCAGATGTTCCTGACGCGGCTGGGCTTCGGGTCGAAGGTCGTCGTGACCGGAGACGTCACGCAGATCGACCTCCCGCGCGACCAGCGGTCGGGGCTCGTGCACGTGCAGAGCGTGCTGATCGACATCGACGGCATCTCCTTCATCGGGTTCGGCCATCGCGACGTCGTGCGGCACAAGCTCGTCCAGCGGATCGTGGAGGCGTACAAGGAGCACACGGACGAGCGAAGCCGATGACCGGAGTCGTGATCGAGGTCGAGAACCGGAGCGGCATGCCGGTCGACGCACCGGCCGCCAGGAAGCTGGCCCGTGACGTTCTGGCCGGGCAGCGGATCGCGAGCGGCGACCTCGGCATCGCGTTCGTCGGCCCGGACGAGATCCGGCGCCTGAAGCAGGAGCATCTCGGCATCGACGAGGCGACCGACGTGCTCTCGTTCCCGATCGACGGGACGTCCGAGCTGCCGGACGAGCTGCCGCGCCAGCTGGGCGACGTCGTGATCTGCCCGCAGGTGGTGGCCGACGAGTGGCGGCGGCCGCTCGTGCACGGGCTGCTGCACCTGCTCGGCTACGACCACGGCGCCGAGATGTCCGAGCTCGAGGATGCGTACGTATGAGCGCCCGCCGCTCGCCGAGCCTGCTCGACTCCTTCAACTACGCGTTCGAGGGGATCATCCACGTGCTCCGCACGCAGCGGAACATGCGCATCCACTTCGCCGTCGCGTTCGCGGTGATCGTGCTCGCCCTCGTCGTGAACGTGACGAAGCTCGAGCTGATCGCGCTGCTGATCTCGATCACCTTCGTGCTGATCGCGGAGATGATCAACTCGGCGATCGAGGGCGCGATCGACATCGCGACGACGTCGTTCGACCCGATGGCGAAGCTGGCGAAGGACATCGCGGCCGGCGCGGTCCTGCTCGCCTCCGTCAACGCGCTGGCGGTCGGCTACCTCGTGTTCGCCGGCAAGGTCGCGGACCGCTCGTCCAGGCTGCTCGACCGCCTGCGCCAGGCGCCGGCCGAGCTCACGCTCGTCGTGCTCGTCCTCGTCGTGATCGGCGTGATCGCCCTCAAGGCGTACACGGGCCGCGGGACGCCGCTCCGCGGCGGGATCCCATCGGGCCACGCGGCCGTCGCGTTCGCGTGCTGGATCGCCGCGACGTACCTCGCGGGCGCCTCGCACCGGTTCCTCGTCTCGTCGATCGCGCTCCTGATGGCCGTGCTCGTCGCCCAGACGCGAGTCGAGTCGGGCGTTCACTCTGCGCTCGAGGTCGCGTCCGGCGGGCTGCTCGGGGCCCTCGCGGCGCTGATCGTCTTCCAGGTGTTCTCGTGAGCGAGCTCGTCTCCAGGGCGGAAGCCGTGGCGGAGCGGGCCTACGCGCCGTACTCGCGATACCACGTCGGGGCGGTCGTCCGCACCGTCGACGGCCGCGAGTTCGAGGGGGTCAACGTCGAGAACGCCGCCTACCCGCTCGGCGTCTGCGCGGAGAAGTCGGCGATCGTCGCGGCCGCCGCCGCGGGCTGCCGCCCCGGCGACCTCGCCGCGATCGGGATCACCGCGTCGCCGTGCGGCGGGTGCCGGCAGTGGCTCTACGAATGGCGCATCGGCGAGGTCAGCTTCAGGCGCGAGGACGGCTCGGTCGCGATGTCGACGGCTGCCGAGCTGCTGCCGGGCGCGTGGAGCCTGCCCGAGTGAGGTCGGGCTTCGCTGCCGTCGCGGGGCGGCCGAACGTCGGCAAGTCGACCCTCGTCAACGCGCTCGTGGGAACGAAGGTCGCGATCGTCTCCTCGGTCCCGCACACCACGAGGCACCGCATCCGCGGCGTCTACACGAACGACGATGCCCAGCTCGTGCTCGTCGACCTTCCGGGCTGGCAGCGGCCGATCGACACGCTGACCGAGCGCATGCAGCAGCGCGTCGTGCAGACGATGGGGGAGGACGTCGACGTCGTCATGCTCGTCGTCAGCGCGCGCGACCGGATCGGCGCGGGCGACCGCTTCGTCGCCCGGCACGTGTTCGGGCTCGGTGTGCCCGTCGTCATCGTCGTCAACAAGATCGACAGGCTGAAGGCGGGGCACATCGCCTCGCAGATGAAGCAGGCGGCCACTCTCGGATCCTTCCACGCGCTCCATCCGGTCAGTGCGACCACCGGCGACGGGATCGACGAGCTGCGGAGCGACCTGATCTCGCTGCTGCCCGACGGCCCGCTGCTCTACCCGCCGGACACCGACACCGACCTGCCGACCGAGGCCCGGATCGCCGAGGCCGTCCGCGAACAGGCGCTGCGGCTGACGAAGGAGGAGGTGCCGCACGCCGTCACGGCGGAGGTGGTGTCGATCGAGGAGGGACACGTGCACGTGCGGCTGTACACGGAGACCGAGAGCCAGAAGCAGATCCTGATCGGCAAGGGCGGGACGATGGTGCGCGAGATCGGCCGCAGCGCGCGGCCCTTCGTCGAGCAGCTGCTCGGGCGGACGGTCTACCTGGAGCTGCAGGTCAAGTCGGCGCCGAAGTGGCGGCGCAACGAGACCATGCTCGAGCGGCTCGGTCTCTAGCGCTGGTCGGTCCGGACCGCCGCCATCACCTTCGCGAGGCGGTCGCGCTCGGTGCCGGGCCAGATGCGCGCTGTCGCGGGCGCCGCGCAGCTCGAGCGGGAGGGCGAGGCCGGAGAGCGCGAGCCCGTGGGCGCCGAGCGCCGCGTCGACCTCGCAGACCGGTGGGACGATCGGCGGTCGCCTGCGAGGACGACATTCACGCGCGTACACTCGAAGCGATGGCGCAGGCGCCCGCTCTCCCTGGAGGGTTCGAGCTTCCGCTCAAGCAACGGCTGCCGCGCATCGGCTCGATCGACCAGGTCGCCGTCGAGGCGCGCGCGGGCGAGCTCGCGAAGCGCAGCATCAAGCGGGACGCGAAGGTGTGGGCGCTCGAGCTCGCGATCCGCTGCTGCGACCTGACGACGCTCGAGGGCCAGGACACGCCGGGGAAGGTGTCGGCGCTGTGCTCGAAGGCGGTCCGTCCGGACCCGGGCGATCCCAACGTCCCCTCGGTGGCGGCGGTGTGCGTGTACCCGAACCTCGTGCCGACCGCGGTCGAGCGCGTCCGCGGCACCGGGGTCAAGGTCGCGTCGGTGGCGACGGCGTTCCCGAGCGGCCAGAGCCCGATCGATGTCAAGGTGCGCGAGACCGAAGAGGTCGTGGCGATGGGCGCCGACGAGGTCGACATGGTGATCGACCGCGGCGCCTTCCTCTCCGGCCGCTACGCGAAGGTGTACGACGAGATCACCCGGGTGAAGCAGGCGTGCGGCGACGCGCACCTGAAGGTGATTCTCGAGGTCGCGGAGCTCGGCACGTACGACAACGTCCGGCGTGCGTCGCTGCTCGCGATGGCGGCGGGCGCCGACTTCATCAAGACGTCGACCGGCAAGCTGCCCGGCGCGGCCACGCTTCCCGTCCACCTCGTGATGCTCGAGGCAATCCGCGACGTCCACGCCGAGACGGGGCGGAAGGTCGGGATGAAGCCGGCCGGAGGCATTCGCACCTCCAAGAACGCGATCCAGTACCTCGTGCAGGTGCACGAGACGCTCGGCCCCGACTGGCTCACGCCCGACCTCTACCGGATCGGGGCGTCGAGCCTCGTCAACGACATCCTGATGCAGCTGCGCAAGGAGAAGACGGGCGCCTACCAGTCGAAGGACTACTTCACGAATGACTGACGTCGAACGGCGCTCCGACCGCTCGCCCGTCCCCGCCGGCTGGACGTACGCGCCGGCGCCGGAGAGCACCGAGATCGTCTCGCTGCGCGAGCGCTACGGGCTGTTCGTCGGCGGCCAGTGGGTCGCGCCGCGCTCCGGCGAGTTCTTCGAGACGATCTCACCGCGCGACGAGGTGCCGCTGGCGCAGGTGGCGCAGGCGGGAGAGCAGGACGTCGCCGCGGCCGCCGAGGCGGCACAGGATGCGTTCGTGACCTGGTCGAAGCTGCCCGGCTCCGAGCGCGCGAAGTACCTGTTCCGGATCGCGCGCATCCTCGCGGAGCGGTCGCGCGAGTTCGCAGTGCTCGAGTCGCTGAACGGCGGCAAGCCGATCAAGGAGTCGCGCGACGTCGACCTGCCGCTCGCGGCGGCGCACTTCTTCTACTACGCGGGCTGGGCGGACAAGCTCGAGTACGCATTCCCGAACCGGAGCCCAAGGCCGCTCGGTGTCGCCGGCCAGATCATCCCGTGGAACTTCCCGCTGCTCATGCTCTCGTGGAAGATCGCGCCCGCGCTCGCCGCGGGGAACACCGTCGTCCTCAAGCCCGCCGAGACCACTCCGCTCACGGCGCTGCTCTTCTGCGACGTCCTCCGCCAGGCCGAGCTGCCGCCCGGCGTCGTCAACATCGTCACCGGCGACGGGCGCGCCGGCGCCGCGCTGGTCGAGTCCGACGTCGCGAAGATCGCCTTCACCGGCTCGACCGAGGTCGGCAAGGCGATCCAGCGCCGGCTGGCCGGCACCGGCAAGAAGCTGACGCTCGAGCTTGGCGGGAAGGCGGCGAACATCGTGTTCGACGACGCCGCCGTCGACCAGGCGGTCGAGGGCATCGTCAACGGGATCTACTTCAACCAGGGTCACGTGTGCTGCGCCGGGTCGCGGCTGTTCGTGCAGGAGTCGATCTACGAGCCGGTCGTCGACAAGCTGAAGCGGCGGATGGAGACGCTCCGGGTCGGCGACCCGCTCGACAAGAACACCGATGTCGGTGCGATCAACTCGCGGATGCAGCTCGACAAGATCGAGGAGCTCGTCGCGGCGGGCCGCGCGGAGGGCGCGGAGATCTACCAGCCGCCTTGCCGCCTGCCCGAGAAGGGCTACTGGTTCGCGCCGACCGTGTTCACGAACGTCGCGCAGAGCTACCGGATCGCGCAGGAGGAGATCTTCGGCCCGGTGCTCTCCGTCCTCACGTTCCGCACGCCGGACGAGGCGGTCGAGAAGGCGAACAACACGCCGTACGGGCTCTCGGCGGGGATCTGGACCGAGAAGGGCTCGCGCATCCTCTGGATGGCCGAGCGACTGCGGGCCGGTGTCGTCTGGGCGAACACGTTCAACCGCTTCGACCCGGCCAGCCCGTTCGGCGGCTACAAGGAGTCGGGCTTCGGCCGCGAGGGCGGCCTCCACGGGCTCGAGCCGTACCTCGCCTTCGACGACTGAGATCCGGCCCGCTCGCCCGGCCGACGCCGGAGAGCTGATGCGCATCGACCGGGCGACGTGGACGACCGCGACGAGCCCGTCGCCGCCCCCGGCCGAGGGAGCGCCGTTCTTCGGCACGCGCACGCGGCCGCACGACGTCCTGGTCGCGACGGTCGACGGCGCCGTGGCCGGCTACATCTCGATCCGGCCGCCGACCGAGCTGGCGGCCTCGAGCCACGTCCAGCACGTGACCGGCCTGGCGGTCGACCCGGCACGGCAGGGCCGCGGCGTGGGGCGGGCGCTGGTCGAAGCGGCGGCCGTGGAGGCCGCACGGCGCGGCGCGCGGCGGCTGACGCTGCGCGTCCTCGGGCCGAACGCGGCCGCGCGCCGCCTCTACGAGTCGTGCGGCTTCGTGGTCGAGGGTGTGCTGCGCGGCGAGTTCCATCTCGACGGCGACGACGTCGACGACGTGCTCATGGCGCGCACGCTCTGATAGACCTGGTATGGGATGTCGCGCCTGCCGGTGAAGAAGACCTACAAGCTGTTCATCGGCGGCGCGTTCCCGCGCTCCGAGAGCGGGCGGACGTACGAGGCGCAGGGCCAGAACGTCGCCCGTGCATCGCGCAAGGACGTCCGCGACGCCGTCTCGGCCGCACGCGCCGCGCAGGGGAAGTGGGCGTCGGCCACCGCGTACAACCGCGGCCAGGTGATCTACCGCGTCGCCGAGATGATGGAGGCGCGGACGGGCGAGTTCGCCGACCTGTGCAGCGGCCGCGACGAGGTCGAGCGCTCGATCGACCGTCTGGTCTGGTACGCAGGCTTCGCCGACAAGCTGGTCCAGGTGATCGGCTCGTCGAACCCGGTCGCCGGGCCGTACTTCAACTTCACGATCCCGGAGCCGACCGGCGTCGTCGCGGTGGTCGCGCCCGACGAGCCCGCGCTGCTCGGCCTCGTCTCGCGCGTGGCGCCGGCCCTCACCGGTGGGAATGCCGTCGTCGCGCTCGCCTCCGAGACCTCGCCGCTCGCGGCGATCGAGCTCGCCGAGGCGCTCGCAACGAGCGACGTGCCGGGCGGGGTCGTCAACCTGCTCACCGGCTACCGGGCCGAACTGGCTCCGTGGCTCGCCTCGCACATGGACGTGAACGCGATCGATCTCACCGGCGCCGACGGGCTGCGCGGCGAACTCGAGGTCGCCGCCGCCGAGAACGTCAAGCGCGTCGTCGTGGGTCGGCCCGACGGCCAGTCGCTCGCCGACATCTCGTCCTTCCTCGAGCTCAAGACGGTCTGGCACCCGATCGGCGTCTAGTAACAGTCTGTTACAAACACACCGGATGAGCGCCTTCGACCACCTCGACGAGATCGCGCCACTGCTGATCTGGCCCGGCGTCGTCGGCCGGTCGGTCGTCGGCGACCTGACGACCTTCACGTACCTCGAGCTCGAGCCCGACGTGCACGTCCCGGAGCACTCGCACGCGAACGAGCAGGTCGGCGTCCTGATCCGGGGCTCCGTGCGCTTCCGGATCGGGGACGAGGAGCGCGACCTCGAGCCGGGGGCGACCTGGTGCATCCGCGCCGACGTCCCGCACCAGGTCTGGGCGGGGCCCGGGGGCGCCGGCCTGGTCGAGGTCTTCGCGCCTGCCCGGGACGACTGGGGCGACCGCGAGCGGCTTGCCCCCGCGCATCCGCCGTTGTTCCCGTGACGACGGCACGTGGCTGCTCTACGCTTCCGTAAGCAGGTGCCAGCGTCACGACGCCTCAGTCAGCGGATCTCGGAGGGGGACGGGATCTCGATCATCGTCTGCGTCGAGGACGCGGCTGCAGCGCGGGCGGCGGAGGCGGAAGGAGCCGAGGCGATCGCGATCCGCTCGTTCATCGCCGGGATCCGCGATGCGACGTCGCTCCCGCTGCTCTGGATCGGCAGCGGCAGGCCGGTGGACGTGGACGCGGTCTGCATCCGCCCCGACGCCGAGGTCGACGAGGGGCACATGGAGGCGGTCGTCGACGTGCGGGACGAGGACGAGCTCGAGGCCGCGCTGGAGGAGATCGACCCGGAGATCTTCCTGCTGTCCGCGATCGGCGCCGACGACGACGAGGATCCGCTCGACGCCGTGCTCGAGCTCCTCCCGGACGTCCCGGCGGGGAAGCTCGCGATCGCCCAGGTCGACGTCTCGACGCGAGAAGAGGTCCTGGCCCTCGAGCGGGCCGGGATCGATGCGGTTCTGGTCGCGCGCGGCGAGGTCTCGAGCCTCGTCGGCGAGCGTCCGTTAGAAGTCTGAGTTCAGTCGGAAGCGGTGGTGATGCAGCGGTAAGGATGAGCTCGTGTGACGAGGTCGGCGTTGAGCGAGATGTTGCGGGACGAGTCCTGGCTCATCATGCCGGCCGCTGCGTTGGGAGCGAAGAACTGCGAACTCGTCCACTGAAAGTCTTGAAACGCCCCGAGGTCGTCGAAGACCTGCGCAAGCTCTCCCGGATCGGGTAGGCGGAGCCCTGCCGCGACGCACGTCTTGATCGCATCCGTCCACGTTGCAGCTGCGCGTTCTGTGAAGTCGAAGCAGATGTCGGTTTTGGGCGCTCGGTGGAGGCCGGTTGGGCAATGCACGAGGTAGGTCGACGCGGGCGACCCGGCCAGGAGGTCGGAGGTCTTCGCGTGGTCCGAGTTGTCAGCGTGTGCCGCGTCGGCCGCGTGGTCCGCGCTGGTCGCGCGTGTGGCCATCGGCACGGTGCCGAGCGTCGACGAGTTGATCTGGGCGCCCGTGAGGGAGTTGTCGGCGACCTTCGAACCGGTGACGGCCTGCGCGTGCAGATCGCGGTTCGCGACTGCACCGTCCCTGATCTGTTTGGTGCCGACGGAGTTGGCGGGCAGCTTGATGGCTGCGTAGGTCGTTCCGCCCAAGGAGACGAACAAGGCGACCAGAGCGACGATGGTGGCGGGCGTGGGCTTTCCCATCTCGGACCTCCTCTGCCGGGCATGCAAGGCCCCTGCGTGGTTGCGCGTATCTCTACAACAATGCGCGGCAGGAACATTGGCTTCCAGCGGCCGTTCGGCGAGCGTCCGTTAGAAGTCTGAAAAGGGCAGCCTGAGGCCCGTCTCGAGCCGTCTACCATGGCGGGGTGAAAGCCCTCCTCGCCGTGCTCGCCGCTGCGTGCTCCTGCGGCCTGGTCGCTTCCGGCTGCTCCGAGGGGGCGAAGAAGGCCGAGGCTGCGCCCGCCAAGCAGTCGAAGCTCGTCTGCTCGAACCGCACCGCCTGGCAGCGCCTGGCCGACCGGATCAAGGCCCCCGTGTACTGCCCCGGCTGGCTGCCCGACCCGCTGATCGGGGCGATCGGGAACCGGTGGAACAACATCAACTCCGTCTCGGCCGACCGGAGCTACCTCGAGAGCTTCGTCTGGCAGGAGACGGGCGGCGGCGCCGCGGGCGGCGAGCTGCACGTGAACCTCCGCGGCTATCCCGGCAGGACGAAGATCCCGACGTGCCGCACGGGCGGCGCCGAGAGCATCAACGTGCCCTGCTTCGCCGACCCGCACGGAACCGTGAGCGAGCGCGGGATCACGGCGACGATGTACACCGTCAACCAGGACGCCGACGAGTGGCATCTGCTGCTCCTGTGGCGCCGGAACGGCAGCCTCTACACCCTGTCCGAGCACGTCGCGCCGCCGCTGACGTACAACCACGTGGTTCGGTACCTGCACCAGGAGCTTCGCTCGCTGATCCTGGTGCGGCCCACCTCGGAGACGTAGTGCAGCGCTTCACCCGGAAGCAGGTGCTCGCCGGCGCCGCCGCGGGCGCCGTCGGCGCGGCCGGCATCTACGAGCTCGTCGACCGGCTGGCGTCGAGCCCGCCGGCGCGTCCCGAGATCACCGTCGCGATGCCGGAGCAGCACCTGCTCGACGGCGTCCGCGTCGTCACCTCGAACGACGTCGAGGTGCTCGTCCCGCCGCTCCACCACCAGGTGATCACGGCCAGGGTGACGGCCGACCGCGCCGGGCTGGCCGACGCGCAGAAGGAGCTCACGAACACGCTCGCTGGCATCGACGCCGACTACGTGCCGTCACCCGCCGGGCTCGGCGTGACGGTGGCGTGGGGGCTGCCGTACTTTCGCCGGCTCGTGCCCGACGCGATGCGCCGCTACCTCCCGTACGACCGCCGCGCCGATCGCCCCGTGATCTTCGATGCGCATCGCTTCCCCAGCGACCCCACCAACACGCGCCTCGAATCGAACGATGTCGCGATCCTGCTCCGCTCGGACACGCACGCGCACATCGACGACGCCGCCAAGCGGCTCCAGGACACGAAGCTGTTCGAGATCACCTCGATCCGCCGCGGCTTCGCCGGCGGCGGCTTCGACGGCGGCCAGTCGCTCCCGAAGAGGCTCGCGGTCGACGCCGGCGTCCCCGGCTCCGAGCTGATCCCGGACACGTCGGAGCTCTTCCTCGGCTTCACCTCGACCCAGCGCGCCGGCATGGGCCCGGGCAAGATCGCCAACTTCGAGACGCTCGGCTACGTGGACTTCCGCGGCAGCGACTACTTCCGCAACGGGACGCACATGCACCTGTCGCACATCCAGGAGGACCTCGAGAGCTGGTACCTCAACTTCGACTTCGACGAGCGGGTGACGACGGCGTTCCGGCCGAACCTCGACGTGCCGCAGAACACGCAGACCGTCGCGCAGGGGCCGAAGGACGTGTCGACGATCGTCGACGTCCGGCGCGACTACCGCTCGTCGCAGCGCATCGGGCACAGCGCGTCGATCCAGACGACGTCGCGCCTCCAGCACGCCGTGGTCGCGGCCGACGGCACCGTCTACCCGAAGGGCGCGGCGATCCCCGTCCGTGCCGACTTCAACACGCTCGACAACCCGTTCTCGTTCTCGGTGATCGCGGACGAGACGAGCGAGACGCCGGCCGCCGGCGTGCACTTCATCGTCTTCAACCCGACGGGCGACGACTTCCGCCGCAACCGCAACGCGATGGACGGCGTGCTCCCCGGCGGGACGATCCCGTTCCCGCCGCGCGACCGCAACCAGGGGTTCAACTCGGTGCTGCAGACGACGCACCGCCAGAACTTCCTCGTCCCGCCGCGGCGCAACCGCAGCTTCCCCCTCGCCAACGTCTAGCCGAAGAACGTCCGCGCGACGGCGTACCAGTCGTCGGGCACGGTCTTGAGCTCGGCCGTCGCCTCGGCGAGCGGCACGGCGATCACGTCGTCGCCGCGCAGCGCCGCCATCTGGCCGAACGCCCCCTCCGCGACCAGGTCGGATGCCTTGAGCCCGAAGCGCGTCGCGAGGACGCGGTCGCGCGCGGTCGGGCTGCCGCCGCGCTGGATGTGGCCGAGCACGGTGACGCGGGTCTCGAACCCCGTCCGGCTCTCGATCTCCTCGCCGAGGCGCTCGCCGACGCCACGCTTCGCGAGCAGTCGGTGCCCGAACTGGTCGACCTCGCCCTTGTCCTCGGCCCCCGGCAGCTCGCAGCCCTCGCTGACGACCACGATCGAGAAGTTCTTGCCCCGCGCGTGGCGCCGGCGGATCTCCTCGCACACCTGATCGAGGTCGACCGGCTTCTCCGGGATGAGGATCACGTCCGCGCCGCCGGCGATCCCGCTCATCACGGCGATCCACCCGGTGTGGCGGCCCATCACCTCGACGACCATCACGCGGTTGTGCGACTCGGCCGTGGTGTGGAGACGGTCGATCGCCTCCGTGCAGATGTGGACGGCCGTGTCGAAGCCGAACGTGTAGTCGGTTCCCGCGAGGTCGTTGTCGATCGTCTTCGGGACGCCCACGACCGGCGCGCCGAAATCGGCGAAGACGCGCGCGGCGACACCGAGCGTGTCCTCGCCGCCGATCGCGACGAGTGCATCCAGCTGCTCGAAGGCGGCCTGGACGCGCTCGATGCCCCCGTCGACCTTGTAGGGATTCGTTCGAGTCGTGCCGATGATCGTGCCGCCGCGCGGCAGGATCCCCGAGATCTCGCCCGGGCCGAGCGGCTGGAACAGCTGGCCGACCATGCCTTTCCAGCCCTCACGAACGCCGACGACCTCGTCGCCGCGCTCCCACGAGCGCCGGGCGACGGCGCGGATCACCGCGTTCAGGCCGGGGCAGTCGCCGCCGCCGGTAAGGACACCGATGCGCATGCGCCGACGAGTTTACGTATGGAGCGCGAAACCGAGACCGGCAGCGAGCTGTGTCCCGTACTCGTGCTTCTTGCTCGAGTACAGGTGGTAGGAGACCGGGAGGCGGAGCGTGCGCAGCTCGCGGGTGAAGTTGGTCGTCTGCTGAGGGCGGAACCAGTGGCTGTGCGCGGGGCCGGTGGAGAGGAAGAAGCGAACGCCGTTCTGCCTCAGCAGGGAGGCCTCCGTGTGCGCCAGGAGCGTTGGGTCGTTGGCCGCGAGCACCGAGCGCTTCGCATTCCTGAACGGTCCGTCGTGCAGCGGCGTGAAGTAGCCGCTCCACGACTCGACGGTGCCGAAGAGGCCCGGATGGCGAAGCGCGATGTTCACCGCGCCGAAGCCGCCGGCGGACAGCCCGGCGATCACGCGGTCGGACGCGTCCGGGATCGTCGGGAACTCCTGATCGACCCACGGCACGATCCGGTCGACGAGATCCGTCTCCCAGCGCCCGGCCCACTCGCCGTTGTAGCGGTCGTCCGGGCCCGCGGCCGGCAGGATGCCGATGAAGGGCCGCAGCGCGCCCGTGGAGATCGCGGTGTCGGCGAAGCTCACCAGGCCCGTCCCGTCGGGGTACTCGCTGGGCGAGCCCGGCATGCCGTGCAGCAGGTAGACAACCGGGTAGCGTTGCGACCGCGAGAAGCCCGGCGGGAGATAGACGAGGCCCGGCCGCATCTCCCCGGGAAAGACGCCGCTCAGCACGCGACCCCCCTGAGGACCGGTTTGCACTTGCGAAAAGCCCGGAAGGATCAGAGCGGTGAGAAAGGCCGCGAGCACTTGCACGCGTCGAGGGTAGCGCTGCTCGCGGTCGTCCTCGCGGCCGCGCTCGGCGTCGCTGCGAGCCGTCCGTCGTCGTCGCCGACCGCCCTCGACATCACGTTTCACTCGGCCGCGCTCAGGTCGACGATGCACGCGCTGGTCGTCCTGCCCGCCGGCTACTCGACGTCGACGCGGCGCTACCCGGTGGTGTACTTCCTGCACGGTCTTCCGGCCACCGCGATCAGCTACTCGGGACTGCACTGGGTGGCGGGCGCGCTCGCCGAGACCGGCAAGCCGGCGATCCTCGTCGCACCGCAGGGGGCGCGCGACGACGACACCGATGCGGAGTACCTCGACTGGGGCGAAGGGCGCAACTGGGAGACGTACGTCTCGAGCGAGCTCGTCCAGGTGATCGACTCGCGCTACCGCACGATCGCGAATCGCCGCGGCCGGGCGATAATCGGCGAATCTGCAGGGGGTTACGGCGCCGCGGCGATCGGGTTCAACCACCTCGACAAGTACGCGGCGATCGAGTCGTGGTCGGGGTACTTCGTGCCGACCGATCCCACCGGGCTGCGGCGGCTCGACCGCGGGTCGAAGGCGGCGAATGCGCGCGCGAGCCTCCACACGCTCGTGACGACCTCCGTGCCCGAGATCAAGGAGAGCAACCCGTTCTTCGCGTTCTACGTCGGCAGCCACGACGAGCGCTTTCTCGAGCAGAACGAGCAGCTCAACCGCGAGCTCGATCAGGTGCACATCGCACACCTCTTCGAGGTGTATGCGGGGGCGCACACGACGACTCTCTGGGAGCGTCACGCAGTCGGCTGGCTCCGTCTCGCGCTGACGCATCTCGCGCCCGCGACGCCGTAACCGCCGCGTAACACAGGCTCCACGCGGCGGAAACCTGCGCCGCAATACAACGTTCTCGTGGTCGCTCCCACCTTTCCCCGGCTGCGTGCGGCGTGGGTGCTCGTTCCCTTGCTCGCAGGGTTCCTCGCCATCGGTGGGATCGCGATCTTCCGCTACGTCGACAACTTCTGGCTCTACCGCGGCTTCGCGCCCCCACGCGACCCGGCGTGGGTCGAGTCCCACGGCACGACGGTGCGCATGTACGTCGCGAGCCCTGCGCTCGGTGGCCGCCGCCAGCCGGTCGACGTCTACCTGCCGCCCGGCTACGCGTCGCACCCGCACCGCCGCTACGGCGTCATGTACCTCCTCCACGGAGTCCCCGGCCGCCCAGCTGCGTTCCTCGCGACGGTGCGCATGGGCGTCGTCGAGGACGAGCTCGTCGCGCTTCATCGGGCGCGGCCGCTGATCCTCGTCATGCCGTTCGGCTCGACGGGGTCGTTCACCGACAAGGAGTGGGCGAACGGCGTCGGCAAGAACCAGGGGTGGGCGACATTCGTCTGGCGCGACGTCGTCAACGCGATCGACAAGCGGTACCGCACGATCGCCTCGCCGCGCTGGCGCGTGCTCGCCGGGCTCTCCGAGGGCGGGTACGGCGCGCTCAACATCGGCCTGCAGCACCCCCGCGAGTTCGGCGTGCTCGAGAGCTGGTCGGGCTACTCGAAGGCCGATCCGATCGGCTCGATCTTCGGCAATCGGCGCACGCTGCTCGCGGCGAACAGCCCGCTCGACACGGTGGCCCGCGCCGGCTCGGCGCTGCGGCGCAACCACGTCTTCATCTGGTTCTACAGCGGGAGCGACGACCACTTCCGCACGCAGAACACCGAGTTCGCCTCGGCGCTCACCGCGGCGCACGTCGGCCACCGCTTCCGGGTCGTCCGCGGAGGCCACAACTGGGCGTTGTGGCGCGGCAACGCCGCGCTCGCGTATCTGGCCGCATCCCGCCACCTGGGGCCCGGGCATGCGTAGGGCGGCGGCGTTCCCGCTGTGCTTCGCCCTCGTCGTCGCCGCCACCGGCTGGCTCTACCTCGGGCGTGGGCTGATCTCCCTGCGGCCGCTCGTCGGTGAGGCGCTGCCGCTCGACGAGCTCGCGCGCCACTCGTCCGTCGCGCTCGTGACCTTCCTCGTCGTCTGGGGCGTGACGGCGCTCTTCCTCGGTTCGATCGCGCGCTGGGCGCGTGTGCCCCGGCTCGTCGCGGCGGGGCTGTTCGCGGTCGGCGTTGCGGCGTGGCAGTACGTCGCGCTGGCATCGTCGATTGCGATCGTGCGGCAGATCCCGGCACAGCAGGCACTCGATGCCGCGGGGAAGTCGTCATCGGTCTACGCCGCCGCCGCGATCGCCGCGCTCGGCGGTGCGGTCCTGGCGCGTCCCGACCGCAAGCGCCCCGCCGGCCCTCTGCTGATCGCTGCGCTCGTCACGTTCGCCGGCGCGCTCGACCTGATCCACGGGATTCTTCCCGGCGACAACGAGGGGATCGTCCGCGCGCTGACGCCGGACGCGGTCGGCCCGCTCACACGAGCGGCGGCGACGCTGGTCGGTCTCGGGCTGATCGTCGCTGCGCGTGGGCTTGCGCGCCGGCGCCGCAGCGCGTGGCGCGTCGCGACTGCCCTCGCGACGTTGTCGGCTACGTTGCACGTCCTGCACGGGCTGAACGCGGGGACGCTCGCTTCGACGGTCGTGCTCGTGCTGCTCGTCGCACGCCGCGAGTCGTTCGACCGCCCGGGTGCGCCGCACACGTGGCGCCTTGCTCTCGTCCGTGTCGCGATCGTCGCCGGGATCATCGCGTGCTTCGGGACCGCGGCCCTCTGGCTGAACCGGATGGTCGCCGACCAGTCCTTCAGCCTCCGGTTCGCGCTCGACGAGATCGCGCGCGGTGCGCTCGGGCTCAACCTCGGCGGGTCGCCGCACCTCGGCGGGTCGTTCGGCGACTGGTTCCCGCTCGCGCTCGCGCTGCTGACCGGGTTCGGCGTGATCTGGGTGATCGCCGGCGTGATCGCGCCCTGGCGCCACCGCGTCCTGCAGGAGGCGCGCGAGCGCGAGCGGGTGCGCGAGCTCGTCCGCGCGCACGGCACCGACACGCTCGCACCGTTCGTTCTCCGCCGGGACAAGTCGTACTTCTTCGGCGACGGCGAGCGCGCGGTGCTCGCGTACCGCGTCGTGCACGGGGTGGCGATCGTGTCCGGGGACCCGATCGGCCCCGAGGACGAGCTGGCCGGCGTGGTCGAGGCGTTCGTCGGGCACGCGCGCCTCCGGGGCTGGCGGATCGCAGTCCTCGGCGCCTCGGAGTCGCGGCTCGAGCTGTACCGCAGCTACGGCCTGAATGCGCTGTACCACGGCGACGAGGCGATCGTCGATGCCGGATCCTTCTCGCTCGAAGGCCGCCCGATCCGGAAGGTGAGGCAATCGGTGACGCGGCTCCACGCCGCCGGTTACACCGCGGTCGTCCGCCGGCCGAGCGAGCTCGACCCGGCGCTGCGCAGTGAGCTCGAGTCGATCGCCCTCCGCTGGCGGGGCGACGAGCCGGAGCGCGGGTTCGCGATGGCACTCGATGCGCTCTTCCTGCTCGGCGACGACGACGCGGTGTTCGTGATCGGCCTCGATCCGGACGGCGCCCCGGCGGGCTTCCTGCACTTCGCGATCGCGGGTGCGGGCCCGTCGCTGTCGCTGTCGTCGATGCCGCGCCTGCGCGACGTGCCGAACGGCTTCAACGAGTGGCTGATCTGCGAGAGCATCGCGTGGGCTGCGGAGAATGGCTACCGGCGCGTGTCTTTGAACTTCTCGCCGTTCGCGCGGCTGCTCGCGCCGGGCGCCGACCTCACCGGGCTGCAGGAGGTGCAGCGCCGCGCCCTGCTCGCGATGAAGGGCCACTTCCAGTTCGACAACCTCCTCCTCTTCAACCGCAAGTTCTTCCCGGCCTGGGAGCGCCGCTTCGTCGTGTACGAGAACCGGCGCGACCTGCCGCGCGTGGGCATCGCGGCGCTGGCGGCCGAGGCGTACCTCCCGTTCGGCGGAGGACGGCGGTGACGCTCGCCGCCGGGCTTGCGCTCGCGCTTGCGTCGACCGTTGCGCTCAACTTCGGATGGATCGTCCAGCACGACGCGGTCGCGACGCTGCCCCAGTTGTCGCTGCGCCGTCCGCTGCGGGCGCTCGGCGCGCTGCTGCGCAGCCCGCGTTGGGTCATCGGCTTCACGACCGGCCTCGGCGGGTGGGCGCTCTACATCGGCGCGCTCGCGCTGGCCCCGATCTCGCTCGTCCAGGGCGTCTCCGCGGGCGGCATCGGCCTGCTGGCGCTGATCGTCCAGCGCCGCCGCGGCGCACCGCTGTCCGCGCGCGAAGGCGCCGCGGTCGCCCTGTCGATCGCCGGGATGGTCCTGCTCGCCGCGTCGCTCGCCGGCGGGATCGTCGACGGCCGGACGACGACCACCGGCGCCGTCCTCCTGTGGATCGGGCTCTCGATCGTCGGCGTCGCGATCCTGACCGGCCCGGTCTCGCGCGCCCTCGCCGGCGGCGCCTCGCTCGGCCTCGCGGCCGGCACGCTCTACGCCGCGGGCGACGTCGCGACCAAGGCGGCCGTGGGCGGTGACGTGGTGCTGGTCGCGGCCGTTCTCGCATCCCACGGAGCGGCGTTCGCGGCGCTGCAGCTCGCGTTCCAGCGCGGGGGAGCGCTCGTCACGGCGGGCCTGAACACCCTCGCCACGAACGCCCTGCCGATCGTCGCCGGGCTCGCGCTCTACCATGAGCGCCTCCCGGGCGGAGCCGCCGGGGCTGCCCGCCTGGCCGCGTTCGTCCTGGTCGTCGCCGGGGCCGGATTGCTGGCCCGGAGCGGCGACGGGCCCGTTCCGGCCACCTAGCAGCTTCCGTATCCCCGTTTAGGGGCATGGCATCTCGGGGTATTCCGGGGTACGGTATCCCTCGTTCGAGGTACCCCCTGCCTCGAAAACCCCTCCAAAAGCCGCCAAAACCCCCCAGTGAACGCCGTCCGTGAGCCTCGGTATAACGCTGCGATGCGTCGCGGAGCGGCTGTCGCCACCGTCCTGTGCGCAGGGGTCTGCATCGGGGCGCTCGGCGCCTCCGCCGCCGGCCAGCCCTCGCCGGTGCGCTTCGGCGTGGCCGACGACACCGGCAAGTACGCCAACGACGGCGGGGCGGCGTTCTTCGCCCAGATCGCCTCGCTGGGGCTGCGCGACGACCGGATGACGGTGATCTGGGACCCGGCGCATCCGACGGTGATCACCGACCGCCCGTTCCTCGACCGGTCGATCTCGACCGCGGTGGCCGATGGGGTGCAGGTCCGGCTCGCCGTCCGGCCCGCGACCGCGACGGCGATCGGGACGTCCGCGGTGCGCGCCAAGTCCTTCGCCTCCTTCGTCGCGTCGCTCGCGGAGCGCTATCCGCAGGTGCAGACGTTCGTGGTCGGGAACGAGCCCAACCAGCCGCGCTTCTGGCAGCCGCAATTCGTCAAGGGCAAGCCGGTGGCGGCGATCGGGTACGAGCGGATGCTCGCAGCGACCTACGACGCGCTCAAGGCCGTCGACCCGAGCGTGACCGTGGTGGGCGGCGTGCTGTCGAGCCGGGGCAACGACGACCCGCAGGCCACCAGCAACGCGTCGACGTCACCCGTCCGCTTCATCGCCGACATGGGGGCGGCGTACCGCGCCAGCGGGCGCACGAAGCCCCTGATGGACCAGTTCGGCTTCCACGCCTACCCGCGGTCGAACCGGGACTCGCTCGCCACCGGCCTCGACTGGCCGAACGCGGGCTTCGCCAACCTCGCCCGGGTCAAGCAGGCGCTCTGGGATGCCTTCAACGGGACTGCCCAGCCGACGATCGAGAACGGCCTCCGGATCTCGATCGACGAGATCGGCTGGCAGACCGCCGTGCCCGCAGCGTCGCTGTCGGCATACACGGGGACGGAGACGGTGCCCGTCACCTCCGACGCCGCGCAGGCGACGATCTACGGGCAGATCATCGCGAAGGCCGCCTGCGACCCGTCGATCTCGTCGGTGCTGTTCTCGCCGTTCATCGACGAGTCGCAGCTCAGCGGGTTCCAGAGCGGGCTCGAGCGCGCCGACGGCACGAAGCGGCCGTCCTACACGATCGTGAAGGCGGCGCTGGCCGCCGGGCCGCGTTGCGCCGGCGCGACCGTGCTGTGGGCGCACACGAACACAGTCGTCGGAGCGCGCGCCCTGTTCGGGTCGACGAACATCACGCACTGGTGGAAGCAGCGCGTCTGGAGCTTCGGAGTGCGTGTCGGCGAAGACGCGACCTACCGGGCGTCGATCGTGCCGGTCGCCGGGCGCGGTGTCCTCTCGACTCGCCAGGCCCTGAAGACGAAGCCGGTGCTCACGACGCGCGGCTACGCCAAAGCCGCGTGGACGCCGCTCGTGCGCTTCCCGCTCAAGCGGCTCGCGCCCGGGCGCTACGCGTACGTGATCGACCTGCACGCCGCGCTCGCCCCGGCGCGGCACCGCGTGCTCGTCTCGCGCACCTTCGCCGTCCGCTGACCGGCGATCACTTCGACGCGCTGATCCGGTAGACCGTCCCGGTCGACCAGTCGCCGACGAGCACGGCCCCGTCCGCCGTCACCGTGACCGGGAGCGGGTCGGCGATCCCGGTGAGGAACGGCTGCGCCGTCCCGCGGTAGCCGCTCGACGTGCGCTCGAGCGGGATGAGCTGCACCTTTCCGGTCTGCCACTCGGCGACCAGCGCCGAGCCCGCGAAGCGACTGTCGAGCTGGGTCGTGAGCACCGTGACCCCGCCTGCGGCTGCGTGCTTGTCGAGCACGGCGATCGGCTGCGGCACGCCCCGGCAGACGGCGCCGCCCTGGCCGTAGCAGGCGGGGAAGCCCCAGTCCTCGCCCCGGCGCACGAGCGCGAGCCAGTCACCGGGGGTCTTCGCGCCGAGGTCGTCGCGCTGGTTCATCGTGGCGAGCAGGTTGCGCGTGCCCGGGTAGAAGACGAGCCCGTAGGCCGCGCGGACGCCCCGGGCGAACGTCGTGAGCCCGCTCCCGTCGGGGCGGAACGAGACGATCGTCGCTGCGTACCGCGACGGGGGGACACAGTGGTCGCACGTCGACGAGATGCCCATCAGCAGTTGGCCGTCGGGGGCGCGCACGAGGTTGTTGTTCTCGCCGCCGGGCACGGGCCCGTGCAGCACCGTCTGCCGCGAGCCGAAGTGCGTCCCGTCGAGCCCGGAGAAGCGCGTCACGGCGCCCAGCGAGCTCACGTAGAGGCTCTCGCCGATCCACACGAGCCCGAGCGGGCCCTTCGGCCCGGCGACGACCTTGACGGGATGCGCGCCGCTGCGGGCGACGAGGAAGACGCCGTCGCCCGCGTGGCCGCTCGCGCCGGAGGCGGTCGCCCAGAGGCGGCCCCGGCTGTCGAAGGCGAAGGCGGAGACGTGCGTGATCCCGCGCGCGTAGACCGTCGCGTGCAGGCCCGACGGCCCGCGCAGGCCGGCTCCGATTGCGACGAGAGCGCTCGGCGACGAATGCCGGGACGTCCCGCCGCAGGCGGTGACGAGCACGGCGAACGCCGCTGCGGCCCCGATCGGTCTCAGCAGCGAACTCTGCACCGAATCACATGGAACTCACAGACGCGGGGCGTGAAATGCAATCGACCAGCAACGCTAGACGACAGAAAGGAGGCGAAGTGATGAGACTCCGGAAGATCGTCGCGAGCCTGCTCGCGACCGGTGCGATTGCCGGAGGCGTGGTCGCCATCGCAAATGCTGCGACAGGCTCTTCGTCGAGCGGCAGCTCGTCCTCGAGCACCGCGACGACGACACCGTCGACGACCACGCAGACTGCTCCGTCGACGACGACACCGTCGACGACGGCACCGCACGGCTCGGGCAGCTCGAACTGTCCGAACATGTGACCACGCCCCCGGGTTGCGGGCTGCCGGCGCCCGCAACCCATCGGGCGGCGCGACTGTCCTTGATGCCCCGTACCATCCGAGGCGCGTGAGAGCTCAGGAGCACGCGGGAGTCGAAGCATTCCTCGAATCGGCACGTTCGCTCCTGCTCCGCGACGAGGCTCGTCACAACCTCGTCCTCGGTATCTGCTCGACGCTCGCCTCGGCGCCTGCGATCTATCCGACGTCCCACCTCTGGACCGTCGACGCCGACGGCCGGTGTGTCGCCGCGGCGGTGATGACCCCGCCGTACAACCTCGCCGTCGCACGGCAGGCCGCGCCTGGGGCGCTTGCGGCTCTCGCGGCGGCCATCAGCGACCAGGGCATCCCCGTGCCCGGCGTGACTGCGGCCGTCCCCGAGTGCGAGGAGTTCGCGTCGGAATGGCAGAGGGCGACCGGGGCGCACGCGCGGGTGCGGCGACGTCAGGGCATCTACCTCGTCACCGACCCGCGACCGCCGGTGTCGATCGGAGGCGAGCTGCGGCCCGCCGAGGCTCGGGACCGTGACCTTCTCGTCGAGTGGGTGCAGGCATTCGTCGACGAGACCGCTGCCGATCACGTCGACCCGTCGCGGTTCGTCGACGCGCGTCTCGGCGGCGTTGGCGGGTTGGTCGTGTGGGAGCACGGCGAGACCGTGTCGCTCGCCGGATACGGAAGTCGGACACCGAACGGCGTTCGGATCGGCCCGGTCTTCACACCGCCCTCGAAGCGCGGCAACGGCTATGCGAGCGCGCTCGTCGCAGCTCTCAGCGAGCGCTTGTTGGCCGAAGGCCGAACCTACTGCTTCCTCTACACCGACCTCGCCAACGCGACGGCCAACCGGATCTACGTGGATATCGGCTACGAGCTGGTCGCCGAGTCGGCGGAGATCGGGTTCGAACCCGCGTAGCTCGGCTCGAACCGGCGATCGTCGAGGGACGATGCCGAAGGTGGGAATCGAACCCACACGCCCCGGAGGGCACCGGATTTTGAGTCCGGCGCGTCTGCCAGTTCCGCCACTTCGGCCTGGTTCGATCGTAGCCTTGTTGAGGCCTGACTAAGGGCGAACATCACGAGCAGGACATTTCCGCCCGAGGCGGTTAGAGTCGCCCCGACTGTGGCCGCCGACGCCTCCGCCCCGAGACTCGTAGAGCGCATCCCACGGCCGAGCCTGATCTCCTCGATCGGGCTCGGATTCGTTGCGCTCCTGGTGATCTGGCTGATCAAGAACTTCACCGTCTCGCCGAGCAGCTTCATCCAGGTCTCGCTGATCGGGCTCACCACCGGCTGCCTCTACGCCCTGGTCGCCCTCGGCTACACGCTCGTCTACGGGATCCTGGAGCTGATCAACTTCGCGAACGGCGACGTGTTCATGCTCGGCGGCATGTTCGCGATCACGTATTCGACGCACTTCTTCAACCTGCACCCCGGCCAGGGGCCCGTGATCGTCCCGATCCTGATCGTGACGCTCGTGATGGTGATGGTGTCCTGCGGGCTGATCAACGCGACGATCGAACGCGTCGCCTACCGGCCGTTGCGCGGTGCGCCGAGGCTGGCGCCGCTGATCACGGCGATCGGCGCCAGCTTCATCATCGAGGACATCGGGCTGATCTTCTGGGGCCCCAACTACGTCCCGGCCCCGAGCGTGTTCCCGACATCGAGCGTCTTCAACGTCGGCGGCGTCAACTTCACGTGGAACATGCTGATCGTCTTCCTCTTCACCATCCCCGTCCTGCTGATCCTCCTGTTCCTCGTCCAGCGCACCAGGCAGGGGAAGGCGATGCGCGCCACGGCGCAGGACATGGACGCCAGCGCGATGATGGGGATCGACGTCAACCGGACGATCTCGTTCACGTTCGTGCTCGCCGGCGGCCTGGCCGGTGCCGCCGGGTTCCTCTACGCGTTCTACGTGACGGCGGTCCGGTTCGACCAGGGCTTCCAGCTCGGGCTGATCGCGTTCACCGCCGCCGTGCTGGGCGGGATCGGGAACCTGCCGGGCGCGGTGCTCGGCGCCGTGCTGATCGGGCTGATCCAGGCCTGGAACGAGGGGCTCCCGTGGCACGCCCCCGGCTCCGACTGGACGGAGTCGATCGTGTTCTCGATCCTGATCCTGATCCTCGTCTTCAGGCCCGAGGGCCTGCTCGGGGAGCGAACCCCAGAGGGCGGATGACCGAGGCGGCCGCCACCGCCCAGGCGGGCGTGGGCCATCCCGGAGACGAGATCGGGCTCCGGAACCGCCTGCGCGCACGCTGGCAGGGGCTTCCCGAGACGCATCGCGCCGCGATCTCGATCGGCGCCATCATCGTCGCCTCGCTGCTCCTCTTCTTCATCGACCACGCGCTCGCGTTCGGGCTGCTCACGATCGGCGCGGTCTACTGGATCTTCCGCCTGCCGCCGCTGCCCTACCGGCTCGCCGCCGAGGGGGCGCTCGTCCTCGTCTTCCTCATCGCGGGGCCGCGCTCGCTGGCGGCGCTGCTCGCGATCGGCTTCGCCCTGAGCTGGGTGCCGCCGAAGCGCCGCGACTACACGTTCGCGGCCGCGGCGCTGCTGCTCACCGTCTTCTATCCGTTCTACGCCGACAAGATGTTCACGGTGCCGGTCTTCGGCGTGTGGCCGGATGTCGCGACCGGCGTCTACATGCTCGTGTTCATCATGATGGCCGTCGGCCTGAACATCGTCGTCGGCTACGCGGGCCTGCTCGACCTCGGATACGTCGCGTTCTACGCCGTGGGCGCGTACACGGCCGCCTGGTTCGCCTCCGAGCAGTTCGCTCACACGACGTGGCACTTCGGGGCGGTCGGGATCGATCCGACCTTGCCCGGCGTCCACGTCACGATCTGGCTCCTGCTCCCGCTCGCCGGCATCGTCGCCGCGCTCTCCGGCATCGCGATCGGTCTGCCGACACTCCGCCTGCGCGGCGACTACCTGGCGATCGTCACGCTCGGATTCGGCGAGATCCTCCCGCAGATCGCGCGGAACGGCGACAGCCTCTTCGGCTTCAACCTGACGAACGGCCCGAACGGGATCACGCCGCTCGACTCGCCCGGCTTCGGCCACACCATCTCGAATGCGACCGGCGGGTTCCTGCCGGCCAACTACCTGGCGTGCTGCAGCGCGAAGGTGCTCGGCCACACGATCCAGTACACCGACGTCTACTTCTGGACGGCGGTCCTGCTGCTCATCTTCACCGTGTTCTGCTCGCTGCGGCTTCAGTACTCGCGCATCGGCCGCGCGTGGATCGCGATTCGGGAGGACGAGACGGCGGCGGCGGCGATGGGCATCCCGCTGATGCGCACGAAGACCTGGGCCTACGCGAGCGGAGCGTTCTTCGGCGGCATCGCCGGCGCCTACTACGGCGTCTACAAGAGCTCGACGTTCCCGGGCGACTTCTTCTTCAACATCTCCGTCTTCATCCTCTGCATGGTCATCCTCGGCGGCATGGGGAACGTGTGGGGGGTGATGGTCGGCGCAGCGTTCCTTGCCTACCTCAACCAGGAGGGCCTCGCCAACACCGGCGCCTGGCTGAACTCGAACATCCACGTCGCGGGCTGGCGGCCGAACATCGACGTGCCGCTGTACGCGTCGGGCATCTACGGCGTGATCCTCATCGCCGTGATGCTGTTCAGGCCGGAGGGCCTGATCCCCTCGCGACGCCGTGCGGCGGAGTTCCACGAAGGCGTCCACGACCAGCCGCTCTACGACATCCAGCACGACGAGGCGCACTACGACCCGCAAGGGGCGGAGCTGTGAGCGACAGCGGCAGCAACGGCGACGGCAACGTCCTCGTGGCGGCGGACGTGCGCAAGGAGTTCGGCGGCCTGGTCGCCGTCAACGACGTCAGCTTCACCGTGCCCCGGGAGAAGGTGATCTCGCTGATCGGCCCCAACGGGGCCGGCAAGACGACGTTCTTCAACCTGATCACCGGCTTCTTCCGGCCGACGTCAGGCCGCATCGTCTTCGACGGCGAGGATGTCACCGCGCTCTTGCCGGCGCGCCGCGTCTGGCGCGGGATTGCCCGCACCTTTCAGATCACCGAGGTGTTTCCCGAACTGTCGGTGCACGAGAACCTGCGTATCCCGGTCGAGGTCGCCTCCGGCTTCCGCGTGAAGCCCTGGCTGTCGCGCGAGGCAGACGCCAAGGTCCGCGCC
>DATIXY010000010.1:0-15503 GCA_035518115.1 Gaiellaceae bacterium | reverse complement strand
CGCCGCCGTCGTGCGCCAGGAGCCGCCGGCCGCAACGGCGCTCGAAGAGGGAGTCCGCTAGAAGACGATGTCGTCCGGCCGTACGGGAACGCGCGTCAGTCCGCGTCCCGTCGCGTCGCGGAGCGCAGCGACGATCGCCGCCGTCGAGACGACGGTGGGCGGCTCACCGACTCCCTTTATGCCGTACGGCGCGTCCGGCTCCGGGTCCTCGATCAGCACCGACTCGACCGGCGGCATGTCGAGCGCCGTCGGGATCAGGTAGTCGGTGAAGCTCGCATTCGTGATCAGGCCGCCCGAGGTCTGGATCTCCTCCATCAGTGCGAGCCCGAGCCCCTGTGCCGTCCCGCCCTCGATCTGCCCCTCGACCTGCTGGGGATTGACCGCCTTGCCGACGTCCTGCGCGGCTCCGATCCAGACGACGCGCGTGAGGCCAAGGTCGACGTCGACCTCGGCCACGACCTTCATCGCGCAGGCCGCGAAGGCGACGTGCGCACGCTCGCCGGTGATCTGACCCGTCTCCGGGTCGAGCGGCGTCGTACGCGGGTGCCGGTAGATCCGCTCGACGTCGACCTCCGAACGGCCGCCGCGCGCCGCGCGCTCGTCGAGCGCGGCACGGCAGGCATCGCGAACCGCACCGGCCGCCATCCACGTCATCCGGGACGCGGACGCCGAGCCGGCCGAGTCGACCTGGGACGTCACGGGGGATGCGAGCCGAACGTCGTCGGTGCCGAGCTCGGTGCGCGCAACCTGCAGCACGACTCCTGTCACGCCCTGGCCGACCTCGGCGGCCGCGCAATGGATCTCGGCGGAGCCGTCGTCGAACAGCCGCACGCGCGCCGCGCAGTAGTCGTCGAAGCCTTCCGAATACGCGATGTTCTTGAAGCCGACCGCGAACCCGGAGCCGCGGCGGACGCCCTCGCCGCGCGTCGTGTTGCCGGCCCCACCGGGGAGGCGCAGCGGGTCGCGGGGAAGCTCCTCGGGCGCCGGCGGCTCGAGGGCAGCCGCTGCGCGAATCACCTCCGCGATCGGCAGCGAGCCGGTGATCGTCTGCCCGGTCGGAAGCGTGTCGCCGGGCGCGAGCGCATTCAGCAGGCGCAGCTCGACCGGGTCGATGTCGAGCGCAGCGGCGAGCTTGTCCATCTGCCCCTCGCCGGCGAAGCACGTCTGGACGGCGCCGAAGCCGCGCATCGCACCGCAGGGCGGGTTGTTGGTGTACACGACGGTGGACTCGATCAGCGCGTTCGGCACCTCGTACGGGCCGAGCGCGAACGATGCTGCGTTCGAGCAGACCGCGGTCGAGCTGGACGCATAGGCGCCGCCGTCGAGGAGGATGCGCATTCGCACCGAGACGAGCCGGCCTTCCTTCGTCGCACGGTGCTCGGCCCAGATGCGCGCCGGGTGTCGATGAACGTGCCCGGTGAACGACTCCTCACGGTTGTAGACGATCTTCACGGGACGGTTCGTGTGCAGCGCGAGCATCGCGCCGTGGATCTGCATCGACAGGTCCTCGCGTCCGCCGAACGCGCCGCCGACGCCGCCCAGGTGAACGCGCACCTGCTCGAGCGGGAGGCCCAGGCAGGGAGCGATCTGCGCTCGGTCGACGTGCAGCCACTGCGTCGCGACGTAGACGTCGACTCCGCCCTCGCCGTCGGGCACGGCGAGGCCCGATTCCGGGCCCAGGAAGGCCTGATCCTGGATCCCGAGCTCGTAGATACCGCTCACAGACACGTCGCCGGCTGCATCCGGATCGCCGTGCCGGATCACCATGTGGCGCACGACATTCGAACGGTCGTCCTCCCGGTACCCGTGGCTGCGCGTGGGCCGGTCGGGATGGAGGTCGGCCTGCTCGGTCGCACGCTCCATCTCGGCCACCGGCTCGAGCGGCTCGTAGACGACGCGGATCCGTTCGGCGGCGCGCCGCGCCTGCTCGGGATGCTCGGCGGCGACGACCGCCACCGGCTCGCCGAAGTACAGGACGCGGTCGATCGCGAGCACCGGCTGGTCCGCGAACTCGAGGCCGTACGTCTTGTCGCCGGGCACGTCCTCGTGCGTGAGCACGGCGTGCACCCCGGGCATCGTGAGCGCATCGGTCGTGTCGATGCCGGCGATTCGCGCGTGCGCGTGCGGGCTTCGCAGCGTGTGGCCGAACAGCATCCCGGGCGTGGACAGGTCGCTCGCATACGCGAACTCGCCCTTCACCTTCGGTGGCGCGTCGATCCGCGGTACGAGCTGGCCGATCGTCCCGACCTGCAGTCCACGGCGCGCCGTCTGCGTCAACGCGCCTCCGCGGCGGCCCGAACCGCGTCGAAGATCTTGGCGTAGCCGGTGCAGCGGCACAGGTTGCCCGAGAGCGCCTCGCGGATCTCGTCGTCGGACGGTGCCGCGCTGTGGGCCAGCAGATCGACGGTCGCCATGACGAGGCCCGGCGTACAGAAGCCGCACTGCACGGCCCCGGCGTCGACGAACGCCTGCTGCACGCGATGCAGGTCGTCCCCGTCCCCCAGGCCTTCGACCGTGGTGACGTCGTGCCCGTCGGCCTGCGCCGCGAGCACGAGGCAGGCGCACACCAGCGTCCCGTCCAGCAGGACCGAGCACGAGCCGCACTCGCCCTGCTCGCAGGCGTTCTTCGAGCCGGGAAAGCCGAGCTTCTCGCGCAGCGCGTACAGCAGCGACTCCCCTTCCCAGCAGTCGGCCTCGTGATCGGCCTGGTTGACCCGAATGCTGATCCTCAAGCTGCGAGCCGATCCAGAGCCCGTTCGGTGAGAACGCGCAGCGCGTGCACCCGGTAGCGGCTCGTTCCGCGCACGTCGTCGATCGGCGCCGCGGCGGCCGCGACCGCCTCGGCGAACGTACCCGCATCGGAACGCGGGGCGGTGACGAGGACCGGACGCGGCGCAGCCGAGCCGAACGAGGCGCGCAGCTCGTCGCCCACCGAGACCGCGAGCGAGACGACGGCGATCACCATCGCGTTACGCGGCCCGATCTTCATGAACGTCTGCGGCGCGTGCGACGGCTGCAGGCACACAGCGGCGATCAACTCGTCGCCTGCGAGAACGTTCCGCTTGACGCCGGTGACGAACTCGAGGAGCGGCACGCGGCGGACGCCGCGGACCGACACACACTCGACCTCTGCGGACTCGATCGCGAGCGGCGGGAGCGCATCGCCGGCCGGCGACGACGTGCCGAGGTTGCCGCCGATCGTGCCGCGGTTTCGAATCTGCGGGGAGCCGACCGTCCGCGATGCCTCGGCCAGCGCCGGGACGAGCGACGCGAGCTCGGCCCGCATCGCGTCGGCGTACGTGAGACCGGCGCCGAGCCGGAGCTCGCCGTTCGATCGGGACCAGCCCGTGAGCTCGGGCACCTCGTTGAGGTTCAACACGACTTCGGGCCGCGAACGGTCGAAGTTGAACGCGACCATCACGTCCGTCCCGCCCTGAATCGGCAGCGCATCGGGGTGCTCGGACTTCAGGCGAAGAGCCTCGTCGAGTGAATGCGGGCTGAGGACCTCCATCGGCGATGACTGTACGGTTTCACGCGCCGTGGCCGCTTCCCTCCCCCGCCGGCTGTCGGTCGCCCGTGGAGACGACCCGGCCGATGTCGTCATTCGCGACGGACGCGTGCTCTCGGTCTTCACGCGCGAGTGGCTCGAGGGCGACGTCGCGATCGTCGACGGAGTCATCGCCGGGATCGGCGACTACGACGGCGAGGACGTCGTCGAGGCTGACGGGCGCTTCGTCGTCCCGGGGTTCATCGACGCGCACATGCACCTCGAGTCGTCCAAGCTGCTGGTCGACGAGTTCGCACGTCTCGTCCTGCCGTTCGGGACGACGGCCGTCGTCGCCGATCCGCACGAGATCGCGAACGTGCTCGGCACCGACGGCGTGCACTGGCTGCTCGACGCGAGCGCAGGCCTGCCGCTCGACGTCTACTTCATGGCCTCGTCGTGCGTCCCGGCGTCGCACTTCGAGTCGCCGCGGCGCGCGCTGACCTCCGGCGACCTCGATGCGCTGCTTCGGCGCCGACGGGTGATCGGGCTGGCCGAGATGATGAACTTCCCGGGAGTGATCGGCGGCGCCGACGGCGAGCTCGAGAAGCTCTCGCTCGCGTCGCACGTGGACGGCCATGCGCCCGGTGTCCGCGGCGCGGCACTGCAGGCGTACGCGGCCGCGGGCGTCGGCTCGGACCACGAGGCGTACACCGCCGAGGAGGGACGCGAGCGCCTGCGCTCGGGGATGTGGCTGCTGATCCGCGAGGGCTCGGCTGCGCGCAACCTGCAGGCGCTGCTGCCGCTCCTCGCCGAGTACGGGCCGAACCGGATCGCTTTCTGCACCGACGACCGCGAGCCCGAGCACATCGCCGACGACGGGCACATCAACTCGATGGTGCGCGATGCGGTGGCGGCCGGCATCTCCGCCGAGGACGCGCTCGTGTGCGCCACGCTCAACCCGGCGCTCTGGCACGGTCTCGGGCACCTGGGCGCCGTGGCGCCGGCGCGCGCGGCCGATCTGCTCCTGCTTCCCGACCTGGAGCGCTTCGTCCCCGACATGGTGCTGAAGGCGGGGCGGCCGGTAGCCGAGATCCCGGGCTCCGAGGTGCCGGACTGGGTGCGGCACACCGTGCGCATCGGCGCCTACGGGCCGGAGATGTTCCGCATCCCCTGGAGCGGCGGCCCCGCGCGCGTGATCGGAATCGTGCCCGGGCAGATCATCACCGCATCGCTCGTCGAAGAGCTGCCCGCGCGCACGGGCGAGGCGTCCGCCGACCCGGCGCGCGACCTGGCGAAGATCGCGGTCGTCGAACGCCATCTCGGCACGGGTCGCGCGGGCCTCGGTTTCGTGCGCGGCTTCGGCCTCCAACGCGGCGCACTCGCGTCGAGCGTCGCGCACGATGCGCACAACGTCGTGGTCGTCGGCATGAACGACGCATCGATGGCGGCCGCGGTGCGGCGGCTTGCAAACCGTGGCGGCGGGATCGTCGTCGTCGACGGCGCCGAGGTGCTCGCCGAGCTTCCGCTCCCGATCGCCGGCCTGCTCTCGGACGCGCCGCTGCGGGAGGTCGTCGCGGCGTCACATGCGCTCGTCGCCGCCGCGCAGTCGCTCGGCTGCACGCTCGAGTCGCCCTTCCAGCATCTGGCGTTTCTCGCGCTCAGCGTCATCCCGAGCCTGAAGCTCACCGACCGGGGCCTCGTCGACGTCGACCGGTTCGAGCTCGTCCCGCTGGAGGCGGGGTGATCCTGACCAACTGCCTCGTCGTCACGATGGACGACGCAGGCACCGAGCACGAGCGCGGCTGGGTGAGCATCGAGAACGGCCTGATCGCGGCGACCGGCGGCGGCGAGCCTCCTGCGCCCGGGGAGGATCTGCGCGGCGCGATCGTCACGCCCGGGCTCGTCAACACCCACCATCACCTGTACCAGACCCTTACCCGCGCACGCGCGCAGCAGGCCGATCTCTTCACGTGGCTCCGGGAGCTGTACCCCGTGTGGGCGCGGCTCGACGCGGAGATGGAGCACGCCGCCGCGAGGGCGGGCCTCGCGGAGCTCGCGCTCTCCGGCTGCTCCACCGTGTTCGACCATCATTACGTCTTCCCGCGCGGCGTGACCGGGCTGATCGAAGCGGAGCTCGACGCGGCCCGCTCGATCGGCGTGCGCTTCGTCGCCGCACGCGGCTCGATGGATCTCGGTGAGTCGGACGGCGGCCTCCCGCCGGATTCGCTGGTCGAGGAGCTCGACGCGATCCTCTCCGACACTGAACGGCTTGCGGCACTCGCCGACGGCGTCCTGGTCGGTCTCGCCGTCGCGCCGTGCTCGCCGTTCAGCGTCACGTCGCGGCTGATGGAGGAGTCGGCCGCGCTCGCACGGCGCCTCGGCCTGCAACTGCACACGCATCTGGCCGAGACCGTCGAGGAGGATGCGTATTGCCGCGAGCTCTACGGCTGCACGCCGGTCGAGTACCTCGAGCGCGTCGGCTGGATCGAGGCGGACGTGTGGTGCGCGCACTGCGTGCACCTCTCCGCGACGGACGTCCAGACCTTCGGGCGCGCGGGTGTCGGCGTCGCCCACTGCCCGACGTCGAACCTCCGGCTCGGCGCCGGCGTCGCCCCCGTGCGCTCCATGCTCGACGCGGGCGTCCGCGTCGGCCTCGGTGTCGACGGCACCGCGTCGAACGAGCGCGGCGACCTGTTCGGCGACGTCAAGCAGGCGCTGCTCGTCGCACGCGGCCGCGACGGCGGCGGCGCGTTGACCGCCCGCGACGCGCTCCGTCTGGGCACGCGCGGCGGCGCGGACGTCCTCCGGCGCCCCGACATCGGCTCGCTCGAGCCCGGGAAGCGCGCCGACGTCGCCGTGTGGCGCACAGACGGCCTCGAGTTCGGAGGCGCCGGCGATCTCGTCGCAAACCTTGTCCTCTCGGGCCCGCACCGCGTCGACCGGCTCATCGTCGGGGGCCGCGACGTCGTCCGCAGCGGCGCACTGGTGAACGCCGACGAGCAGGAGATCGCCGCCGAGCACCGCAAACAGGCCAAGCGGCTATGGCTCGAGTGACGGTCTCCACCCACATTCTCGACACCGAGGTCGGAGAGCCCGTCGGGGGCACGAAGGTCGGTCTCTTCCACGGCAAGGATCTGATCTCGCTCCAGGAGACGGACGAGGACGGCCGTATCTCGAACCTCTTCGAGGCGGAGTTCGAACCGGGCGAATACCGCCTGGTGTTCTACGTGGACGGCGGCTTTTTCGAGAAGGTCGAGCTCACCGTTGCGCTCGTCGAGGAGCGTCACTATCACATCCCGCTGCTCGTCTCCTCCTACGCGTGCGCGAGCTACCGCGGCAGCTGACCGCCGACGAGCTCGCGGAGTTGTTCGAGGGACGGACGGCGCTCGTCGAGCAGCTCGCGGCCGTCGAGGACCCGCTCGGGAGGGCGAGGGCGATCGCAGCACGGCTCTCGCCCGAGGAGCAGAAGGAAGCGCTCGACGCCCATCCGCGGATCGGAGCCAGACGCGGGCTGTCGACCCGGTCCGCGGCCGAGCAGGGAGCGGACGACGACGCCGAGGTGCTGCACGAGCTCGACCGGTTGAACCGCGAGTACGAGGAGCGGTTCGGATTCCGCTTCGTCGTCTTCGTGAACCGCCGGCCGCGCCGTGAGATCCTCCCGGTCCTGCGCAAGCGACTCGAGCGCACGCACGAGCAGGAGCTCGCGACCGGCGTCGACGAGCTCGTCCAGATTGCGATCGATCGATGGCAGCGAACCTCGTAGCCCTCTCCGACTACTGGTGGCAGTGGGGCAACCTGCTGTTCCGCTGGCTGCACGTAATCGCCGGCATCGCGTGGGTGGGCGCGTCGTTCTACTTCATCGCGCTCGACAACCATCTCGAGACGCCGCGCGATCCGAGCGATGCGAAGCGCGGTGTCGGCGGCGAAGCGTGGGAGATCCACGGCGGCGGCTTCTATCGCGTCGAGAAGTTCAAGCTCGCACCGGACCGCCTCCCCGACCATCTCTACTGGTTCAAGTGGGAGGCGTACACGACGTGGCTGTCGGGGTTCGCGCTGTTCATCGTCGTCTACTACGCGCATGCGTCGGCGTTCATGATCGATCCGAGCGTCGCCGACCTCCAGCCGTGGCAGGCGATCGCGATCTCCGTCGCCGGGCTCGCCCTCGCATGGCTCGTGTACGACGGGCTCTGCCGCGCGTTCGAGAACGACGACCTCGTGCTCGCGATCCTGCTCTTCGGCTTCGTCTGCCTCTCCGCCTGGAGCGCGTGCGAGCTGTTCGCCGCCCGCGCCGCCTACATCCAGGTCGGCGCGATGATCGGGACGATGATGGTCGGCAACGTCTTCTTCGTGATCATCCCCGCTCACCGCGAGCTCATCCGCGCCAAGGAAGAGGGACGGGAGCCGGATCCCCGGCTGGCGCACCGCAGCAAGCAGCGCTCCGTCCACAACAACTACCTCACGCTGCCCGTCGTCTTCGCGATGCTCTCGAACCACTTCACGATCACGTACGGGCACGCGCACGCCTGGCTGATCCTCGTCGCCCTGATGGCGATCGGAGCGCTGACGCGCCACTACTTCAATCTCCGTCACCGCGGCCTCAACGTCTGGCCGATCCTCGCCGTCGCGGCCGCGGGGATCGTCGCGATCGCGTTGCTGATCAGACCGTGAGGTAGGTTCCGAGCGTGCTGGAGATCGTCGCATCGGGCCTGACGTTCGTCGCCCGCTTCGAGGAGAGCCTCGCGCCGGACACGGTCGCAGCGTTCAGGGCGATCCTGCCGCTGGAGGACCGGATCATCCACTGTCGCTGGAGCGGCGAGTCGAACTGGATCCCGTGGGGCGACCGCGATCTCGGTATCGGGCCCGAGAACGCGACGTCGTATCCGCATCCCGGCGAGCTCGCGCTGTACCCGGGCGGCCAGAGTGAGACCGAGCTCCTGTTTCCGTACGGGTACTGCAACTTCGCCTCGAAGGCCGGCCAGCTCTGGGCGAACCACTTCGCAACGCTCGTCGAGGGCGCCGACCAGCTCAGGGAGCTCGGGCGGCGGACGCTCTGGGAGGGAGCCCAGCCGATCTCGTTCCGCGAGATCGGCTAGACGGCGCTCGGCTCGAGCACCCAGAAGCGGTCGCCGCGCTCCGCCTCGAGCGCTGCGAGCTGCTCCCGGTGGATCTCGCGAACGCGTGCGGGAGTGATCGCCTCATCGGGGCTCACCTCTTCGATCACGAGGCTCGTCTTGTCCTCGTACAGGTGCTCGCCGGCGAGTCGCGCGCGGCCGTCGTACGGCCAGATGAAGGCCTGTCTGCTGGACGCGTGATACAGCGTGTCGGCGTCGGCCACCTCGTATCCGATCGCCTGAAGGTCGGCACCGCGCGCGAGCTGGTGGAACGTGATCTCGTCGCAGATCCCCCAGTCGGCGACCGCGAGGCGGTCATCGGAGTGCCACAGCACCGACTCGCCGACGCTCCGGTAGAACGCGAGGACGCCTTCCTTGCCGGTGATCACCGCCGGGCTGGCACCCCAGGTCACCCGATAGACGGGCTCGTCCACCATCATGTCCGGGGCGACGATCCTCTCGTAGTCGCCCGCGCCTTCGAGATGCACGTGGCGCCAGAAGTTGAGCAGGATCGCGCGATGCAGGGGCTTCGTCGTCTCCTCGAGAAGCTCCGCCGTCGGGATCATGCAGTCGTGGACAGCCTGCTCGAACCTGTTCATGAGACGCGCTCCTCGGTGGTGGAATCGGTCGCCGCACGCTACAACGGCGGAGACCAGATGTACGGCGTGGTCGTCGTGACCGGGACGAAGCCGAGCCGCTCGAGAATCGGCCGGCTATCGTCGGACGCATCGACCTCGACGTAGCGGCAGCCGCGCATGGCGGCAAGGTTCGCCCGGTACGCGACGAGCGAGCGGTAGATGCCGCGGCCGCGCCACGCTTCGAGCGTCGCTCCGCCCCAGAACGTCGCGAACTCGGTGGCGGTGGGGAACCTCATCCAGGCTGCGGAGACGACCGCGTCCTCCGCCTCGGCGACGACGATCACAAGCGCGTCCGGGCCGGCGTCGCGCTCTTCCTGGAGGAAGTCTGCGAACCCGGAGTTGTCCTCGTCCCAGACCGCGCTCTCGAGCGCTGCGATGCGCTCGAAGTCGGCCCGGCTCGTCACCTCGCGAAGGGTCACGCCCTCGGGCGGCCGGGGCTCCGCGGCGACCGCAGCGACCGGCGCGATCACAACCGTCTCCGTCTCCTCGGGCAGGAACCCGGCAGCGCGCAGCCGCGCGGGGAGGTCGTCCGGAACGTCGTGACCGTGCAGCTTCCACTCGAATCGCTCGCCGTCCGCCGAGAAGGCGCTCACCTGGCGCGCGATCAACTCGTCGAGCGCGGGGCCGTCGATCCCGCCGAGATCGCGATACTCGACGAAGCCGCCCATCTTGAGGCCGCGAAAGCGAAGAAGCGGCCCGTCGTGCTCGACGCGAACGCCGACCGGCAGCGGCCCGGTCACCCGTCCACGCAGCTGCTCGTCGTACATGGCGCGGAGAACTCCGACGTCGGTCGTCGACACGCCTCGAGTCTACGAAGCTCGCAGCGCCGGGGCGGCCCGAGAGCGATGGCGATCGGCGTCGCATCGGAGAGCGTCACGAGGACCACCACGGCGACGCCGGCGGCGGGCGCGACGACCAGCACGGCGCCGGCCCTTCGCACCACGTCGTCGCACAGACTGCTCCGACCGTGAAAGGCCAATGTCGGCCATGCCAGCCTCCTGTCGATCTCGCCTGCCGGCTGCGGCTCTCCTCCGGGGCCGGCGCCCTCGTCAACTGCGATGGGTGCACGCCCGATACGTAGGGTTTTGTTGATGGGTACGACGAGAGCCGCCGCGCCGTTGCTCGTCGTGCTGGCGACGCTGGCCGGCATCGCCGGGCTCGCGGGCTCGCCGGCGCGGGGATCCGGCAAGGTCGCACCCTGCGAGTCGGTTCGGGTATCGGGCGGCGACTACAACGGGGCCGGCGGGACGATCTACGCCGAGATCCGGGTCGCGAATACGGGCAGGCAGCCGTGCTCGATCAGCGGCCGGCCGTGGGTCCGCGTGACCCGCCTCGACCATCCCGTCACGATCGCCGACCTACGCGGCGATGCGCTCGCCGGCCGGCCCGGGGCGACGATCGTCCTCGCGCACGGACGCCGGGCGCGGGCGTTCATCCTGATCCGGCCCGGACGCTGCGACCGGACGAACGGGACGACGTTCACGCTGTGGGCGCACGCCGGCTGGGGCAGCAAGGGCGCGACGATCGTCGGGACAGCGTGCGACGACGGAAGCGCCGAGATCGACGTCGGATCGTTCCAGCACTGACGCGCTAGTCGGCAGAGACCAGGATCCCGCCCCAGGTCTCCGGGGCGACGTCGTCGAGCGTCTCGGAGAACGTCCACTGGTGACCGGCCGGATCCTCGGCGGTGTACTGGCGCTCGCCGTACTCGAAGTCGATCGGCTCCATCAGGATGCGTGCTCCGCGGCTGCGTGCACGCTCGCAGTGGGAAGCGACGTCGTCGACCCGGACGAGCACCGAGTGGGTGACCTCGCCGGCGCGCGGAGGCGTGCGGTCGCGATGAACGTCGCCGACGATCACCGCACCGTCGCCGACCTGGAGCTGCGACCTGTGGCTCTCGCCGATCTGCAGGCGCTCGACGAAGCCGAACGCATCCGAGAGCCACGCCACCGCTTCCCGGACGTCGGGGTAGACCAGCACCGGCACGACCGTGCTCGCCGGGATCGAGCGGTTGCGCCTCACGCTCCGGTCGGTCGGCGCGGCCTGCGCCAGACCCGCGACAGCAGGAAGGTCGGGACGAGCCACACGACGAGGAATGCAGCGAGCACGGCGGCCGACGCGCCGTGGATGAGGAGCGTCAGCCCGAGGACGAGCACCAGCGCCAGGCTGAACATGACGTACGCGCCCGTGAGCACGACGAGCACGACGCCGCGGATGACCGCGTCCGCTGCCGACCGGCCGCGCGCCGCCAGGTCGCGGGCGTCGAGCGATGCGGGCAGTCCCGCCTGAGCGGCGCGGAGATCGCCCCGCGAACGAGCGACGAGCACCTGCTCCGTGCGCCCGGCCAGCTCCTCGACCGTCAGGCGGCCGCGGACGAAGTGCTCGCGCAGCGTCGCGACGACCCGGTCGCGCTCACCGTCGCCGACGTACATGCCGTCATGGTAGAGACTTCTCGCCATGGCGCACCGCGCCCCGAGCGAGCTCCTCATCCGGCCGCAGGAGGAACGTGACGCCGCGGCCGGCGCAGCGCTCCGCCGGGAGGCGGACGACACCGAGGTCATCTCGGAGGCCGGCTGGCTGAACAGCTTCCGGCGCAGCAGCCCACGCCTGCGCCGGCTCGCGCTGACGGCGGAGCTCCACGGGGAGGTCGTCGCCATGGGCCGGACCGGGCTCAACACCGGGACGACGACGGTCGGCGCCGCCTGGCTCGGGGTCAACGTGGCCGCCTCGAAGCGGCGCCAGGGGATCGGCTCGGCCCTGCACGAGCTGCTCTTCGATCACCTGCGCACGATCGAGGCGACGGAGGTGACCACGTTCATCCGCTGGAGCGAGGAGGCCGAGCGGTGGGCGACGGCCCACGGCTGGGAGCGCAAGCTGACGGCCCCGCTGATTGCACTCGACCCGCGCGGCGTTCCCGAGCCCGACCCGCCGGCGGGCTTCAGGTGCGTCTCGGCGAGCGCATTCGATCGCAAGCAGGCCATCTTCGAGCTGACCCGTATCGGGATCATCGACGAGCCGAGCCCCGTGCCGAACGACGACCTGCGCTACGAGGACTGGCTCGACGAGTGGAACGATCCGGACCTGGATCACGACGCGACCACCCTCGTCGTGCAGGACGATCTGCCGGTCACCTTCGCCTACATCAAGATCGCGGGGTCACGCGCCCAGCATGCGGGGACGGCCACCCACCCCGAGTACCGTGGGCGCGGCCTGGCGAGTGCCGCGAAGCGCCATGCGCTCCGGGTCGCCGCTGCGAAGGGCGTGACGCAGATCACGACGAGCAATGCGGAGGAGAACATCGCAATGCGCGCCATCAACCGGAGGCTCGGTTTCGAGCCGATCGGCGAGCACGTGATCCTCGGCCGGAGCGTCGAGCTCCCCTGATCCGAGGGCTCAGAACTCGCTCTCGCCGGCCGCGACAGGCGCCGCGACCACGAGCGCGCCGACCCGCGACACCGCGCCCGCAAGCAGCGGGTAGACGAGCACCGAGATCATCCCGGCGCCGATCAGCGATGCGCCGATGTTCGCGGCAATCGCACCGTGTTCCGTCCCGACACTGACGATCGCCACGATCAGCGGAAGCGCAGTCGCGCCGTAGAGCGCGAGCCCGGCGGTCTGCCGCCCCCCGAGGTCCCCGAGCCACAGCAACGCCGACGCTCCACGGACGACGAACAGCAGGCCGAGGAAGAGGGCCGCGAGGGCGAGCCCGCGTGCGCTGAGCAGGCTGTCGAGATCGAACTGGAGGCCCGTGGTGACGAAGTAGACCGGGATCAGGAACCCGAAGGCGATCCCTTCGAGCCGGATCTTGACGAGCTGGCCCTCGGGGCTGTTCAGCACGAGGCCGACGATCAGGCCGGCCGCGAACGCGCCGAGCACGAAGTCGAAGCCGACGTCGATCGCGAGCAGGACGAGCGCGCCCAGGAGCAGGATCGAGAGCCTGACGGCTGCCTGACCGGTCGACTCGAGCGTGTCGCGCAGGATCGTGATCACGCGCGGCGGACGGGCGCGAAGGGCCACGAGCGCAGCCCCGATCGAGATGCCGCCGAACACCAGGAGCAGCACGACCTCGGTCGTCGCCCCGTAGACACCGGTCAGGAAGACCGAGATGACGACGATCGGCCAGAACTCGCCGGCGACGCCCGTCCCGAGCACCGCCGTCCCGAGGCGTGTCGGCAGGACGCCCGAGTCGCTGAGGATGGGGACCAGCGTTCCGAGCGACGTGGTGCTGAACGCGACGCCGAGCAGCCATCCCGCCGAGTCGAGGCCGAAGTGGCTGAGCGTGTAGCCGAGGGCGATCCCGAGGGCGATCGAGATCGCCCAGCCGAACGTCCCGCGGATGATCGAGCTGCGCGGCACGTGCCTCTCGACCACCTCGAGCCCGGCGAAGAAGAAGAGGACGGCGAGGCCGAGGTTCGCGAGGAACCGGATGAACTCGTTGGGCGTCGCCCATCCGAGCGCCTCGGGGCCGATCGCGATCCCGAGGATGATCTCGATCACGACCGTCGGGACGACGGCGCGCCGCCCGATCCGAGACAGGAAGGCGGCGGCGGCCGAACAGGCGAGCACCAGGACGAGCGACCGGGCCTCGGTGCTCGTGACGGATGCGGCGGCCAGCGTGTGCATCGGGCCACACGCTAACGCGCTGCCGCGAGAATGTTCGTCGGTGTCCGCAACAGGTCCGATCGCCGTTCGCCGCCTCGCCGGCGGCGACCTCGCAGCAGCGCTCGACGGCCTAGCCGCCGTGCTCGCCGACTGCGTCGCCGGCGGCGCATCCGTCAGCTACATGGACCCGTTCTCGCACGAGCAGGCGCGGACCGCCTTCGTGGACTTCGCCGACGAGGTCGACATGGGCC
Source organism: Gaiellaceae bacterium (assembly GCA_035518115.1). GTDB lineage: Bacteria > Actinomycetota > Thermoleophilia > Gaiellales > Gaiellaceae > PALSA-600. The sequence goes on along the minus strand of DATIXY010000010.1, from coordinate 1,414 downwards.
GGCGCCTGCTGCTGGCGGCCTTCGACGACCGAACGATCGTCGGCACGGTGCAGGTGATCCTCGCCGCGCCGCCGAACCAGCCGCACCGGGGCGAGATTGCGAAGCTGCTCGTGCATCGCGAAGCGCGCCGGCGCGGCGTCGCACGGCTTCTGATGGAGCACGCGGAGATCGAGGCGCGCGCCGAGGGCAAGACGCTGTTGAACCTCGACACGGTCACCGGCGACCCGGCCGAGCGACTGTACGCTCGGCTCGGCTGGCAGCGCGTCGGCGTGATCCCCGGCTACGCGCTTTACCCGGACGGCCGGGTCTGCGACACCACGATCTTCTACAAAGAGATCTAGCCGCTCCCGACTTCGGGCGTAAGAACGCTCAGGCAGACGAGCGGCCTACTTCTCGGGGTCGGCTTCGCCCATCCCCGTGACCCACGGCGCTAGGGCGTCCAGGGCGCTGCTTCGGTCGACGATGATGTCGACAGCGTCGTCGTCTGTCCACATCCAGATCATGTCGGTGTCCGGGTAGACCACTGCTCCGGCGGCTGCCGAGCTCGAGGAGAACATCGCCACGCGGGCGGTCGACTCGCTGTTGTTCCGCACGTGGTGCGCCCCTGCGGGGCCGGACGGGAAGAAGACGATGTCCCACGGTTCGAGTCTCTCTTCACCGTCCGGGTGTCGAAGCGTTGGGTTACCCGAGACGACCAGGAGCCATTCCTCGTCGGGATCTTCGTAGTGGTAGGGGCCGATCGCCTGGCCGGGAGGCAGCTCGTAGACGCTCAACCCGGTTAGAACCGCGCCAAGCGCCGCCCCAACGCGAGTGCTGTTCCGCCGGAAGCCCTCAGGCAGCTGAGGACGCGGCTCGCACTCGATCGCCACTAGGTTGGCTCGCCGAACCGGGTCAGTAGTCATTGGGACTCCTTTCCGTTCATCACCGGAAGAGACTGTGCGGAACCGAAAGATCATCGCCGAGCATCCGGCCGAGCGCTCAGGGGTCACTCCAGAACTCAATGTCATTCTTGCGGTGGTGGCAGCGTCCGGTGTTTGGCGCAGACTCGGGCGGCGGCGGCTGACTCGATTCCGAATGTCGCCCGAGGGCTGACTGTCGAGTGTTGTGTCGCCGCCGCCGTCCGAGACCGTCGAGTGTGACCTGATAGGAGCGTGGCCGTTAGGCCTCGATTGAGGTCTGTCCGCTCGCCGGTCGCCCCCAATGGCAGTGGAGGCGAAAGACATGATCGTGATCGGACTGGACGTGCACAAGCACTCGGTGACGGCGGTCGCCGTCGATGAGGCTGGCCGGCCGCTTGAGGAGTCGGTGGTCCCGGTGGGCAGCGGCGAGCTGCTCGACTGGGCGGCGGCGATCGACCGCGAGCGACTCTGGGCCGTCGAGGACTGTCGGCAGCTCACCCGCTGGCTCGAACGAC
>DATIXY010000009.1:0-16799 GCA_035518115.1 Gaiellaceae bacterium | reverse complement strand
TCCTCGGCTCGGAGGGCGGCAGCTACTACGCCGGCGAGTGGAAGCTGACCCGCAAGAACGCGAAGGCGGTCGAGCAGTGCGTCCGCGAGGACGGCGTGCGCGCGGTCGCCGAGATCGTCGCGGTCAGCAAGGCCGGCCGGGCACCGAAGAACGACCCGGCGATCTTCGCGCTCGCACTCGCGGCGGGCCTCGGAGACGAGGCGACGCGGCGCGCAGCGCTGGACGCGCTGGCACAGGTATGCCGTACATCGACGCACCTGTTCCAGTTCGTGACGTTCGTCGAGGGCTTCCGCGGCTGGGGCCGCTCGCTCCGCCGTGCGGTCGGCGGCTGGTACGCCGGTTGCTCGCCGGATGAGCTCGCCTACCAGGTGGTCAAGTACCGCCGGCGTGGCGGCGTGACCCACCGCGACGTCCTGCGTCTCGCCCACCCGGCTGGCCGCGTGTCGGCGGGCAACCCGACGCTCGAGCTGGGCGACGAGCACCGTCGCCTGTTCGAGTGGATCGTTCGCGGCGGCTCGACGGACGGCCTGCCGCGCATCGTCGAGGGCTACGAGCGCGCGCAGTCGGCGAAGTCGCCGGTGCGCGTGGCGAAGCTCGTACGCGAGTACGGTCTCCCGCGCGAGGCGGTACCGACCGACGCCCTAACGACCGACGCCCTGACGTCGCCGGAGGTGTGGGAGGCGCTGCTCGAGTCGATGCCGATGACGGCTCTCGTTCGCAACCTGGCGACGATGACCCGTGTCGGCGTGCTCACGCCGCACTCGGAGGGCACGGCGAAGGTCGTGGCGCAGCTCGGCGACGAGGCGCGCATCCGCAAGGCGCGCGTCCACCCGATCGCTTTGCTGGCGGCGCTGCGTACCTACGCCGGTGGCAACGGCGTCCGCGGCCGCAACAGCTGGAAGCCGGTCGCGAAGGTCGTCGATGCGCTCGACGCCGCGTTCTATACGGCGTTCGAGAACGTCGAGCCGACCGGCAAGCGGCTGCTGCTGGCTCTCGACGTCTCGGGCTCGATGGGTGCCGGCCATGTGGCGGGTGTCCCGGGCCCGACGCCGCGTGACGCGTCCGCCGCCCTCGCGCTCGTGACGGCGGCGACCGAGGCGCGGTACGAGATCGTCGGCTTCTGCGGCCGCCTGCGGCCGCTGGCGATCACACCGCGGCAGCGGCTGGACGACGCCGTGAAGACGGTGTCGAAGCTGCCGTTCGGCGGCACCGACTGCGCGCTGCCGATGCTGTACGCGCAGGCACATGGCCGCAAGATCGACACGTTCGTGATCTACACCGACTCGGAGACCTGGACGGGCGACGTCCACCCGGCCCGGGCGCTCCGCGACTACCGCCGCAAGTCGGGCATCGATGCGCGGCTGGTCGTGGTCGGAATGGTCTCGAACGGCTTCTCGATCGCCGATCCGGCCGATCCGGGGATGCTCGACGTCGTCGGCTTCGACACCGCGACGCCGCAGCTCATCTCCGACTTCGCTCGCGGCGCTCTCTGACGTGAGGGCGCCGCGAGCGCCCTACGACAGAGAGGAGCGGAAGATGCATCTTCGGCTCGTAGCGGTCGATGTTGCACAGCCCAAGCCGCAGCAGCGTCCCGCAAAGGTCGTTCAGCTCGAGGCTCGCCGGCAGGCGCGCCTGGAGGCCGAGCGGCTGCAGCGGACACGCCCGCGGCCGGCGGCGTGAACGACGTGGCGAGCCGCACGCCCTGCACGACGGGCCTGCGGCTCGCCCTCGTTCCGCGAGCGGATGTGGCGAAACAGGCAAACGCACCGGTCTCAGAAACCGGAGGTCCACGACCGTGAGGGTTCGACTCCCTCCATCCGCATCCGGGGCGCTCCGCGCTCCGGCATGCCTCCGTAGCTCATCGGAAGAGCAGCGGGCTTCGAACCCGCGCGGAGAGGTTCGACTCCTCTCGGGGGCTCTGGCACCGTGGCCGAGCGGACAGGCGCGCGCCTGCAAAGCGCGACACGGCGGTTCGATCCCGCCCGGTGTCTTCTTCAAGGCGGTGCCTGGCACTTGGGGCCAGGCACCGCCTTTCGTCGTTTCAGGACTAGTTGGCCGGCTCGATGTTCTGGTTGAGCCGGAACACGTTGGTCGGGTCGTACTCGGCCTTCAGCTCGGCGAGCCGGGCGTAGGTCTCGTCGCCGTACGATGAGCGCGCGGCGTCGCGGTCGGCGAGGAAGTTCGTGTAGGCGCGCCCCGTCGATGCAGCCGACGCGGCGGCGATCACCGCGCGCGCCCACTCCGTGTTCGCCTTGTCCTCCGACGGATCGTGCCAGCCCGTCACTGCGTTCAGCACGAACGGCATCGACCGCTCGCCGAACGACGAGAAGTCCGCAGGCACGCGGCTCACCGCGCCGCCCATCTGGTGCACGTGGATCTCGCACTGCGGGCCGGGCCCCGACAGGTGCAGGTCGAGCAGCCTCGCGATCAGGTCGTCGTCGAGCCGCGCGAGGTTCGTCGCCTTGAAGTACGAGCGGATTCCCTTCGCCCAGAGGGGGTCGATCAGCGACTGCATCATCGTGTACGGCATCGGGCCGAACAGATCCGCAACGGGCTCCGCGACCTCGCGGAACGACGCGATCAACTCGCCGCCGTCCTCGACCGCTCCGGCCGACATCCCGATCAGCGCCGCGACCTTCTTCCCGTGCCACTCCTCCGGGATCACCGGCAGCGGCGGGGCCGTCGTCAGGTCGATGATCGTCGTCACGTCGTCGCTTGCCGCCGGCGCCCACTCGCGGTACAGCTCGAGCAGGTCCCGGGCGGCGTCGGCCGGGTAGAAGATCGGGCCCGCGTAGACGATTGGGCCGACCTGATGCAGCTGGAGCTCCAGCTGCGTGACGATTCCGAAGTTTCCGCCGCCGCCGCGAAGGCCGCGCAGAAGCTCCGGATTGTCGGTCGTGCTCGTATGGACGACCTGGCCGTCGGCGGTGACGACGTCGGCGCCGACGAGGTTGTCGCAGGCGAGGCCGTAGCGCCGCATCAGCCAGCCGATGCCGCCTCCGAGCGTCAGGCCGCCGACTCCGGTCGTCGAGACCAGGCCACCCGTGGTGGCGAGGCCGTGCACGGTCGTCTCGTGGTCGACGTCGCCCCACGTCGCTCCGCCGCCGACGTGCGCGACGTGCGCCTCGGGATCGACGCGAACGCTCCGCATCTGGCCCAGGTCGATCACGATGCCGCCGTCGCAGGTCGAGAAGCCGGCGATGCTGTGGCCGCCGCCCCGGACGGCGATCGCCAGGTCGTGGCTCCGCGCGAAACCGACCGCGGCGATCACGTCGGCCGGGCCCGTGCAGCGCACGATCAGTGCCGGCTGCCGGCCGCTGTGCGTCCCGTTCCAGACCTCGCAGGCGGCGGCGAACCCCTCGTCGCCTGCCGTCAGCACCTCGCCCCTCGTAGCATCCCGCAGCTCCTGGACGGTGGCTTCGCCCAGCACGGGAGCAAGCATCTCGGTCATGGTGTCCTCCGTTTCCTCGAGCGTGTCGCCGTAGTCGTAACGCGCGCGTCTTTGCGTGAGCTTTGCGCCGTCTTGGCAAGCGCTTCGAGCTGCCGCTCGACGGCCGCCTGACCCAGGGTGTCGTGTGAGACGCGGTACTGCTCGAGCGCCGAGGCGAACAGCGAGGCTGCCTGCTCCCGGTCGCCGCGCAGCGACGCGACCTCGGCGAGCGCCGCTTCGGCGTGCCCGATCCACCGTGGGCGATTGGTCGCCGTCAGGATCTCGCGGGCCTCCTGCAGTGCGGACCAGGCGTCGTCGAGCCGACCCTCGGCGCGCCACAGTTCCGCCGTTCGCCACAGCGAGCTCGCGAGCCCCCAGCGGTCACCCGCCCGCCGAAACAGCTGTCGCGCGTCCCCCAGGCGGACCTCCGCCGCGTCGAAGTTGCCGGCGATCGTCTCGACGAGCCCGAGCCCGGAGAGCACCAGCCCCACCTCGCGGCGCTCGTTCAGCGACGTCCGGATCTCGAGCGCACGCTCGAGACGCATCCGCGCCGCGTCGACGTCGCCTTCGGCGAGGCGGAGATATGCGGTGCGGACGAGCGCGCTCGCGCGGCCGTGGTCGTCGTCGAGGGCGTCGAAGTGCTGCGTGCACTCCGCGAGGAGGCGCTCGGCGGAATCGAAGTCACCCCGCATGCGCGCGATGCTCGCGCGGTTCGCCAGCACGTAGCCCGCAGCCGCGGAGCACGTGACCTCGATGTACGGCTGCAGAGTCTCCTCGAACACGACGCGCAGGTTCGACGGGTCGCCCGGCTCTCCGCGAAGGTCGCCGATGTTCTGCGGGGACGAGACCAGCTCGCCGGGATCGTCGACAGCGCGGAAGCGCTCGAGGCTGTCGGCGAGCAGCGCATCGGCTCCCTCGAGGTCGCCGAGGATCCAGCGGGCGACACCGAGGCTGTAGATGCAAAGGGCCTCGGCGCCGCAGAAGCCCTCGCGCCGCGCGACGACGAGCCCTCGCTCGAGCCACGCCTCAGCATCCTCGCCGGCGTCCGATGCGATCGCGTACTCGCCCAGGAGCTGGTACGCGCGCAATTCGGAGCGCGCATCGCCGAGCTCGGACGCGATTGCGAGTGCTTCCTCGGCCCGGGTGATGCCGTTGGCGAGCGTCCCGCTTCGCATGTCGAAGGCCGCCGCTGCGAGGAGCGCTTCGATGCGGAGTGTCGACCGCTCCGGTGCCGCGGCCAGCGCCGCCACGAACCGTCGCTCCGCCTCTGCGAGGTCGATCCGGCGCAGCCAGAACGGCCAGATCGCGACGCACAGGCGCAGCGCACCTTGCGGGTCCTCGGCGAGGAGCGTCGCGAGTGCCGACCGCAGGTTCGCAGCCTCACGGTCGAGCCGGACCGAGCCCCGTTCGCGCTCGCCGAGCGCGGTCGCCCAGGCGGCGTGGCGGCGCCGCAGCCCTGCCGTCTCCTCCGACTCCGCGAGCCGCTCGTGCGCGTAAGCACGCACGGTCTCGAGCAGGTCGTAGCGCCACTCGCCGTCCGTCTCACCCGCCGAGACGAGCGACTTCTCCACCAGCCGCGCGAGCAGGTTCGCGACGTCGGGCTCCTCGAGCAGATCATCGGTGCAGACGAGCTCTGCGGCGTCGAGGTCGAAGCCTCCTGCGAACACGGCGAGGCGGCGAAACAGCACGCGCTCCTCCTCGTCGAGCAGGTCGTGGCTCCACTGGAGCGTCGCCAGCAGCGTCTGCTGCCTCGTCGGCGCCGTTCTGCTGCCCGCCTGAAGGAGCCGGAAGCGGTCGTCGAGCCGCTCGGCGATCGACGATGCGCTGAGCGCTCCGAGCCGGCCCGCGGCGAGCTCGACCGCGAGCGGCAGGCCGTCCAGCCGGAAGCAGATGCGCGCGACGTCGGCGACGTTCCTCGAATCGAGCACGAAGGCGGGAGCGGCCGCCTCGGCGCGGTCGACGAACAGCCTGATCGCCTCGTACCGGAGCGCGTCCTCCGGCGTGAGCGGTTGCTCGGGGCTGGGCATCGCGAGTGAGGGGACACGGAAGACGACCTCGCCGGGCACGCGCAGCGGCTCGCGGCTCGTCGCAAGTACCGTCACCCCCGGTGCGCCGCGCATGATCGAGTCCACGAGCTCGGCGCTCGCTCCGATCAGGTGCTCGCAGTTGTCGAGCACGAGCAGCAGGGTGCGGCTCGCGAGGAACTCGCCGATCGCATCGCGTAGCGCCTGGCCGCCGAGCGCGCGGACGTCGAGAGCCGCCGCGACCGCCACGGGGACGATCGCCGGGTCGGTGAGCGTCGCGAGCGGGACGAGCACCGCGCCGTCGGCGAACCGCGCCTGCTCTCCCCGCGCCAGCTCGAGCGCGAGCCGCGTCTTGCCAGCGCCGCCCGTTCCCGTCAGCGTCAGCAGCCGCGTCCGGCCGACGACGGATCGCAGCTCGGCCAGCTCGTGCCCGCGGCCGACGAACGAGCTCGCGTCGGCCGGCAGCCCGCCGGGCCCCGGCGACTCCGGCAGCCGGGCGAGCTCGCGCCTCAGGGCCTCGTGCACGTCCTCGAGGTGGCGCCGCCTGGTCTCTGCCCACTCGTCGTAGCGGTTCTCGGGAAGCAGGTCGCCCGTGTACAGCGCCAGTGCCGCGCGGCACGTCGTCGCGGTGCGCTCGCGCGTCGCGAGAGCGGCGGCCCGCTCGAACCGGTCGACGTCGACCTCGACGTCGCCGGCGAGGGCGACGATCTCGTCGCCGACCGAGATCGTGTCGGGCCCGAGCGCGCGCCGGGCGGCGTGGACTGCCTGGTACAGGTTGTTCGCGGCCGCTCCCGGTACGTAGTCGCGCCAGAGCGCATCCATCGCCTGCTCGCGGTGCAGCCGGTGTCCCGGCGCCAGCGCGAGCAGCTTGACGAGCTCGCGCGCCTTCTTCAGCCGCCAGGCACGCGGTCCGACCTCCTCGCCGTCGACGGCGGCGGAGAAGCCGCCGAGCAGCCGTATCGCGACGTTCGGCACATGGAGAGAATGGCGAAACGCCGGCCGTCAGGCGCGCAGGACGACTTCGACGGACGTGCCGCCGCGTGGGACGGAGCGCAGCGAGAGCTTCCCGCCGATCGACGCGGCGCGCTCGCGCATGTTCACGAGCCCCTGTCCGGCTCCACCTTCCGCCGGCTCGAAGCCGTCGCCGTTGTCGCGGACCGCGACGAAGCGAGAGCCTGCGCGCGCCCCGATTTCGACGAGCGCCGTGCTCGCCCCCGCGTGCTTGCGTGCGTTCGCGAGGCCCTCCTGCACGATGCGGAAGATCTCGATCTGCTCGTCGGGGCGCAGGACGATCTTCGGATCGATGTCCAGCTCGACGGTGAGCTCGCCGTCGCTCGTCAGGAACTCGACGTAACGCCGCAGAGCGGCGTCGAACGGTGACCGGCCGGCCGCCGAGGAGAGCGCGAGGAACGCGTAGCGCGCCTCCTGCTGCGCCGACTCCGCCGCTTCCTTCAGGCGCGGGAGCGTCGTCGCCGGGTCGGCGCCCGACTCGAGCATCGTCGCATGTGTCGCCACCGCGAAGAGGTACTGCGCGAGCCCGTCGTGGATCTCGCGTGCGAGCCGGCCTCTCTCCTCGGCGACGGCGCGGCCGAACTCGGCTGCGCGAATCGCGCGCCAGGCGCCGAGCAGGAGCACGCCGTAGGCGAGCAGCTGGAGGTAGTCGCCGAGCGTGACGGAGCCGGCCCGCGCGACCGGAACGAGCATGAAGTCGAGCGTCGCGTAGAGCGTGAGCGTCCCGCCGAGTGCCAGCCAGTGCTCGAGGTCGTCGCCGCTGCGCCGGAACCGCACGGTGAAGCCGACGACCGCGACGAGCAGGACGAGGACGAGGGCCGCACGCGCCGAGGTGAGCGATGTCAGCTTCGCCTGGTTCACGCCGACGTCGAGGAACGGCAGGGAGTCGACGAGGAAGCGGCAAGCGGCCCAGACGAGGCCGAGCACGACCACCGCGACTGCCATCGTCCTCAGGATCAGGTCGCCGCGTCGCGCGATGTGACCGTGGACGAACGTCGCGGCGGCCACGAGCGCCCAGCCGATCGTGGCGCCGACGACTCCCGCCCAGAGCTCGGTCGAGTGCCCGGCGAAACCAGCGACCATCGGCCCGATGGTGAACGCGAGCAGCGAGAGCGACGTGACGAAGAAGCCGGCGAAGATGAGGAAGTCGAAACGGCGCCCCTCGACCGAGAACCGGGTGCCGCTCAACACCGCGACGAGCAGCCCCGTCAGCACGAACACGGTGTCGACCATCAGCTTCAGCTGCGGCACGTAGAGCGGGACGCGCAGCTCGGGATAGGCGAAGAAGAGCCAAAGCGACGCGCCGAACAGCGCGAACAGGATCACCTGCCCCCAGAGCAGCCCCGTGAAGCGGTCATGGTCCACCGCGGGTGGTATCGGCAGAATCGGCCCCAGCGATGACCGCCGCCCGGATCCTGATCGTCGATGACCATCCGCTCACCCGGGAGGCGCTGTCAGGGCTGCTGGCCCACAACGGGTTCGACGTCTGCGGTCAGGCGGCCGGCGGGGAAGAGGCGATCAGGCTGGCGGCCGAGCTGCAGCCGGACCTCGCGCTGCTCGACCTGACGATGCCCGGGCTCGACGGCCTCCGGACGCTCCCGCGCCTGGTCGAGGCGGCTCCCGCGTGCACGGTGGTCGTGCTCACCGCAGCGGAGGACGAGGAGAACCTGCTGGGGGCGATCCGCGCAGGCGCGGCCGGGTACCTGCTGAAGAGCGAGCCGCCCGAGCGCATCGTCTCGTTCCTGCGCGGGGTCGGGCAGGGCGACGTGCCGCTCTCCGGCGCGGTGGCGCGCCGGCTGCTCGAGCAGGTGCGTGAGGGAGAGGCGCCGACGACGGTGCCCGCATCGATCGCGGCGATCCTCTCGGCGCGCGAGGCGGAGGTGCTCCTGCTCCTCGAGCGGCACCTCGCCACCGACGAGATCGCCGCCGAGCTCCAGATCTCGGAGCACACCGTCAGGTCGCACGTGAAGAGCCTGCTCGCCAAGCTCGGCGTCTCGTCGCGACGCGAGGCGCTCGAGGCGCTCGCGGCGGCGCGGCGCGGCGGCTAACCCTCGAAGCCCTCGAGCACCGCCTCGACGAGCGACGGCAGGGTGCGCAGGTTGTAGCCCCCTTCGAGGACGGCCGCGACGCGCGGGGCGAGCTGCGCCGAGCGTGCGGCGAGCTCGCGAAAGCAGTCCGTCGAGAGCGCGAGGTCGGCGAGCGGGTCGGCGACGTGCGCGTCGAGCCCGCACGAGACGAGCAGCAGGTCGGGCGCGAACCGGCCGACCGCCTCCTCGACGATCTGCCAGGCCTCGAGGTAGCCCGCATCCGCCGTCCCCGCCGGCAGCGGGATGTTGATCACCGACTCCGGCTGGTCGTTCGGCCCGCCCGACCCCGGATAGAACGGCCACTGGTGCAGTGACACGAAGAGGATCGACGGGTCGCCCTCGACGATGTCCTGCGTGCCGTTGCCGTGGTGGACGTCCCAATCGACGATCGCGACGCGCCCGACACCGAGGTTCGCCTGGGCCCAGCGTGCGGCGATCGCGATCGAGTCGAAGAGGCAGAAGCCCATCGCGCGGTTGCGCTCGGCGTGGTGGCCGGGCGGCCGCGCGAGCGCGAAGCCGCCTCGTCTCGCCGCCTCGATTGCCGCGCCGGCGGCGAGCAGCGCCGACTCGAACGTCGTCGGCGTGCAGACCGTGTCGGCGTCGATGAGCCCGTTCGTGGTGCGCACGCGCTCGACCAGCTCCGGCGCATGGCAGAGCAGCACGTCCTCGACCGTCGCGGGCGCGCACTCGACGAATCCGAACCGGTGTTGAAGCACGGAAAGCCGCTGTTGCGACTCGGGATGCGTCCCGGTCGGGTGCAGGTGCGAGAACGCCGTGTTGCTCACGAGGTCCATATCAATCCCCCCAAACGGCTAGCGCGCTGATCGGGGGGCGGCGCATGCTTCTACCAACCTTCGCAAACCGGAAGCGTCGTACGCACTCGGGTCAGTCGTACCGATCGTCAACGGTCTCGCGTTCGTCGGCCCCCGTACGAACCATCAACGAGGAGGGAACTATCTTGAAGCTCAAGTTGAGTGGGCCTGCGTTCGTGCTGGCCATGATCGCGTTGTTCGTCGCGCTGAGCGGGGGTGCCGTCGCCGCCGGGATCGTCCCGCTCGCCCGGCATGCAATCACCGCCGGCACGGCGTCGAATGCACTGAAGCTCGGCGGCAAGACTCCGGCGCAGCTCGCGACGAGCCTGCACGGCGCGCGCGGGCCGCAGGGCCTCCAGGGCCCGGCCGGTGCGCAGGGCTCGACCGGCGCCACCGGTGCAGCCGGCCCGCAGGGGGCCGCAGGTCCGCAGGGCCCGCAGGGAGCTCAGGGGCCGCAGGGACCGAAGGGTGATACCGGTGCCGGGCTCCAGATCCTCGGGACGAAGGCGACATCCGGCGATTTGCCGGCGACCGGCAATGCGACCGGCGACGCGTACCTCGTCGGCGGCGAGCTCTACGTGTGGACCGGGAGCGCGTGGACGGACTCCGGCCAGGTGCAGGGGCCGAAAGGCGACACCGGTGCGACCGGTGCTACCGGCCCGACCGGTCCCGCAGGCCCGGCCGGCCCGACCGGCGCCAAGGGCGACACGGGCGCGACGGGCGCAACCGGCCCGGCCGGTGCCGCCGGCGCGACGGGGCCCGCGGGCCCCGCAGGCACGCCCGGCACCGCCGCGGTCACGATCCACACGCAGGCGTACACGCTCGCCGCGAGCGCCGACCAGACGTACGTCACCAGCTGCGGCGCCGGCCAGAAGGCCGTGGGCGGCGGCTACGACGGCGACCCGACCGGTGCGGTCATCAACCTCGACCTCAAGCCGACCGCGGCCGACGACGGCTGGAGCATCTGGCTCGTCAACGGTGACCAGAACGCGAGCCACTCCGGCACGGTCTACGCGGTCTGCCTGGGGTAGCGGCCGGCCCGTACAGCTGCGCCGGGGCCCGCAGGGAGGGCCAGGCCCCGGCGCACCGCACGTTCCGCCGCGCGGGGCTATCGTCCGGACCGCCAACGACTGCAAGGGGGTCTGGGGATGAGACGCAACCTGGGAGGGCCCGCGCTCGTGGTGGCGCTGATCGCACTGTTCGTCGCGCTGGGCGAGGGAGCCGTGGCCGCCGGGATCGTGCCGCTCGCCAAGCACGCGATCACGGCCGGGACGGCGACGAACTCGTTGAAGCTCGGCGGAAAGACGCCTGCGCAGCTGAAGACTTCCCTGCACGGCGCAGCCGGCCCAGCCGGCCCCGCAGGCCCGGCCGGCCCGACAGGCGCGGCGGGCAGCGCGAAGGTCGCGCTCCAGTCGCAGACGTTCAGCCTGAAGGCGAGCGGCGACCCGGCTGGTGGTGACACGGCCTCGATCACTGCCTCCTGTCCTTCGGGGCAGAAGGCCGTCGGCGGCGGCTACTCGACCGACGGCGGGATCGGCCTCTCCGGCGGCGTCCTCGGCGCAGACAGCGCACCGACGGCGGCCGACGACGGCTGGACCGTCACCCTGACGAACCTCGACGGCGCCGCGGCGCATACCGGCAAGGTCTACGCCGTCTGCTTCGGCTAGCGGTCGCCGAGCCGCCCAGCGAGCGCGCCCAGGCCGATAGCGTCGGTGTAGCGCGCAGCCTGCGCCCAGTCGGGCGGCGTCGGCTCGAGTTCGGGCAGCGGAGCCCCGGCGTCCATGCGGGCGATGCGGAGGTACAGGCGGAGGTCGTCGGCGATCGTCGGAAAGCGGCCGTCGGCGAGTGCGCCTTCGAGCGATCCGTGCTGCCGGAGGATCTCGGCCGCCTTCTTCGGGCCGATTCCCGGCGCGCCCGGGATGCGATCCGAGGCGTCTCCGCGCAGCGCGATGAAGTCGGGCACCTGGGCCGGCTCGACGCCGTAGCGATTGCGCACCTCGTCCGGGCCGATGCGCGCGAGTTCGCTGACGCCCTTGACGGGCTGGAGGATGCTGACGCGGTCCGAAACGAGCTGGAACGCGTCACGATCCGATGTGGCGACCACGACGGGCCCGGGCCAGCGTGCCGCCGCGGCCGCCAGGAAGTCGTCGGCCTCGTAGCCGGGGGCCTTGCCGACCAGGAAGCCGAACGCCACGACGAGCTCGGGTAGCCGGTCGAGCTGTTCGAGGATCGAGTCCTCGAACTCGCGGCCCGACTGGTAGGCCGGGAGCGCGACGTGCCGGTACGTCGGCGACTCGAGCGTGTCCCAGCCGACGAGCACCGCTTCGGGCTGCTCGGCGTCCCAGAGCCGCTGGAGGAAGTTGGCGAAGCCGATCAGCGCGTTGGCCGGCCGGCCGGCGCCGTCCTTGAGGTGCTTCGGCAGGCCGTGGTAGGCGCGGTGGGCGAGCGAGTCGCCGTCGACCGCGAGCAGCGTGCCGGCGCTCACAGGCTTGCCTCGAGCTCGCCGATTGCCTCCATCAGGCGCTCGGTCGCCACCCGTGAGGCCTCGCGCAGGTCCTGGCCTGCGAGGTCGTCGAGAGGGACCGCCGCCCCGTAGCGGACGCGGATCGGGGCGAGTCGCGCGAGGCCGTCCGTTCCCTTGATCCCGGCCGGGACGAGCGGGACTCCGGCCTCGAGCGCGATCCGGGCTGCACCGGTGTGCGCCTGCGCCTCGCGGCGCTTGCGCAGCCCTTTCCGCCGCCGGGTCCCCTCCGGGAACATGGCGATCACATGGCCGTCGCGGGCGAGCTCGACGGCCGTGTCCATCGCCGCTCGGTCGGAGGCGCCGCGTCTGACCTGGAACGCGCCCCCCGCCGTGAGGAGGATGGAGAGCGGGAACCAGAACAGCTCGGACTTGGCCATGAAGCGGAGAAATCGCCTCGGCCAGATCGCGATCCCGAGCGCCCAAGGGTCGAAGTTCGAGACGTGCCCGGCCGCGAGGACGTACCCGCCCTCGGCCGGCAGCTGCTCCGTTCCGTAGGCCTTGAAGCGGTACAGCCCGTGCACCACGGGCCACGAGATGGCCGCCGCGAAGGAGTAGAACGCGCTGGGGCGCGGGGGACGTGTCACCGGCGGCGAGTATCGCGGATCCCGGCCTGCCGCTATGGTGGCCGCGCCAAAATGCCTGCCGCGAACGGCAAGAAGCTCGTGATCGTCGAGTCGCCGGCGAAGGCGAAGACCATCGCCGGCTACCTCGGAGGCGACTACGTCGTCGAGTCGTCGATCGGCCACATCCGCGATCTCCCGACGAGCGCGTCCGAGATCCCCGCGAAGGTGAAGGACGAGCCCTGGGCCCGCCTGGGTGTCAACGTCGACGACGACTTCGCTCCGATCTACGTCGTCGATGCGCGGAAGAAGAAGGTCGTCGCCGATCTCAAGTCGAAGCTCAAGGGCGCCGACGAGCTCCTGCTCGCGACCGACGAGGATCGCGAGGGCGAGGCGATCGCCTGGCATCTCGTCCAGGAGCTGAAGCCGAAGGTGCCCGTGCGGCGGATGGTCTTCCACGAGATCACGCGGCCGGCGATCGAACGGGCGCTGGAACAGACGCGCGACATCGACGAGTCGCTCGTCGACGCGCAGGAGGCGAGGCGCGTGCTCGACCGGCTCTACGGCTACGAGGTCTCGCCGGTCCTCTGGCGGAAGGTGATGCAGGGCCTGTCCGCGGGGCGCGTGCAGTCGGTGGCGACGCGCCTCGTCGTCGAGCGCGAGCGTGAGCGGATCGCCTTCGTCGCCGCGGGCTACTGGGACATCGTCGCCACGTTCGACCCCGGTGCGTTCACCGCCCGTCTGGCGGCGGTCGGCGGCCGGCGGGTCGCGCAGGGCCGCGACTTCGGGCCCGACGGCAAGCTCGCGACCGACGACGCCGTGCAGCTGCCGGAGAACGAGGCACGGCGCCTCTCGACCGCGCTGGAAGGATCCGACTTCGCCGTCTCCTCGGTCGAGGAGAAGCCGTATCGCCGCCGTCCCGCGGCGCCGTTCATGACGTCGACGCTGCAGCAGGAGGCGAGCCGCAAGCTGCGGCTGTCCTCGCAGCAGACCATGCGCGTCGCCCAGAGGCTCTACGAGAACGGGTTCATCACGTACATGCGGACGGACTCCACGACCCTCTCCGAGGCTGCGCTCACCGCGGCGCGCGACCAGGCCCGGCGCCTGTACGGGGCCGACGCGATCCCGGATGCGCCGCGCCGCTACGAGCGCCGCGTGAAGAACGCCCAGGAGGCACACGAGGCGATCCGTCCCGCCGGCGACGCGTTCCGCACGCCCGACGAGGTGCGCCGCCAGCTCTCGGGCGACGAGTTCAACCTCTACGACCTGATCTGGAAGCGAACCGTCGCGTCGCAGATGGCCGACGCCCGCGGGCAGACGGTCTCGGTCCGGATCGGCGCGACCGCCTCGGACGGCACCGCCGTCGAGTTCGCGACGGCGGGCACGACGATCACCTTCCGGGGCTTCCTCCTCGCCTACGAGGAGGGCCGCGACGAGCCGGCTGCCGACGACGCAGAGGACAAGCGGCTGCCGGCGCTCGCCGAGGGCGACGCGCTTGCCGCGACGAAGCTCGAGCCAGAGGGCCACTCGACCTCGCCGCCGGCCCGCTACACGGAGGCGACGCTCGTCAAGGCGCTCGAGGACCGCGGGATCGGACGCCCCTCCACCTACGCCGCGATCATGGGCACGATCCTCGACCGCGGCTACGTGCGCCGCCAAGGGCAGGCGCTCGTGCCGGAGTTCCTCGCCTTCGCGGTCGTGAACCTGCTCGAACGCCACTTCGCGCGGCTCGTCGACTACGAGTTCACAGCCCGGATGGAGGACGATCTCGACGAGATCGCCGCGGGGGAGGAGGCGCGCACGGAATGGCTGCGCCGCTTCTACTTCGGCGCCGACGACGACGAGGGGCTGAAGGAGCTCGTCGCGCACCTCGGCGACATCGACGCGCGCGAGATCAACACGCTGCCGATCCCGGGCAGCGACATCGTCGTCCGCGTCGGCCGTTACGGCCCCTATCTGGAGCGCGACGGCCGGCGGCAGACGCTGCCGCCCGACATCGCCCCCGACGAGCTGACGCCGGAGCGGGCCGAGGAGCTGCTCGCCCAGGGCGGGCAGGAGCGGGAGCTCGGCGTCGACCCGAAGACGGGGAGTACCGTCGTCCTGCGCGCCGGGCGCTACGGCCCGTACGTGACGGAGGCCGTCGAGGGCGAGGAGAAGCCCCGCACCGCGTCGCTCTTCAAGTCGATGAGCCCCGAGACGATCACGCTCGACGAGGCGCTCCGGCTGCTGACCCTGCCTCGCACGCTCGGGGAGGTCGACGGCGAGGAGGTGCTGGCGGCGAACGGCCGGTACGGGCCCTACGTCAAGAAAGGGTCGGAGACGCGCTCGCTGGAGACCGAGGAGCAGCTCTTCACGGCGACGCTCGAGGATGCGCTGGCGCTCCTGGCCGCCCCGAAGGCCCGCGGGCGGCGCGCGGCGGCCCCGCCGCTCAAGGAGCTGGGCGACGACCCGGTGACCGGGAAACCGATCGTGCTCAAGGACGGCCGCTTCGGCCCCTACGTGACCGACGGCGAGACGAACGCCAGCCTGCGGGCTGGCGACTCGGTCGACGAGATCACCCCCGAGCGGGCCCGCGAGCTGCTCCAGGAGCGCCGCGAACGCGGCCCGGCAAAGGGGCGACGACCGCGCCGCCGCAAAAGTTGAAAGCTCGTAGCGGTTTTCACAGTTTCAATACAGCTCCGACCAACATCCTTGACGCGCTACCGTCCATACTCAGCAGGGACGGGAGTGGAATGCCTGGGCCGCCGCACGCGTTTTGAGGCTCAGGTGCACCCCCACTGAAGTGCCGCTAGAAACGGGAGTCGTCTGCCCGTATGGTGGGAAGGTCTGGGGAGCCGGGAGCAGAAACGAAAGGACATCGAGTACTTGACTCAGAACCAGCTGACGGAACTGCTTGAGACGGAAAGCGCGCGGGCGCTGATCGAGGCGGGAGAGGAGCGCGGTTGGATCGAGCCGGCCGAGCTCGAAGCGTTCGCGGTCGAGAACGACCTCGGCGAGCCGGAGCTCGAGGAGATCATGCGCGAGCTCGAGCGCACGGGCCTCGAGGTGCGCGAGCCGGTCGTCGAGGAGAAGAACACGAAGGTTCAGGCGGAGCCGGTCGTCTACGAGGCCGATTCGCCTTCCGGTGCCGGTGACAGCCTGCAGCTCTTCCTGGCGGACGTCGGGAAGCACAAGCTGCTGACCGCCCACGAGGAAGTCGTCCTCGCGAAGGCGATCGAGCGCGGCGACGGCCGGGCGAAGCGCCGGATGATCGAGTCGAACCTACGCCTGGTCGTCTCGATCGCGAAGGGCTATCGGGGGCTGGGCGTGCCGTTCCTCGACCTGATCCAGGAGGGGACGCTAGGCCTCAACCGGGCCGTCGAGAAGTTCGACTGGCGCCGCGGCTACAAGTTCTCGACCTACGCGACGTGGTGGATCCGCCAGAGCGTGCAGCGTGCGGTCGCCAATCATGCGCGCACGATCCGCGTGCCGGTGCACGTGGTGGAGCGGCAGCAGAAGCTGTCCCGCGCCGCGCGTCGGCTCGAGGTGGAGCTCGGGCGCGAGGCGACGAAGGAGGAGCTCGCCGAGGCAACCGGCCTACCGATCCAGCACGTCGAGGAGGCGCTCTCGGCCGCCTCGGCATCGGTGTCGCTGAACCAAACGGTCGGCGCCGACGACGAGGGCGAGCTCGGCGACCTCTTCGCCGACCGCGAGGCCGCGGATCCGTTCGACGAGGCCGAGGAGTCGCTCCGCCGCCAGAACATCCGCAAGGCGCTCGACGCGCTCCCGGAGCGCGAGCGGCGCATCCTCGAGCTTCGGTTCGGGTTCGAGGGCGAGCCCTGGACGCTCGAGGCGATCGGCCACGAGCTCGACCTGACGCGCGAGCGGGTTCGCCAGCTCGAGGGTCAGGCCTTGTCGCGGCTCGCCGCTCTGCGCGAGCTCGCCGGGCTCGCGGCGTAGCGATGAACTGAGCATGGTGCCTGGCCCCTGGGTGCCAGGCACCATGACTCTCGGCTTGGACGACGCCTCGCCGACCGCTGATCAACGGCAGGGCAGCGACTGCGAGCCGCGCGGTTTCATGCCGGACGGCACGGTTCCCTGGAACAGCCAGGCCATTCGTGTGAATGCGCGGATGCCGTCGGAGCACGACCTCGCCCGCGAGAGGGTGACGGTCGAGCGGTAGGTGTGGAAGTGGCCTCCCGCGCAGGTGGGCTTGCAGTCGTTCAGCTGGGCGAGGCCGTGCGCGACCGCCTGCTTCGCGTTCCATGACGACCACCTGAGGTTCGTGAAGTAGAAGTTCGCGTCGCCGCAGGCGACGATGATCTTGCTTGGCCGGACGGTCGACGGCGTTCCGGGGATGCATCCGGCGATC
>DATIXY010000008.1:0-53189 GCA_035518115.1 Gaiellaceae bacterium | reverse complement strand
CGGGGAGTCGAGCTCGTCGGCCCCGACGAGGGGGAGATGGCGGAGGGCGAGTGGGGAGTCGGCCGCCTGGCCGAGCCGGACGAGATTGCGGCGCGCATCGAGCAGCTGCTCGCGCCTGGCACGCTCGCCGGAAAGCGCGTGCTCGTCACCGCCGGGGGCACCCGCGAGCCGCTCGACAGCGTGCGGTTCCTCGGCAACCGCTCGTCGGGGCGGATGGGCGTGGCGCTCGCCGAGGAGGCGAGACGGCGCGGCGCCGAGGTGATCCTGCTCGCTGCCAACGTCCACGTCGACACCCCGTTCGGCATCGAGACGATCCCGACCCCGACGGCAGGCTCGATGCTCGATGCCGCGCTCGCACTCGCCGACGTCGACATCGCGCTGCTGGCCGCCGCCGTAGCCGACTACCGCCCCGCCGAGGCGATCGCCGGCAAGCGGCCGAAGGACAGCCGCGGCTGGACGATCGAGCTGGCGCCGACCGAGGACGTCGCGCGGTCGCTGGCCGACCGCAAGCGGCCGGGCCAGATCCTCGTCGTGTTCGGCGCCGAGCACGGAGACGAGGGCCTCGAGCGGAAGCGCGGGATGCTGGAGACGAAGGACGCCGACCTCGTCGTCTACAACGACGTCGGGCGCAGCGACATCGGCTTCGACACAGACGAGAACGAGGTGGTGCTCGTCACCCGCAGCGGCGAGCGGACGGTGCCGAAAGCGCCGAAGCCCGCGATCGCGCGCGCCGTGCTCGACGCCGTCGAGGACCTGCTGCGGCCGTGACCGAGGCATATGACCTCTTCCGCGAGGGACAGAAGCGGCTGCGGGGCGGAATGCCCGCGCAGGCGACCGTCCCGCTCGAGAAGGCGAAGCGGCTCGAGCCCGAGAAGGCGTCGATCCGCGAGGCGCTGGGGATCGCCTACTTCCGCCTCTCACGCTGGGAGGACGCCGAGCGGGAGTTTCGCGCGATCGTCGAGGACATCACGCCGACCGACGACTACGCGCACTATGCCCTCGGGCGTGCGCTCGAGAAGCAAGGGCGCGCCGCCGAGGCGAACGGGCACTTCAAGCTCGCGAGCTCGATGAAGCCCGGATCCGAGCAGTACGCCGCGCGCATCCGCGACCTCGATTGAAAGTGGTGATTCAGCGCGCCGCGCGTGCGCGGTCGAGCCCGGGCGGCGCGATCGGCAGCGGGCTCGTCGTCCTGCTGGGTATCGCCGAGGGCGACGACGAGGCCGGCATCCGGCGCCTCGCCGGCAAGACGGCTCGCCTGCGCATCTTCCCGGACGACGCGGGCAGGTTCGACCGCTCGCTGCTCGACACGGGCGGCGAGGCGCTCGTGGTCAGCCAGTTCACGCTGATCGCGGATACGGCGAAGGGCAACCGACCCAGCTTCTCGGACGCGGCGCGGCCGGAGACGGCGGAGCTGCTCTACGAGGCGTTCTGCGACGAGCTCCGGAAGCTCGGGGTCGAGGTCGCGACGGGCGTGTTCGGGGCGCACATGCAGGTCGAGCTCGTCACCGACGGGCCGGTCACGATCGTCCTCGACGCCTGACCTGGCCCGACCTCGCGGTATCAGGGACGGGCTTTCCGCCTCCTCTCGGTGTGGGGTCGAGAGAGAAGGAGATTGCGGTGAGAATCCACACATCACTCATGACGGCGGCCGTCGCGCTCGTGCTGGCGGTGCCGGGGGTGGCCGTTGCTGCAACGGCCAGCCACCACTACGTCCCGACGATCGTCCAGACGACGGTCGATCCGGGGACGACTGCCGTGTCGGCGGGGTGCACGATGACCATCGTCGCCGGTCACGTCTCGAGCTTCCGCTGCCCGGGCTACTCGGTGCACCAGGCGAGCCAGGGTCTCTGCACGCTGAACGTGGCGGCCGGCACGCTCTGGACGTACACGTGCCCGAGCGACACGGGCGGCCCGGCGATCCAGGGCGCCTCGCGAGGGGTGATCCCGGCCGGCTGCACGCCGTTCGTGGACGTCGGGTTCCGCTGGCTCTTCAGCTGCCCGCGCAAGGCGTTCACCGGCGTCGGCTCCGTGACGCACACCGCAGCGACCGCGAAGGCCGCTGCCGGGCCGGCGACGCGCCGTTGCGCGCCGCCGCTGACCGATCACTATCTCGACGGGGAGCTCTGCCTCCTGTGAGCGAGGCTGCGGTGCCGGGCACGCCCGTGCCTGGCACCGCTCTGCTACCTTTTTGACACCACATTTCGAGCGGTTTTCGGGATGGGCGCGCGGCGCCCATTTTTTGTAGATGCGGTTCGTTGATGGGGGTTCGACATGGCGGTTGCCCAGCAGGAACAGGAACGGACGCTCCGGCGCGACGTTGCGCGCCTGGTCGAGCCTGCCCTGCCGGGAACCGAGGTACTGGCCGTCGAGCTGACCGGGAAGGAGCGCTTCTGCGTCTTCGTCGACCACCCGGCCGGTGTCGATCACGCCCTCTGCGAACGCGTGACGCACATTCTTCGCTCCTACCTCGACGAGTACTCGGTCGAGGTGTCGTCACCGGGCTTCGACCGGCCGCTCAGGACGCGCGCGCACTTCGAGCGCGCGATCGGCCGCAAGGTCCGTGTCAAGACCCCGACCGATCGCGTCCGGGGCGAAGTCGTGGAGGCCGCGGCAGGCGCGGTGCAGATCCGAAACGGCGCCGGGACGGTGGACATACCGTACGACGAGATCGTGCGGGCCAATGTGATCGACGAAGGGACAGTGGGATGAGCCAGGAGATCGTTGAAGCGGTCCGCGAGATCGAGCGCGAGAAGGGAATCGAGAGCGGCACACTCGTTGCGGCGCTCGAGGACGCGCTCCTCGCCGCATACAAGAAGACACCGGGCGCATCACGGCACGCGACCGTCGAGCTCGATGACCGCGGCGACTTCCGCGTCTTCGCGATCGACCTGCCGGAGGACATCGAGACGAGGCTGCTCGACGAGGCACGCGAGCGCACGCTCGAGGAGCTCGAGCGCCTGGAGGAGGAGACCGGCGAGAAGAACCACACGCTGCTCTCCGACGACGACCTCGAGATCGACTGGTCCGACGTCCCCGAGAACCTGATCGACCGGGAGGACGTCACCCCGGACAACTTCGGCCGGATTGCAGCGCAGACGGCGAAGCAGGTGATCCTCCAGCGGATCCGCGAGGCCGAGCGCGAGATGATGTACGACGAGTACATCGACCGCGTCGGCGAGGTCGTCACCGGGATCGTCCAGCAGACCGGCGACCGCCGGAACATCCTCGTCGACCTCGGCAAGGTCGAGGCGCTCCTGCCCGGCCCCGAGCAGGTAGACGGCGAGCGCTACGAGCAGGGCTCGCGCATCAAGGCGGTGATCCGCGAGGTCCGTACCGGGACGAAGGGCCCGCAGGTGATCCTCTCGCGGCGCGATCCCGAGCTGATCAAGACGCTGTTCGAGCTCGAGGTGCCGGAGATCGCCGACGGTCTCGTCGAGATCCGCGGCGTCGCCCGCGAACCGGGCTACCGCTCGAAGATCGCGGTCGAGTCGCACACGCAGGGCGTCGATCCGGTCGGTGCGTGCGTCGGGCCGCGCGGCTCGCGCGTACGCATGGTCGTGTCCGAGCTGCGGGGCGAGAAGATCGACATCATCCCGTGGAACCCCGAGCCGGCGCGCTTCGTCGCGAAGGCGCTTTCGCCGGCCCGGGTGCGCGAGGTCTATCTGGACGACGCCGGCAAGGAGGCGACCGTGGTCGTGCCGGACGACCAGCTGGCGCTCGCGATCGGCAAGGAAGGCATGAACGCTCGGCTCGCCGCGCGCCTCACGGGCTGGAAGATCGACATCACCTCCGACACCGAGTTCGCCCAGCAGGAGGCCGAGGCCGCCTTCGGCGGCGAGGGTGGCGAGGGCGAGGACTTCTCGGGCCGCTGCGCCGCCGTGCTCACGAACGGGAAGCGCTGCCCGAACACCGCGCTGCCCGGATCGCGCTACTGCGGCGTTCCCGCCCACCAGGAGCTGGCGCTGCACGAGCCGAACGAGGAGGACAACCCGGTCGTCGCGGAGGCCGAGCCCGAGCTCGAAGAGCTCGCCGACACCGCGGAGCCGGAGGCGGTGACCGAGGACGCAGCCGAGTTCGACGCACCGGGCCCGGAGGACGAATTCCCCGCGGGGCCGGGCGACGCCCCGGTGGCCGGGGAGGACGAGACGCTCGAGACCGGCGCCGCGCAGGCCGAGCACCGCTACGTCCAGGACGATCCGAACGACGGGATCCCGTTCGAGACCGCGGCCCACGAGGAGTCGCAATAGCGGCGGCTCCGATCCGGACGTGCGCCGGCTGCGGCCGCAAGGCGCCCCAGGCAGAGCTGCAGCGCTTCCACGCGGAGGGCCGCGTCCTCGTGCCCGGGGCCGGGCCGGGCCGCGGGGCGTACACCTGCCGGCGCCGCCAGTGCTTCGACCGGGCCGCCTCGCGCCGCGCCTTCAACCGCGTCCTCAAGAGCTCGGTGCAAATCGACCCGTCCCTTTCCCGCCTCTACACTTGACCTCCGATGGCCAACGGCAAGCCGAATAGACCGATCCGGCCGCGCGGCGGCGGCCCGCGCGGGCGCCGCCGTGTCGTCATCGACCAGGGCGGCAATCGTCCGGGTCAGGGGCAGCGCCAGCGCCCGGGAGACCGCCCCGCCGAGCGCGGGCCGAGGCAGCCGCGCGAGGTCGTCCAGCCGACCGGCCCGGTGACCGTCGAGTCGGGGGTCACGCTTCGCGATTTCTCGCAGGCGCTCGGTGTGGCGATGCCGCAGATCATCAAGCTCCTCATGAATCTCGGCACGATGAAGACGGCGACCCAGTCGCTGACCGACGACGAGGTCGAGCTGATCGCAGCCGAGCTCAAGCGCGAGGTGACGATCAAGCACGCCGAGGACGACGACGTCGAGCCCGAGACGTTCGATGACGCAGACGAGCTGCTTCGCGAGCGGCCGCCGGTGGTCACGATCATGGGCCACGTCGACCACGGGAAGACGACGCTGCTCGATGCGATCCGCAAGACGAGCGTCGTCGAGAGCGAAGCCGGCGGGATCACACAGCACATCGGCGCGTACCAGACCGAGATCGACGGTCGGCGGATCACCTTCCTCGACACGCCGGGCCACGAGGCCTTCACGGCAATG
This sequence comes from Gaiellaceae bacterium, assembly GCA_035518115.1. Lineage (GTDB taxonomy): Bacteria > Actinomycetota > Thermoleophilia > Gaiellales > Gaiellaceae > PALSA-600. The sequence goes on along the minus strand of DATIXY010000008.1, from coordinate 48,085 downwards.
CGCGCACGCGGCGCCAAGGTGACGGACATCGCCGTGCTCGTCGTGGCGGCCGACGACGGCGTCATGCCGCAGACGCGCGAATCGATCTCCCACGCGCGTGCGGCCGACGTGCCCATCGTGGTCGCGGTCAACAAGATCGACCTTCCCGACGCCAATCCGGAGCGCGTCCTCAGCGAGCTCGCCCAGGAGGAAGTACAGGCGGAGGAGTGGGGCGGCACGGTGCAGGTCGCGCGCGTCTCCGCCAAGCAGGGCGAGAACCTCGACGACCTGCTCGAGAAGATCCTGCTTGTCGCCGACGCGGAGCTCGACCTCCGCGCGAACCCGGCCGCCGAGGCGTCGGGGCCGATCATCGAGTCGCGCCTCGACATCGGCCGCGGCCCGGTCGCCACCATGCTCGTCCAGCGCGGGACCCTGAAGGTCGGCGACGCGATCGTCGCCGGCGACGCCTGGGGCCGCGTCCGCGCGCTCTACGACTACCGCGGCGAGCGCATCCAGGAGGCAAAGCCCGGAGACCCCGTCGAGATCCTCGGGTTCGACCGCCCGCCGCCCGCCGGCGAGCTCGGACGCGTCGTCGAGAAAGAGGCGCGGGCCCGGGACCTCGCCCAGCAGCGGAGCGAGCGGCTCCGCCGCGAGGCGCGCTCGAAGCAGAGCAGCCGCGGCGTCTCGCTCGACAAGCTCTTCGAGCAGATGCAGGCCGGCGGCATCCAGGACCTGAACATCGTCCTCAAGGGCGACGTCCAGGGCTCGGTCGAGGCGATCGTCGGCGAGCTGCAGAAGATCCGCCACTCCGAGGTGCAGGTGAACGTCATCCACACCGGCGTCGGCGCGATCACCGAGAACGACGTCAACCTGGCCGCAGCGTCGAACGCGATGGTGATCGGCTTCAACGTCCGTCCGGCAGCCGAGGTGCGCGCCGCGGCGGACCGGCAGGGAATCGAGATCAGGCTGTACCGCGTCATCTACCAGCTGACCGCCGAGATCGAGCAGGCGCTCGTCGGGCTGCTGTCGCCCGTCGAGACCGAGGCGATCATCGGCGAGGTGGAAGTGCGGGCGCTCTTCCGCGTCTCGCGGCTCGGCACGATCGCCGGCTGCATGGTCACGAGCGGGGTCGTGCGGCGCGGTGCCAACGTACGCCTCTTCCGCGAGGGCACGCGCATCCACGAGACGACGGTCGCACAGCTTCGGCGGTTCAAGGACGACGTGCGCGAGGTGAGCGAGGGCTTCGAGTGCGGCATCCTGCTCGAGGGCTTCAACGATCTGCGCGAGGGCGACGTCTTCGAGGTGTTCGAGACGCGCGAGGTCGAGCGGACGTCGCTCGACGAGCCGTCCGGCGGCAGCGGGCCGCAGGACGACGCCGACGAGTCTTGAGCTCGGGCTACGTCGCGATCCTCACGGTCGAGCTCCACTTCCCGGAAGCCGGGTCGCTGAAGGGGAAGCGTCACTATGTGCGGTCGGCCAAGGACGTCATGCGGCAGCGCTTCGGCGCCTCCGTCGCGGAGACCGACCACCACGACCTCTGGCAGCGCGCCACCCTCACCGTCGCCTGCGCCGCACGCACAGCCCACGAGGCAGACGAGCTCGCTGCCTCGGCCGAACGCTGGCTTGCCTCGGGCGAGCCCGTGCTCGTCCGGTGCGACCGCCTTCTCGTGGCCCCCGAAGATCGATGACCGGACGCATGCGCAGGGTGAACGAGTCGGTGCTGGAGGTCGTCGCGAGCGCAATCGGCGAGCTGAAGGACCCCCGGATCGGCATGGTCACCGTCACGAGCGTCCGGGTCACACCGGACCTGCGTGAGGCGACGGTCTTCATCTCGACACTCGGCGGCGAGCGGCGGCGGCAGTCGGCGCTCGACGGCCTCGCGTCCGCGCACGCGGTTCTCCAGGCGCGCATCAACCGCGAGCTGAGGCTACGACGAACGCCCCACCTGACGTTTGCCTACGATGACGCGGCCGAGCGTGGCGTCCACCTGACCAAGCTGATCGAAGACCTCACAGCCGACCTGCCGGACCCCGATGACGAGCCAGCCGACGACGACAGACAGTGACGTGCGCGCGGTCGCCGAGGCGATCGGAGCAAACAATGCGTTCCTCGTCGTCACGCACGAGAACCCCGACGGCGACGCGCTCGGCTCCATGCTGGCCATGTCGATCGCGCTGCGCCGGCTCGGCAAGGACACCGTCATGTACCTGTCGGGCGAGGCACCGACGCCGGGCGAGTACCGCTTCCTCGACCTGAACGGCCTTCGGCGAGCCCTCCCCGACGACACCGAGGAGCGGGTGCTGCTTGCTCTCGACTGCGCCAGCGAACGGCGCATCGGCCCGGAGCACGACGTCATGGAACGCGCCCGCATGGTCGTGAACGTCGATCACCATCACGACAACACGCGCTTCGGCGACGTCAACCTGATCGTCGACGACGCCTCCTCGACCGCCGAGATCGTTCGCGATGTCCTCGCGTCGCTCGACGTCGAGCTCACCTCCGACATCGCCGAGGCCCTGTACGTCGCCCTCGTCACCGACACGGGCCGCTTTCAGTACTCCAACACGACACCCAAGTCGCTGCGGCTCGCCGCCGATCTCGTCGAGGCCGGGGCGGACGTGCACGGGATCTTCCGTCTCGTCTACGAGACGGTGCAGTTCGCGAAGCTCAAGCTGCTCGCACGCGCGCTCGACCGGGCGGAGCTGTTCGAGAACGGGCGCCTCGTCGTCTCGTACCTCCTCAAGGACGATTTCGCAGACGTCGGCGCGGAGGAGCCGTACTCGGAGGGGATCATCGACTACCTCCGCAGCGTCGAGGGATCCGAGATGGTCGCGCTGATCCGCGAGCCGCCACGCGACGGAGGGCCCGCTCGCCGCATCTCGCTGCGCTCGAGCCGGGACGAGGTCGACGTCTCGGCGGTCGCACGGGCGGCGGGGGGCGGCGGCCACCGGCAGGCGGCGGGGTTCTCGTCGGAGCTCGAGATTCCGGAGATCGTCGAGTTCATCCGCCGCGAGTTCACCGCCATCGCCAACGGGAAGTAGTGCCGCCGCGAGGGCTGCGACCGATCGGGATCGCCCTGGTCGACAAGCCACCCGGGCCGTCGTCGTTCGCCGTCGTCGCCACGCTGCGGCGGCGTACACGGGCACGCACGGGCCACGCGGGCACGCTCGATCCGTTCGCCTCGGGGCTGCTGGTGCTGCTGTCCGGTGCGGCGACCCGCCTGACGCCGTGCTTCGTCGGGCTGGACAAGCGCTACGTCACCGACGTCGACCTGACGGCGACCACGACCACCGGCGATCCGGAAGGCGACGTCGTCGAGCGCCACGCCGCGCCAACGGAGCCGGAGCTCGGCGTTGCAGTCGAAGGGCTCCGCGGGCAGGTCGAGCTCCGGATCCCGGCGGCATCGGCGGTGAAGATCGACGGCGAGCGCGCCTACAAGCTCGCGCGGCGCGGCGTCGAGGTCGAGATGCCGCTGCGCCGGTCGGTCGTGCACGAGCTGAAGGTCGAGGCGTACGACGGCACGACGGTCCGGCTCTCGATGCACGTCAGCTCGGGAACGTATGTGCGCTCGCTCGCCCAGTCGCTCGGAGGGCACTGCACGACGCTTCGCCGGACCGCGGTCGGGCCGTTCTCGGTCGACGAGGCCGACCGGGATGCGGCCGACGCGCACCTTCTCGACGTGGGGGCCGTGCTCGCGCGCCTGCCGGTCGAGGCCCTCGAGCGCGTGCCGGCGCCGGTCCGCAACGGCGTCCTCGCGGCGGCCGCCACCGGCGGCACGGGGGCGGCGTGAACGTCGCTCGCACACCGGCCGAGCTCGAGCGGGTCGATCGCGCGGTCGCACTCGGCATGTTCGACGGGGTGCATCGCGGCCATCGAGCGGTGATCGGCACGGCCGTCGCTGCGGGGCTGCGCACCACGGTCGTGACGTTCCACCCGCATCCGCGCACGGTGTTCGGCAACCGCGTCGAGCTGCTCTCGACGCTCGAGCGCCGCCTCGAGCTGCTCGGTGCGTGCGGTGTCGAGGACACGCTGGTCGTCGAGTTCACGCCCGAGCTGGCAGCGCTCACACCGGGCGCGTTCGCAGTCCAGTACCTCGAAGCGATCGGGACGAAGGTCGTCGTCGCCGGGAGAGGCTTTCGCTTCGGACACAAGCGCTCGGGTGACCTCGAGACGCTGCGCTCGCTCGGTTTCGACGGCCGCGAGGTGCCGCTCGTCGCCGGTGTCTCGTCGACCGAGATCCGCCGGCTCGCGTCCGTCGGGCTCGTCGGTGAGGCGGCCGCACTGCTGGGGCGGCCGCTCGAGGTCGACGGGACCGTCGTCAGCGGCGACCAGCGCGGCGGCACGCTCGGCTTCCCGACCGCGAACCTCCGCGTCGAGCCCGATCTGCTCGTCCCGCGGTACGGGATCTACGCGGGCGCCGTGGGCGACCGCCGCGCGGCCGTTTCGATCGGCGTCAACCCGCACTACGGTGGGACGGAGCGGCGGATCGAGGCCTTCCTGCTCGACTGGACCGGCGACCTCTACGGGCGCCGGCTCGTGGTCGAGCTCTGGCAGCACCTGCGCGACGAGCGCTCGTTCGCCGGCGAGCCCGAGCTGATCGCGCAGATCGCACGCGACGTCGAGGAGACGCGCGCGGCCGTCCGCCCGGTCACGGGTACCTGACGGCGCCGCTCCGGCGGGGATCCGCCCCGGCTCCGGCGCGGCCGACGATGCTGACCCCGCCGAAGAAGTGGTGGGGCGCAGCCCAGCGGCGCACGGTGCGCCCGCGCTGCTCGAGCGACGCCAGCCACGCCTCGTCGACGCCGGGCTCGGCGTTCACGAGACCGTCGACCGGATGAAAGCGCGGGCGGTCGATCGCAGCCTGGATGTCGTCGCCCCGCCCGAGCACGGCGGCGAGGACGCCGACGAGCGCGGTCCGCAGTCGCGTGCCGCCCGCCGACCCGGCGGCGAGCTCGAGGCCCTCGTGGTCGAACACGAGCGTCGGCGCCATCATGCTCTCCATCCTCCCCCCGGGCACGAGCGGCTCGACGATGAGGTCGACCTCGCCGAGCATGCTGTTGAGGTGCAGGTCGAGCCCGGGCAGCCAGTCGCCCGAGCCGAGGCCGAGGCTCGTCGTCAGCACGCAGGCGTTGCCTTCGGCATCCACGACCGAGATGTTGGTCGTCTGCCCGCCGGCCGGCCCAGGGCGCTCGAGCGCCTCGAGCAGCTCGTCGCGCCCGAACGGGGGCCGCAGTGCCGCAAGCGCTTCGGGCACGCCGCCGATCCCGCCGCGGGTGAGGACCTTCCGGCCCGTGAACGCGACTGCCACCGGCTCCGACCAGGTCGCCTCGTAACCGGTGAGGTCGGCGGCGGTGATCGACCCGTCCCGCTCGTCGACCAGGTCGAGCAGGGTGCGCGCGATCGTGCCGTCGTAGACGGTGCGCGGGCCCTCGTCCCGGACGAGCTCGAGCGCGCGCACGAGGCCGGGCTGATGGAGCGTGGCGCCCGGCTCGAGCAGCGCTCCGACCGGTCCGTAGATGCGCTCGCCCTCGCGCATCGTCATCACCGGGGCGAGCATGCGCAGGCAGGCGGCGTGGGCGGGGGTGAACGCCGCGCCCGTTGCGGCCAGCCGGAGCGCCGGTGCGACGACGTCTGCCCACTCGAGCCGTCCGTGCGCGCGCCAGAGCGCCTCGAGCCCAGCGGGCACGCCGGGGACGGCGCACGACGACGCGCCGATCGCATAACGCACGATCTCCTCGCCGAACAGCACCTCGAGCTGCTCCATCGGGGCTCCGCTGCCCGTCGGGACGGCGACGAAGGCGTCCAGGTTGCGAACGGCTCCGGAGGCAGCGTCGAAGTACACCGCGTGGCCGCCGCCGAGCAGGCCGGTCATGATCGTCTCGGCGACGCACGACGCCAGGCTCGCGCCGACCGCGGCGTCGGCAGCGCTGCCGCCGGCGCGGAGGAGCTCGGCGCCGGCGTCGGCGGTCGCCGGGTGCCCTGCCGCGACGGCTGCGATCACGCGACCCTGGGGACCAGCCGGCTGCCGACCCGGGCGAACCCGTCGAGCGGGAAGTCGAACCGGTCGCCGTCGAAGGGGCCGCCGACGATCTCGAACGCGGCCGGGCCGATCGGCCGGGCGGAGATCTCGAACTGCTCCCCTTCCTCGTCGACCTCGGCGACGAGGCCGTCGCCGCCCGGCGACACGACGGTGCGTGTGTCCGCATTCGCGTAGGTGCCGGCGAACGCCTCGAGCCTCTCCGCCGGGAGGTCGACCGTCTCGGCCCGCGGACGGCGCGCGCCGACGGTGCGCTCGAGCCAGAGCTCCTCGACCTCGGCCAGCGCGCGAGACCCGTTGCCGCTGTTGGTCAACCCGGCGAAGACCGCGCCGCGGTCGGGGGCGAACACGAGGCTCGACTGGAAGCCGTAGGTGGAGCCGCCGTGGCCCCAGACCTCGACGCCGCCGATCCGCTCCCCGAAGAGGCCGAGCCCGTACACCCCGCTCACCGGCTTGCCGTGCACGCGCCGCAGGGCCGCCGCCCAGGGCTGCTCGAGGTACCAGCGGGCGAAGCGGATCACGTCGCCCACGTCGGCGACCACGCCGCCCGAAGGGCGCCGCGCGCGCGGATACGCCTGGTCGCTCGCGCCCGGCCCGGTGCCCGGAAGCTCGGGCTCCTCGAAGCCCGCGTTCGCCATCCCGGCCGGGCCGAGCACGGACTGCCGCAGCGCATCCTCGAAGGTCGCGCCTGCCACCTCCGCCGCGAGCCGGCCCGCCAGCCAGTAGCCCGTGTTCGCGTACGACCAGACCGTGTCGACGCCGACGAGGCGGGGGACGGCGTCCAGTTCCGCGACCACGGCGGGCAGGGCGTCGTCCCCCTGGCCGAACCGGGTCAGGTCGCCGAGCTCGCAGTCGAAGCCGCTCATGTGCGAGAGCAGGTGCCGGACCCGGACGTCGTCGGGCCAGATGCGGGTCGGCGCGTCGAGGTCGAGGAGCTGCACGGCGAGGGAGGCCGTCATCGGCTTGGTCACCGAGGCGATGCGGAAACGGTCGTCGAGCTCGCACCCGACCGCGTGGAGCTCGACCATGCCGTCGGGCGAGGCCGTTCCGACCGCCATCGCCGGCACCTCGAACCGGGCTGCCGCGTCCTCGCAGGCCTGCAAAAGCGTCGTATCCAACACGGATCCGCTACCCTACTTCGCGACCCGGCCTCGGCCGCGCGCGCGTCTTCCTTCGCGGCGTGCTTGGGCCCCGGGCGACACGATCGACGTCAGGAGGCAGATGACCCTCACCAAGGAAGAGAAGCAGGTACACATCGGGAAGTTCGGCAAGCACGCGACGGACACGGGTTCTCCGGAGGTTCAGGTCGCGATGCTGACCCAGCGCATCAACGAGCTCACGGAGCATCTCCGGACGCACAAGCACGACCACTACTCGCGTCGCGGGCTCCTCAAGCTCGTCGGGCGCCGGCGCCGCTTCCTGAACTACCTGCAACGCAAGGACGTCGAGGGCTATCGCGCCCTCATCAAGGAGCTCGGCCTACGCCGCTAGCTCACTTGGGCTCACGGAGGGTGGAAGTTTGAGCGAGCTCCTCATGCAGGAGCTGCCTCAAACCTCCACCCTTCACAACTGCTGGCAACAGCAAACGCACAGTGGAGGAATAGGGACTTATGAGTATTGTCGAGGCTGAGCACCCCGCCGGGGTGCCGGTTTCCGTGTCCGTCGACATCGGCGGCAAGCAGATTTCGTTCGAGACGGGCAAGTTGGCCAAGCAGGCCGACGGGGCCGTCGTGGTGCGCGGTGGGGAGACCGTCGTGCTCGGGACGGCGCAGGGCCGGACCGAGGCCCGCGAGGGCGCGGACTTCTTCCCGCTCACCGTGGACGTCGAGGAGCGCATGTACGCGGCCGGGAAGATCCCCGGCGGCTTCTTCAAGCGCGAGGGGCGCCCGACCGAGCGCGCGATCCTGACGGCGCGCATGACCGACCGCCCGGTCCGGCCGCTCTGGCCGAAGGGCTACCGCAACGAGGTGCAGTGCGTCGCGACCGTCTTCTCGGCCGACCTGGTCGTCGCGCACGACATCCTCGCCATCAACGCCGTCTCGGCGGCGCTGACCATCTCGCCGCTGCCGTTCCTCGGCCCGATCGGGGCGGTCCGCATGGGCCTGCTCGACGGCGAGCTGGTCGTCAATCCGACGCTCGAGGAGACCGAGCACTCGTCCGAGCTCGACCTGATCGTCGTCGGCACCAAGGACGGCCTGACGATGGTCGAGGCGGGGGCGAACCAGGTGCCGGAGGAGAAGCTCCTCGAGGCGCTCGAGATCGCGCACCGCGAGATCCTCAAGCTCTGCGAGGCGCAGGAGGAGCTGCGGGCGAAGGCGGGAAAGCCGAAGTGGCTCGACCCGGCGACGACCGAGCGGCTCGAGCAGGCGTACGGCCACCAGATCTGGACGCGCATCCACGAAGAGGGGATCCGCGAGGCCGGCCTGATCGTCGAGGACATCGTCGCCCAGGAGGTGGGCGCACTCACGATGAGCTCGACCGCCGAGGACGTCCTCCGCGAGCTGCAGACCCGCATGTCGCTCGGGATGATCCTCGAGAAGCAGCGCTCGAACGCGGTCGAGGCGCCGGTGCGCGAGCAGTTCGAGAACGAGCTGCGCGGGCTGACCGAGGCCGAGCAGGACTCGAAGGAGCTGAAGTCGGCCAAGCGCCACCTGCTCTTCGACCGGATCGTCGACACCGTGCACCTCGCGTTCCCGGGAGGCGGGGAGGAGGGCGAGGCCGACGCGCTGACGCGGAGCTACATCCGCAAGGCGTGCGAGTCGATCTACAAGAGCCTCGTCCGCCGGAAGATCGCGGTCGACAAGCGCCGGCCGGACGGCCGCACCGAGACGCAGATCCGCCCGATCGAGGTGGAGGTGTCGGTGAGCCCGCGGACGCACGGCTCCGGCCTCTTCACGCGCGGCCAGACGCAGATCATGACGCTGCTGACGCTCGGCACGGCCAAGGAGGGGCAGCGGATCGACGACCTGTCGCTCGAGACCGACCGCCGCTACATGCACCACTACAACTTCCCGCCCTACTCGGTGGGCGAGACCGGGCGCATGGGCTCGCCGAAGCGCCGGGACATCGGCCACGGCGCGCTCGCGCAGCGGGCGCTCGAGGCCGTGATCCCGACGGCGGAGGAGTTCCCGTACACGATCCGTCTCGTGTCGGAGACGCTCGAATCGAACGGCTCGTCGTCGATGGGCTCGGTGTGCGGCTCGACGCTCGCGTTGATGGACGCCGGCGTGCCGATCTCGGCGCCGGTCTCCGGCATCGCGATGGGCCTCGTCAAGGAGGGCGACGACTACGTCATCCTGACCGACATCCAGGGCGCCGAAGACCACCTCGGCGACATGGACTTCAAGGTCGCCGGAACGCGTGACGGCATCACGGCCCTGCAGATGGACATCAAGATCACCGGCGTCAGCCGCGAGATCATGGAGCGGGCGCTCACGCAGGCCAAGGAGGCGCGCGTCGCCATCCTCGGCCGCATGCTCGAGGCGATCCCGGAGCCGCGCGAGGCACTCGCCTCGCACGCACCGCGGATCTCGACGATCCAGATCAACCCCGAGTACATCGGCATGGTGATCGGGAAGGGCGGCGAGACGATCCGCTCGCTCGAGTCCGAGTACGAGGTGCAGATCGACATCGAGGAAGACGGCACGATCCTCGTCTACGCAACCGAGGGCACCAAGGGCGACGCTGCGATCGAGGCGATCCGCGCGCTCACGAAGGAGCCCGAGGTCGGCGACCAGTACACCGGCAAGGTCGTCAAGACGACCGACTTCGGCGCGTTCGTCGAGCTGAAGAAGGGGACCGACGGCCTGCTCCACGTCTCGAACGTCGGGCCGGGCCGCGTCAACCACATCGAGGACGTGATCTCGCGCGGCGACGTCCTGGACGTGCTCGTCCAGGAGGTCGACAAGGCGCGGGGCCGCATCGGCCTCAAGCTCATCCAGAAGCACGAGAACGGCTCGGTCGTCTCGCCGGAGGAGCTGGTCGAGCGTGCGAAGAACGCCCCGCCGCGCGAGCCGCGTGAAGAGCGCCCGCGCGGCGACCGCGACCGCAGGGGTGGTCGCGGCGGCCGCGGCGGCCCCCGCCGCGACCGCGAGGAGTCGCGCAGCGAGTCGTAGGCGACGGACTGCCGGTGCGGCCGCCCTCCCGGATCACGCGGAGGGCGGCCGCGCGTGACACTCCACTCGCTGCGCGTCCGAACGGCGCTGGTGGCGCCGATCCGCATCGGACTGGGTGTCCTCTGGCTGCTCGCCGCGCGGCTCGCAGGCTCCGCTGCTGGCCCGGCGTTCATCGCGTTCCTCGTCGGGGTGTTCGCGACGGCGTTCATGGCCCTCGCCGACCCGCGGGCCCGGGCCCTGCCGGGCCAGGAGGAGCCCGGGCCGGTCCCGGCCGGCGCGAGGCTCGCCCCGCGCTGGCGGCAGGCGCTCGGCGCGTGCTGGCCGAGCACCCTCGGCGTCTCCCTCCTCGCAGCCGTCGCGGCGGTCCCGTCGCCGACCTTGACCGCGCTGCTCGGGGGCGTCTCGGCGGGTCTCGGCGTCGCCGCCGTGGTCTCGCTGCCCCGCGTCGACCCGGCCCTGCTCGTCGATCCGCGCACGCGAGTCGTGTACCGGAGCGAGTAGCGCACTACGATCCGGCCGTGCAGAACTGGATCCTCAGCGAGCTCGACTCCGGGGAGCGGGTGATCTCCGAGCGGCTCGACCACGTGCGGTCGGCGGCAGTCGGCTACTGGATCGGGGCCGGGTCGCGCGACGAGGAGGCGCCCGAGGCGGGAGTCACGCACTTCATCGAGCACCTGCTGTTCAAAGGCACCGCCCGGCACAGCGCGCTCGAGATCGCGGAGATCTTCGACGGCCTGGGCGGCGAGCTGAACGCCGCCACCTCGCGCGAGCACACGCTCGTCTACGCCCGGATCCCCGACCACCACCTCGCCACCGCGGTGGAGGTGATGAGCGACATGGTGTTCGCGCCGACGTTCGCCGAGCTCGACGCCGAGCGCGAGGTCGTGCTCGAGGAGATCGCGATGTACGAGGACGCACCGCAGGACCTCGTCCACGATCTGATCTCCGAGGCCGTGTTCGGCGACCACGCGCTCGGGCGCCCGGTGATCGGGACGGCCGAGGTGATCTCGTCGATCGGTGCGGACGCGATCGCGCACTACCACGCAGCGAAGTACGTGCCCGGCAACATCGTGGTCTCCGCGGCCGGCAACGTCGACCACGACGAACTGCTCGAGCTGCTCGAGTCCGCGCTCGGACGCCGCGCGGCGGAGGAGCCCACCGGGCCGACGGTGCGCCCTCCGCTCGTCGAGGCGCCGCCGCCGCGCCTGCGCTTCCAGCGCAAGGACACCGAGCAGTACCACGTCTGCCTCGGTGCGCCTGGGATCTCTCGCTCGGACCGGCGCCGTTTCGCCGTGTCGCTGCTCGATGCGATTCTCGGCGGGTCCGCCTCGTCCCGGCTGTTCCAGGAGATCCGCGAGAAGCGCGGCCTCGCGTACGCGGTCTACTCGTTCGTGTCGCAGTACACGGACACGGGCCAGATCGGCGTCTACGTCGGCACGCGCGAGGACAACCTCGCCGAGGCGCTCCAGATCGCCTCCGAGCAGATCGCCGACATCGCGTCCGGCAACCTGCCCGAGCGCGAGCTCGTCCGCGCGAAGGAGAATCTCAAGGGCCGCATCCTGATCTCGATGGAGTCGACCTCGACGAGGATGAACCGCCTCGGCAAGTCGCTGATCTCGGACTCGGAGCTGCTCTCCATCGACCGGATCGTCGCCGAGATCGACGCCGTCGAAGCGGAGTCGGTCTGTGCGCTCGCGGCGACGCTGCTCGCGCCCGACAAGCTGTCGGCCGCGTGCATCGGCCCCGACGAGGAGCGCTTCGTGGCCGCGCTGGACAAGATCGCCCCCTCGCTGGCGCGCGCTGCATGAAGGTCCTCCTGAACGGGCGGAGCGGCAAGGTCGGCTCGGTGCTCGCGCCGGCGCTCGTCGAGGCGGGGCACGAGCTGGTCGACGAGCTCGACGGCGCGGACGCGATGGTCGACTTCACGGCGCCCGGGGCCGTCGTCGCGAACGTGCTGCGCGCGGTCGAAGCGGGCGTCCCGGCGGTCGTCGGCACGTCGGGCTGGGACGTCGCGGAGGTCGATGGGCCGGCCCGCTCCGCCGGCGTTGCCGTCTTCTACGCGCCGAACTTCGCCATCGGCGCGGTGCTGATGATGCGCTTCGCGGCAGAGGCGGCGCCCATTCTCGAAGGGGCGGCGGTGATCGAGCTGCACCACGCGACGAAGCTCGATGCGCCGTCCGGGACCGCGAAGGCGACGGCGGCGGCGCTCGGCGGCGACGTGCCGATCCACTCGGTGCGCCTGCCGGGCCTCGTCGCGCACCAGGAGGTGCTGCTCGGCGGCCGCGGCGAGCTGCTGACGATCCGGCACGACGCCCTGTCCCGCGAGGCGTACGTCCCGGGGGTGCTGCTGGCGCTCGAACGGATCGGCACCCTGCCGGCGGGAGTCACGGTCGGACTCGACACGCTGCTCTGACCGGGCTCGTCGAGGAGACCCTGCACGTCGGCGGGCTCTCGCTCTCGCTGCTCCGGCCGGAGTCGCCGGAGTCGCTGCTCGACGAGGACGCGTTCGCCGACGACGAGTTCCTGCCGTACTGGGCGGAGCTGTGGCCCGCTGCGACGGCGCTCCTGGAAGCGCTGCCGGACGCGCTCGACGGTGTCCGCGTGCTCGAGCTGGGCTGCGGGCTCGGGCTGCCCTCGCTCGTCGCAGCCGGACGCGGTGCGGACGTGACGGCGGTCGACTGGGCCGAGGATGCGGTCGAGCTCATGCGCCGGAACGCGGCGCGGAACGGGCTGGCACTCGTCTGTGAGGTGCATGACTGGCGGCAGCCGACGACAAGCACGTTCGACCTGGCGATCGCCGCCGACGTCCTGTACGAGCAGCGGAGCGTCGAGCCGGTGCTCGCCCGGCTGCGCGAGGCGGCGCCCGAGGCCCTCGTCGGGCTCGCCGGGCGGCCCTACGAGGCGGAGTTCCTCCGGCTCGCGGCCCCCGTCGAGCACGTCGCCGAGCGGGTCGTCCGGCTCAGGCGACCGACTCGAGCAGGTCGGCCAGCTCGACCGGGTGGGTGAAGAACGGGGAGTGGCCGGCGTCGATCGTCAGCACGCGGCCGGTGCGCGCGGCGCCGGCGCGTTGCTGCCATCCGGGATCGATGACGGCGTCGCGCAGCGTCGCGATCACGACGTCCCCGTGCCCTGCCGGCTGCACGATCGGCTCGATCGGCGCCTGCGGGCGCAGCCGGGCGAAGGCCGCATCGGACTGGGCGCGCGTGCAGTCCGCGTAAAGCTTTTCGTGCGCCGTCTCGGGATCGGGCCAGTAGGACCGCCCGAAGTCGTCGCGGGCCGTCCCGCCGAACCCGTCCGCGAAGCACTGCTCCCACAGGCGCTCCACCGGGAGCAGCGCGGCGAGGTAGACGCGCGTCCGGGCCTCGACGAACGGGATCGTCAGCCCGGCGAGGGAGTGCCCGACGACGACCGCTTCCGGGTGCGCCCCGAGGCCGCGCGCGTAGTCGAGCTGCGTCACGCCGACCTCGTCGCACGGAAGGTCGGGCGCCTCCACGACGTGACCCCGGGCCTCCAGCTCGCGCTGCAGCGGCTCGAAGCACCAGCCTCCGTGCCAGGCACCGTGAACGAGCAGGAAGCGCCCCACCGGGCGGAGTATCCTGCCGGTGGTGCTCGGCCGCGTGCTCACCGCGATCGTCACGCCGTTCCGCGACGACGGTGCGGTCGATTTCGACGCGTTTCAGGAGCTGGCCCGGCACCTGGTCGACAACGGTTCCGACGGCCTGGTCGTCGCCGGGACGACGGGGGAGAGCCCGACGCTCTCGGACGGCGAGCGCCTCGACCTGATCCGCGCGGCAATCGAGTCGGTCGGCGACCGGGCGACGGTGGTCGCCGGCACCGGGACGTACTCGACCGCCCATTCGATCCACCTGACAGAGGAGGCGCACGAGCTCGGCGCGGATGCCTTCCTGATCGTCACCCCCTACTACAGCAAGCCGCCGCAGCGCGGGATCGTCGCCCACTTCGAGGCGATCGCGCGCGTGAGCGAACGCCCGATCGTCGTCTACAACATCCCGTCCCGCGTCGTCGTCAACATCGAGCCCGACACGATCTCCCGCCTCGCGGAGATCGAGACGGTCAGCGCGGTCAAGCAGGCGAACGACGACCTCGCGCAGGCAAGGCACATCGTCGAGAGCGGGCTCGCCCTCTACGCGGGCGACGACAACCTCGTGCAGTGCTTCCTCGAGCTCGGAGGCGTCGGCGGGGTCTGCGTCCACACGCACGTCGTCGGCCCGCGGGTGGCGGAGCAGGTGAGCGCCGCGCTGGACGGCGACCTCGCCCGCGCGCGCGAGATCGACTCGGAGCTCGGCCCCGTGTACGACCTGCTCAAGGTGCAGACGAACCCGATCGCGATCAAGGCGGCGCTGGCGCTGCTCGGGCACCACGTCGGCGGGCACCGGCTGCCCCTCGTCCCGGCCGACCCCGCCGAGACCGAGCAGATCCGCGGCTGCCTGGAGCGCCTCGGGCTGCTGGTCCACGCGTAGAAGCCTCAAACTAGACTCAGTCCGCGATGTCGGACGTCCTGCGCGTGATCCCACTCGGCGGCCTCGGCGAGGTCGGCAAGAACATGACCGTCTACGAGATGGACGGCGAGCGGCTCGTCGTCGACGCCGGCATGGCGTTCCCGCGCGACGAGCACCTCGGCGTCGACCTCATCCTCCCGGACTTCGGCTATCTCCGCGAGGGCGGCGATGTGCGTGCGGTGGTGCTCACGCACGCGCACGAGGACCACGTGGGCTCGCTGCCGTACCTGATGCGGGAAGTCGTCGTGCGCGAGGTGTGGGCGACCCGCCTGACGCTCGGGCTCGTCAAGTCGAAGCTCGACGAGCACGGGCTGCTCCGGGCGGCCGAGCTGCGCGAGATCGACCCCGACGGGCCGCCGCTGGACATCGGCCCGTTCCGGCTCGAGTTCGTGCGCATGGCGCACTCCGTCCCCGACACGGTCGGCATCGCCATCGAGACGAGCGCCGGCCGCGTCTTCCACACGGGCGACTGGAAGCTGGACCACACGCCCGTCGACGGCCTGCGCACGGACGTCGGCAAGCTCGCCGAGCTCGGCAACCGCGGCGTCGACCTCCTCTGCGGAGACTCGACGAACGCAGAGCGCCCCGGCTTCACGCGCTCCGAGCGCGTCGTCGGGGAGGCCTTCCGTCAGATCATCCCCGTGCGCAAGGGCCGCGTGCTCGTCTCGAGCTTCGCGTCCAACATCCACCGGATGCAACAGGCGATCGACGTCGCGGTCGACTGCGGCCGCCGCGTCGCCGTCGTCGGGCGCTCGATGAGACGCAACCTCAATGTCGCGCGCAACCTCGGCTACATCGACATCGCCGAAGAACTGCTCGTCAGGCCGGCCGACCTCGACGAGGTCCCGCCGCACGAGCAGCTCGTGCTCTGCACCGGCTCGCAGGGCGAGCCGCTGTCGGCGCTGACGCGCATCGCGTACAACGACCACCCGTCGGTGCACGTCGAGCGAGGCGACACGGTGATCATCTCCGCGCGGCCGGTCCCCGGGAACGAGCTGCGCGTGCACGACGCCATCAACCGGCTGACACGCAACGGGGCGGAGGTGCTCCACGAAGAGAACGCGCCGGTACACGTCTCCGGCCACGCGCGCGCCGAGGAGCTCCGCACCCTGCTCGGCCTCATCCGGCCGAAGGCCGTGATGCCGATCCACGGCGAGTTCCGCATGCTCGCCGCGCACGGCCGGCTCGCGCAGGAGTCCGGCGTCCCGGCGTCGTCGATCGTGATCGCGGAGAACGGGGACGTCGTCGAGCTCTCGTCCGACGGCGTCCGGATCGCGGGGAAGATCGAAGCCGGGGTCACGTTCGTAGACGGGCTCGGCGTGGGGGACGTCTCGGACGTCGCGCTCCGTGATCGCCGTCACATGTCCGAGGACGGCGTGCTGATCATCGTCGCCACGCTCTCCGACGGCGAGATCGCGCGGCCGGAGCTGATCGCGCGCGGCTTCGCCGAGTCCGACGACCTCTTCTCGGAGATGCGCGAGGAGGCGCACGAGATCGTGCGCGACCTCCTCGCACAGGACGTGAGCGAGATCAAGCTGCTGCAGGAGCACCTGCACGACGGGATCGGCCAGCTCGTCTACGACCGCACCCGCCGCCGCCCCATGATCCTCCCGGTGGTGGTCGAGGTATGAGCACGCTCGGCACACAGCCCGAGTGGGCGGAGGTGATCGCCGAGCATGCGGTCGAGGACCGCACCGCGCAGCGGCTGATCCACCAGCTCCTGGCCGCGCAGGTCTCGGCGCTGGCGTTCTGCCGGCTGCTCGAACGCTGGTCGCGCGGCGAGGCCGAGCCGTCGACCCCCGGCCGCCGCCAGGCGGCGCTCCGCCGTGCGGCCGACCGCGTCGAGACTGCGCTCACCGGCCTCGAGCGGCCGCTCGGCCGTTACCTGCTCGAGCTCGAGGCGGGCACCGCCGAGGGTCGGTCGTGGTTCGGCGAGCCGGGGCCGGCCGAGCTCGTCGACTGGAAGCCCGTCCTCGACCGCGCCGGCGTCAGCGTCGAGCCGCACCGGGTGGCGGCGGCGTACCTCGAGCTCGCCATCCTCGTGCGCGCGCTCGAAGGGCTGGCGTCGACCGTCCGGTGGCACTCGCGCGTCGGCGTCGGGTCGCTGTGGGCCGGGCTCTTCGACCTGCGCGAGAACCTGCTCGGCCGAACGCTCGACGACCTGCGCGCAATCGCCGCCTGACGGCCGCCTCTCTCCGGACCGCACAAAGCTCACCGCAGGGGCACGGCGGGCGGCGACTGGTCCGGCGGCAGCCGTCGTCACAAACCGTCCACAGGCGGGACGTGTCCGCGGGGCCGCCTGGGTCCGGCGAGGACGTGGCCGACATGGCTCGCGGGGACGGTGGGCTGTGGGAAGAACACAACACGAGGGCCATGTCCCGGCGCGCGTCACGAACCGGCGCTTCTAAGCTCCGCCGGGATGGCGGTCGAGCTCACGGTCGTCGGGTCGATCAACCTCGACCTCGTCGCACGCGTCGAGCGGCTGCCGCGCCCGGGGGAGACGCTCGCCGCGACCGGCTTCGACCGCATTCCCGGCGGCAAGGGCGCGAACCAGGCGGTCGCCGCGGCACGACTCGGGGCCGAGGTGCGCATGATCGGGGCGGTGGGGGAGGACGCGCTCGCCGACGAGGCGCTGGCCGGGCTCGTCGAGGCCCGCGTTCGGCTGGAGCTCGGCCGCAGCAGCGAAACCGGCCTCGCGCTCATCTTCGTGGCGGCGGACGGCGAGACGGAGATCGTCGTCGTGCCTGGCGCGAACGCCCTCGTCGAGCCGCAGCGCGTGCCGGGCGCAGTGCTCTGCCAGCTCGAGGTTCCCGACGCGGTCGTGCTCGAGGCGGCGAGGGACGCGTCGTTCTTCGCGCTCAACGCCGCGCCGGCCCGTCCGATCGACGTCGTCCCCGATCTGCTGATCGTCAACCGCCTCGAGCACGAGGTCGTCTCGAGCGGCGCGCTCGTCGCCGTCACCTTCGGCGCGGAGGGAGCCGCGCTCTACGAGGACGGGCGCGAGGTCGCGCGCGCGGTTCCGCCCGTCGTCGACGCCGTCGACGGGACCGCGGCGGGAGACGCCTTCGCGGCGTGCCTGGTCGTGTCGCTGCTCGAGGGCCGCGAGCGGGCCGCCGCGCTCGAGCGCGCATGCGCGGCGGGCGCCCTCGCCGCGTCGCGGCGTGGGGCGCAACCGTCGCTGCCGACCCGCGGCGAGGTTGACGCAATACTCGCGTCATGACACCAACCCCGATCATTCTCGACTGCGACCCCGGTCACGACGACGCGATCGCCCTCCTGCTCGCCCTCGCCTCACCCGAGATCGACCTTCTCGGCGTGACGACCGTGTCCGGCAACCAGACGCTCGACAAGACGACGGCGAACGCCCTGCGCGTCCTCGAGCTCGCGGGGCGTGCCGACATCCCGGTCCACGCCGGCGCCGAACGCCCGCTGGTGCGCCCGCGCGACGTCGCTGCGCACGTGCACGGCGAATCGGGCCTCGACGGGCCAGAGCTCCCGCCGCCGGCGACTGCGCCGCGCGAGCAGCATGCGGTCGACTTCATCGCCGAGCAGATCCGCGCGCGCGACGGGAAGGTCACGCTCGTTCCGACCGGCCCATTGACGAACATCGCGCTGCTGTTCGTCCTGCACCCCGACGCGATGCCCGAGCGGATCGTGCTGATGGGCGGCTCAGTCGGCGAGGGGAACCGGACTCCGGCGGCCGAGTTCAACATCTGGGCCGATCCGGAAGCTGCGCAGCGGGTGTTCGCGGCCGGCCTCGACACGACGATGGTAGGCCTCGACGTGACCCACCGTGCGCTCGTCACGGACGAGCACACGGAGCGGCTTCGCGGAGCAGGGCGGGTGGGCGCTTTCGTCGCCGAGCTCATGGACTTCTACTCGCGGTTCCATCGCGTGCGCTACCCCGAGCTCCACGGGTCGCCGATGCACGATCCGGTCTGCATCGCGCATCTCGTCGACCCGGGCCTGGTCGACGTGCGCGCGGCCTCCATCGAGGTCGACTGTTCGACCGGCCCGAGCTGGGGCCGCACGAACGTGGACTGGCGCGGCCGCGAGCACTTCGGGCCGCCGAACGCGAAGGTCGCGCTCGATCTCGACGGGGAGCGGTTCGCGGAGCTCCTGATCGAGCGGATCGCCAGGCTCGGATGACGCTGGTCTTCGCCGCGATCGCGCCGCACGGCGGGCTCGTGTTCGATCACCCGGACGGGGAGACGCGGCGCGGGATGGACGAGCTCGCGCGCCGGTTCGCGTCGGCGCGGCCCGAGGCCGTGATCATCGCGACGCCGCACGGCACGCTGCTCGACGACCGCTTCGGCGTCGTTCGTGCCGCGCGACTGTCCGAGCATGCCTCGCGCTTCGTCGAGGACTCGCAGCTGTACGACGGCCCGGGTGAGCCGCGGCTTGCGGATGCGTGCCTCGCAGCGCTCCGCGAGGACGACATCCCCGTCGTGGGGGTGACCTTCGGCGCGACTGCGGCCGGGGACTCCGAGATGCCGATCGACTGGGGTGCGGGGATCCCGCTCTCGTTCCTGCGTGCGCCTGCGGTCGTCGTCACTCCGTGCCGCGCGCTCTCGAACGACCTGCACGTCCGGGCGGGGGCCGCGCTGGCGCGCGCCACCGGGACGAGGCGCGTCGCGTTCGTGGCGAGCGCCGACCACGGCCACGGGCACGCGGAGGACGGGCCGTACGGGTTCTCGCCGCACTCGGCGCCCTATGACGAGGCAATCGTCCGGCTCGTGCGCGAGAACGGGCTCGGCGAGCTCGTAACCTGGGACCCCGAGGTCGCCGTCACCGCTCTCGCCGACAGCTTCTGGCAGCTCCTGATGCTGCACGGGGCGATCGGCGACCGCTGGCGGCCCGAGCTTCTGAGCTACGAGGCCCCGACCTACTTCGGGATGCTGACAGCTGCCTATTCGCGGCAGGACTGAGCGCACCGACCGAGAAGTGCGCCCGGATGGCGCGCAAAAGGCGGGTCCACAAGACGTCCCCGAAGACGCCCAGCCGCGTGAAGAAGCGCACGCGGCGGCGTCGAGCACGGTCGCAGTCGCACCACCATCCCGAGCTGATCGGGCTCGCGCTGGTCGGGGTCGGAGTGTTTCTGGCGGCCGTCCTCTGGTTCGGCTTCAACGGCGGCCCGGTGACGCGGCTCGTCAGCGACGCGATCGGCGACGCCGCGTACCTGGCGCCGGTCGTGCTCGTCCCGGTCGGCGCGCTGGTGGTGACGCGAAGCCGCCTCATCGACGTGCGCCCGTTCCAGCTCGGCCTGGCCGTCGCCCTGGCCGGGATCCTGCTCACCCTCGGCGAGTCGCACGGCGGCGCCGTCGGCCGCGCACTCGAGTCGCTGGTCGCGATCGGTCTCGGTACGACCGGCGCGACGATTCTCGGCGTGCTGATGACGATCGCCGGTGTCCTGCTCCTGACCGGGGCGAGCCTCGGCGCGATCGTCCGCCGGACCGGCCACGCCGTCCATGCGGCCCACACCCGGGTCAAGGCGGCAAAGCTCGCGTACGAGCCCGAGCCCGAGTCGTACGAGGAGCTCGCGCCTCTGCAGCCGCCGCCCGTCGACGTCAAGCACGACTACCCGGACCTCGTGTCCGACTCGGTCTCCGGGCCGCCGCCCGTCCTGCTCCACGTCGAGCCGGAGGACAACGTCGCTGAGCAGACCGCCGAGAACACGCAGGAGACGCTGTTCGACCCGCCCGCGCCGGCCCGTGTCGACTACAAGCTGCCCGAGCGGTCGCTGCTGCACGTCTCGAAACCCGGCGCGGGGCCGAACAGCGAGGCGAGCCAGCGCGTCGCGGAGGCGCTCGTCACCTGCCTCGCCCATTTCGGGGTCGAGGCGACGGTGATCGGGCAGATCGCCGGCCCGCGCGTAACGCGCTACGAGCTCTCGCTCGCGCCCGGGACGAAGGTCGGCAAGGTCGCACAGCTGAAAGACGACCTCTCGTACGCGCTCGCAACGACCGAGATCCGCATCCTCGCGCCGATTCCCGGCAAGCAGGCCGTGGGCGTCGAGGTGCCGAACCTGAGCCCGAACCTCGTCACCCTCGGCGACATCTTCGACGACCTGCCGCAGGCGGCGAGCCCGCTCTCCGTGTGGCTCGGCAAGGACATCTCCGGCGCGGCGGTGTGGGCCGACCTCGCGCGCATGCCGCACATCCTGATCGCAGGAACGACGGGCTCGGGCAAGTCGGGCTGCATCAACACGATCCTCACGTCGATCCTCCTGCGGTCGACGCCCGACGAGGCGCGGCTGATCCTGATCGACCCGAAGCGAATCGAGCTCAACTACTACGAGTCGATCCCGCATCTGCTGACGCCGGTCGTCTCGAGCCCGAAGGAGGCGTCGGCGGTCCTCCTGAACGTCGTCACGGAGATGGAGCGCCGGTACGAGCGCCTGGCCCAGGTTCGCGCGCGCAACCTGAACGAGGCGAACCGCGCGTTCCGAAAGCGCGGGGAGGAGGAGCTGCCGTACCTGCTCATCGTGATCGACGAGCTGGCCGACCTGATGATGGTGAGCCCGCAGGAGGTCGAGGACTCGATCATCCGGCTGGCCCAGAAGTCGCGCGCGGTGGGCATCCACCTCGTCCTCGCGACCCAGCGGCCGTCGGTCGACGTGATCACCGGCATGATCAAGGCGAACGTGCCGTCAAGGATCGCGTTCGCCGTGTCGTCGCAGACCGACTCGCGCGTCATCCTCGACTCGAACGGCGCGGAGAGCCTCCTCGGCCAGGGCGACATGCTCTTCAAGCCGCTCGGCACCTCGCGCGTGCAGCGCGTGCAAGGAGCGTTCGTGACCGAGGAGGAGATCGCGCTGATCGTCGAGCAGACGCGCGAGCAGCGCGAGCAAGAGGTCGACGCGAGCTTCCTCGAGGCGCCCCAGGTGTTCGCCGACGACGTCGACGACTCCGACGGCGAGTTCGACCCGGACGAGGATCCGCTGCTCGACCGGGCGATCGAGGTGGTGGTCACCGCTCAGACGGCCAGCGTCAGCCTCATCCAGCGCCGCCTCAGGGTGGGCTACACCCGGGCCGGCCGCCTGATCGACATGCTCGAGCGACGGGGCATCATCTCGCCGTACGAGGGATCGAAGCCCCGCCGCGTGCTCGTCTCGGAGCACGAGCTGGAGCGGGTCGCGGCGGCTCCGACTGCGGCTGACTGACCCGGATTCGGCCTAACCAGCCGGGCTTCCGCGCGTCTGAGCTTGGGGTTAGGGTAACCCCGCACTCCCCCACACGAGGTTCACAAAGAGGAGGGTTCATCCAAGTGAGGAAGCGTTGGCTCACGGCGGCGATTCTGACGATCGTTGCTGTGCTCCTGGCGTCCGTGGTCGCTGCAACGCGCAGCTCTGCGGCATCGCCCTTTAGCGCCTGTCTGGTGACGGACATCGGCGGCCTGAACGACAAGTCGTTCAACCACCTCGCCTATGTCGGGCTGCTGAAGGCCCAGAGCACCGGCGTGAAGACTCGCGTCATCCAGTCGCAGTCGTCGAACCAGTACATCCCGAACCTGCAGACGTGCGCCCAGAGCGGCGCCGGGATCACGATCGGCGTCGGGTTCCTGATGACGGACGCGATGAACGCGGTCGCGACGTCGTTCCCGAAGAGCAAGTTCGCGATCGTCGACGTCGACGTCACGACGCTCAAGAACAAGCCGAAGAACGTTCAGGGGCTGCTCTTCCGCGAGCAGCAGGCCGGCTACCTGGTCGGCTATGCGGCGGGTCTCTGGACGAAGATGAAGGGCGGCGCCGCGGTGGGCTCGGTCGGCGGCATCAAGATCCCGCCGGTCGACCGCTACATCGCGGGCTTCCAGTACGGCGCGAAGAAGGCGGATCCGGGCATCAAGACCCTGAACGCCTATTCGAACAGCTTCACCGCACAGGCGAAGTGCAAGGAAGCGGCGCTCAACCAGATCGCCGCCGGCTCCGACGTCGAGTTCCAGGTCGCCGGCTCGTGCGGCCTCGGCGTGCTCGACGCGGCGAACAGCAAGAACATCTTCGGCATCGGCGTCGACGCGGACCAGGGCTACCTGGGCCCGTGGGTGATGACGAGCGCGCTGAAGAAGGTCGACGTGGCGGTCTACAGCGCGATCAAGAGCGCACAGGCCGGCACGCTCAAGACCGGTCAGAACCGGCAGTTCGGCGCCGACGTGAACGGTGTCGGCTACGGCAAGTGGAGCTCGAGGGTCCCGGCCAGCATCCGCGCGAAGGTGCTCGCGCAGTATGTGCTGCTCAAGGCCGGCAAGATCACGGGCATCCCGACGACGGTCAAGTAGCGACAGCCACACGGCGTGAATGGGACGGGGCGGTTAAGACCGCCCCGTCTCGTTCGCACGGTCTGAGCCGATCTGCATAGGATCGGCCCCGCATGGCTGAGGCGCCGATTCTCGCGCTCGAGGGGATCACGAAGCGGTTCCCGGGAGTGCTCGCCAACGACCACATCGACTTCGACCTCATGCCGGGTGAGGTGCACGCGCTGCTTGGGGAGAACGGCGCGGGCAAGTCGACGCTGATGAACATTCTCTACGGGCTCTACACGCCCGACGAGGGACGGATCCTCCTCCACGGCAACCCGATCGACCTGGGCTCGACGAAGGCCGCGATCGAGCACGGGATCGGCATGGTGCACCAGCACTTCATGCTCATCCCGGTGATGACGGTGGCGGAGAACATCGTCCTCGCCTCGGAGCCGCGCCACGCGGGCGTGATGCTCGACTACTCGGCCGCCGACCGGCGCGTCACGGAGCTCTCCACCCGTTACGGGCTCGCCGTCGATCCCGACGCACGCATCGACCGGATCACCGTCGGGCAGCAGCAGCGGGTCGAGATCCTCAAGGCGCTCTACCGCGGGGCGGAGATCCTCGTTCTCGACGAGCCGACGGCCGTGCTCACGCCGCAGGAGGCACAGGAGCTCTTCGAGATCATCCGTTCGCTCAAGGAGCAGGGGAAGTCGATCATCTTCATCTCGCACAAGCTCCACGAGGTGCTCGAGATCGCCGATCGGATCACGACACTGCGCCGCGGCAAGATCGTCGGCACCGTGCCGGCAGCCGGGGCGACCGAGGAAGGGCTCGCGCGCATGATGGTCGGCCGCGAGGTGCTGCTGCGCATCGACAAGACGGTTCCGAAGCCCGGGGAGCCGCTGCTCGAGGTCGAGGATCTCGTCGTGTACGACGACCGCGGCCTCGAGTCCGTCCGCGGCGTCACCTTCACCGTCCACGGCGGGGAGATCGTCGGGCTCGCCGGCGTCGATGCGAACGGCCAGGCCGAGCTGATCGACGCGCTCACCGGGCTCCGCCACGCATCGTCCGGGCGGGTCGTCCTGGACGGCCGCGAGATCACGCACGCGACGGCACGCGACGTGCTCGACTCCGGGATGGGGCACATCCCCGAGGACCGCCACCGCCGCGGCCTCGTCCTGCCCTTCTCGCTGACCGAGAACCTCGGCCTCCACGCCTACCGGCAGGAGCCGAACTCGCGCTTCGGCTTCCTCAATCTCGGCAAGATGCTCGACCGCGCCAGGCGGCTGCTTGCGGAGTTCGACGTGCGCGGCGGAACGCCGGACACGCCCGCGGGCGCGCTCTCGGGTGGCAACCAGCAGAAGGTCGTCCTCGCCCGGGAGATCGACTCCGAGCCGAAGGTGCTGATCGCGGCACAGCCGACCCGCGGGCTCGACGTCGGCGCGATCGAGTTCGTCCACCGCCGCCTCGTGGAGCAGCGGGACGCCGGCCGGGCGGTCTTCCTCATCTCGCTCGAGCTCGAGGAGATTCTCTCGCTCTCGGACCGGATCCTGGTCATCTTCGAGGGCCAGATCGTCCAGGAGTTCCCGCCGACCGCGACCGAGGAGGAGCTCGGGCTCGCGATGACCGGCGGCAAGCGGGATGCAGCGTGAGCGACGAGCTGCTGTCGGAGGAGTTCGAGGAGACACCGACGCCGACGGGGCCGCTCGGTGGCTCGTCGCCGCAGCAGAACTTCGTCTCGCGCTACGGCAGCAAGGCCGGCGGCGCGCTCGGGCCGGTCATCACCACGATCTTCGCGTTCCTGATGGCCGGCATCGCCGTCGCCGTCGTGGGCAAGAACCCGCTCAAGGTCTACCGCTCGATCTTCGACGGGACGGGGCTGAACTTCTTCGCGCACTTCGGGTCGTACTCGATTCGGCTGCCGTTCTCGACGCAGCACGTGTGGTTCTGGTGGGACACATCATCCATCGCCGCGATGAACCTGCAGCAGACGCTGCTGATCACGACGCCGATCATCCTGACCGCCGTCGCGCTCGGGTTCGCTTTCCGCTGCGGGCTGTTCAACATCGGCGGGCAGGGGCAGTACCTCGTCGGCGCGTACTTCTCCGTCTGGATCGGGACGTCGTTCGTGAACCTGAACCCGTTCCTGCACGTCCTGGCGTGCCTGGTGATCGGCTCGCTCGCCGGCGCCTTCTACGCGGGCATCGCCGGGTTGCTGAAGGCGACGGTCGGCGCGCACGAGGTGATCACGACGATCATGCTCAACTGGACTGCGATCTGGGTCGGCGAGTGGCTGTTCGGGCAGCAAGGCCCGCTGCAGAACACGAGCCAGCCGGCGATCCCGATCTCGAACACGATCGCCGACGGCGCGAAGCTGCCGATCTTCTGGGGGCCGAAGCTGCTGCAGGGCCTGTCGATCGGCATCTTCATCTCGGTCGGGATGCTGGTCGTCTACTGGGTCGTGATCAACCGGACGACACTCGGCTTCGAGGTGCGCGCGGTCGGGTTCAACCCCGAGGCAGCGCGCTACGGCGGCGTCTCGGTCGCCCGCAACTACTTCCTCGCGATGGCGATCTCCGGCCTCTTCGCCGGGCTCGCGGGTGCGCTCGACATCACGGGCTGGGAGTACCAGATCGGACAGCTCGACATCCCGGTCAGCCAAGTCGGCTTCATCGGCCTCGCAGCCGCGCTGCTCGGGCGAAACACCGCGGTCGGGATCGGGTTCGCCTCGCTCCTGTTCGGCGCCCTGATCAACGGGACGTCGGGCCGGCAGCTCGACCCGTCCGTGTTCTCGCCCGACCTCGCCGGCAACCTGACGACGATCATCCAGGGGCTCGTGATCCTGTTCGTCGGGCTCAACCTGACGACGCTCGTGTCCGGAGGCGTCTTCCGGCGCAGGAGACGGGCGACATGACGGCGCTCACCGGGCGCATCGGCCACATCGACTGGCGCGGCCCGAAGGTGGTCGGCATCGTCGGGATCGCGCTCGGCGTGCTCGCCTTCTGGATCGTGCTCCCACCGGTGACGACGCGGTCGCCGCTGCTGTCGATCCTGATCGGGATCCTCGCGATCTTCGCGGGGATCTGGTCCGTGTCGCGCGACGAGAAGCGCATCGGGTTCGGCGCGGTCGCGGCGGGCCTCGCCGGGATCTTCTTCGGCGTGCTGGCGACCTACTCGTCGACCACGAACCTGAGTGCGGTCGTCGTCTGGAGCTCGTTGATCGCGGCGACGCTCCGGTACGCGACGCCGCTCATCTATGCGGCGATCGGCGGCCTGTACTGCGAGCGGAGCGGCGTGGTCAACGTCGCGCTCGAGGGGATGCTGCTGACCGGCGCGTTCTTCGGCATCTGGACGATCATCTGGGCCCACTCGTGGGCCGGCAGCTGGGCGTGGGTGATCGGGCTCACGGGCGCGGCGCTCGCCGGGATGGCGCTCGCAACCATCCACGCCGTGTGGTCGATCAGCCTGAAGGTCGACCAGATCATCACGGGAACCGCGCTCAACTTCCTCGCGCTCGGCATCACCGGCTACATCTTCATCGACAAGTACGGCAGCTCGGGCACGCCGGGGAACATCACCGACTACGGCATCCCGGACATCCACCTCAACTTCCTCCAGAACTGGTACTTCATCGGGCCGATCCTCGGCCAGCTCAACCTGATGATCTGGCTCTCGTGGGTGCTCCTGATCGGCACGTACTTCTTCGTCTTCCGGACGCCGTACGGCCTGCGGCTGCGGTCGGTCGGCGAGCACCCGCGCGCGGCCGACACCGTCGGGATCTCCGTGTACAAGGTCCGCTACGTCGCGGTGATCGCGTCCGGCGGGATCGCGGCGCTCGGCGGCGCGTATCTGTCGATCGGCTTCGTGCACTCCTTCAACGAGAACATGACGCAGGGAATCGGGTTCATCGGACTGGCCGCTCTGGTGTTCGGCAAGTGGCGCCCGATGATGACCTACGCCGCAACGCTCCTGTTCGGCTTCTGCAGCGCCCTCGCCGACCGTCTCCCCACCGCCTACGGCGACCAGTGGGGCACGCTCTTCCAGGCGCTTCCGTACGTCCTGACCATCATCGCCGTCGCAGGCCTGATCGGCCGCTCGGTCGGCCCGGCGGCCGCAGGCCGCCCGTATGACAAGCAGTAGCCGCTCGATCGTCGCGGCGCTGCTGGGGCTGCTCTCGATAGCGGCAATCCCGTGCGGCGTGCTGGTGGCGCAGTACTCCTCGCGGGTCAGCCTGCTGCAAGGGCTCTACGTGAGCGTGCCGGTGGGGATCGTGCTCGGCGTCCTGGCCGTGCTCGTCGCGCGCGGCGCGCGGCTCCAGGTCGCCCGAAGCGTGTTCGGCGGCCGGCGCTGGCCCGCGCGCCTCGCCCAGGTGCTCGCCTGGGCCGGCCTCTGGATCGGGGTGACCGGCGGCGTGGCGCTCGCCGTCTACGGCGCCCTGCGCTGGGCCTCGTAGCGACTGCGCCGGGACACTCGACCGACTACCCTGTGCGAGGCCGTGTTCGAGATCGGGAACAGCCTGCGCGAGGCGCGCCTCCGCCGGGGAGTCGACTTCGCCCAGGCGGAGGTCGCGACCAAGATCCGGGGCAAGTACCTCCGGGCGCTCGAGGACGAGCAGTTCGAGCTCCTGCCGGCCCAGACGTACGTCAAGGGCTTCCTGCGGACGTACGCCGAGTACCTCGGACTCGACGGCCAGCTCTACGTCGATGAGTTCAACTCCCGGTTCGTCGCAGGCGACGAGCACGATCCGAGGTCGCGCAGGTCGAACGCCCGGCCCAGCCGTCGCAACCGGCGCTCCGAGACCAACCTCGTCCTGATCGCGATCGGCGCGATCGTCGTCCTCACGGTGATCGTGTTCTCGGCCTGGAAGTGGAGCGGCAGCAGCAACAACGCGCAGCCGCCTGCCACGACGTCCTCGAAGACCGCGAAGCACTCACCGCCCGCGCCGCTCCTCGAGGTGACCGCGCTGCGCGGCTCGACCCAGCTGACCGTGCACACCGGCAGCGCCGAAGGCGCCGTGCGGTTCGACGGAACGATCCAGCAGGGAGACGCCCCGCGTGCGATTCGCGGGAACAGGCTCTGGGTCGCGATCTCGGCGCCCGAGAACCTGCGGCTCCGCGTGCGCGGCGTGCTCGTGCACGTGCCCGGCAGCCAGCCTCGCGTGATCCTCGTCACACCGACGGGTTGGCGTCCCGCCTAGAGGCGCCGCGCGCGGCGATCGTCGCGTCCGGCTCGGAGCTCGTCCGCGGCGACCGGAACGACCGCAACGGGCCGTTCCTCGCGGCGTCGCTGATGGGCCTCGGCATCACGCCGGTTCGGATCACGATCGTCGGCGACGACCCGGCCGACCTGGAGGCCGCACTCGCCGACGGCCTCGCCTACGACCTGCTGTGCATCTCCGGCGGACTCGGACCGACGCACGACGACCGGACGGTCGAGCTGCTCGCGCGCGCGACCGGCACCGAGCTCGCAGTCGACGAGGGCCTCGCCGCGCAGATCGAGGAGACCTCACGCCGGGTGGCGGCGCGGATCGGCCGGCCCTACGCCGACTTCGAGGAGGGCGTGCGAAAGCAGGCGACGCTCCCCGCCGGGGCGATCGTCGTCGGGCTCGCCGGCACGGCGCCGGCACTCGTGCTCGCCCACGAAGACAGCGTCGCGGTCGTGCTCCCGGGACCGCCGCGCGAGCTGCAGGCGCTCTGGCCGGACGCGCTCGCGACCGAGCCGGTGCAGCGCGTGCTGGGGCGGGCGCGCGCGCCGCAGCGCCGGTACCTCCGCTTCTTCGGCGCCTCCGAGTCACACGTCGCCCGCGCCCTCGCCGAGGCCGGAGGCGACGGGGGCGGGGTGGAGGCGACGATCTGCGCACGCGAGTTCGAGATCCACGTCGACCTGCTCGTCGAGCCCGGAGCGGAGGCGCGCGCCGACGAGCTCGAGGCGCGCCTCACCGCCGAGCCGCTCGACCGGTACCTCTTCAGCCGCGACGAGACCCCGACGCCCGAGCTCGTGCTCGAGCTGCTCCGCCGCCGCGGGCTCACGCTGGCGACGGCCGAGTCGTGCACCGGCGGGCAGGTCGCGAAGCGCCTGACCGACGTGCCCGGGTCGAGCGACGTCTTCCTCGGGTCGGTCGTCGCCTACTCCGACGACGTGAAGGAGCGTCTGCTCGACGTCCCGGACGAGGTGCTCGCCGCGCACGGCGCGGTCTCGGCCGAGACGGCGCGGGCGATGGCCCACGGCGCACGCGCGCGACTCGGCGCCGACGTCGCCGTGGCCGTGACCGGCGTCGCCGGGCCGGGGGGCGGAACGCCCGAGAAGCCGGTCGGCCTCGTCTACCTCCACGTCGTCTCGCCCGACGGCGAGCACGGCTCCAGGATCGACCTTCCGGGCGACCGGGAGACGATCCGCGGTCGCGCGACCGCGATCGCGCTCCACCAGGTGCGGAGAATCGTCACAGAGCCGGCACAGACACGTTCCACCTAGGCCGCTAACGTGGCCGGCGATGCCCACGTCCGGCTCTTCTGCGCGCTCCGCCTCCCCGACGACGCCCTCGACCGCCTCGCCGCCTGGCAGACGGCGCACATCGCCCGGGCCCGGGCCGTCACGCGGGCCAACCTCCACGTCACGCTCGCCTTCCTCGGAGCGCGCCCCGAGACCGACGTGCCGGACATCGCGCGCGAGCTCGGCTCGGCCGCGGCGGCCGCCGGCCCGATCGCGCTCGAGGCCGTGCGCTACCGGGAGACGCGCAGCGTGGGGATGGTCGTGCTGGCGGACGACAGCGGGGCGGCCACGGCGCTTGCCGGCGACCTCGCCGGGCGGCTCGAGCGCCTGGGGGTCTACCGGCGGGAGCAGCGCCCCTGGCTTCCGCACGTCACGGTCGCCCGGTTCCGCGAGCGGCCGGGGCTCTCCCCGCCGCCCCCGGGGCTGGGGCGGGTCAGTCCGTCCGATGCCGCTGTCTACTCTTCCGTGCTGCGGCCGGAAGGGGCGCAGTACGTGGTTCTGGAATCGGTTGCGCTAGGAGGTCGGTAGACGGTGGATCGCGAAGAGGCACTCGACGTCGCACTCGGGCAGATCGAGCGGCAGTTCGGCAAGGGCGCGGTGATGAAGATGAACGACGCGGCCCAGACCTCGATCGCCGCCGTTTCGACCGGCTCGCTCTCGCTCGACCTCGCGCTCGGCATCGGCGGGCTGCCCCGCGGCCGCGTGATCGAGGTCTTCGGGCCCGAGTCGTCGGGCAAGACGACGCTCGTCTACCACGTGATCGCGGAGGCGCAGCGGCGCGGCGGCATCTGCGCCTTCGTCGACGCCGAGCACGCGATGGACCCGGCCTACGCGAAGCGCATCGGCGTGAACATCGACGAGCTACTCGTCTCGCAGCCCGACACCGGCGAGCAGGCGCTCGAGATCACCGAGCTGCTCGTCCGCTCGGGCGCGCTCGCGGTGGTGGCGATCGACTCGGTGGCGGCGCTGACGCCGAAGGCCGAGATCGAGGGCGAGATGGGCGACTCCCATGTCGGCCTGCAGGCGCGGCTGATGAGCCAGGCGCTGCGCAAGCTCACCGGCACGCTCAGCCGAACCGACACGATCTGCCTGTTCACGAACCAGCTGCGCGAGAAGATCGGCGTCATGTTCGGGAACCCGGAGACCACTCCGGGCGGCCGCGCACTGAAGTTCTACTCGTCGGTCCGGCTCGATATCCGCCGCATCGAGACGCTCAAGGACGGCGTCGAGGCGATCGGCAACCGCGTCCGCGTGAAGGTGGTGAAGAACAAGGTCGCGCCGCCGTTCAAGCAGGCCGAGTTCGACATCATCTACGGCGAGGGCATCTCCTGGGAGGGGACGGTGCTCGACGCCGGCCTCGACCGGAAGGTCGTGCAGAAGTCCGGCTCGTACTTCTCGTTCGGCGACGAGCGCCTCGGACAGGGCCGGCAGAACGCCACCGCCTTCCTGCGCGAGCATCCCGACGTCGTCCAGGGGATCCTCGAGACGATCCAGACCCAGACGGCGCCCGGACAGCTCGTCTCCGCCCGGCTCCTGCCGACCGTCGAGCCGGCCGACGCGATGCCGGTGCCCGAGGAGCAGGAAGAACCGGTCGCAACGCCGGGCTAGGTGAGCGGTCACGGCCCGTGCACAGCCCGATCCAGTCGAGCTGGCGGCCCGGGCGCTCGCCCACCGGGACCGGTCGCGCCGGGAGCTCGACGCCCGCCTCGAGCGGGCGGGCATCCCGGAGCCGGCGCGGGCCGAGGCGCTCGAGACGCTCGAACGCGTCGGCTACGTCGACGACGGCCGCTTCGCGCTCGCGCGGGCGCAGTCACTCGCCGGGCGCGGCTACGGCGACTCCGCGATCCTTCACGACCTGGAGGGGCGGGGGATCGACGGCGACGTGGCGTCGGCCGCACTGTCGGCGCTCGAGCCGGAGTCCGAGCGCGCAGCAGCGCTCGCGGAGCGGCTCGGCCGGAGCCGGAAGACGGCTGCCCTGCTCGGCCGGCGCGGTTTCGACCCCGACGCGATCGAGGCCGCCCTCGGGGCGGACGTTGCGCCGGGGGCGCCGTGAACTGTAGGCTGGTCGCTTCCACTCAAACCATGTCGTTTTGCCTGCACGTTTCACTCTTCCAACCGATCGAAAACGCGTCTTGAACCCCGTATCCATCTCGATCTCACGAGCAACCCCGGCCGCCCGACGAGAGCGACGACCCTGAGCTGATATCGAGGCGGCGCGCACCGTGCGCGCCGGAGCACGCGCCGATCGGCGACGAGTGCCGTGTGGGCGAGAGCCCGCAGGAGTGCCATGCCCGTGTTGCTGGGAGTCGTGATCGGATTGGCCGTCGGCGTCGCCGGCGCCTTCGCCTGGTTGCGCTTCGCAACGGGCTCCCGGCTCGAGGCGGCACGTCGGACCCGGACGCTCCTGCTCGACGAGGCGACGCGCGATGCGGACGCGACGCGGCGCGAGGCGCAGATCGAGGCGCGCGAGCAGGCAATCAAGGTCCGCGCCGAGCTGGAGGCCGAGCTGCGCGGGCGCCGCGACGAGACGGTCAAGATCCAGGAGCGGGTGATCCAGAAGGAGGAAGAGTCGGACCGGCGGCTGCTCGACCTCTCACGCCGCGAGCAGGGCGTCGCCGACCGGGAGATCCACCTCAAGGAGCTGCAGGACACGCTCAGGCATGCGAACGACCGCCAGCGGCGCGAGCTCGAGCGGGTGGCGAAGATGACGCGCACCGAGGCCCGCCAGCGGATCCTCGAGGAGTCCGAGGACGAGGTCCGTCACGAGCTCGCCGGCCGGGTGCGCCAGCTCGAGGAAGAGGCGGCCGCGGAGTCGAAGCGCCGCGCGCGCAACCTGGTCGCCGACGCGCTCCAGCGAGTCGCGGCCAGCGCCGCGGCCGAGGCGACCGTGACGCTCGTCGAGCTCCCCTCCGACGACATGAAGGGGCGCATCATCGGCAGGGAGGGCCGCAACATCCGGGCACTCGAGCACCTGACCGGCGTCGACTTCATCATCGACGACACACCGAACGCCGTCGTTCTGTCCTCGTTCGACGGCATCCGGCGCGAGATCGCCCGCCTGACGCTGTTGAAGCTGATCGAGGACGGGCGGATCCACCCGACGCGCATCGAGGAGATGTACTACCTGTCGAAGGCCGAGCTCGACGACCACGTTCGCCTCGCCGGTGAGCAGGCCGTCTTCGAGGCGAACTGCGGGGAGCTGCACGACGAGCTCGTCAAGGTGCTCGGCCGCCTCCGCTACCGGACGAGCTACGGCCAGAACGTGCTCAAGCACACGCTCGAGGTCGTCCAGCTCGCCGGGATCATGGCGGCCGAAGTGGAGGCGTCGGTGAAGACCGCGAAGCGCGCCGCGCTGCTCCACGACCTCGGCAAGGCGATGACCCACGAGGTCGAGGGCTCCCACGCGCAGATCTCGACGCAGCTGGCCCGGCGCTACGGCGAGAGCGCGGCGGTCTGCCACGCGATCGAAGCGCACCACTACGAGGTGCAGCCGCAGACGGTCGAGGCCGTTCTGGTGATCGCGGCCGATGCGATCTCGGCCTCGCGGCCCGGTGCGCGCGGCGAAAGCCTCGAGCACTACGTCAAGCGGCTCGAGTCGCTCGAGCAGCTGGCGGCGAACCACCCCGGCGTCGAGAAGGTGTACGCGCTGCAGGCGGGCCGGGAGATCCGGGTGCTGGTGCGGCCGCAGGAGATCGACGACGACGGCGCCGTCCTGCTCTCGCACGAGATCGCCCGCCAAATCGAGGACCACCTCGAGTACCCGGGCCAGATCCGCGTCACGGTGATCCGCGAGAGCCGCGCGGTCGACGTCGCCGCGAACAAGCTCGAGCAGCGGCGCGAGCGCGTCGACGCCGCCTGATCAACCCGCGAGGTCGCCCAGCCAGAAGTGCCCGGGGTGGACGAGCTCGATCCACGCGCGGAGCTGCGCGCGGCGCGGGGTGTCGAGGCGGGGGAGGACCGAGGCGAGATCCGCCTCGTCCTTCGGGCGCGCGTCCTTGGCCTTGAAGAGGAGGACGATCTCCGGCCGAACGTACGGAATGCCGTCCAGGGTGTGCTCGACGACCTCGCCGTAGCGGAGCCGGATCCGCTCGTCCCGGCGGCAGATCCACGTGTCGCCGTCCGAGGGCTCGCGGAAGACGTCGATGCGCCACCTGTTCGCGGCGCGCTCGAGCCCCCAGGTCTGGTGGTGCGTCTCGAGGAGGCCGCCGGCGGCCTCGAGCGGCTCGACGATCGCCGGGCCGACGACGAACCACTCGAGCTCGGAGAGTGCGGCGGCGACTTCCGGGAAGGACGAAGCCGGAACGGTGACCTCCAGGTCCTCGTGCTCGCGGCGCTCGCGCCCGAGGAAGAGGTCGATCGCCCAGCCCGCCGCGATCGCCCAGGGAGCGCGCACCGGTGCCAGCCGGCGGGCCGCGTCGTCCGGTCGCCACGGCTCCCAGTCGGCGTCGTCCCAGCGCACTGGAAGCCACTCTAGTTCGAGGCTGGCGAAGTCTCGAGTTCGAAGGTCATGGCGCGCGGCGGCTGGGGCCGCCAACGGACGGGCAGCGCGAACGCTTACCCGCCGCCAGGTCGGCCATGCAGCGGACCGAAGCCACCGAGTCGAGAACTCGGAGATTGCCCAGGCGCTTCCGGAGGATCGCAGGGAACGCTTCGAACGCCTCCGCCGCCCGGGCGCACGATGTGGTCGCCCGCCACCGCCGCGAAAACGGCTCGACCGCCCTGGCCAGGTCGGCGAAGGTGCAGGCTGACAGGCTGGCCTTCAGCTCTGCGGACAGACTCTTCTCGGTGATCGGGTAATCCTTTCCGCCTGCGACTCGCTCGACGGAGGACGTCAGGAACTCATAGGGCGAGGGCCGCCACTCTGTCGTGTCGGCCCTCGCCCTTTGCCAATCTCACGTCGTGATCGCGTCGGAGACCTCGCTGGATGACTTGGAGATCGCCTTCTGCAGCTGTTCATAGTCGCCCGAGTCGATCGCCTTGTTGATCCTCTTGTCCGACTTGACGAGCGCGTTCTCGACCTTGTCGGCATAGGTGTCGTCGACGACCGCCACGACCGCTGAGGATCCTGGCGGCAGGTACTCCTCGACGTCGACGCCGAGCTTCTTCTCCGCGTGACGCTTGCTGAGGTAGCCGAGCAACGCTCCGATCCCGGCACCGACCGCAGTCGCCGCCAGGAGCGGTGGCGCGAACAGTCCGACCACGAGCCCCGCTGTGCCGCCGAGAACGGCGCCACCTGCGGTGCGCTCGTCGCCGTGCTCCTTCACGTCGACCTTGCCGCTCGCGTCGCGATTCATCACGACGGCGCCGACGACCTCGTACTCGCCGTTCTTCTCACCGGCCTTCAGCGTGTTGAAGTCATCGGCTGCCGCTCCGGCATCGGCGTACGAGCCGACGATGAGAACTAGATTGTCGCTGTCCATAATTCCTCTCTTTCTGCTCTTCTGCGACCTGCTCGGGTCGCATCGGCTACGCGCGTTCCACCAGCGCATTCCGACGCTAGACCGAGGAGGTCGAACGCGTCATCGGCCAAATAGGCTGAGTTCGACTCCACACGCGCTGGTGCCCGCCGGGAACAAACCGGACGACGTCGACTTCGCCAATCTCAGCCGTTCTGGCCGATGCCGCGCCTACGTCCTCGGTCATAGCGTTGGGCGCGATGGCCGTTGAGGCGCCCGCACCTCCGCAGAACGACGCGGCGTCGCGTGAGCGGCCGCCACTGGGCGGATTCGGGAGAAACGTGAAGCACCGGCCGGCGCTGGTCTGGGTGCTGATCGTCCTCGCGGCGCTGCTCGGCTTCGTCTTCACGCTGACGACATGGGCAAACCGGCAGGTGCTCGACACAAGCTCATGGACGAGGTCGAGCGGGAAGCTCCTGCAGAATCCGCAGATCCGGAGCGCGCTCTCCGTCTACATCGTCAACGAGCTCTACGACAACGTCGACATCCAGGGCGAGCTGCAGAAGCGACTGCCGGCGCAGGTCGCCCCCCTGGCCGGTCCGATCGCAGCCGGTTTGCGCCAGCCGGCACAGCAGGTCGTCGACCGGCTTCTGAGCAGGCCGAGGGTTCAGGCCCTCTGGGTGAACACGAACCGGATCGCGCACGGGCAGTTCGTGGCGATCGTCGAGAACAAGACGCAACCGGGCGTGTCGACGGCGAACGGCAGCGTCACGTTGGACGTCTCGCGAATCCTCACCAACCTCGGACAACAGGTAGGACTACCCTCGTCCGCGCTCGACCGACTACCAGCCGACGCCGGGAAGATCACCGTGCTGCACTCGAATCAGCTCTCGTGGGTGGAGACCGGCGTGAGACTGGTGAAAGTGCTCAGCATCTGGCTGATCATCATCGACTTCTTCTTGTGGGGGCTCGCGATCTATTTCGCGGTCGGAGCCCGGCGCGTCGCGGTGCGTGACATCGGGTGGAGCGTGTTCGTGGTCGGCGTTCTCCTGCTGGTCGTTCGCCACGCGCTCGGCAACTACGTCGTGCACGCCCTGACCACGGCCGAAACGAAGCCGGCAGGTAGCGCCGTCTGGTCGATCATGACCGGGATCCTCGGTGACATCGGCTGGGCGTGTGTCTCCTATGGCCTGGCCGTCGTCGCTGCCGCGGCCGTCGCGGGGCCAACGAGGGCGGGCACCGCGATTCGCAGCTGGGTCGCTCCGGTGCTCAACCGCGTACCGCTCCTCGCCTCCAGCATTGTCGCGTTGGCCTACATCATGCTCCTCTCCTGGGGACCCACCCACGCGCTTCGAACGCCGATCGGGATCCTGATCTTCGCCGTGCTGATTGCGCTCGGCGTCTACCTCCTTCGCCGCCAGACGCTGGCGGAGTTCCCGGATGCCGGGCCCCGTGAAGCGGCCTTTGCCGCGTCGGTCGAAGCGGCGGTCAAGTCGCACCGTCCACACGGCCGTTCGGCGCACGTTGAGTCGTCGGTGGCGTCCGACCTCGAGCGGCTCGGCGGGTTGCGGACGAGCGGGGTGATCTCCGACGAAGAGTTCCAGCGAGCCAAGGAGAAGGTGCTCGCATGAGCCGTTTACCAGGAGGTTCGCCTTGACGGAGACAGAGACAGAAACGCGACGCGAGACAGCGGTCACATCGGACGTGCCGCGGGCGTTCCATCTGTTGGCGAAGCCGACCGGAGCGGTTTGCAACCTCGACTGCTCGTACTGCTTCTTCCTCTCGAAGGAGATGCTGTACCCGGGCTCGCGTTTCCGGATGGCGGACGACCTGCTCGAGGCGTATCTGCGGCAGCTGATCGAGGCGCACTCACAGGTGCCCGAGGTGATGATTGCGTGGCAGGGCGGTGAGCCCACGATGATGGGGCTCGACTTCTTCCGGCGCTCGATCGAGCTGGCCGACGGCTTCCTCAAGCCGGGACAGAAAGCCGTCTACACGATCCAGACGAACGGCACCCTGCTGGACGAGGAGTGGGCGGCGTTCTTCAAGGAGAACGACTTTCTGGTCGGGATCTCGATCGACGGGCCGAGGGCGATGCACGACACGTACCGGGTGAACAAGGGTGGCCGGGGATCGTTCGACCAGGTGATCCGCGGCCTCGAGCATCTGAAGGCCGCCGGCGTCGAGTGGAACGTGCTGACGACGGTGCATGCAGCCAACGGCGACCACGGCCGCGAGGTCTACTGCTTCCTGCGCGACGACTGCGGGGCGAACTTCATCCAGTTCATCCCGATCATCGAACGGGTTGCCGAGGCGTCGGACGACGGCGCCGTACCCTGGACGTCCTGGCGCGACCGGCCGCTGTATGAGCAGAAAGGGGAGGTCGTGACCGGCCGCTCGGTCAGCGGCGAGCAGTACGGCCGTTTCCTGATCGACGTATTCGAGGAATGGGTGCGCTGCGACGTCGGCGAGGTGTACGTGCAGATGTTCGACGTCGCCTTGGCCAACTGGGTCGGTGAGCCGCCCGGCCTGTGCGTGCACTCGGAGACCTGCGGGCTGGCGCTCGCGCTCGAGCACACCGGTGACCTGTACTCCTGCGACCACTTCGTCGAGCCGCGCTACAAGCTCGGGAACATCAAGCAGTCGAACATGCTGGAGCTGGTCTCCTCGCAACGGCAGCGGCAGTTCGGGCAGGACAAGCGCGACACGCTGCCGCAGTACTGCCTCGAGTGCGACGTCCGCTTCGCCTGCCACGGCGGCTGCCCCAAGGACCGCTTCATCTCGACGCCCGACGGTCAGCCCGGCCTCAACTACCTCTGCCCGGGCTTCAAGGCCTTCTTCCACCACGTCGACCGGCCGATGAAGATCATGGGCTCACTGCTCGTCCAGGGCCGAGCCCCCTCCGAGATCACCCTGCTCTACGCCGCCGAGGACGCCAAACGCGGACGCAACGACCCCTGCACCTGCGGCTCCGGTCGCAAATGGAAGCACTGCCACGGCGCCGAGCACTCGTCCGTGGACGGTTTGGGGTGAAGGTGACCCGGCCCGAGTTCGTGAGCATTTGAGCGCCTGCCGGACTGCTTGTCGCCGCCGCGCTCGTCGACGTTCCTCAGAGTATTTCGGCGTCCCGCAACTCCGCCTCGTCGAGCGGCGCCGCGCTGCCTTCAGGCGGTGCTGAAGGTCCCGGCTGTGGCTCGGACTGAGGGGGTGGCTCCTGCTCTTGTCGTTGTCGACCCCGAAGAAGCCGTCGCAGGTCGTCGAGTAGCTTCACGAGGGAACAGTACCGCTCCGCGCTGTCCGGAAGCGCCCCGTCTCGCAGCCTCAGCCTTTTCGGCCGATGCCAGACCATGCAGTTCGGTCATAGCGTTGGTAACCGACCGATCCAAATCGAGAGCACGTCAGACGTCAACACGAGGGAGCTCAGATGCTCGTCGCACAGGGCAGGAGCCTCGATGCCTGAGGGACTGTCGGCGACCGAAGCGGGCAAGAAGATCGCCGAGCACGCCAAGCACACGGCCGAGCACGGAGGCGGTAGCCGAGGCGACAAGCGGATCTCGATCGTCGAGGCGGTCGTCCTGTCGATCGTCACGGTCGTCGCGGCGTGGGCCGGGTACTCGGCCGCGAAGTGGGGCACCGAGTCATCGCTCAACCTCGCCAAGGCCTCGGCGACGCGCGTCAAGGCAAACCGGGCCTTCCAGGAAGCGCTGACCTTTCGCGTCGGCGAAGCCGTTACGTTCAACGCCTGGTTCACCGCGCACACCGCCGGCGACAAGAACGACTTACGTGTCGCCCGGAAGTACATCGACTTCCTGCCCAACTACCGGGTCGCCTTCGCTGCCTGGCTTGCGACAAAGCCGTTCGTGAATCGGACCGCGCCCCCTGGGCCAGAGGCGATGCCACAGTTCAGGCCGCCCGGCGCGGCCCTGGCGCGCGCGCTCGACGCGAAGGCCGACGCCTACTACGCGCAGGGCCAGAAGGCGGCGCGCACGGGTGACCACTACGTTCGCGTCACGGTCATCCTGGCAAGCGTGCTCTTCCTCGTCGGCATCAGCACGCAGTTCCCGATCCGCCGCGTCCGCTACGGGCTGATCACGGTCGGTGTCGTGCTGCTCGTCTTCGCCGGTGCGCAGATCCTCGCGCTGCCCGGGCCACCCTGAGCCTCAGCCGTTTTGGCCGATGCCGTGCGACTCATCCCGGTCGTAGCGTTGCCAACCGAGAACGAGAAACGTCATTCGACGTCAACTGGAGGGAGCTCCGATGGTCACACTTCTTGCAACCTACCCGACCTTCTGGGACGTGGTCTGGTGGATGATCATCTTTTTCGTGTGGGTGATCTGGATCTACGTCGTCATCCGGGTGTTCATCGACAACTTCGAACGGCGGGATCACGGCGGATGGGCGAAGGCGATGTGGACGCTCCTCATCATCTTCCTGCCGATCATCGGCGTGTGCGCGTACCTGATCGCACGTCCGAGCGAGATCGTCGTCGCGTAAGAGAAGTTGCGGTCGCTTTGGGGCGGGCCGTTGGCCCGCCCGAGGCGATCGGGCGAGAGGGCTCATCGAGACCCGCGACGCCGTCGCTAAGGATGCGGCGCAGGCTGCGGCCGCGGCGACTCCTCACCGCGCGCACGCCACACGGCGGCGATCGCGATGGCGAGATAGCCGAAGACGGCCGCCTGCGGAAAGAGCAGGGCGAGCACGATCACGGCGGCGTAGAAACCGATGTTGGGCGTCGACGCGCGGCGGCTCGCCTTGATCTCCTGGACGCTCACCTCCGGATTGAGGAGATCGGGGCGGCTGACGATCGCACCCCACAGAATTCGGAGCAGGATCGAGATCGAGAGCAGCGTCGCGCCATAGAAGACGACCGCGGCGCGCTCGGCGCTCGTGTCTCGGATCGCTTCGGCCATGAGCCCGGTCGGGAACGGCAGGAACGACACCGCCATCAGCAAGAGCAGGTTGAGCCGCATGATCGTTCCGTTCGCGTACTGCAGCCCACGGAAGATGCCGTGATGGACCATCCAGAGCCCGCCGATCGTGACGAAGCTCGTCACGTAGGCGAGGTAGGACGGCCACTGATGGGCGATCGCGTACCACGGGGCGCCGAGGGCCGACGCGGGGACGGCGACATCGAGGACGAGCAGGGTGATCGCGATGGCGAAGACGCCGTCGCTGAACGCCTCGATTCGGCCGGTGCCCCAACGGTTGCCCACCGCGCTACTTCTCGGTGGTTGCGGCGCCGGTCGGTTCGGCGCGCTTGCCGCGGGACTTCTTCTCCTTCTTCTCCTTCTTCTTTTCGGCCGCCTGCTCCTTTGCGCCGTGGTAGGACTGCTCCACGAGCGACTTGCCACCCGTCCAGCCGAAGATGAGCAGGACGAGCACGAGCGCGTAGACGACGTTCGTCGCGGAGGTCACGAGCTGCTGGGAGAGCGAGGACGCGGTGACGGTGTCGGCGGGCGCGTAGTTCTTCAATGCGATGACATTCGCGGCCTGAGTCACGCCGACGGAGCCGGGAGTGACGGACGTCACGTTCGCCGTCGAGCTCGAGCCGATCACCAGCATCACCGAGTTGAACGTCACGGGAATCGCGTACGCGGCGAGAAACACGGCAACCACGCCGACCTTGGCCGCGTAGCTGATCGACTGGGGCACGAGGACCTTGAAGATGTACGCCTTCGGCGACCCGAGGATCTTGCCGCCCTGCTTCGCCTTCTCCCAGGCGGTCTTCAAGTGGTGCCAGAACACACGGCCGAGCGCGACGATCAAGAAGGCGCCGCCGACGACGATCAAGAGCCCCAGGAACCAGTCGTGGCGGAACCAGCCGAGATTGACGTCGAACGCCTTGCCCGCCTGGAGGAAGAGATAGAGGTACACCACTGCGCCCATGACGGTGAAGAAGATCTTGTCGACGACGTACGCGGCCAAGATCCCTGGAAACGTCGAGCCCGGGATGAGTGCGACGAACATGAGCAACGTCACCCACGTGCCGATGTTCGCGGGCAGGAAGGTGTTCATCCCCACGCCGACCGCGTAGGCGGTCACGATCGGCCACAGCGTCACGTTCCCCTTCGGGTAGGCGTACTTCAGGATCCCGTAGTAGGCGACGCCGTTGAAGGTCGTCTGGACGAGCTGGAGCGAGATCCCCCCGATCAGATACCCGACGCCGACCGCACTGACCTCGTCCCAGAGCTTCTTGATCCAACCCCAGACATCCACGCCGAGGAGGTTGAGCACGGCCAAGAGGACGGCGATGCCGACGATCCAGCCGACGATCTTGAAAAGGCGCTTCCGGCGCGATGGGTCGTTGAAAGGCGTGACCGTCGAGACTGCGGAGGCGGCCGTGCTCATCAGACGCCCGTCTCGGCCGTGACCCGCCCGGCTGCGACCGCCGCCTCGAGCGTCTCGTAGTCCTTCTCGTTCTGATCGGCGTACGTCTCGGCGAACACGGCCAGCGCCCGGTCCAGGGCGTCCGAGGGACCGAGGTAGCTCGAGATCGCGACCGCGTCGCCGGACCGGGCGTGGGCCTTGGCGAGGGCCGAGCCGCAGATCTGCGCGTACGAACCCATCGTCTTCATGTCCATCGTCGCGACGTCCGCCGATCCCTTCGCGTCCCAGAGCTGGCGCACGTAGAAGTCACGCTCGACGCCGTCAGGCCCGACCGCTCGCAGCCAGCCGAGCATGATGTCGCTCGCGGCCTGGATCAGCTGCTGTCCTTCCACCACTCGCCGGCCGTGATTGGGGAATGCGCTCTTGCCCAGGAACTGCTCGAGGACCGATGCCTGTGCCTCTTTCGCTTGGAGGAAGATCGGATCGCCCCGGCGGTCGAGCAAGAGGACGATCCAGGCGCGCGTCCCGACGCTGCCG
The DNA here is from genome assembly GCA_035518115.1 of Gaiellaceae bacterium. Taxonomy (GTDB): domain Bacteria; phylum Actinomycetota; class Thermoleophilia; order Gaiellales; family Gaiellaceae; genus PALSA-600. The sequence goes on along the minus strand of DATIXY010000008.1, from coordinate 6,447 downwards.
ACACCGACGACCTTTCGCGCGGCGTGTGTGTAGCGGAAGCGCTCGAGCAGACGCCGGCGATCGCCCGGCAGCGATGCCCGGTACGACCGGATGATCCCGTGCAGGAACTCGTCGAGTGCCTTCGGGTCGCCCGGCTGCGTGAGCTCCTCGACCGGGACGATCGTCGGCGGGTCGCTGATGATGCGCGGCTCGCCGTCGACACTGTGCGTCAGCTTCGAGAACGCCCTCAGACTGGTCCTCGACTCGGCCTTCGCGGCCGCGCGGTCGAGCTGCTTCAGCTGCTTCTTCCGGCCCTGCTGACGGAGCACGTCGGCGATCTGGTCGACGTCGATCCGCGCATACCACTCGTCGAGCGTGTTCATGCCGGCGAAGTTCTTCATCGCCGCGCGGTACGCGTGGGTCACGGAGCGGTTGATCGCCTGTCGCTCCTTCGCGCTGAAGCCGCGGTCGCGGCCGGCGATCTCGAAGCTCGCGACCAGCCGCTTCAGGTCCCACTCGAACGGGCCGGGCAGCGTCTCGTCGAAGTCGTTGACGTCGAAGACGAGCCGTCGATCCGGAGACGCGTAGGCGCCGAAATTGGAGAGATGCGCATCGCCGCAGAGCTGGACGTGCAGCCCCGTCCTCGGTAGGCCCGCGAGGTCGGATGCCATCACATAGGCGGCGCCGCGGAAGAACGCGAACGGCGAGACGAGCATGCGCCCGTAGCGGATCGGCACCAGCTCGGGCACGCGGGTGGCCGCCTGCTCCTCGAGCAGATCTACTGGATCGCTTCGGCTCGACAGCGGCTCCCACTCGCCGAGCACCGAACGCCCCACCTCCGCCCGCTCCGCCTTTCCCCGCGCCGCCGACTCGGCCGGCGTGAGGTGGGGCACGGCCTTCGCTCTCGGGGGTCGACGGGTCCGTGGCCCGGCGCTGCCCCTTCCGCCGCGCTTCTCCGTTCCATGATCGATATCAGTCATCGTCGCTCCTCCTGCAGCGGTATCCAGCCTGCAGATTCGGCTCGCTCCACGGCCCCGGCGCGGGTGTTCACTCCGAGCTTCTTGTAGATGTGCTGCACATGCGTCTTGACCGTCGGACGGCCTATTCCGAGCTCGTCGCCGATGGCGGCGAGCGTCCGATACGTCGCGAGCAGCGTCAGGACACGCGCCTCGGTTGGCGTCAGCGAAACCGTCGTGCGGTAGGGCTGTGGATGTGTGGCGATAGTGCTGCCACGCTATGACGCCGACGATCGCCGCAGCATCGGCCGAAAAGGCTGATATCGTCGCCGCATAGTCGTCTTCTGCTTCGACCGCGGAAGAGGTAATCGCGTTTAGGAGGTCAGGCGGTGGCCACGATGTCGTCTAGGCCACTCCTGGACGAGTTGAAGCTTCGACCTCCGGCTCTCCGGACCGGGGTAGTGCCGCGGCCTCGCCTTGAAGCATCCCGCAAAGCGGCCGCGCGGAGCCGGCTGGTGCTCGTCTCGGCGCCTGCGGGCTACGGGAAGTCGACGCTCGCGGCGGAGTGGTGCGGCCTCGACGAGAGGGTCTCCGGCTGGGTCCATCTCGACCGCAGCGACAACGACCCGGTCATCCTGCTCGCCAGCATCGCCGCGGCGCTCGAACACATCGGATCGGTCTCGGATCAGCTCCTCGAAGAGCTGTCACGACAAAGACCGAGAATCAACGGGGTCGCGCTGCCGATTCTTGCCGACGAGCTCGGCGAGTGCAGCCCGTTCGTGTTGGTACTGGACGACACGCATCTCGTCACCTCGGAGAAGAGTCTCGCGATCCTCGCATTCCTTGCCGACCATGTACCGGCCGGCTCTCAGCTGATGCTCGTCGCTCGGGGCGACACCGCAGTGCCGCTCGGCCGGCTGCGTGCGAGCGGGGACCTGGTCGAAGTCGGAGTTGCGCTCCTGGCTCTGGACGCGGAGGAAACGCGAGCCGTGGCGGCGAGCGGTGGGCTCGAGCTCACGGCGGAGTCTGCAGAGGCTCTGCGGGAGCGGACGGAGGGCTGGGCTGCCGCGGTCGTACTCGCGGCGCTGTTCATGCGCGGGCGCGAGGATGCCGCCGAACGAGCCGCCAAGCTGTCCGGCGACCAGCGGCACATCGCCGACTACCTGCTCGAAGAGGTCCTCAAGAACCAACCGGACGAGCTCACGGCGTTCCTGCTCGGAACGTCGATCCTCGAGCGGATGAGCGCACCTCTCTGCAACGCCGTGCTCCGGGTCGACAACGCGGCCGAGTCGCTCGAGGCCCTCTCGCGCTCGAACGCGTTCGTCATCCCGCTCGACGATCGCCGCGAGTGGTTCCGCTACCACCATCTGTTCGGCGAACTCCTCCGCGCCGAGCTCGAGCGGCGCCATCCCGAGCTGGTACACCTCTACCTCGTACGGGCCGCGAGCTGGTGCGAGGTATACGGAAACCCCGACGAGGCGTTCGCCTACGCGCACGCGAGCGGTGACCTCGGCCAGGCCGGCCGAATCGCGCTCGCGAACCAGGCCGGTCTCACGCAGCGCGGCCAGAGCGAGACCTTGCGGCTCTGGCTCGATCGATGCACCGATGCGGAGATCGCGTCGGACCCGCAGCTGTCGATCGCGGCGGCTTGGACCTTTGGGTACCAGGGTGACGAGTCCCGAGCGAGGCAATTTCTCGTCGCAGCCGAGCACGGGCAGCTCGACGTTCCTTCCGCCGACGGCGCGACGTCGCTTCGCTCCGCGCTCGCCTGTCTACGCGCTGCCGTGGCTCCCGACGGGATCGGGCAGATGCTGCGTGACGCCGAGCTCGTCTGCGCGGCGGAGAAGAAGGCCGGAACGCGGTGGTACTTCAGCGGCGCGCGCGCCCTCGGGATGGCCTACGTTCTCCTCGGTCGGCCGCAGGAGGCGATCGTCCCCCTCCTGGAGGTGAGCTCGAGCCACCAACCGGAGCTTCCTGCCTTGCGAGCCATGTCTCTCGCCTACCTGGCTTTCGCCGCCAATGAGCTCGGCGATCGCAGAGACGCGCACCGGTGGGCCGCGCAGGCGGCCTTGGCGGTCGAGGAGGAGCACCTCGAAGAGTCGCTCTACAGCGCGATCGCATCCACTGCAGGCGCGGTGGCGCAGCTGGAGCGCGGCGACCACACGGCGGCAGCGCGCGAGGTCGAGAACGTCAGAAATCTCCGGCCGCTGTTGCGTGGCGCCCGCTGGCTGGACGCCGATCTCGCGTTGCGCTGCGCCGACGTCAGCCTCGACCTCGGCGACAGGCCCGGCGCCGTCGAGTTCGCGCAGATTGCGGGCGACGCGTTGCAGGGCTATCCCGACGCCGGTGCTCTTCCCGCCCGGCTCGAGCGACTCGAGGAGCGGATCAGGCTGGGACGCGACTACGGGCTCACCGCCGCCGAGCTGCGGCTGATCCACTTCCTGCCGACGCATCTCTCCCTCCAGGAGATCGCCGAACGTCTCTATCTCTCCCGCCCGACCGTCAAGACCCACGTCGCGTCGATCTACAACAAGCTCGGCGTCGAAGGTCGATCTCAGGCAGTCGAGATGATCGAGCAGCTCGGCCTCGGAGCGACCGTCAGCACGGTCACCGTCGCCGATCCAGATCGCGGCTGAACCAGCAGACACCTCCCGCCGAGTTGGGGCGAGGTTGAGCCTTTTTGGCCGATGCCACACCGAACGTCGCAGCAATAGCGTCGAGTCAGTGAGGGAAGCAGCGGGCTTCCCGGTGAGACTTCGGAAGGAGGCCCTCGATGGCTGACGAGCCAGCCGGACGTCGTCGACACCTTGCCGTTGTGGCGCCGTTGGCTCTGGCCGGGATCGTGGCACTGGTGGCGGCGGGATGCGGCGGCAAGAGCGCAGACCAGAAGGCGAACGAGGCATACGCGAGCAGCGTCTGCAGCGCGATCGGCAGCTGGGAGACGCAGGTCAAGAGCATCGCGACCGATCTCAGCAGCGGCAGCCTCTCCAAGGCCACGCTCCAGACCAAGATGGCGCAGGTCGAATCGGCGACGAAGAGCCTCGCGACGCAGATCAAGGCCGTTCCGCCTCCGAACACCTCGGACGGCAAAGCGGCGAAGCAGCAACTCGACCAGCTCTCGACCGAGGTGACGGCCACCGTCAACTCCGCCAAGTCCGCGGTCGCTCAGATCCCGAGCAACGCGTCGGCCGCGACGATCGCATCGACGCTGGCGCCACTCGCGCCCCAGGTGAAGAGCCTCGCCAGCACCGCAGACTCGACCGTCAAGGCAGTGGAGAACGCAGGCGGCTCGCTCTCATCGGCATTCAAGAGCACCGACTCCTGCAAGAGCCTGACGAGCAGCGGCTGACCCATTCGTGAGGAGGAGATGACTCGATGTTCGTAACCGACGTCGCCGACGAACAGGTCTACGCGGAGAGCGCGGCCCCGGTGTGGTGGGTCTTCCTGATCACCGGCACCGCCTGGTTCGTCCTCTCGCTGATCATGTTCCGGTTCGACATCACGTCGGCGAAGACGATCGGCGTGATCGCCGGGATCGTGTTCCTCGTAGCCGGCCTGATCGAGTTCTTGATGGTGGCCGTCGTCCAGAGCGGCTGGTGGAAGGCGCTGAATGCGCTCCTCGGCCTCTTGCTGGTCGTCGGTGGGATCCTGGCTTTCATCCACCCCGCGAATGCGTTCGTCGCGGTCGCCTCGATCATCGGCTTCATGTTCCTGCTGGTCGGCATCTTCGACCTGATCGTCGCGTTCTCCGACCGAACCGGGCTCTGGTGGGTCCGGATGATCACCGGGTTCATCTGCATCGGCCTGGCGTTCTGGGCGTCGGGCGACTTCCAGCACAAGTCGATCCTGCTCATCGCCTGGCTCGGCCTGTTCGCGCTGTTCCGCGGCATCAACAGCTTCATCGTCGCATTCACCTTGCACCACCTCGAAAAGCAAACCGCGGCCGACGCGAAAGCGATCGCCGCCTCCGAAGGGAGAGCACCATGAGCAAGCCGTTCGAGGGTGTCATCAACATCGACATCAAGGACTCGACGCCGGACTGGACGCCGTACGCCCAGCCCGTGCCGCCGGCTGGCGCGCCGAACGTCATGTACGTCGTCCTCGACGATGTCGGCTTCTCGGCGCTGGAGCCGTACGGCGGCCCGATCGAGACGCCGAACATCAAGCGCATCGCAGACAAGGGCCTGAAGTACACGAACTTCCACACGACGGCGCTCTGCTCGCCGACGCGTTCGTGTCTCCTGACCGGCCGCAACCACACGACGAACGGCATGGCCTGCATCTCCGAGGCCTCGTCGGGGTTCCCGAACGCGAACGGGCACATCCCGCTCGAGTGCGCGATGGCCCCCGAGGTCCTGGGTGCGCAGGGCTGGAGCACGTTCATGGTCGGCAAGTGGCACCTCTGCGCCGAGGACGAGGAGAACCTGGCCTCGAGGCGTCAGGGCTGGCCGTCCGGCCGCGGCTTCGACCGCTGGTACGGGTTCATCGGCGCCGAGACGAACCAGTGGTATCCCGACCTCATCCACGACAACCACACGGTCAACCCGCCGAAGACCCCGCAGGAGGGCTACCACCTCTCCATCGATCTCACCGACAAGGCGATGTCGTTCATCCGGGATGCCAAGGCGGTCGCACCGGACAAGCCGTGGTTCCTGTACTACGCCTTCGGCGCCGGCCACGCGCCGCATCACTCACCGAAGGAGTGGGCGGACAAGTACAAGGGCAAGTTCGACATGGGCTACGAGAAGATCCGCGAGACCATCCTCGAGAACCAGAAGAAGCTCGGGATCGTCGGCAAGGACGTCGAGCTCTCGCCGATCAACCCGTACACCGACCTGAAAGGCCCGAAGGGCCAGGACTGGCCGGCGCTCGACGTCGTCCGCCCGTGGAACTCGCTCACCGACGACGAGAAGAAGCTGTTCTCGAGGATGGCGGAGGTCTATGCCGGCTTCGTCAGCCACGCCGACAATCAGCTCGGCCGGATGCTCGACTACCTCGAGGAATCGGGGCAGCTCGAGAACACGCTGATCATCCTGGTGTCGGACAACGGCGCGTCGGGTGAAGGCGGCCCGAACGGTTCTGTCAACGAGAACAAGTTCTTCAACGGCATCGCGGACACGATCGAGGACAACATGAAGTACCTCGACGTGCTCGGCAGCACGAAGACCTACAACCACTATCCGACCGGCTGGGCCTGGGCCCTCAACACGCCGAACAAGATGTGGAAGCGCTACTCGAACTACCAGGGTGGCACTGCCGATCCGATGATCGTCTCGTGGCCCGCCAAGATCAAGAAGGCGGGCATCCGCACGCAGTACGAGCACGCGATCGACATCGTCCCGACGATCTACGACTGCCTCGGTGTCGAGATGCCAGAGGTGTACAGGGGTGCCACACAGATCCCGCTCGAAGGCGCGAGCTTCAAGGCGACCTTCGACGACGAGAAGGCGCCGGGCAGGGAGACGCAGTTCTACTCCATGCTCAGCACCCGCGGCATCTACCACAAGGGCTG
>DATIXY010000007.1:0-57812 GCA_035518115.1 Gaiellaceae bacterium | reverse complement strand
CCGCTGCCCCGCGGCCGTGTTCGGAGCGAGCGCGCGCCAGACGAGCGCGACGGCCTGGTCGTGCAGCGTGTCCGCCACCGCGAGGTCGGTGCCGCGTCCGGACGGGCTGAGCTCGAGCACGCGGCTGAGGCGGCGGGACTGTTGCGACGAGAGTGAGCCGAACGCGACCGCCACGTTCCGGCGCGTCGCCGCCCGGCGAAGGCTGCCCGTGCTCGTGATCGCCGCGCGCTCCCGCCGGGTCGCCGTTCGCGCGTCCGCGATCTGACGCTCGAGCGAGCCCCGATTCATGTCGCGGTGCCATGCCGAGACGGCGCCGACGGCGCCGACGGCCGCGACGGTCACGCCGGCCAGCACGCCGACGATCACGAACGCCCGCACGAGACGCTTTGTGTTTTCGCCTTTCAACATTTGCCGCAGAGCTGACCCGCCTCGCCTCGGCGTCCGGGGTAGTCGCAGCGTCATCGCCGGGGCGGCGCCCGGCAATCCCCCGGCCGGGGGTGGCTACCCTGGCGCGACAGTGATCGTCCGGCTGCTCGCCAGCATCGCCGCCTTCTCGGTCGGCGTCGCCGGAGTCGTGCTCGTCGCCGTCCTCCTTCACCGGACGCCCGGACCGGTCTCGACGCCGGCGACAAGCGCCGCGCCCGCCGCTCCGGCGCAACCCGCGTCAGCGCCGAAGCCGGCGCGCGCGTTCCCGGCTCCGCCACGGTCCGCCGTCGTCTTCACGCGTCAGGACGGCGGCACGGTGCTGGCGCTGGCCGTGACGCCGCGCGACGCAGGGCTCGCGCTCCAGGCCGACGTGCTCGGGCCGGCGGGGAGCGGGACGAGCGGGCTCCGCGTCTCGTTCTCGACCGCCGGGCGCAGCGCCGTCGCCGCGTCGTGCGGCACCGGCTGCTACCGGGCCTCGCTCCCGGCGCCCGCGCGCCCGTCGTCCGTCTCGGTGGCGGTCGACGGCCGAGGACTGGGCACGGTCTGGCGCCAGCCGCTGCCGTCCGTATGGCCGGCGCCCGACGCGACCGCGCTCATCGAGCACGCCGGCCGCGTCTGGCGGTCGCTCCAGTCGCTCGCCTTCGTCGAGCACCTCGCGTCGGATCCGCAGCACGCGATCACGAGCGCGTGGCGGATCGGTGCGCCCGACCGCGTTGCCTACCAGGTGCTCGGCGGGTACGCCGGCGTCGTCATCGGCGGGCGCCGATGGGACCGGGCGCCCGGCGGCCGGTGGGTCGAGTCGGAGCAGGTTCCGCCGCTCACGCAGCCCGTCCCCTCGTGGACCGCGGTCTCGAACGCGCACCTGCTCGGGAGCGGGACGGTCGCGGGGCGGCCGGTCTGGATCGTCTCGTTCTACGATCCGACGATTCCGGCGTGGTTCAAGGTCGCGATCGAGAAGCGCACGACGCGCACCCTCGAGACCGAGATGATGGCGACCGCGCACTTCATGCACGACGCGTACGGGTCGTTCAACCGGGCGCGACCGATCACGCCGCCCTAGACGCCGGGCTGGACTTCGACCCGCCCGGACTCGGCCGCGGCCTTCAACGCTTCGTAATCGCGCTCGTTCTGGTCGGCGTACGCCTCCGCGAACGCCGCAATCGCGCGATCGAACGTGTTCCCCGAGCCCGCGTAGCTCGAGATCGCGACGGCGTCACCCGAGCGAGCGTGGGCACGAGCGAGCATCCGGCCGCAGAGCCCCGCGTAGAACGCCATCGTCCGCGCGTTCATGGCGTCGACCACCGCCGAGCCTTTCGCGTCCCACAACTGGCGGACGTAGAAGTCGCGCTTGATGCCGTCGTACCCGTCGGCGCGAATCCAGCCGAGCATCGTGTCGCTCGCCGCCTGCATCAGGCGCTGGCCCTCCACGACGCGCTGGCCGTGGTTCGCGAACCTGCTCGGGGCGAGAAACGGCTCGAGCACGGATGCCTGCGCCTCCTTGACCTGCAGGATCAGTGGGTCTTCGTTGTCGCGCCCGACGAAGAGGGCAATCCATGCGCGCGTTCCGACGCTTCCGACACCGACCACCTTCCGCGCCAGGTCGACGAACCGGAAGCGCTCGAGCAAGTAGCGGCGGTCGACTTGCAGCGTGCGACGGTACGAGCGGATCACCTTCCTCACGCTCTCGACGACCTGGTCCGAGGTGGCCCCGAACAGCTCCTCGACCGGAACGATCAGGGGCGGCTCGCTCACGAACCTCGGCTCGCCGTCGACGATGCGCGTCAACTTGCCGAGGGCCGCCAGGCTGTCCTTCGAACGCGCTTTGGCGAGATTCCGCTCGAACCGCTTCATCACACCGGCACCGAGCTCGGCCCCCATCCCGGCCAAGGCGTCGATGTCGACGCGGGAGTACCAGACGTCGAACGTGCGCATGGCCGCGAACGACGTGATCCACTCGCGATACGCGTCGACGACGGCCCGGTTGATCCTCTCGCGCTCGCCCCGGTCGAAGCCCCGGCTGCGGCCGGCGACGGCGAAGCTGGCGGCGAGTCGCTTCAGGTCCCATTCGAACGGCCCGGGCAGCGTCTCGTCGAAGTCGTTGATGTCGAAGACGAGCCGACGGTCGGGAGCGGCATAGCTGCCGAAGTTCGAGAGGTGCGCATCGCCGCAGAGCTGGACGTCGAGCGTCGTCCGTGGGAGACGCGAGAGATCGGACGCCATGATGGCCGCGGCGCCGCGATAGAACGCGAACGGGGAGACGAGCATCCGGCCGTAGCGGATCGGGATCAGCTCGGGAACACGCGTCTCGGCCTGTTCGTGCAGCAGCGCGACCGGATCCGGGCGGTCGGAAGGAGCCTCCCACTCCGCATGAGAGCTCCTGGGAACTGCGGACCGGACCGCCCTGCCCCGGTCGATGCGCTCGGGGACCGTGAAGTGCCGCACGGCCTCGGACGGCTTCGGCGTCGTGACCCGGCCCCGCGACCGGGACTCATGGCTCGTCGAGCTCATGGCCGTCAGACCGTACCGTCTTCTGGATGAAGCTCATCTGCGCCACGGCGGTGCTCGTCCTCGCGCTCGTCACCGGATGCGGGACGCATCAGAGCGCGCCGAAGGCGCCGTTCTTCCTGGTCGCGGTTCGCGTTCGCCAGGACGCGCGCGTCCGCGCTCGCAGCGGCGGTGCGCCTCCGGACGAACCGCGTCCTCTTGCAGCGCAGGTTCCCGACGGGCACCGACAGCCTCGCCGTGGCACCGTTCGCTCGGAACGACGAGCCATGGCATCTCGCTCGCGCCGAACGGACGGACCGTCGCGGTCAGCAGCACAGCCTCGACGGCCGCTCTCTCTGGGTCGCCGACGACGGTGACATCATCGCAACGAAGACCGACCGGGTGATCGGCTTCACGCCCGCGCTCGCCGACTCGCGCTACCTGTTCGAGCTCGACCTGCGCGGTTCACGGCCGGTGCGCACGAGCACCCGTAGCGGGATCGCCGATCCCCCGTGATCCCGCGCGGATCAGGCCGGCGTGGTCTCGGGCGTGCTCTCGGCCGTCGTCGCGGCGGCCGGCTCGTCGTCCGGCTTCCCGACGACGGCGATCCCGCCGAAGAGCGACATCCCGTCGAGCGTCAGCACCGGCGCGTTCGGATCGTCCTCGGCGGTGCCGTGGACTTCGACGCCGCCGGCGAGCGACTTCGCCGTCGAGTCGACGCGCCAGCCCGGCGGCGTCTCGACCGCGATCCCGCCGAAGAGCGTGTTCACGGTCAGCCGGGCCCCGGGCGCCAGCTGAGCGTCGCGCAGGTCGACCGAGATGCCGCCGAACCACGCGAGCATCGAGCCTCCCCGGAACGCCTTGGCCCGGCTCTTGAGGTCGATGCCGTCGAGAACCGCCACGAGCGAGAGCTCGTCACTGTCCTCGTCGCCGCGCGAGGGCAGCACCTGCTTCAGCAGGGCCGCCGAACCGATCATGCCGGCCAGCACACCGAGTTTGAAGATCAGCAGCGAGCGTGCAGGGCCCATCCCTCGAGACTAGCGCAGACGGTCAAGGAGGCGGTCCGGTCGCGACGCCCCGGTCGGGATCGTAGGGCGTTCGCGGGCATGCCCCCCAGAGGCCGAGGTGCCTGACACGCGCACTGCGGGCGAGCCGCTCGAGCAGCGACGCGTAGCGGCCGCGCCGCCCGTCGTAGAAGTACGGCGCCGCCGCGCCGACGCGGACGAGGTACACGTTGACGTTCAGTCCGTCGCCCGCACGGATGACGTAGCGCAGCAGGCGCCCGTACTCGTCGACACGATCGGTCGCCGGCTCCGCGGTGAGCCGCACGCGCGTGCCCGGCCGGAGCAGGCGCTTGGTGATCGCCGAGGCCTGCCTGCCGTAGCACTCGGGCGAGAAGTAGACCTCCGGGGTGTCGATCTGGACGAGGCGGATCTTCGCCCCGTTGGTGAGGTCGACCGTGTCGCCGTCCGCGACGTGGTCGATCCGGAAGATCGTCCCCGCCGTCGGCGCGGCCGCCGGCGCCCCGGCGAGCGCGAGCAGCGCTCCGAGGAGCGGGACGGCCGCAGTCCGCACCGTCTGACCCTACTGGACATGGCCCGCGGGATCAGAGCGGGACGTCGAAGCGCCCGCGGTGTCCGGCGGCGCGCGCAGCGAGGGCGGCTGGATCGAGCACCGTGACGTAGCCGCGCCGCAGCTCGACGACGCCGAGCTTTGCCTCGGCGCGCAGAACGCGATTCACGGTCGCCCGTGACGTGGCGGCGAGGCCCGCCAGCTCGCTCTGCCCGAGCGGCACCACGGTCGGCGGCCGGCCGTCCTCGTACAGCGACACGAGCTCCGCGAGCCGGCGCAGCACGCGGGTCTCCGCGCTCGCGAACAGCGCCTCGCCGAGGAGCTCGCTGGTCCGCCGCAGGCGCTGGGCGAGCAGCCGCACCAGGAGGTCGTTCACCTCGGGAAACTCGCGCCGCAGCCGGTCGAAGTCGGCGCGGTTGATCGCGTGCGTCTCGCCCGCGGCGAGCGCCGCGACCGTCGTCGAACGGGCGTAGCCCGTCTCCAGCAGCGCGAGCTCGCCGAACGCGTCTCCCGGGCCGTGCACGGCCATCGTCACCGTGTCCCCGAGCGGTGTCTCGAGCCGCGCCGCGAAGTGGCCGCGGACGACGATGTGCAGGGTGTCGGCGGGATCGCCGCGGTGGAAGACCACCTCGTCCCGGGCGAAGCGCCGCCGCGCGCCGATCGCGACGAGGCGGCGGATCTCCGCCTCGGGAAGCCCCTGGAAGAGCGCGCCGCCGAGCATCACGTCACAAGTGTGACGAAGACGACACAGCATGTGCCAAGCGGCGCACCTTCGGCAAGGCGCGCTCTCGGGCCCACGTCTTGGTGGGCATGAACGCGGACAACGGCACTCAGACCCCAGGAGGCACGCCCATGCCGCGCAAGCTCGCGATCCGCTCCACCATCGCCGCGACGTTCGTTTCCCTGGCATTCGCCTCGAGCGCGGCCGCGATGATCCCGACCGACCCGGCCAACGGCACGGCGAACACCTCGGGCGCCTCCGTCGCCTCGACGGGCGGCAGCTTCCCGTGGGGCGACGTCACCTCCGGCGTCGTGATCGCTCTCGCCGTCGCCGCGCTGGCCGCGACCGCGCTCTACTTCGGCAGGCACCGCCGCCGGCTCGCTCTGGACTTCTAGATCTCGCGCACCTGACGGCGCATCGAGAGAGGAGGCGAGGGCCTCCCCTCTCTCTTCGAGCGGCCTCTCTACGCGGCGACCGCGACGGCGCCGCCGTGGTCGTCGTCGATCGGGACGATCGGAACACCAAACGCCCACAGCGCTTCGTCGTCGGCCATCCAGGAGGAGACGTAGAAGCGGGACGGATAGGCGTACTGCGCTCGGGCTCCGTGACTGCCGCGGATGACCTTCCCCCACATCTTCACGCTGCCGAACACGAGTCCCCGACCGGCGCCGTGCCGACGCAGAAATGCCAGCTCCGCGGGATCCTCGAGTGCGTAGATCCCGCACCTGCAGTTCTCCTGGGGCGCAACGTGCGCGGTCTCCGCAAGTTCGCGGATCATCGCGGCGTACGGTCCGTCCGGCACCAGCTCATAGCCGTACCCGGACGACGGCCGGACAGTCGGCGCGGTGAGATGGGGCCGGCTCGATCCGGCGAAGGCGTTGTAGAGGCGGGTCTGCTCGAACGCGGACTCGAGGTCGTGCTCCCCGTTCAGAACCAGCACCCATGTGCAGGGGAACTCGCGACCGGTCTGGTCGAACAACTGGTCGGGAGAGAGCCGTAGCCCCGCGAGCAATGAATGCGCACGCCCGCACGTCGCGGAGAACGCTCGTCCCGGCTTCCACACGGCGTCGAGCATGGGCGAGCTCAGTTGCCGGCCGTCGTACTTCCAGGCCCGCCAGAGCTCGAGCGGTTCCCTCTTGTTCGCGGCGAGTCCGTCGCTCACGCAGGCACGGGCTCGCGCTCGGGCGGCGCCTCACGTGCCGGGTCGGGATGGCCCCGATCCGGGAGCGACGGCAGCTCAACCGGAGCAGGCTCGACGTCGGGCTCGATCACGTAGGCGGGCTCTTCGACGCCGATATCCACCGCCCGTGAAACTACGCGAACCTCGACTTCGTCACATCACTCGAACGAGTGAACCCGCGGTAGCGATCACTGCGCCTCGTGGACGGCGGAACTGAGCTCGAACACGACGCGTCGCGTGGTGCCGTCTCGATAGGGAGGTTCGTGACCGTCCTCCACACCGATCCGAACGAATCCCGCGCGAAGGGCGACCCGCTGCGACGCCTCGTTCTCGACGTGCGTCGTGAGCGTGAGGCGCCGAATGCCTTGCTCGTTCATCGTCCAGCTGACGAGTGCTTCGACCGCTCGCGTCATGATTCCCCGACTCGTAGGGCACGGGCACTCCCGAGATGAACCTGACGTCTCGGGATCCGCGAATGCGTCCGTTACGGCAGGAAGATCGGTGTTGACCGGCGGCCGGAGCAGCAGGTCGCCGGCCAGATCTCCATGCCGCCGATTCTCCCTCACCGCGTCCTCGATCGTGTCATGGCAACTAGCCCACGCGCCCGACTGATCTTCCTACACGCTATTGGCTCAACAGTGTGGAGACAAATCCAGCCTCGAGCATCTGCTTCATCCCGTCGACCATCCCCTGTGTTCCGATCTCCGGCGTCCGCCCCGAGGGGCCGGTGACGCGCAGCGGCTGCTTCCACCGGCCGCCCCAGGCTGAGAAGGGCAGCAAATAGGAGAGGTCGTGGTAGTGGTAGTGGTAGTGGTCGACGTGCAGGTGCGTCAGGAAGATGTCGTTGATCGCCGGCACCGGGACGCCCATGGCGAGGATGTTCTTGACACAGCCGGGGCCGAAGTCGAAGAAGAACCGGTCACCGTTGCCGAGCTCGACCATGATGCAGGTGCCTGCCTGGTCACGCCGCGGCGGGAACGGGCAGCTACCGACGAAGGAGATGCGCATCTCATCCGGCCCGAGTTCCTCGCTGCCAGGGAAGTAGTTCATACGGCTGCGAACAGAAGGTGTCGGCTTGTCGTACTCCGGGAACTGCAGTCCGCTGCCCGGTTTCCCACCGTAAGGATTCACGAGCATCGTGTCGGATCGTCGCTCGCCATCTGGGATCCCTCCGCTTAGGTGGCTGTCCCCGCTGGAGCGGCTTTTGTCGAGTGCTTCTTGATCAGGCCTGCGAGCACAAGCACGACCAGCCCAATCCCGAGACCCAGGAACGTGAACAGCACTCGCCTACCTTCAGCCGAGTGGTTCGCTGGATTGGAGACGTCGTCGATGATCAGGACGACAGCGGCCATACAGATGCAGTAGATCGCGTAATTAGCACTGCGGAACGCCCCCGCGACGCCGGCGAGAATCACGATCACGATCTCGAGCGCACGGTGATTGGTGACCGAGACGAGGAAGAGCGCAGCAAGTAACGCTCCGAACAGCGCACCGACGAAACGCTGCTCCGACGCGAGCGCCGCCTGATCGAGGGTCGACTGCATCGCCACCAGCGTTGCGATCGGCATCCAGTCCGCATTCGGCAGCGCGAACCCGAACGCGATCGCCACTGCGATCGCGATCGCCAGCGCCCTGATCACCATGAACAGGACAACCGGGCGCGTCAACGCCGTCGGCTTGGTCCCGGAGATCTCAGGAAAGTGCGTGGCCTGTTCCCGACGACCCTTCAGAAGCCAGCCGACGAAGCTGACGGCGATGAAGAGCGCGCCGCCCACCAGCCAGGCCAGCGCCTGCCTCCACCAGCCTGAACTGGCCGTATCCCAATGATGTCCTTCCGGCACTGCGATTGCGACAAGAAACCAGGAGTTCACGAGTAGGGCTGCCGTGAAGGTGTGAACTCCGAACTTGATCGTCAGCCCGCAGAGCAAGGTGATGACGAAGGCAGCGAGGACGACGATTGCCCAAGCCTCCCCACCGATCGCGTAGCCGAGACCGGTTACGAACGCTCCGCCCAATCCCACCGACACCATCGGGCGCAGGCGCGCAGCGTACGCCCCGCCCGGATCGCTCAACGCGACGAACAACGCGCCAAAGGTCACGTTCTCCCAGTACTTCTCCTCGCCGACGAGCACGACCACGAGCAGCACGATCAGGAACATCCCGACCGTCACAACGCCACGGGTCACGTTGATCCCGTCCCGCTTGACCTCGAAGATCTCTTTGAGCCAACTCATCGCGGTGCCCCAGTCACGTGATCGAGCTTCGACTCGATCGCGGCGAGCCGCCCGGTGACTTCGCGCAGCGCCGTTCGTGTGTCCTCCTCGCTCTCCTCACGCAACTCGTGGACCTTCGCCAACACTTCTTGCTGGTCGGCAGAGACGAACAGTGACGTCACCGTTGCCGTCAAGAACGCGATGAAGGTCACGCCGCAGACGATCACGACGCTGCCCAGGACACGCCCCCACGTCGTGTGCGGCACGATGTCGCCGTAACCGACGGTGCCGAGGGTGACGATCGCCCACCAGATGCCGTCTCCGAAGCTGTGAAAGTCGCGACGGTCGATCAGCCGTGCGACGACCCCGGTACCGACTGCCAGCAATGTGATCGCCGCCACAAGGAATGGCAGCACCCGTCGACCTGCGACCGCGTGCTCCGCACGCCTCCGCACCAGACGCTCCCGCTGAGAGCTATCGGGCCGAGTTGACTCCGCGTTCACTGCGACCGGCCGCCGCGATCGAGAGTCACGGCGAACTACGCCCCGCCGATCCGTGACTGACTGCGTAGATCCCCGCGATCCCTGGCCGTGACATCGGGTCGGGTCAGGCCGTCGCGGCCCCGACGCCCTGCGTGCGGTCAGAAACCATGTAGGCGACGATCAGCGCCAAAGGGAAGAAGATCAGGCTGAACAAGAAGAAGCCGAAGAAGCTATGTCCTTTGCGGGCAGCCACCCGCGCCGGCCAGAACGCAATCAACACCCAGACGACGATCGCGATCGTCGTCCACAACCACACACCACTCGCAGCAACCAACATCGCGGCCTCCTTGACGGATCGGCAGCGTCAGGTCACTGCCACTCGGACAAGTCTCGGCCGCGCCCAACGACGCCGAATCGTGGCGACTTCGGCACGGGATTGCGGGAAAATACCGATGCCCGCAGCGTCGACCGATTACGGACGAGTGCTACCCGTCGGCCCTGCAACGGTGACCGGCTGACCCGCCACGAGCTTGGCGCTCATCTTGACCGCCTTGACAGCACCAGTGGCACCCGCCTCGAGCACGACCCCCACACACAGCAGAAGTACCCCAAGGAAGAACAGCGTTGGAGACCCGAGCAGGAGGATCCCAATCCGGCCCATCAGATACGGCGGCGAGCACACAACAGCCCCCAGGAAGCCGCCCACAGCACCAGCCTTCAGCTTCTCGCCTCGCGACAAGGTCGACTTCACCCCAACAAGGCGCGACGGAATCGCCACGTACGAAACCATCATGATTCCAACGACGATCCCGAGACTGAGCGTGAACCACAAGAGGCCCCACCTCGTGACCACGACCGTCGAGAAGCCCAACAACAGCCCCACCGCGGCGCCAAAGGCGAGGACCACTCGGTAGTGACCCCGGGCGTCACGAAACGCGGGACGGACTTCAGGGCGCCCCGGCCTCGTGATTGCGAAGGCAAAGACCGCGTTCAGAAAGAAGCTCGCCGTGGTGATCGCGACGATCGCCAACAGAATCGGGATCAGGATCGGCCCCCGGATCACGCGGAAAGACTTGCCGTGTAAGAGATGAACCTTCAAATCGAACATGGCGACCCAGATCCACATCGCCGGGAGCACCTGGACCAGCGTCAACCGCCAATTGGTGACCAAGAGCTTCACACCCTCGAACAACATCACGACCGCACTAACCACCAACGCCAACGGCGCCAAGATCCGCCGCCGCCGGCTCAGCTCGAGCACTAACCTCTCGATCACCTCGTCATCGTTCTTCCGGACGGCGTCGACCACACGCGACATCTGCCGGACAACAGTCCCTCGCGACGCCGCAGCAGGCACCTCGGCACCCACCCCCGCCGAACGCACGCCGCGTTGAGGATCGTCCCTCTCGACCGCTACGTCGGAACGCTGCTCATACAACCCATCGATGGTCATCACACCATCCAGTGCCTCTGGAGTTCCGAGCCGTGCAACAGAGGATGAATCAAACGCAAGCCTCTTCGGGGGAAGAGCACCCACGGATTTCACCCTACGCCGCGCCTCCCGGTTCTGAGTCGCGGAGAAGTACGGATTACCTATCGATCTGCGCGACCATCCAAAGCTCCCTGATGAATCGTCCCCTGCGGCTACGGCTCAACACCGCTCGATCAGCCTTAGCTGCCGCGCCCGTTTCCAGCGGCGGTTAGCGGGTCGGCTTACCGCCAAGAAGGAAGCCGGTCGCGAACGCCTCACGCTTGGACGAGAAAGTTCGGTCGCAAAGATCGTCCGTATCGGAGAGAAACGGTTCCACGACGCCAGGGCTGGGATCTTCTGGGTCGCCGTCCCATTCACCGGGGTTGAACACTTTCGTGGCATCACTCATGGAACTCACTCCTTTTGATTGATGTCGAGTTGGGATCAGCCGTGCTACGCGCCGCAAGCTCCTCGTCCGACACGGCGACGTCGTCCCTTGCGCTGACGGACGCTGATCCGGCCCGTCATACCCTTCGCCCCCAAGTGGACCCCGTTCAAAACAACGGCCGAGCAGCAACCGACGGAATCACCGGCGCCGGGTTCGTCCCAGGCCAATCGGGAAACCCGGGCGCGACCGCGAGGGTTGGCCCGGATCACCCGGGAGCTCGTCAGCGACGACGGAAGGTCGATAGCCGAGTTCTAGCTCGCGACGATGAACGACCCGGCCGTCAGGCTTGCAGAGCGGCTTGAGGCCTCAAGGCTGCTCGCTGACCGAGGCTGGGGCAAGGTAGCCAAGGGGGAGCCGACCGCCGAGGAGATGGCCCTACCTCCGCGCTGGACCCTGCAGGACATCGACCGAGAGATCGAACTCCTCGGCGCCCAGGATGTAAGCGCGCGCCCGTCAGGTCCGCCGCCTAACCTCGGCCCCGATGATCGCCACGAACGGATGGGTTGTGGCCGGCACCGTCGCCGCGGTTGCGGCCGCCGTGGCGGGCGTCGGCGCGATCCTGGTTGCCTGGTTCTACGGACACGGAACCAGCTCGGACGCACGTAAGGCCGTCCAGTACGAACGGCTCCGCGATGCCCGAGACCTCATCAACGAAATGCGACGGACGGGCGACAATGCTCGGTTCGTCGACACGAACGTGGCCGGGCGGAAGCTTCAATCCGTGGTGCACGCCCTCGATGGACGCTTCCCGGCGACCGAGAGACTCGCAGCGATCGAGTGGGGTCAGGCGGCTTGGGAGTCTGAGGGCCTGGCCGCGAAGTCAGACGCCGCGCTCGATGAGCTCGACGAGGCCGGCCGCAAGCTCGCCTAGTCCGACTCGCGCCACAGGATCTCTAGCCGCTCAGGGCCCACGAAGCTGATCCCGCAGAGTCCGACGGAAGCTCGATGAGCGGCTAGCCCAGTGCTAGTCTCTGATCGGCTATGTGGCAGGCGTTACGTGACGCGTGGGGAAAGTGGCGCGAGGACAGGCGACAGTACAAGCTCGATCGCGCGCTGCATAAGGCGGAGGACCACGAGGCACGGCGGGCCCGTGAGGACGCCTCGACATTTGCCCGACGCCGATGAGCCACGCGCCCGCCGGCTGAGCGTGCCCGCCATGGACCGGATCGGCGACGCGTACAGCACCCAGCACCTTCGCTGACCTCGAGCCGTAGCGATCCGCGCAGCTTGCGCGCGAACCGCGTACGAGACCGTACGACTTTCACATCAAACCTCTCGATAAAGGCGGCGTTCGTTGCCATTCTGTCGCCACGCGCGTTCGGCGGCTATTGGCGCGTTGCAGCCCTAGAAGTGAAAAGGACCCGTTTCCGGGGCATTTGTCGAGAGCGGATGATGGGACTCGAACCCACGACCTTCTGCATGGCAAGCAGACGCTCTAGCCAACTGAGCTACATCCGCCGGTCGGCGCTGAGTATAGCCGCGCCTACCCGGAGGCCTCGATCCGCGCCGCGACGGCCGCGGACAGCGCCTGCAGCCCCGAGAGCGGCCGCACCATCACGGTGAAGCGCCGGACGAGTCCGTCGGCGTCGTGCTCGAGGATGTCGACGCCCTGAAGCTCGCGCGTGCCGACCGACGCTTCGAAGAAGAGGATCGTCGTGTCGCCGTCGCGCCATTCGCTGGCGTAGCGGAAGTTCTCGAACGTCTCGCCGACGACGGTGAGCAGCGCACCGACGACGTCGCGCCCCTCGTACGGCCGGTGCACGGCCGGGCTGCGGAAGACGACGTCCGGCGCGAGCGTCTCCAGCGCGGCGTCGAAATCGTCGGCCTCGACGGCGACCCGGAACGGATGCTTGCTCATGCCGCGTCCAAGGCTTCGTTGACGAGCCGGTCGGCGAGCTCGTTGTGCGCACGGCGGACATGCGTGTACTCGACCTCCCCCACCGCACGCGCGCGCCTCGCGGCCCTCTGCTGCAGCTCCTGCAGAGCAGCGTTCTTCACCCGATACTCACCGCGCATCTGCTTCACCATCAGCTCGGAGTCCGAGAGCACCTCGAGCCGGCCGACGTTGAGCTCCGCCGCCTTCTCCAGCCCGGCGATCAGCCCTCGGTACTCGGCGACGTTGTTGGTCGCAACCCCGATCGTCTCGCCTTTCTGCGCGAGCACCTCGCCGGCGTCGTCCTCGATCACGTAGGCGTACGCCGCCGGACCCGGGTTCCCGCGCGCCCCTCCATCGGTGTAGAGGCGCACCGTCACGCGACGAGCGCGTAGACGTCGAATGCCGGCTCCTCGTACGGATGGGCCGCACGGAGCGCGGCCAGCACCCGGTCGTGCAGCTCGTCCGGATACACGGTCTCGAGCCGCAGCTCCGCCACGCGCTCCTCCCGGCCCGCCTCTCCGATCGCCGGGCTCGTCCCCTCGCCGCCGAGAAACGTGCCCGTCCCCTCGGCGTACCAGGAGCACCGTTCGTAGTCGCCGATGCGGCCGGCCCCGGCCGCGAACAGCGCGTCCCGCACCACGTCGAGCGACGACGGCGGGACGAACACGACGAGCTTGCGCGTCACTCGACGTTGTCGATCTGCGCGCGCTGCAGCTTGCCGCTGTAGTCGACGTACACCGACTTCCACTCGGTGAAGACGTCGAGCGCCGCCTGGCCCGCCTCGCGGTGACCGTTGCCGGTCTGCTTCATGCCGCCGAACGGCAGGTGGACCTCGGCGCCGGTCGTCCCCGCGTTGATGTAGGTGATGCCCGTCTGGAGATCGCGCATCGCGCGAAACGCCTTATTGACGTCGCGCGTGAAGATCGACGACGACAGTCCGAACTCGACGCTGTTCGCCGCACGGATCGCCTCGTCGAACGAGTCGACCGGGATCAGGGCCGTCGTCGGGCCGAAGATCTCCTCCTGCGCGATGCGCATCGCCGGGTCGACCTCGGCGAACACCGTCGGGCGGTAGTAGAAGCCGTGGCCCTCGATTCGCTCGCCGCCGGTGAGGAGCTTGGCGCCCTCGTCGATGCCGATGCCGGTATAGGCGTGGATCTTCTCGACCGCCGCCTCGTTGATCACCGGGCCGATCTCGGTGTCGTCCTCCCACGGCGCGCCGATCCGCATCGCCTCGGCCCGAGCGACGAGCTTGCGCTGCAGCTCGCCGTAGACGCCACGCTGCACGATCACGCGCGAGGCCGCCGTGCACCGCTGGCCGGCGGTGCCGAATGCCGACCACGTGATGCCGTCGACGGCGAGATCGACGTCGGCATCGTCGAGGACGACGATCGCGTTCTTCCCGCCGAGCTCCAGGTGCACGTGCTTGAGCCGGTCGGCCGCGGCCTTCGTGACGGCGACGCCCGTCTCGCGCGAGCCGGTGAACGTGATGATCGGGACGTCGGGATGCCGCACCAGCGCATCGCCGGCCTCCTCGCCGAAGCCGTGGACGACCTGGACGACGTCCTCGGGCAGCCCGGCCTCGTGCAGCAGGTCGACGAAACGCTGTGCCAGCAGCGGCGTGTCCTCGGCCGGCTTCAGCACGACTGTGTTGCCGCAGACGAGCGCGGGTGTCAGCTTCCAGGCGGGAATCGCGATCGGGAAGTTCCAGGGTGTGATCGCACCGACGACGCCGACCGGCATGCGGACGCTCATCTGGAACTTGTCGCGGAGCTCCGACGGCGTCGTCTGCCCGAACAGGCGCCGGCCCTCGCCGCCCATGTAGTAGCTCATGTCGATCGCTTCCTGCACGTCGCCGCCGGCCTCCGACTTGACCTTTCCCATCTCGCGGGTCATCAGGTCGGAGAGCTCCGGCTTCGACGCTTCGAGCAGCTGCGCGAACCGGAACAGGATCTTCCCCCGCTCGGGCGCCGGGACGAGGCGCCACTCGTCCCAGGCGGCGCGCGCCACGGCAACGGCGCGATCGACGTCCTCCGCGCTCGAGCGCGGGAACTTCTCGATCACCTCGCCGGTCGAGGGATTCAGCGATTCGAAGGTCGCCGCCGCCACGACCGCGATCCTAGCGAGGCTCAGTCCTCGGGCAGATCGGTGCTCGGGAACGTCCCGGGCGCCCGCGCCCGCCGCCGGTCGCGCGTCTCGCGCCGCTCCTTGAACGACCCGTCGTGCTGCCCGGCGCGCCGGTCGGGGCCGTCCCGGCGGTCGACGATGACGGTCACGTTCGGGTTGTCCTTGTAGTACTCGACCATCTTGTCGAAGAGCTCGTCCTCGAGCTCGCGCGGGATGACGCAGTAGATCACGCGCTCAGTCTAGGCTCGTCGTCGGCTCGTGCAATGCCGGTCACAGTCGCGCGATGTCGGGGACGATGCGGCCGTCCTCGGTCATGTGCGCGTTCCACTCCGTGAAGGACGCCTCGAGCCCCGACGGGTCGTGCCCCCGCCCTTCGAGCCGAACGGGGTTCTCCGACTCCGGAGTGACGCGGTACTGGTACCAGGAGATGTCCCACGCGACGGTGACGACCACCTCGGCGTTGACGCCGGAGAGGACGACGACAGAGACGGTCGGATCGCCGAGCGACTTCGCGATGCCGCCAACCGTGCGCCTGTACTGCGACGCGTTGAACAGGTCCGCCGCCTCGACCATGGCGAGCTCCTGCTCGGAGAGCCGCCGCAGGATCGGCTCCGAGGCGACCGTCTGCTCCTCCGCTCTCGGCCGGGGGCGGATGAAGGCGGACAGCCAGCCGCCGGCCGGGCGCCGGCGCCGTTCGGCGGCGACCGTCGGCGAGGTGGGCGCTCCCTCGCGGATCCAGCCGTGCTCGAACGCCGCCTCCTGGCACAGGGGGCAGACGTCGACGTAGTCGCCGCCGCCGTTCGGCGAGAAGCGCACGGCGCGCTCGCCCATCAGGAGCGTGCGCTCGCAGATCGCGCACGAGCGGTCGACCGTAACCCGTGTGACGCGCGTCATGGCCGTCCGAGAGTAGCGCGGTTGCCGCCCGTCAGGCCGGGACGGCTTCCTTCTCCTTCTTCGCCGCCTCGATCAGCTTCTGTGCGATGTGCGCCGGAACCTCCTCGTAGCGCAGGAACTGCATGCTGTAGTCGCCGCGCCCGCCCGTCATCGAGGTCAGCGCTTGCGAGTACGAGAGCACCTCGGCCATCGGCACCTCGGCCTTGATCGTGGTCAGGCCGGCCTTCGGCTCCATCCCGTGCAGCCGCCCGCGCCTGGAGTTGAGGTCGCCGTTGATCGCGCCCACCGCCTCGTCGGGCACGGTCACCTCGAGCTCCATGATCGGCTCGAGCAGCGTCGGGTCGGCCTTCTCGTACGCCGAGCGGAACGCCATCGAGCCGGCGATCTTGAACGCCATCTCCGACGAGTCGACCGAGTGGTACGAGCCGTCGACGAGCGAGACGCGAACGCCCTGAATGGGCGCCCCTGCGAGCTCGCCGTGCTGCATCGCCTCCTGGATGCCCTTGTCGACGGCCGGCCTGAAGCCCTGCGGGATCACGCCGCCGACGATCTTGTCGACGAACTCGTAGCCGACGTGCCCGTCGATCGGCTCGAGCAGGACGTGGCAGTCGCCGAACTGGCCCCGGCCGCCGGTCTGCTTCTTGTAGCGGCCCTGCGCCCGCGCCGAGCCCTTGATCGTCTCGACGTACGGGACGCGCGGCTGGTGCAGCTCCATCTCGACGCCGAACCGGCGCTTCGCGCGCTCGACTGCGACCTCGACGTGGATCTGGCTCATCCCCGACAGCAGCTCCTCGCCGGTCTGCGGGTCGCGCCGGAGCCGCAGGGTCGGGTCCTCCTCGGCGAGCCGGCGGATCGCCTGCGCGACCTTGTCCTCGTCGCCCTTCGTCTTCGCGGTGACGGCGAAGCTCATCACCGGCTCGGGGAATCCGATCTCGGGTGGATCGAGGTCGTGCTCGGCGTCGACGAGCACGTCGCCGGTCTGGACGTCCTTGAGCTTCGCGACCGCGCCGAGGTCGCCGGGCCCGAAGCCGTCGGCCTTCTCGTGCTCCTTGCCCTGGAGCGTCATCAAGCTGCCGAGCCGCTCCTTGGAATGGTCGCGGTGGTTGACGAGCGTCGTGTCGGCCTTGACCTCGCCCGCGTACACGCGAAAGACGGAGATGCGGCCTGCGAACGGGTCGGCGACGGTCTTGAACACGAACGCGGCAGTCGTCGCGTCGGTCTCGATCGGCGAGCCCTTCTTCGCCGGGCTCGGAACGCCCTCGACCAGCAGGTCGAGCAGCGCGTGCGAGCCGAGGTTCTTCGTCGCGACGCCGCAGGCGACCGGGTAGATCTCGTCGCGAGTGACCGCGTTCTTGAGCGCACCGGCGATGTCGGCGGGCGCGATCTCCTCGCCGCCGAGGTAGCGCTCCATCAGCGCCTCGTCCGTCTCCACGACCGCGTCGAGCAGCTTCGTCCGGTACTCGGCGACCGTGTCGGCGAGCTCTGCCGGAATGTCTCCCGGATCGCCCTCGCGCGCTCCCGACGGATCGAGGTACGCGCAGTTGTGCAGCAGGTCGACGACGCCGCTCAGCTCGTGCTCCGCCCCGATCGGCAGCTGGATCGCGACGCAGCGGTCGGAGAGCTGCTCGTTGAGCGCAGCCAGGACGCGGAAGAAGTCGGCGCGCTCGCGGTCGAGCATGTTGACGAAGACGACCCGGGAGAGCCCGAGGTCCTCCGCGCGGTTCCAGACGCGCGACGTGTTGACCTCGACCCCCATCACACCGGAGACGACGACGAGCGCGCCCTCGACGACGCGGAGCGACGCGACGGTGTCGGCCTGGAACCCGGAGTCGCCGGGCGTGTCGATCAAGTTGATCTTGCGCCCCTGCCACTCGCAGTGGCTCAGGGTCGCGGACAGCGACATCTGTCGCCGCTGCTCGTCTTCCTCCCAGTCGGAGACCGTCGTTCCGGCCTCGACCGAGCCGAGCCGGTTCGTCGCCTCGGCCTGGAACAGCAGCGCCTCGACGAGCGACGTCTTACCCGTACCGCGGTGGCCGACGACGGCGACGTTGCGAATCTTCCCGGCTTCGATGGGCATCAGTCCTCCTGGCGGCGAGATCGGGTTGCCGAAATCCTATGCCGTGCCCGCAGGCTCCGCGACGCGCGTGAAGCGCGGAGCGAGCGCGAGGCCGACCGCGGTGACCGCCGAAGCGCACAGTCCGAGCAGCCATGGGTCGGTGCGATCGGTTCCGACGAGCAGCAGATGCGCCGTCGTCCCGATCCAGACGACGATCGTGAGCATGTGCACGCGGCGCCAGAAGAGGTGGGAAATCCGGGCGCGGAGCATGTTCGTGATGGCGATCGCGGCGAGCAGTTCGGCCGAGACGATCCCGAGTGCGACGCCGAACGGCCGGTACGAGGAGCTGAAGGGGACGAGCTCCTGCCGAAGCGTGAACGGGACGACCTGGTCGAGTAGCAGCATCCCCCCGTGGATGACGATGAAGACGCCGGTCAACTTCGCGATGAAGCGATGGATCTCCTCGACGGCAAAGCGCGGCCACGCGAGCTTGACGCGGGTGGACATGAGGAGGCCGAGGACGACCGACGCCGAGAGGAGCAGATACGCGACGATGCCCGCCGAGCGCGCTGCGTACCAGACGACGCCGTTCATGCCGCGAGGGGCAGGAGAACGAGCTGGCGCCAGTTCTCGTTGACGTGCACGTCGCCCTGCTCGTCGACGAAGCGGCCCGGCAGGCCGCGCCGGTCGAGCCACGACGGACCTGCTGCCCCGAGCAGCAGCGCCGCCTTGGCCGCGACGTCGGCTGCCAGGCAGCTCCCGGCCGCGACCGTGACGTCGAGCCACGGAACGCGGGCGGGAGCGCCGGTCTCCGGGTCGATCAGGTGGTGCTGTTCCTCTCCACCGCGCCGCCAGCGGCGCTTCGTGACACTGCTCGTGGCGAGACCGCCGCCGTGCAGCGTGACGGCGTCGCCTCCGGGCAGGCCGACGACGAGTGGCGCGGAGGTCGCCACGTCGCCGCCGGCCGCCACGAAGCCACCGCCGAGCAGCGCGAGTGCGTCGTCAACGGTCGCTCCCTTGACGACACAGTTGAGATCGAGCTCGATCGGCTCGGCACGCACCAGAAGCGGACCGCGCAGCGACAGAGCGTGCAGCGACGGCACCCGTACGGGCAGCACCGGCGGCCCGTCCTCGGGAAGCCGGTCGAAGTCGTCGTCGTAGCCTGCCGCGACCACGGCTGCGCCCACGGCGGGCGTCACGAGCCCGCCGGTCGCTCTCGCCGCGCGCAGCGCGTGCGCGAGCATCCGCGAGAGCTCCTCGCTGACGAAGGATGCGCCGAGCGGCATCCGGTTGAGGGACGACAGCTCGGAGTCCGGGTGGAAGCGGCTGAAGCGCCGGTCGCGCTCGTCGAACAGCGCGCGCACCCGGCGGTCGTCGGCGCCCTCCGGCAGCTCGACGGTGCAGCCCATGGAGCGAAACGTGGTCATGACCCCGAGCTCTGGATCTGCGGCACCGCCGAGCCCGAGTCGCCGACCGACGGGGTGCCGAAGCTGAAGGAGTCGCTGGACTGGTCGTCCTGCGCCGCCTGGTTGTCCTGCGCCGCCTGGACGGAATGGTGTGTGGCCGGGTGGGCGTCTCGCGCCGCCGCACCGAAGACCGCAAAGCCCGCCACCGCGAGCGCGCCGATTGCGTATCTGGCGGCGCGGACGCGGCGGCGGGCTTTGGCGATCCGAGAGGAGGGTTCCACGAGATCAAGCCTGACGGCCGATCCTTAGGTCTTCCTGTGAATCCGGTGAGGTGGCTCTAAGTACGGGCGGCCGCGCCGGCCAGACGGGCCTTCAGGCGCAGGACGGCCTTGGTGTGCAGCTGGGAGACCCTGGACTCGGTCACGCCGAGCACCTCGCCGATCTCGCGGAGGGTCAGCTCCTCGTAGTAGTAGAGCGTGACCACGAGCTTCTCCCGCTCGGGCAGGCGGGCGATCGCATCGGCCAGCGCCTCCCGCAGCTCCGTCTCGTCGAGCGCCTCGGCCGGCCGCGGGCCGGTCGTGTCCTCGATCGTGTCGAGCAGCGAGACCTGGTCCCCCTCCCCGCTCCCCGACCAGAGCTCGTCGAGCGCCGCGATCGACGACCGGGAGATGTCGGTGAGCGACTCCTCGAGCTCGTCGGTCGTGATCCCGATCTTCCCCGCGATCTCCTCGTCGGTCGGCGCCCGGCCGAGGCGGGACTCGAGCTCGGCGATCGCCCGCTCGATCTCGCGGGCCCGCGACCGCACCGACCGCGGCACCCAGTCGAGCGCGCGCAGCTCGTCGATGATCGCGCCCTTGATGCGCGCCATCGCGTAGGTCTCGAACTTGATGTCGCGCTCCGGGTCGTACCGCTCGATCGCGCTGATGAGGCCGAGCAGCCCGTAGGACACGAGATCGCTCTCGTCGACGTGCGCGGGCAGGCCGGAGCCGAGCCTCCCCGCAACGTACTTGACGAGCGGGGCGTACGTCAGGATCAGCCGGTCTCGGATCCCCTTGTCGTGGGTCCGCCGGAACTCGAGCCAGAGCGACTGGGTATCGGCCCCCGTTGCCACGAGGGGAGAATACGACCTAGGAGCGCGTTCTCCTCAGTGCCTGCCAGGCAAACGTGCCCATCCAGGCCGCCAGGACGCCGGCCGCGACCGCGATCACCCAGCGGCCGGCGGTGGCGCTGCCGACGGCGATCCCGGCGAAGGCGACGGCGAGCACGGAGAACAGCACCGCCAGCGGCACGGCGGTGATGCTACTGGCGGCCCGGGGCTACACTTGCCCGCGGACCGAGGGGCGTAGCTCAATTGGCAGAGCACCGGTCTCCAAAACCGGGGGTTGCAGGTTCAAGTCCTGTCGCCCCTGTATGGGAAGCCCCGTGTTCACGGGGCTTCCCATCAGGAACCGTTCTCGGGTCGGGCGCGGTGCTGCCCGCTCCTGGCGGCTCCCGGTGTCGCCCGCTCGCCTCGGACGAACTGGTAGGCGAGCGCACCGACCGCGGCGCCCAGCGGTGGCGCCACGAGATAGAGCCAGAGCGCGTGCAGATCGCCAGACACGATCGCCGGGCCTGCCGAGCGCATCGGGTTCATCGAGGCACCGGAGATCGGCCCGCCGAACATCGCGTCGAGACCGATGGTGGCGCCGATCGCGATCGCGGCGGCTTCACCGACCGCCCGTGCGTCCGTTGCGACGGCGAGGATGACGAACATCAGGAACGCGGTCATCACGAACTCCCAAAGGAATGACTGCGCCTGTGACCCGGACGGCAACGTCGCGCCGACGTGCGCGATGTTGCCGAGTGAGGCGCGAAGGAGTGCGGCCGCCGCGAGCGCGCCGATGAGTTGCGCGGCCCAGTACGCGGCTGCTCGGTTCCATGGGAAGTGCCGGGTCAGCGCAAACGCGAAGGTGACCGCGCCGTTGAAGTGAGCTCCGGAGATGTGCCCGACGGCGTAGATCATCGCCATGATCACCAGGCCGAACGTGATCGCGACGCCGACGTGGCCGAGCTGATGCGTCCTCGCGTCGACCATGACGGCTCCCGCACCGGCGAATACGAGCGCGAATGTGCCGATCGCCTCGGCGACCACTGCCCGTGCGAGTGCCGGCTTCAACCCGGGCCTCTGCCCCTGCCGCCGTCGAGCTGGCTCGGCAACGCGTCGGTCACTGCGTGGCCTCCGTGAGCTCGTCGATTAAGTGCTGGACGCGCGTGTCGATCTCGTCGCGGATGCGGCGCACGGTGGCGATGTCCTTGCCGTCGGGGTCTTCAAGCTCCCAGTCCTCGTACTTCTTGCCGGGGTAGATCGGGCAGGCGTCGCCGCAGCCCATCGTGATCACCACGTCGGCGGCGCGGACGACCTCGTCGGTCAGCGGCTTCGGGAACTCCTCGCTCATGTCGACACCGATCTCGGTCATCGCCTCGACGACGGCAGGGTTGATCTCGTCGCCGGGCGCGCTGCCCGCCGACCGCACGTGCACTCGGCCCTCCGAACGGAGCTTCACCAGGCCCGCAGCCATCTGACTGCGGCCCGCGTTGTGGACGCAGACGAACAGAACCTCTGGCGCTTCCTCGGTCATGCGTCCCTCCACCTGGGCGGCGCGGACAGGCACCTCCTGAGACATCGACCGGCGTCGATCCGACAGACATCTTGCCCGGACCCATCGACCCATGTCAATATGTGGGTGTGCAGACGATCGCGACGGTTGCCGCCAGCTGCGCACCGCTCTCGGAGGAGCCACTGTCCTCCGACGATGCCGACCAGCTGGCAGCGGCCCTCCGTGTTCTGGCCGATCCGGCACGGCTACGGCTCCTGAGCCTGATCCAGTCGCAGCCAGAGGGCGAGGCGTGCGTCTGTCACCTGCAGGAGCCGCTCGGCCTGGGCCAACCCACGGTCAGCCACCACCTCAAGGTGCTCGTCAACGCCGGTCTACTCGAGCGAGAGAAGCGCGGACGCTGGGCCTACTTCCGAGTCGTCCCGAACCAGCTCGGCGCGCTCCGCCGGTTGTTCGAGTAGCGGCCTATGATCCCGTGATGGCTGCAGCGCCCGAGGACTTCCGCGGGTTGACCGTCGCCGACGTGATGCTTCGGGATCCGAAGACGCTGCCCAGCTCCGCGACGGTCGGGGACGTGCGCGCGCAGCTCGGCCGGCCGAGCGTCCAGATGGTCCTGCTCGCCGACGGGAACGCGTTCGCCGGCGCGATCACCGAGCTGCCCGGCGAGGCGGCGGACGACCAGGACGCGCTCGCCTACGCGGACCGTGCCCCGGTGTCGCTCGGCCCTTCGGTCCCGGCGCCGACCGCGTTCGAAGTGACGGCGAAGAGCCCGCACCGGCGCGCCGTCGTGCTCGGCGAGGGAAACGCGCTACTCGGTCTCGTCTGCCTCGACAAGACCCTCACTCACTTCTGCGGCGCGCCCCGGGCCTCGTAGCCGTCGAGCACCTCGACCCAGACCACGTGGCGGCCCTGGAAGTGCTTGCGGTTGCCGACGTTGATCCACCGGCCTTTCTCGATCGTGTCGAGGATCGTCTGCACGGTGTGCGGCGGGCTCAGCTCGAGCGTCTGCGTCTCGCCGTTCGAGAGATGGAGCGTCACGCTCGTCACGCCGGGCCGTCCTGACGAACGCTAGAGGGCGCCGCCGGCGGCCGGCGGCGCGGGGGCCGACGGCTCGTCTGCCGTCACGGCGCCGCGTGCGAGGTAGTCCTCGACGAGCAGCATGTTGTCGGTGCCGGCCCGATCGACCACCGCGAGCAGCGAGCTCATGCTCGCCACCTCCTCGCGCTGCTCGTCCAGGAACCAGCCCAGGAACCGCTCGCCCACCGGGTCGTGGTCCTCGCGGGCGATCTGGACGAGGCTCACGATCTGCTCGGTGACCATCCGCTCCTGCGACAGCGCGAGCTGCACGGGCTCCCGGTCGTCCGCGAACGTGACCTTCGGAGCCGCCACCGCCGGGATGACGACCGGCTCGCCGGCGTCGACGAGGTACTGCACGATCATCATCGCGTGGTTTCGCTCCTCGACCGCCTGGCGGTAGAAGTGCGCCGCGAGGCCGGGGAGCGTCTCGGCGTCGTAGTGGACGGCGATCGCGACGTATTGCTGCGAGGCGCCGAACTCGCTCGCGATCTGGGCATTCAGCGTGTCCGCGAAACGGCTCATCGCCTCGACCATACAAGAGCCGCGCGCGCCGAGCGGGCGCCCGAAAGAAGGGGCGGGGCCGCACCCGCTTGCGGCGCCGGGCACGGCCCCTGTGCGCGGCCGGGGGGGAGGGCAGTGGCCGCGCTCCGATCCCTTCGCGACGCGGCCCTCGGAGTCCTCCGCGGCGACGAAACTAGCGCTCGGGGGCGCAGTGGGCGTCGCCGCCCAGAATCTGGTCGAACTTCTGCGTAGCTACTGCATTCTGCGCGGCGTCGTACGGCCCGAGCTTCTGTCCGACCCACTGGACGATCGGCGTCACGCCCGGCCCCATCACCGACACGCGGTAGCTCGTCCCGAGGCCGTTCCCGTTCGGTTTCGTGCTCGGATAGCCCGACGGCGGTGCCTGCGGCACGAACGTGTAACAGAAGCCGCCGTTCCCGGGATGCGTCGCGATCGCCGTGTCGTGCTTCCACCCCGGCCCGTAGTCGGAGTCGAAGGTGTCGATGTAGATGTTGCGGGCGAAGGCGTCGTTCACCGTCGCCGACGCCGACCGCGTCCCGTACACCGGCTGGCCGTTGTACGTCAGCCGGCCGAAGAAGCCCTGCTGCGACCCTCCGTACGTCCAGTGCTCGTAGATCTCGAGCACCGGCAGAGGCCCGCTCCAGTGCGAGAGGTGCAGCTCGACCGCCTTCTGCGCCGCGGTCCACGGCGCGAACCCGCGCATCGGCAGGTTGCGCTGCCAGGCCTGGAGCGCCCAGTAGCTCCCGTCGGGCGCATCGCAGCCGGTGACGAAGAACGGCAGCGTCGGGCCCGTGTAGGGCGTGCAGACGTTCTTGAGCTTCTTCCAGTAGTTCGAGTCGTTGTGGCTCTTCCAGCCGCCCGAGTAGTCGAACTGGAAGGCGACCTGCTGCACATCGGACGGGCTGCTCGGGTTCGCGAGCCCGTTGATCGCGCCCCACGCGAGCACGTGCCGCGTGACGCCTGCCGACGTCGTGTACGTCACGAGCGCCGTGCCGTGCGCATCGACCGCGATCGTCGGTTCGCTGACATTGCGATCGCCGAGCAGCTGGCTCGCGCGCGCACTGCCGCCCGCCGAGGCGATCAGCGCGACGGAGATGAGAAGTGCCGCAGACAGTCTCACGTTCGTCGTTCCGCTCCTGTGTTGCCCTCGGAGCAGGAATCGGCGCGAACGCCGGCGCTACGACCCTCGTTCGAGTGATTGGCGCGATCAGTCGGGCTCGGCGGCCAGTCGCACGACCGAGAGCACGGCCACGACTGCGATCACGACGTCGTTTCCGAGGCACCACTGGCAGATCGCGCCGATCGGCCCGAGCTGCGCCCAGAGCAGGTAGCCGCTGAAGGCAGCGCCTCCCAGCGCGACCACTGCGCCGGCGGTGGCGGCGACGAGCCCAGGGCCGAGCGTCGTCAGCGCGATCGTCGCGTACGCGATGAGCCCGAGCACCGCGACCGGAACTCCGGCGACCTTTGCGTAGCTGGAGCGCTGCACCTTCTCGCACCCTCCGGTCGTGCAGATCGGTGCGACGTCGGCGTAGTGCACGTACGTCAGGTACGCAGCGATCGCCGCACCGGCGATCGCGAGCACGAGAATCGCCAATCGAAGCCGCGTCACTGCAGCGCTGCTTGGAGCTCCGCGGTGAACGGACCGGGCTCGAGGCTCGTCACGTCGAGCTGCTGCGGCAGCGACGGAGGCTGCTCGAGCACGAACGTCGGCGTCCCCCGTACCTGGTACGTGCGAGCCTCGCCGCCGGCCTGCACGAGCTGCGCGGTCACGGCCTTCGACGACGAAGCGGCGAGGATCGCCGGCCCGTCCGCTCCCGAAGCTTTCGCCGCGCTGAGGATCACGTCGTTGGTGATCCAGCCGCTGTTCTCCTCGCCCTGCATCTCGTACATCGCCTCGGAGAAGTTCCACAGCTTGTCCTGCTGCCCCGCCGCGAACACGGCCCGCAGCCCCTTGATCGAGTTCGGGCCGATGATCGCGATGCCCCGGTACGTGAGCTTCAGCTTGCCCGTGCGCACGAATTGGTCGACGACGGTCGGGAGCGTGTCGAGGCTCCACTGCTGGCAGTACGGGCACTGCGGGTCCTCGAAGACGAGCATCGTGGCGGGCGCGCCCGGCTGCCCGACCGTGTCCCCGCTCTGGGGGATCCCGGCGAAGAGCGTCTTCGGGGTCGACGCCCCCGGTGTGTCGGTCGAGACGGTGGTGGCCGCCTTCTTCGAGGAGCCGGTCGAGGCGATGACGATGAGGACGACCGCGAGGATCGCGGCACCGCCGACGGCGGCGGCGATCAGGAGCACCCGGCGGGACTTCATCGCTCCCAGCATGCCCGAGGCGTGCGACGGTGGAGTCCGTAGTCGGCCACACGGACTAGGGTTCGAGCGATGGCGCTCCTGCAGAGCAGGGTCGAGCGAACGGACGACTTCGCCCGCCGCCACGCGCGTCTCGAGACGCTCGTGGCAGACCTGCGCGAGCGCACGGCCACCGTCGCGTCAGGCGGCAGCGAGCAGTCGCGCGAGCGCCACCGCGGACGCGGGAAGCTGCTCGCGCGCGAGCGCATCGACCGTCTCGCCGATCCGGGCTCCGCGTTCCTCGAGCTGAACGCGCTCGCCGCGCTCGACGTGTACGACAACGAGGCCCCGAGCGCCGGCATCGTCACGGGCGTCGGGGTCGTCGAGGGCCGCGAGTGCGTGATCGTGGCCAACGACGCGACGGTGAAGGGCGGGACGTACTTCCCGCTCACGGTCAAGAAGCACCTGCGCGCCCAGGAGGTCGCGGAGCAGAACCGCCTCCCTTGCATCTATCTCGTCGACTCGGGCGGCGCGTTCCTGCCGCTCCAGGCGGAGGTCTTCCCCGACCGTGACCACTTCGGGCGCATCTTCTTCAACCAGGCGCGGATGTCGGCGCAGGGCATTCCGCAGATCGCGGTCGTGATGGGGTCGTGCACCGCCGGCGGCGCCTACGTGCCTGCGATGAGCGACGAGACGGTGATCGTCCAGGGAACGGGGACGATCTTCATCGGCGGTCCGCCGCTCGTGAAGGCGGCGACCGGCCAGGACGTGACGGCGGAGGAGCTCGGCGGCGCAGACGTGCATACGCGCCGGTCGGGCGTCGCCGACCACTTCGCGACCAGCGACGAGCACGCTCTTGCGATCGCGCGGCGGATCGTCGCCGACACGCACCTGCGCAAGCCGGACCCGCCGTGGGCCGCGCTGCCCGCCGAGCCCCCGGCCGTCGACCCGTCCGACCTCTACGGCCTGATCCCCGACGACCACCGGACGCAGCTCGACGCACGTGAGCTGATCGCGCGAATCGTCGACGGATCGCGATTCGACGAGTTCAAGCAGCTGTACGGCGAGACGCTCGTGTGCGGCTGGGCGCGGATCGAGGGCTACCCCGTCGGGATCCTCGCCAACAACGGCGTGCTCTTCGCGGAGAGTGCGCAGAAGGGCGCCCACTTCATCGAGCTCGCCTGCACGCGCCGTGTGCCGCTCGTGTTCCTCCAGAACATCACCGGCTTCATGATCGGCAAGGAGTACGAGGCGGGCGGGATCGCCCGCGACGGCGCGAAGCTGGTGATGGCGGTCGCGTGCGCGGAGGTGCCGAAGTTCACCGTCGTCGTCGGCGGCTCGTTCGGCGCCGGCAACTACGGGATGTGCGGGCGCGCCTACTCCCCGCGCCAGCTGTGGATGTGGCCCAACGCCCGGATCTCGGTGATGGGCGGCGAGCAGGCCGCCACGGTGCTGACGATCGTCGGCGACGCCGACGCCGACGAGATCCGCGCGAAGTACGAGGCGGAAGGGAACCCCTACTACTCGACCGCGCGTCTCTGGGATGACGGGATCATCGACCCGCTCGACACGCGGCGTGTGCTCGCGCTGGGAATCTCCGCCGCGCTCAACGCGCCAATCGCCGACACGCGCTTCGGCATCTTCCGGATGTAGGCGCTAGGGTCCGGCCCGGTGGGGTATTCGATCGTCGACGTCGCGCAGATCGAGGGCTCGGGTCCTGGGGGCGCCGTGCACTTCGTGAGGCGGGAGCTCGGCTGCGAGGCGTTCGGGATCAACTGGTTCGACCTCTCGCCCGGCATGGAGGGCCTCGAGCACAACGAAGCCGGCTCCGGCCAGGAGGAGGTCAACGTGATCGTCCGCGGCTCCGGCACCTACGTCGTCGACGGCGAGGAGGTTCCGGTCCATGCCGGCATGTGCCTGCGCTTCGATCCGGAGGTGACGAGGCAGATCGTCGCCGGGCCGGAGGGCGTGACGATGATCGGGATCGGCGCCCGCCGCGGCAGCTACGAGGCGCGCGGCCCGTTCTAGCCGCGGCCCTGTGATCGTCCGGCTCGCTCTCTGGAATCTCGCCGACTCGCTCACGAACGTCGGCGAGCTGCGGAGGTACCTCCGCGACGAGTCGGTCGACCAGTTCGAGCGGGTGCCGGGCCTGCTGTTCAAGGCCTGGGTGTCCGACGAGACGACCGAGCGCTGGGGCGCCGTCTACGTCTGGGAGTCGTTCGAGGCGTCGCAGCAGGAACTGCCCTCGCGGGCGCGAGAGCTGATCGGCAAGGAGCCGGAGATCGCCGAGATCTTCGATCTCGAGGCGACCGTCTCGACGGCGCCGGACCTCGCGCGGCTCGGGCTCGCATTCGAGCCGGGCGAATGAGCGCGCTGCGCGTCGAACGCGACGGAGCGCTCCTGCGTGTGGCGATGGCGCGGCCCGACCGGCGGAATGTGTTCGACGCCGCGTTGATCGTAGAGCTGACGGACGCGTTCACGAACGTCGGTGATGCGCGCGCCGTCGTGCTCAGCGGCGACGGCCTGTCGTTCTCGGCGGGCGCCGACGTCGACTGGATGCGCTCCTCGATCGACCTCGACTTCGACGAGAACGTCGCCGACGCGATGCGTCTGCGGATGATGCTCGAGGCGATCGACGGTTGCCCGGCGCCGGTCGTGGCGCGGATCCAGGGTCACGCGCTCGGCGGCGGCTGTGGCCTCGTCGCCTGCTGCGACATCGCCGTCGCCGAGCCCGAGGCGCAATTCGGGTTCAGCGAGGTGAAGCTCGGCATCGTGCCTGCGGTCATCTCGCCGTTCGCGCTCGCGAAGATCGGCCCGTCCGCCGCGCGGCGCTGGTTCGTCACCGGGGAGCGGTTCGCTGCCGACGTCGCGCTGCGCATCGGGCTCGTGCACGAGGTCGCACCGGATCTCGATGCCGCGGTCGAGCGGATCGTCGGAGAGCTAATGACCGCGGGCCCGAATGCCGGGCGCGGCGCGAAGGAGCTCGCGCGTGCTCCCCTCCCCGCCGACGAGACCGCCCGCCGGATCGCAGCGCAGAGGACGAGCGCCGAGGGCCAGGAGGGCCTGCGCGCTTTCCTCGAGAAGCGCCCGCCGAAGTGGTAGGCCCCCGCAAGTAACAGACTGTTACTTGCGGCGGGGCTCGTTGTGCGCCCCGAGCCGCCAGGGCAGCGGGTCGCCGTACCAGCGATTCGGAAGGTCGTAAGCGGGCCTCGTCCGGAGGGCGATGTCGAGCAGTACCTCGCCCGTCGTCACACGGGCTCCTTCCTGCTGCGCCAGGCGAAGGAGAACTCGCACCTGTTCGTAGCTCGGACGAGGGAGCCCAAGCGCCCCTGCTGCCTCGCCGACGATGCGCGTGAGCTCGGCGGCAGATTCGCCGGTGTGCTGCTCGATGATCCGGAGCAGCCGACTGTCGATGCGTGGGGCAGCGGCGGGCGAGATGCCCTGCAGTGTGCTCCGCGCCGTGTCACGGCTTCGTGCCGGCTCTGAAACGGCTTCGCAGCCAAGTAACAGTCTGTTACTAGCCCGGTCTCCGCTAGGAGTGCAGGCCGACCGGCGCCGAGACGGCCGCGACGTACGAGTTGCTGCCGGGGACCGACACGCGATAGCTGCCCGGCCGCAGCGTTCGGTTGAACGCCCCGTCGCCGCGCGCGACCGGCCGCCACTCGCTGTTCGTGAGCCGCTCGACCTGCAGCGGCAGGCGCGGCGCCACCGAGACGTGCAGGCTCGTGCCGTCCGCGCGCAGCGAGACGCGCGGCTGCACGCTGAACGGCACGACGTCGCCGGCGACACCGTTGTACGCGAGCCGCAGCTGCAGCGAACGCGTCGCGTGCAGCGAGACCGCGAAGCGCCCGTCCGGCGCCGCGTGGACGTGCGCAACCGTCTCCCAGCCCGCGGACGTCAGTTCCTGCAGCCGCGCCTTGCCGAGCCCACGGACCCAGCCCGTGACCGGCAGGCGCGCACCGAACCGCGCCGGGCCCGACGCGCCGTCGAGCGTGAGGGCGCCGAGCTGGAAATCGTTCGAGCCGAGCTTGAACCGCTGGATCGCCACCGCGGCGGGGAACGTCCGCCACCCGTCGGCGCCGAGGACGCGCACCGCTTTCGCACGTTCGGACGAGTTCAGGACGACGCGCGCGTCGCGGATGTCCGACATCCCGAACGCCGAGCCCAGCTGCGACGGCGTCAGGACGCGCGTCGGCCACTGATGATGCGGCGAGATGTAGTCGTACGGGTCCGGGACGGAGACGAGATACGGCTCGGGAGCCATCCCGGGCCACGCGTCCTGGACCGCCGACGTCCGCCCGCCCGAGCTCGAGAAGTAGTACGCCGTGATGATCCGGCCGTCGTACGTGAGCACCTGGCCCGCCGTCGCGCCGATCGCGAGGTTCGTCTCGGGACGCTCGGCACGGACGCCGCCGTACATCTGCGAGCGCGAGTCCGGGTAGAGGTCGAAGTCCTGGCCCGGATGCAGCGTCGCCAGCGTGTAGCTCCGCGCGGCCACCGCCTGCGCCTCGTAGGTCGCGACGTGCCAGCCGGCCGGCGCCTCCCACGGCACGACGCCGCGCAGGTACCGGTCGAGCGGCAGCACGTTCACCGCCATCAGCCCGTCGCTGCGGCGCTTGACGACGACGTCCCCGCGATACGCGAGCTGGTTCACCTGCAGCGGCTGCACTCCGGGCTCGAAGCGGAGCGGCAGCCGCAGGTTCTTGTGCAGCTGCAGGAAACGTCGGCCGACGACGACCGCGCGCGCCGGAAGGTGCACCTTGCTGCCGTCGGCGTTGACGAGCAGGAACGGCGACGGCGAGCTGATGCGAATCGTCGTCTGGCCGCGGACGAGGAGGACGCGCACCGGCCGGGGGCTCACCGCCGTGAGCTCCGTCTGCGGGTAGTAGTGAGCGAGGATCCGCTGGTACGTGTAGCCGTGGCGCGCGTAGCCTTCGGCGCCCCACTGGCTCAGGCCCACGCCGTGGCCCCAACCTCGACCGTCGAGGAGGAACACGGTGCCCGCGCTCGCGATCGACGGCAACGCGGCGAGCGCGAGCAGCGCTGCAACGCAAACCTTCACGGCGAACGCGGCAGGGCGGCGGCCTGCCGGCGAGTGCATGCACCGATCGTAGACTCGAATCCGTGCGCAAGCTACTCCTCCTTTCGAGTGCAATCGTCTTCTTCGACACGCTGTTCTTCGCAGCGCTCACCCCTCTGCTCCCGCACTACACCCACACGCTCCACTTCGGCAAGTCGGGAGCCGGCATGCTGGCCGCCGCCTTCCCGGCCGGCGCACTGGTCGGCGCGATCCCGAGCGGCATGGTCACGGCTCGGGTCGGCCCCAAGCCGACCGTGCTCGTCGGGCTCACCGTCGTCGCCGCGTGCACGGTGCTCTTCGGCATCGCGGATCAGGCCTGGCAGCTCGATCTCGCCCGCTTCATGCAAGGCCTTGCCAGTGCGTTCTCGTGGACCGGCGCGATGGCATGGCTCGTCAGCGCATCGCCGCCGGGCCGTCGCGGCACGCTCATCGGCACGGCGTTCGGAACCGCCGTCGCGGGTGCGCTGTTCGGGCCGGTGCTCGGGGGGATCGCCTACATCGCGGGCATCGGCTGGACGTTCGCCGTCGTCGGGGTGCTCTCGCTCGGGCTCGTCGCGTGGGCGGCCGCGACGCCCGGCGAGCGGCCGAGCGAGACGCAGGGCCCCGGCGTGCTCGTCGCCGCGCTCGGCGACCGGCGGATGCTCGCCGGATGCTGGCTCGTCGTGCTCCCGTCGCTGCTCTTCGGGACGCTCTCGGTGCTCGCACCGCTGCGCCTGTCCGCGCTCGGGTTCGGCGCCGTCGCGATCGGGGCGACGTTCCTGTGCTCCGCGGCGCTCGAGGCCGTGAACAACGTGCTCCTCGGCCGTATCTCCGACCGGATCGGCCCGCTTCGGCCGATCTTCGCCGGCCTCGCCGCCTCGGCGGCCGTCGCGCTGCTCCTCCCCTGGCCCGACCGCCGGCTCGTGCTCGCCGTGCTCGTCGTGCTCGGCGGGCTGTCGTTCGGCGCGCTCTTCACACCGGCGATGACCCTGCTGACGAACCGGTCGGAGGAACGCGGGATCGGCTACGGCTACACGTTCGCGCTGATCAACCTCGCGTGGGCGCCGGGCCAGACGCTCGGCGCTGCGGGCGGAGGCGCGATCGCGCACGTGACGACGGACGCCGTTCCGTACCTGCTGCTCGTCGTACTGTGCCTCGGCACCCTGCTCGTGCTCCGCCGGTCGATACCGTCACGCGCGTGAACACGCTCCTCGTTGCCAACCGCGGCGAGATCGCGCTGCGCGTGTTTCGCGCGGCAAAGGCGCGCGGGCTCTTAACGGTCGCCGTCGTCGCGCCTGACGACCGAGGATCGCTGCATGCGCGCTCGGCGGATGCGGTCGTCGAGATCGCGTCGTACCTCGACGCCCACGAGCACCTGCGCGCCGCTCGTGAGACCGGCGCCGATGCAGTCCACCCCGGCTACGGGTTCCTCGCCGAGAACGCCGACTTCGCGGCGGCCGTCGACGGCGCGGGCCTGACCTGGATCGGCCCACCCGCCGACGCACTGCGCTCCGGCGGCGACAAGCTCGCGGCCAAGCGCATCGCCGAGCAGGCGGGCGTCCCCGTCGTCCCCGAGACGGACGTGCCGCCGTTGATCGTGAAGGCGGCGGCCGGCGGCGGCGGCCGCGGCATGCGGATCGTGCGCGACGTCTCGGAACTCGACGAGTCGGTCGCTGCAGCACGGCGCGAGGCGAAGGCGGCGTTCGCCGACGACCGCATCTACCTCGAGCGCTACGTCGAGCGCCCCCGGCACGTCGAGATCCAGCTGCTCGCCGACGAGCACGGCAACGTGCTGTCGCTCGGGGAACGCGAGTGCTCGGTGCAGCGGCGCCACCAGAAGGTCCTCGAGGAGTCGCCGTCGACCGCCGTCGGCGCCGAGCTGCGCGCGCTGCTCGGCGAAGCCGCAGTTCGCTTTGCACGCGCGGTCGGCTATGTCGGTGCCGGCACGGCCGAGTTCGTCCTCGACGGGACGGACTTCTACTTCCTCGAGCTGAACGGGCGAATCCAGGTCGAGCACCCCGTGACCGAGCTCGTGACGGGTGTCGATCTCGTCGACTGGCAGCTGCGGATCGCAGCCGGTGAACGGCTCGAGGTCGGGCCGGAGCAGCGCGGACACGCGGTCGAGGTTCGCCTCTACGCCGAGGACCCGCGCTCGTTCCTGCCGCAGGCGGGGCGGATCGACCGTCTCGTGCTGCCGAACTCGATCCGCGTCGATGCAGGTGTCGCCGAGGGGGACACGATCTCGACCAGCTATGACCCGATGATCGCGAAGCTGATCGCCGGCGGACCGACGCGGGACGCGGCGCTCGACCGGCTCGGGTCGGCCCTCGCCGAGGTGGAAGTGACCGGCGTGACGACGAATCTCCCGTTCCTGCGGTGGCTCGTCTCGCATCCGTCGCTCCGAGCCGGGGACACGACGACCGCCTTCCTCGTCGAGCATCCACCGCTGTCGCCCCCACCGTCCGTGCAGGCGGACGCCGCCTGGCGC
Source organism: Gaiellaceae bacterium (assembly GCA_035518115.1). Lineage (GTDB taxonomy): Bacteria > Actinomycetota > Thermoleophilia > Gaiellales > Gaiellaceae > PALSA-600. The sequence continues at coordinate 24,430 of DATIXY010000007.1, read as the reverse complement.
CGCCCGTTCCGCCTCAACCTGCCGGCGCCCGAGCTCCGCCCGCCACCCGATCTCGACGCGAGCGCAGCACCGCACACCCACGCCGGCGCGGGCTCGGCGGTCACGGCGCCGATGCCGGGCACCGTGATCCGTGTGCTCGCGGCCGAACACGCCTCGGTGAAGGCCGGCGAGCCGCTCGTGATCCTCGAGGCGATGAAGATGGAGACGCCGCTCACCGCGCCGTACGACGCCGTCGTCGAAGCCGTGCGCGTACGCGAGGGCGATCGCGTGGCGGCCGGCGCGACCCTGGTCGAGCTGTCCGCGGACTAGAAGAGCTTCTGGAGCTTGAGCGCCGCGCCCATGTCTCCCTTGATCTTCAACTTGCCCGTCATGTAGGCAGTCGTCGGATTCTGCTTGCCGGCGACGATGTCGTCGAAGACGTCGCCCGAGGTGGTGATGGTGACGTCGGGATCGCTGCCCTCGCCCTCGGTGACGTTCAGACCGCCGTCGCGCACATCGACGAGCCACTGCCCTTCGCCCTCGATGTCGAAGAAGTACGAGTTGTTGACGCCCGCAAGCTTGTTCGCATCCGCGCGCCCGGGCAGGCTCTCGAAGAACTCCTTGGCTGCCATCCGTGTGCTCCTAGCGTCGAGGGCTTGACGTGTGGAAGCTACCTGAGGCCCTTCAGGCGACGCCGCTCTCGGGCAGGTAGCGCTCGATGAGGAGCCGCGAGAGCGCGCTCTGCGCGGCCGCGAGGCGCCGGCGGTTCTCCTCGAGCGCAGCGCCGTCGGCGCCCGCCTCGCGGAGCGCCTGCCGGTCCGCGACGATACGGCCGATCTCGTCGCTCACACTCTCGACCGTCTGGTGCAACGGTGCGTCCTCACCCTGCGCAGGCATGGCGAACCTCGTTTCGACACGCGCGACCCGCTTCCTCGGTACTCGGGTAGCATCGCGGCCCGATGCGGGTGGAGCTCAGACCGGCAGCCGCCGGTGACCAGGCAGTCCACCTGGAGCCCGATCTCGATCCAGGTGAGGTCCGCCACCACGAGCTGGGGCTGGCCGCCGGTAGCGGCGGGCCGCTCGACGGCGACACGCTTCGCACCGCCGCGGCCGCCGCAGCGCGCAGGCTGCGAGCGGGCGGCGGGACGGTCGCGTGGCGCGTCGACCCCGCTCTCGCCGTGCCGGCCGCCGAGCAGGTTCGCGCCTACGTCGAGGGGACCGCGTACGGCGCCTACGACCCCGGACTGCTCAAGCAGGGGTACGCCGGACGAGCCGAGCTCGCACTCGCGCTCGATGCGCCTCCGGAGCTCCACGACCTCGCGATCCGCCAGGCGACGATCGCGCGCCGGATCGATGCGGCCCGCGACCTTGCGAACAGGCCGCCCAACGACCTGACGCCGACCGCGCTCGGCGCGCACGCGGCGGGCTACGGGTTCGAACACCTCTCCGCCGAGCGCTACGGCCGCGACTGGATCACCGAGCAAGGGATGGGGTCGTTCGCGGCGGTCGCATCCGGCAGCGGCGAGGAGCCGCAGCTGATCGTCGCGCGCTACGAACCGCCGGGCGCGACCGGAGACGTCGTGCTGGGCCTCGTCGGCAAGGCGATCACCTTCGACACCGGCGGCATCTCGCTCAAGCCGGCGCTGCGCATGCAGGACATGAAGGGCGACATGGCCGGCGGCGCCGCCGTCCTCGAGGGGATCGCCGCGATCGCGGAGCTCGGGCTCCCGCTGCGCACGATCGCCGTCGTCGCGGCGACGGAGAACATGCAGTCGGGCTCGGCCTACCGGCCCGGCGACGTGATCCGCGCATCGAACGGCAAGACGATCGAGGTGATCAACACCGATGCGGAGGGACGGTTGGTGCTCGCCGACGCATTGCACTACGCCCGCTCGAACGGAGCGACTCACGTCGTCGACTTCGCAACCCTCACCGGTGCGATGTCGGCTGCGCTCGGCGATCTGATCGCAGGATGGTTCTGCAACGACGAGGCGTTCGCCGCGCAGATCGACGCGGCGATGAGCGCGAGCGGCGACCTCGGCTGCCGGTTCCCGCTCCACCGGCGCTACCGGCGCTACATCGACTCGACCTTCGCCGACATGAAGAACGCATCGGACCTGCGCGAAGGCGGCCCCGTGCTCGCGGCGATGTTCCTGCAGGAGTTCGCGGGCGACGGGCCGTGGGCGCACGTCGACATGGCCGGACCGGGGTTCGTCCAGCGCAAGCGGCCCGACTACGTGCTCGACGAAGGAGGCACCGGGTACGGCGTCCGGCTGATCGTCGAGCTCGCACAGGCACTCGCGGCGCCGTGAACTTCGACCTCGAGCCCGAGCACGAGCTCCTCCGCGACACGGTCCGCCGGTTCGCAGTCGAGCGGATCGCGCCGGTGGCCGAGGAGCTCGACCGGCAGAAGCGGTTCCCCTACGAGATCGTGAGCGAGCTCGCCGAGCTCGGCCTGATGGGGATGACGATCCCCGAGGAGTACGGCGGAGCCGGGACCGACACGGTCTCGTACGCGATCTGCATCGAGGAGCTGACGCGGATCGACTCGTCGGTCGCGATCACCGTCGCGGCGCATCACTCGCTGGGGACGCTGCCGATCTACCTGTTCGGAAGCGAGGACCAGAAGCGGCGCTGGCTTCCCGGGCTCGCGTCGGGCGAGAAGCTGGCGGCGTTCGGGCTCACGGAGCCCGGGGCCGGCTCCGATGCCGGCGCAACGCGGACCACGGCCCGGCTCGACGACGGCGAGTGGGTGATCGACGGCTCGAAGATCTTCATCACCAACGCCGGCACCGACATCACGGCGTGCGTGACGATCACGGCGGTCACGGGCGACCGGGAGATCTCGAACCTGATCGTCCCGAACGGCGCGCCCGGCTACACGATCTCGGCGCCGATGCAGAAGCTCGGCTGGCGCGCCTCGGACACGCGCGAGCTCGGCTTCCAGTCCGCCCGGGTCCCGGCCGAGAGCCTGCTCGGACCGCGCGGCGAAGGCTTCCGGCAGTTCCTGCAGATCCTCGACGGCGGCCGCATCTCCGTCGCCGCGATGGGCGTCGGCCTGGCGCAGGGCTGCTACGACCTCGCGTACCGCTACGCGCAGGAGCGAGAGCAGTTCGGCCGGCCGATCGGGCAGTTCCAGTCGGTCTCGGAGAAGCTCGTCGACATGGCGACCGAGATCGAGGCGGCCCGGCTGCTCGTCTACAAGGCCGCCTGGGAGAAGGACCAGGGGCGCCCGTTCGCCCAGACCGCGGCGATGGCGAAGCTCTACTCCGGCGAGCTGTCCCACCGCGTCGCCAACGACGCGCTCCAGATCCACGGCGGGTACGGGTTCATGGACGAGTACCCGATCTCGCGGCTGTACCGCGACCAGAAGATCCTGGAGATCGGCGAGGGGACGAACGAGGTGCAGCGGATGGTGATCGCGAAGCACCTCGGCCTCGTCTAGGCTCGCACAGGTGCTCCTCTTCCGGCAATTCGTGGACGAGGATCTCGGGTGTGCCTCGTACCTGGTCGGCGATCGCGCCGGTGGGGCAGCGCTCGTCGTCGACCCGTCGCTTCGGATCGAGCAGTACGTCGAGGCTGCCGCGGAAGAGGGTGTGAGGCTCGAGCGCGTGCTCGAGACGCACACGCACGCCGATCACGTCTCGGGTCATGGCCGCTTCGCGCTCGAGCACCGCCTTCCGGTCGCGATCCACGCGCTCGCCGACCCCGACTACCCGTTCGAGCCGCTCGCCGACGGCGACGAGCTCGCGGTGGGTGCGAGCCGCGTGCGGGTGCTGCACACACCGGGCCACCGCCCCGAGCACTGCGCGTTCGTCGTCGACGAGCGCATCGCGCTCACGGGCGACTCGCTGTTCGTCGGCGATGCGGCGCGGCCCGACCTCGCGGTCGCGGCGCGCGACGGCGCGCGCGACCTGTTCACCTCCCTCGAGCGGATCGCAGGCCTGGGCGACGACGTCGAGGTCTATCCCGGCCACGTCGCGGGCTCACTGTGCGGAGGCAACATGAGCGCGGACCGCTGCTCGACGATCGCGCGCGAGCGGGCGACGAACCCCGCGCTGCGCATCCACGACGTGCAGGAGTTCGTGCTCGAGTCGGCGTCGATCTCGACGCCGCGGCCGCCGACGACCGAGCGCGTCGTCGCGATCAACCGCGGGCCGTGGCTCGCCGAGCCCGAAGCCCTCCACGAGGTCGCCGATCCGGCGGGAGCGACCGTCCTCGACGTCCGCCCGTTCCCGGTCTACGCCGCCGGGCACCTCCATGGTGCGATCAACGTCCCGGTGGCCGGCGCGTCGTTCGGGACCCGGGCGGGATTCGTGCTCGCGGCAGGCGAGCGCGTCGTTCTGCACGCGCGTTCCGAGGCCGAGGCGATCTCGGCGGCGCGGAAGCTCTGGGCGGTCGGCATCCTCGAGCTGGACGGCTTCGTGCTCGATGACCGGTCGCCGGAGACGCTCGCCGTGGTCGACGTCGGCGAGCTGAAGCAGCTGCTCGAGGCGGGCGCGGTGCAGCTCGTCGACGTCCGCGAGTCGGCGGAGCGCGACGACGGGTACATCCCCGGCTCGAAGAACATCCCCTACCGGCTCCTGCGCAAGCTCGGGCCCGGCGCACTCGAGCGTTCGAAGCCCGTGGTCACCGTCTGCGAGTCGGGCCCCCGCGCCGCGATCGCCGCCTCGCTGCTGCAGCGCGACGGCTTCGACGTGCGCGCGGTCGCCGAGGGTGGCGTCGCGACGTTCGACGGCGACGTCGTCTCGTTCAGGCGCTGCGGGGCATAGCGCGCTCGCGCAGCACGGCGATCTCGTCGAGGAACCGCGTGGCGCCGACCTTGCGGTAGAACGCCTCCGCCTCGTCGAGCCAGGGCCCAGGCTCGACCTGCGCGCGGCGCAGCCGCGCGTACGCGGCCTCCGTGTGGATGCCGGCTGCATCGAGGATCCCGATCGCGTCGCCGAGTCGTCCGTCGACGATCGCCTCGTTCGCAGCCCGCCAGACAGAGCTCGGGGACCCGCCCGTCATGAGGCCGCGGTCGACGTCGAGCGCCAGCCAGGCGACCTCGGTCGTGCCGTCGACCACGAGCCCGGCCGTCTCCGGGCCGAGGGCCCGGAACTCTTCGGCGAGCGACACGCCCTCTGCGCGGCGCCCCTGCAGGATCGCGATCCGCGCCGCGAAGACCAGCGTCGGGCCCACGTGCTGAGGATCGCCGTCGGCGCGATCACGGATGCGGGCGAGGCCGCGCTCCAGATCGGTCCGTGCCGCCGCATCCTCGCCTCGTCCGAGCTCGATCAGCGCACGGACCACCAGCACTTCGGTGTCGAGGTAATGCGGTGTGCTCGAGCTGCGGAAGAACGCCTCGCCGTTCCTGATCGACGCGTCCCAGTCGCCAACCAGATAGTTGTGCCAGGCCGACATCGAGTCGAACCAGCGGCGCGTCGAGAGCATGCCGTAGCGATCGAGCACTTCGGTCTCGATCTGGTCGCGAACACGCCCCGCCGCAACTTGTCCTTCGATCCGTCGAACCAGGTAGGCCTTGTTGTTGAGCGCTCGGAACATCGGCACGGGCGCGTTGATCGCCCTTGCGCGCTCGAACGCGCGGTCGATCACCTCGATCGCGGTCGTCGCACCGGCGTTGCCCATCGCGGTCCCGACCGTGACCAGGGTCCCGACGGCCACTTCCTCGAGCCCCGCCTCCTCGGCGAGCTCGATGGCCCGCTCGCCTACCTCGATCGCACGCTCGTGCTGCCCCGCGAGCATGAGGACCCGGGCCCGTTCCGCGAGAGCGCGGGCGGTGCTCGGTCGTGAGCCGCTCGTCTCGGCGAGCTCCACCGCACGCTGCCCGTGTCGCGCCGCACGGTCCGGGTCGCCGACATACCACGCGATCAGAGCCAGCGCGGTCTCGGCGTCGGCCGCGCCCGCGAGGTCCCCGGCCGCCTCGCAGCTCTTGACGGCCACCCTGGCCAGCTCGCCCGCCTGCGGGTCGAGTGAAGCCGACGCGGTCGCCACCGCAGCGACGAGCAGCGAGCGGCGCTCATCGTCTCCCGGCCGGAGCTCGAGCGCCCTCCGGTAGAGCGCCGTCGCATCGTGGTAGGCGCCGAGCGATCCCGCCCGGTCGCCCGCCGCCCGCAACGATGCTCGGGCAGGGCCTTCGAGCGCGGTCGTGTCGGCACCGGCCGCTTCGGCGAGACGAATCGCCTCGGTGTAGTGGTGGGCGACGAGGTCGGGTCGCGTGGCCGATCGTGCGATCCACTCGGCGGCCAGGCGGTGTCGGTCGATCCGCGCGGCGCGCGGCAGCTGTGCGTAGGCGACGTCCCGCACCAGCGCGTGCCGGAACGCGAACTCCGGCTCGTCCACCATCGTCGACGTCCGTTCCCGGCGAATGAACTCCTTGCGCACGAGGCGCTGCAGGAGGTCGTCGGTGCCTGTCCCTCCGAGCGCCTCGACGCCGCCGCGCCAGAACACCTTGCCGAGGACCGATGCATCCTGCAGAAGCTGCTTCTCGGGCGGGTCGAGCAGATCGAGCCGGGCGGCGATGATCCCCTGTACCGAGTCAGGGAGCTCCGCACCGGCGGCCGCGTTCAGCATCCGCGCGTATTCCTCGGCGTAGAGCGGGTTTCCACCCGTCTGCTGCAACAGTCTCTCGCGCACGTCCGTGGTGAGCGCCGGCCGGCCGAGTAGCCTGCCGAGCAGAGCGCCGGTGTCGTCGTCGGAGAGCGGAGACAGGGCGATCGTGTGCGAGTTGAGCCGGCCGCCACCCCATGCCGACCGGCGCTCGAGCAGCTCCGGACGGGTCGTGCAGAGCACGAGCAGCGGGACGTCGCTCGTCCAGTCGACGAGGTACTCGACGAAGTCGAGCGTGCCGTCGTCGGCCCAGTGCAGATCCTCGAGCACCAGGATGAGCGGGTTGAGGTCGCCGATCGCCTCGATCACCCGTTGCCAGGCGGCGAACGACTCCTCCCGTGAGCCCGGTGCCGCGGACTCGAGCCCGACGAGCGGACCGAGGCGCCTGCCGAGCCACTCGCGTTCACGGCCGTCGTCGAAGAGTCCCTCGACCGCCGCCGCCACCTTCGCCTCGGTCTCGGCCGGCGTGTCCGACTCCAGCACGTCGATGTGGGCGCGGAGCGCCTCCGCGACCGCGCCGAACGGTCCGCCGCCGTAGGCGAGCGCCCGTCCCTGGCGCCAAACGACGATCTCCGGATCGGCGTCGACCAGCCGGGACAGCTCCCAGACGAGGCGGCTCTTGCCCATCCCCGGCACGCCGACCAGCGTGACGAGCTGCGGTGAGCGTTCGTTGCGCGCCCGCTCGAACGCGTCGCGCAGCGATCTCAGCTCGACGTCGCGGCCGACGAGCGCCGCGCCGCCGTGCTGGACGATGTCGACGCCGTAGCGAGAGTGCCGGCCGAGCGCCCGCCAAACGGCCACCGGCTCACTCTTCCCCTTCGCGACAACCGGCTCGGCGTCGGCGTACGCGATCACGCGTTCGGTGGCGCTGCGCGTCGCTGCGCCGACGAGCACGCCGTTGACCGGGGCCGCCGACTGGATCCTCGAAGCGGTGTTGACGACATCGCCGACCACCAGCGACTCGCCTTCGGCCGCCCGCGCGTCGAGCGCGACCAGCGCCTCGCCGGTGTTGACCGCGACCCGCACTTCGAGGCCGCTCTCGACCATCGCATCGCGGACCGCCAGGGCGGCGCGAACCGCCCGCTCGGCGTCGTCCTCGTGCGCGATCGGGGCCCCGAAGACCGCCATCACCGCGTCGCCGATGAACTTCTCGACCGTCCCGCCGTGCCGCTCGAGCTCGTCGCGGGCCCGCGCGTGGTACGGCGCGAGCGTCGCGCGGACGTCTTCTGGGTCCGACGCCTCGGACCTGGCCGTGTGCCCGACGAGGTCGACGAAGACGACGCTGACGACCTTGCGCTCCTCGCGCGCCGCAACCGGAACGGTTGCGAGCGCCGAGCCGCAGCTCGAGCAGAACCGCGCATCGTCGGAGCTCTCCCGCCCGCACTTCGGACAGACGGCCATCACAGGAGGGTAAACCGGTCAGGAGAGCCGGTCGAGCACGTAGCCCCGGCCGGTCAGCGCCGCGCAGAGACGGCTGCAGTGCTCCTCGTTGCGCGTGATCACGGTCAGCTCGACGCCCGTCTGGGCGACGTGGACGTCCGTGCCTTCGCGGTGGTGCTCGACGGAGAGCACGTTGCCGCGCTCGGCAGCGACCAGCTGCAGGAGCTCGACGAGCGCACCGGGCCGGTCGTCGATCAGCGTGCGGACGATCAGGTAGCGCCCCGCGAGCGCGAGCCCGTGCCGCATCACCGAGATCAGGAGCGTCGGGTCGATGTTGCCGCCCGACAGGAGCGCGCAGACGCCGCCCTCGCCCCCGGCCTTCCCGGCGAGCAGCGCCGCCACCGTCGCGGCGCCCGCGCCCTCGACGACCAGCTTCGCCCGCTCGAGGAGCAGCGTGATCGCGTCGGCGATCTCGTCGTCGGTGACGTCGATGCGGTCGTCGAGGAGCTCGTCGAGCAGGCGCAGCAGATGCTCGCTCGGGTACTTCACGGCGATGCCGTCGGCGATCGTCGGGCCCCGGCGGCCCGCCTGGACGCCGACGATCCGTACATTGGGGCGCCTGGCGCGCAGCGCGATCGCGATCCCCGACGCGAGCCCGCCGCCTCCGATCGGCACGAGGAAGGTGCTCACATCGGGAAGCTGCTCGGCGAGCTCGAGCCCGATCGTCCCCTGGCCGGCGATCACGGCGTCGTCCTCGAATGCATGGACGAACGTCGCGCCGGTTTCTCGCGCCTGCTCCCAGGCCTCGGCCAGCGCCTCGTCGAACCCGGCCCCGGCAAGGACGGTGTCGGCGCCGTACGACCTCGTCGCGTCGACCTTCGCCATCGGCGCGTCGAGCGGCATGTACACCGTCGCCCTGACGCCGAGCTCGCGCGCCGCGCGCGCCACCGCCTGGCCGTGGTTGCCTGCGCTCGCCGCGACGACCCCCGCGGCCCGCTCGGCGCCGTCGAGCGTCGCGAGCTTGTTCGAAGCGCCGCGGATCTTGAACGAGCCGGTGCGTTGCAGGTTCTCCGCCTTCAGCCAGACCTGCCGTCCGGTACGCGCCGAGAGCGCGTCCGAGCCGTAGACCGGCGTCGCGCGGATGCGGGCGACGATGCGCTCGCGCGCCGCCTCGATGTCGGCCGGCGTCGGGAGCGTCAGGGTGTCAGTCAATCTCGAACACCTGCTCGAGGATCTCACGAACGGCCGTCAGCGGGTCGAGGCGGCGCTCCTGCACCTCGCCCAGCAGCCGCCGTAGCGCGGGGTCGTCGCGCACCGCGTCCTCGAGATGGCGCCGCGCACGGATCGACGCGACCTGGAACACCTCGCGGGCGAGGTTCCGCCGCCGGCGGCGCTCGAGCTCTCCTTCGGCCTCCAACCGCGCCCTGTGGCCGGCGATCTCGGCCCAGAGCGTGTCGATGCCCTCGCCGGTGACGGCCTCGGTCAGCACGACCGGCGGGCGCGTCTCCGGCGGCCCGAGCGACAGGACTTGCCGCACCTCGCTCAGCATCGTCTTCGCGAGCGGGTGGTTCATCTTGTTGATCGCGATCACGTCCGGGATCTCCATGATCCCCGCCTTCAGGGCCTGGATCGAGTCGCCCGAGCCGGGCATCAGCGCCAGGACGACCGTGTCGGCGATCGAGAGCACGCCCACCTCGCTCTGGCCGGCGCCGACCGTCTCCAGGAACACGACGTCCTTGCCTGCGGCGTCGAGGACGAGCATCGCCTGCAGCGTCGTCTCCGCCAGGCCGCCCAGATGGCCGCGCGTGCCCATCGAGCGGATGAAGACGTCCGGGTCGAGGAAGTGGTCGGTCAGGCGGATCCGGTCGCCGAGCAGGGCGCCCTGCGTGAACGGGCTGGACGGGTCGACCGAGATCACGCCGACGCTGTCGCCTGCGTCGCGGACGAGCCGCACCAGCGCCGAGACGAGGCTCGACTTGCCGACGCCCGGAGGGCCGGTGAGCCCGACCGAGTAGGCGTGCCCGGTCGACGGATAGAGGTCTGCGACGACGTCGTAGGCGAGCGGGTCGCCGTTCTCGACGAGCGTGATCGCCCGCGCGAGCGCGCGGCGGTCTCCGGCGCGAACCGCCCGACCGAGCTCCTCGCGCGTCCAGTCGTGACGCGTCGTCACGACTGCGCAGTCTGCCGCTGCGGAAGCAGCAGTGCCGCGGCCACCGCCGCGGCGACGAGCGCGCCGGCCGAGATCGCGTAGACGACCCTCGCGCCGACCGCGTTCGTCAGGGGCCCGACCGCGATGAACACGGCGAGCATCATCCCGTAGTTGATCGCGATGATCGAGGTGAGCGCGCGGCCGCGGATGCGGTCGGGTGCGCCGCGCTGGACGAGCGTGATGTTGAGGACCACCGCGACGCCGTTCCCGAGCCCGTAGACGAAGAGGGCGATCGCGCCGACCCAGACGTTCGGCGCCAGCGCAGCTCCGAGCGTCCCGGCCGCGAACACGAGCAGCGCGCGCGGGTAGGCCGACCGCATGCCGACCATCCGCGCCGCCGACCGCGCCCACAGGCCGCCCACGATCAGGCCGACCCCGGAGGCGCCGACCATCACGCCGAAGCCGAAGTTTCCCGTCTCGTACTCGTTGCGGGCGAGGAAGATCTCGGCGAGGTTGATGCCGGCGATGCCGATCTGCGCGATCGTCCAGGCGACGAGCACGGTCGTCAGCTCGCGCGACTGCAGGACGGCGTCGAACCCTTCGCGCACGTCCTTCCAGTGGCCGCGGCCGATCGAACGCTCGCTCTGCAGGAGCCGCGCAGGAATCCCGGCCACGAACAGCGCCGAGACGCCGAAGGTGACAGCGTTCACCCAGTAGGCGAGATTGGTGCCCGAGAGGGCGACGATCGCGCCGCCGGCCAGCGACCCGACAACGGCGGTGCCCCAGTCGACGAACTGCAGCAGCGCGTTCGCGTCGGGAAGGTCCTCGTCGCTCACGAGGTTCGGGACGCCGGCCAGCACCGCGGGCCGGAAGAACGCGTTGCCGATCCCCGCGACCAGCGCCAGGGCGACGATCGCGATCGTCGTGTGCACGAACGGCAGGGCCGCGAACACGGCCAGGCGGCCGAGATCGGAGCCGATCATCAGCCCTTTCCGGGACATGCGGTCGACGAGCGGCCCCAGCAGGAGCCCAACGCCGATCGCCGGCACGATGTTCGCCGCGAGCAGCGCTCCCACCCACCAGCCCGAGTGCGTGCGGTCGTAGATGTCGATCTGCAGCGCCAGCAGGGCGAGCCAGGTACCGATGCCGGAGGTGCTGTTCGCGATGAACAGGCGGCGAAACTCGACGCCGTGCAGCACCGCGAGGCGGTGGTGGCGTGCGGGCGCCGCGTGGGCGGCCGAGGTCACGCGGGGGCGAGCACGCGGTCGAGCGCCGCCGCCAGCGCGTGGATCTCTTCCGGGGTGCCGACGGTGATCCGAACCGCAGTCGGTGCACCGAAGCCGGCAAGAGGCCGCACGACAATTCCTTCCCGCAGCAGTCGCTCGTAGAGCTCGGTCGCCTCGGCGCCCGTCTCGACGAACATGAAGTTCCCGACCGACGGGGCCGGGTCGAATCCACGTCCCCGCAGTACCGCATCCAGCTGAACGAGCCCTTCGGCGTTGATCGCCCGCCGCCGCGTGAGCTCGTCGACCGCATCGACGCTCACGATTGCCGCCGCCTGTGCCGGGGCGACGATGTCGAAGGGGCGCCGCACCTTCGCCAGGGCGCCGCAGACCTCCGCCGGCGCGACCGCATACCCGACGCGCAGCCCGGCGAGACCGTAGATCTTCGAGAACGTCCGCAGGACGGCGACACGCGCGCCGTTCTGGAGGTAGCGCGCGACCGCGTCCGGGTAGTCGGGGCGGTCGATGTACTCGAAGTACGCCTGGTCGACGACCGTCAGCACGTGCTCCGGGACGCGTGCGAAGTACGCGTCGAGCTGGTCCGTCGTGTTCATGGTGCCGGTCGGGTTGTTCGGGTTGCAGATGTACACGAGCTTCGTCTGCGCCGACACCGCGTCGAGCAGCGCGTCGAGGTCGTAGCGCCGGTCGACCAGCGGGACCGTGCGCACCTCCGCTCCCTGCTTGCGTGCATAGATCACGTAGCTCGGGAAGGACGGCCAGCCGCACACGACCTCGTCGCCCGGGTCGAGGATCGCCTGGCTGAGCAGGTCGATGCAGCCGTCGGCGCCCGCCCCGACGCAGATCTGGCCCGCGTCGACGCGGTGGCGGTCTGCGAGCGCATGGTGCAGCCGGTACGAGCCGCCGTCGGGGTACCGGTTGAGCTCGCCGGCGGCGGCGCTCATCGCCTCGATGGCGGCCGGGAACGGCCCGTACGGCCCCTCGTTCGAGGCGAGCTTGATCACGCGGGCGATCCCGAGCTCGCGCTGCACCTCCTCGATCGGCGTTCCGGGCTCGTAGGGGCGCAACTGGTCGACTGCGTGCCTGAAGAACGGGTGGGCGGCGTCCCCGATCAGGCTGCTCATCGGGCTGGACCCTACCCTGCCCGAACGTCGTAGGCTTCGGTCGTGCCCGAGCTCGGCCTGTTCCCGCTACCCATCGTCCTCGTGCCGACGGAGCGGATCCCGCTGCACATCTTCGAGCCCCGCTACCTGGAGCTGATCACCGAGTGCCACTCGTCGGACGAGGAGTTCGGGCTCGTGCTCGCGACGGGAGACGGCGCGGTGCACGAGATCGGCACCCGCGCTGCCGTGATCGAGGTGCTCGAAGAGCTCGACGACGGACGGTTGAATATCGTCGTCGAAGGGCGCGAGCGATTCCGCCTGCTCGAGCTGACCGACGGGCGCTCGTTCAAGACGGCGGTCGTCGAGCCGGTGGTCGACGAGGCGGAGGCGCCGGATCCCGCCGACACCGAACGCTCGCTCGAGCTGTTCCGCGAGCTCGCGAAGGTCGCGGAGAGCGACGTCGACGTCCCCGCGGCCGATTCGCAGCTGCTCGACTTCGAGCTCGCCGCGCGCGTCGACTTCGGCACCGATGCGAAGCAGGAGCTGCTCGCGTCGACGTCCCCGCGCACGCGGATGGCGCGGCTGGTCGAGCTGCTCGAGGTGTCGATCGAGGCGCTCCGGCGTGAGCGGCAGCTGCGCGAGCTCGCGGGCCGCAACGGCAAGGTCTCCTCGAGCCCGTGAGCGTGACGGAACCGCGCTAGTAACAGACTGTTACTAGCGCACGGTTCTGTGACACCTCTCGCTCAGCCGACGACGACGCCCACGCCGCCGCGGCGGGCATCCCCCGCAGCGGCGACGGTGCCGTCGGGGAGCACCTCGACCGCGTTCGTGCCGCCGAAGAAGAGATTCCGGCGCCGCCACCGCACCAGGTCGTGGCCCATCGCGGCGACGCGGTCGAGCTCCGCCGGATCGAAGCCGCCCTCGCAATGCAGGTGCGGCTCCTCGACATGGATGCGCGGGCGATCGATCGCCTCCGCCACGCCGAGCGAATGGCCGAGCACGTTGACGATCACCTGCATGATCGCGCCGCGCAGGCGAATCGACCCGGCGCTGCCGACGACGAGCCGTGGCCCGCGCTCGCCGACGACGATCGTCGGCGCCATCATGCTCGTGAGCCGGCGGCCCGGCTCGGCGGGCCCGGCTGCGACGAGGTCGTACTCGCCGAGCATGTTGTTCACATGGATCGCGGTGCCGGGCACGATGATCCCCGAGCCCGAGCCGGTCGACGCCGAGAGCGATGCGGCGTTCCCGCGCGCGTCGACGGCCGAGACGTGCGTCGTGCCCGACACCGGCGCCCCCTCGACCGCACCGGCCCGGCCGGCGCGGATACGGGCAACGGCCTCGTCGAGCGCCTCGGGCGCCAGCAGCCGCTGCGCGAGGCCGCCCCGCCTGAGCCCCCGCTCGAACCCTTCGCCGCGCACCCGTGCCTGCTCGCGCATCACGCCTGCGAGGGCGTCGATCGCCGCCGCGCTCCCGACAGGCGCGTCGGGCAGGCGGTCGAGCAGCGCCAGCCCGTAGGCGATCAGCACGCCCCCCGACGAGGGCGGCGGGTTCGAGATCACGTCATGGCCGCGGAAGCGGGCGCCGACCGGACGCCGCCAGATCACGCGGTAGGCGGCGAGGTCCTCGCCGCTCACCGTCCCGCCTTCGCCGGCGACGGTCGCGACGAGCCGGTGGGCGAGGTCGCCGCGGTAGAGGCAGCCTGCGCCCTCGACCGCGATCTGCTCGAGCGTCTGCGCCAGATCCGGGAGGCGCAGGACGTCACCGGGCAGCAGGCGCGAGCCGTCGGGACGGCTGTAGAGCCGGCGCCCTTCCCCGGTGTGGCGCAGGATCAGGTCGAGGATCGCGTGCAGGTGGGCCTGTGCGCGGTTCAGCTCGACGCCGGCCTGCGCCAGCTCGCGGGCGGGAGCCAGCACCTCGCGCCAGGGCAGGCGCCCGTAGGCCCGATGGACGGCCTCGAGCCCGGCGCCCGCCCCGGGCACGGCGCACGACGCGCCGCCGATCCGGAACACCTGCGTCGTGTCCGCCCCGCCTCCGAAGCCGATGTCGACCGCCTCCATCTCCGAGGGTGCGCCGCGCTCGCGTCCGAGCCCGGGCTCGGCAACGAAGAAGTCGGCCACGCGGGCCGGCCTACCGCCCGCCGGCCGGACGAGTGCGAAGCCGCCGGCGCCGGGACCGGTGAGCGGGCTCTCGGCGACCCAGGCGGCGAAGGCCGCGGCCACGCAGGCGTCCACGGCGTTTCCGCCCTCTCCGAGCGCCCTGGCGCCGGCGGCCGCCGTCGCGGGGTGCCCGGCGGCCACGGCACCGTTCATACCTGGTTCATCTCGCTCGCGATTACGTTGCGGAAGCGCCCACCCATCAACGCCGAATCTTCACGTTTTCGCAACGTTCTCGATGCGAGGTCGCGCGTACAACGTGCCGAACCCTCGATTGATGAAGCTCACCCGCCCCCAACTGCTGCTCTGCGCCGGAGCGATCCTGGTGATCGTGTTCGCGGTCGCGTTCCCCGGCCCGGCGCGCGGGCACCTCTCGGCAGCGGTGGCGACGCTTCGCAACGCGGACCCACGCTGGCTCGGCGCGGCGGCGCTGTGCTTCGCGGGGGCGTTCGGGTGCACCGTCGGCGCGTGGACGTCGGCGTTCCGCTCCGCGGGCGGCCGGATCTGCCCGCGCCAGGCGGGCGCGCGACTCGGCGTCGGCTCGCTCGTCAACTGCTTCGCACCGGCGCGCCTCGGCGACGCGGTGAAGGTCGCGCTCTGCTCGAAGGCGATCGATGCGCCGGGCCGGCTCTGGACGGCAGGCGGTGTGTACGCGGCGATCAGCGCAGCCCGCTGCCTTGCGCTGGCATCGCTGGTCGTCGTCGCGGCCGCGACCGGCGCCCTGCCGTGGTGGCCGGTGCTCGTGCTCTGCGCGGCGGTCGGCGCGCTCGCAACCGCGGGAGCGCTCTCGGGCCGTCTGCACCACCCGCGCATTGCGAAGCTCGTCGAAGGCTTTGCCGCGCTCGAGCGGTCGCCGCGCGCGATCGCAGCGCTCCTCGGCTGGACGTTCGCGATGGCCGCCGCACGCGTCGGCGGCACGATCGCGGTGGCCGCCGCGCTCGGCCTCTCCCACCCCGTGCTCGCCGCGCTCGTGATCCTCCCGGCGCTCGACGTCGCCTCGGCGTTCCCGATCACCCCCGGCGCGATCGGCGTCGGCAGCGGCGCGGTCGCCGTGGCGCTCGCAGGCCGCGGGATCGGCATGCCGGACGCGCTCGGAACGGGGATCGCGATGCAGGCGATCGAGTCGGCCGTCTCGATCACCGCGGGAGCGCTCGGCGTGGTCTACCTCGCGCAGTCGCGGCCCACCTACCGTCGCTGGACGCTCCGGCTCGCAACCGCCGGGACGTCGATCGCGTTCGCGGCGCTGCTCAGCGCGCACGTCTTCGACCTGACGTAGCCGATGATCCCTGGGCGTCCCGCCGGTCTACGGTGTGACGTCATCCACGAGGAGGTCGGGCGCGTGTCGGACGAACGCACAGAGGGAACGTGGCCGGGAGCGATCGCGGCGATCACGCTGTTCGTCGAGGATCTCGCCGCGGCGAAGCGGTTCTACGGCGACGCCTTCGGGCTCCCCGTGCACTACGAGGACGACAACTCGGCCGTCTTCCTCTTCGGCGGGACGATGGTGAACCTCCTCGACGCAGGCGAGGCGCCTTCGCTGGTCGCGCCGGCGGCCGTCGCCTCGCCCGAGGCGGGCGTGAGGTTCCAGTTCACCCTGGGCGTCGACGACGTCGACGCGACCTGCGCCGACCTCCGGGCGCGCGGCGTCGAGCTCTTGAACGGCCCGATCGACCGCCCGTGGGGCATCCGCACGGCCAGCTTCCGCGACCCGGGCGGCCACATCTGGGAGATCGCGAGCTAGGGCTCGCGGAGGAACGACGGCGGCTCGAGGATCTCGCCGCTGCCGCCCGACGCGGCAGTGACGAAGGTGCCGCGGCGCGTGGGGCGCGTCCCGCCGAACCCGGTCGCGACGACCGTGATCCACATCTGGCCCGTGAGACGGTCGTCGATCGTGGCGCCGAAGATGATGTTCGTGTCGTCGGTCGCGGCCTCGCGGACCGCCTCGGCGGCCTCGTTGACCTCGTAGAGCGTCAGATCGTCGCCGCCGGCGATCGAGAGCAGGATCCCGCGCGCACCGTTGATCTCGTCCTCGATCAGCGGGCTCCGCAGGGCGCGCTCGGCGGCCTCCTTCGCCCGCCCCTCGCCGGTCGCGTAGCCGATGCCCATCAGGGCGGTGCCGGAGTCCTGCATCACGGTGCGGACATCCGCGAAGTCGAGGTTGATCAGGCCCGGGTTCGTGATCAGGTCGCAGATGCCCTGGACGCCGTGGCGGAGCACGTCGTCGGCGATCCGGAACGCCTCGAGCATCGAGGTCGACCGGTCGAGCACCTCGAGCAGGCGGTCGTTCGGGATCGCGATCAGCGTGTCGCACGCCTCGCGGAGCGCGCGGACGCCGTCGTCGGCCTGCTTCCGCCGCCGCGTCCCTTCGAACTTGAACGGCATCGTGACGATCCCGACGGTGAGCGCGCCCAGCTCGCGCGCGACGCGCGCCACGATCGGCGCGGCGCCCGAACCGGTGCCGCCGCCCTCGCCTGCGGTCACGAAGACCATGTCGGAGCCGCGAAGCGCCCGCTTGATCGCGTCGTAGGCGTCCTCGGCAGCGTGACGCCCGATCTCCGGGTCGGCGCCGGAGCCGAGGCCCTCGGTGAGCTCGCTGCCGATGTGGATCTTGGTCGGCGCGTCGCACATCTGGAGCTGCTGGATGTCGGTGTTGACCGCGATGAAGTCGACCTGCGTGATGCCGGCGTCGATCATCCGGTCGACTGCGTTGAGTCCGGCGCCGCCGACGCCGACGACGCGGATCACCGCGAGGTAAGAGCTCGTGTCGCGCGCCCGCTCGAGGCGCGCGGGAGGATCCGGCAGCGGGTCCAGCCAGCGCGGCGGGATCACACGCTCGACGACCGGCTGCGGCGCCTCCTCTCCGACGACCGCCGGCTCGGCGATACGGAGCGGCGTCGGCTCGGGCTCGCTCTCGGCCGGCTCCGGTTCGGTCGGCAGCTGCTGCTGGCCGGGCTGTTCCTCCGGCGCGCCCCGCTTCGCGGCCTCGGTCGCCCGAAAGAGCTCGGCGAGCGGCCCCTCACGCATACTGGCGCGATTTCTCGCCATCAAGAACCTCCTTCGCGAGGTCACGGTACATGGCGGCAGCCTCGCCGTTCGGCTCGTAGGCGAGCACCGAAGAGCCTTTGACCGGCGCCTCGGCGAAGCGCACGGTCTTGCGGATCCGGGTGGCGTACACGAGCTCTCCGAAGTTCTCGCGCAGGATCTCGTCGGCCTCGCGCGAGTGCGTGAGCCGCCGGTCGTACATCGTCGGGACGATGCCGATGATCCGCACCTCGGGATTGAGGTTCTCGCGCACCATCGCCAGCGTGTTCTCGAGCTGCACGAGGCCGCGCAGCGAGAGGTACTCGGTCTGGACCGGAACGATCACGCCGTGGGCGGAAACGAACGCGTTGATCGTCAGCAGGCCGAGCGACGGCGGCGTGTCGATCAGCACGTAGTCGTAGCGTCCCTTGATCGGCGCGAGCGCCTTCTCGAGGGCGCGCTCGCGGCCGATCGCGCTCGAGAGCGCCATATCGGCGCCCGCGAGGTCGATCGACGACACGGCGATATCCACCTCGCGCGTCTCGATGACCTGGTCGATCGGGAGACGGTGGACGAGCACGTCAAACATCGACTGCTGGATCGTGTCCGGGTTCAGGCCCTGCGACATCGTCAGGTTGCCCTGCGGATCGAGATCGACGAGAAGGACGCGATGCCCCTGCTCGGCGAACGCGACGCCCAGGTTCAGCGTCGTCGTCGTCTTCGCGACGCCGCCCTTCTGGTTCGCAAGCGCGATCACCCGCGTGTCGGCAGGCGCGCCCGAGCCCGCCGGGCGGACGTTCGGACGCGGGAGCAGGCGGGCAAGACCCATCTGCTGATCCGTTCGGGTCGCCTCAGGACATTCCTTCCGCCTTTCGGCGAAGTTCGAGCGCTGCTCCGAGGGCCCGCTCGTCTCCCTCGCAGCGGGCCCAGATCTCGGCCTCGGCCGCGAGCTCACGGAGCTCGGAGAGCACCGCGGCCGGCGGGGCACCTGCGCGGTCGAGCCGCTCGAGACGATCGAGGCGGGCGAGCACACGGGCGGCGGCGTCCACGTCTTCGACCGTAGCCGCCGAGCTGTCACGGCTCCGCGCCGGCTCTGCAACGTTTCGCGCGAGTGTGCGTCAGGCGACGCGCAGGGCAGAGGCGGGCCGCGGGCGCAGCCCGAGCAGCGTCTCGTCGAGCGCGGCGACCAGCTCCTCGCGGTTCCCGTGCAGCAGCGTCTCGACGAGGGTTCGCCGGACGGCATCGCGCGCGTCGCGTCGCAGCCGCTCCCCGCGGAGGGAGGCGACGAGCTCGCTGCGCTCGCGGGTCTTGTCAGCGAGCAGCACCGCCGTGCGCATCGCCGACGCCCACGGGCCGCCGTGCTCGCCGAGCAGGCAGTCGAGGCTCTCGCGGACTTGCGCGGAGCGGAACGGCTCCTCGGCGAACAGCGAGAGCTCGAAGCGGTCCAGCGCCTCGCCGAGACGCCGGTCCGAGTCTGCGAGCGTCAGCCGGTCGCGCAGCTCCGCCGCGAGCTTCGCGCGGATCTGGTCGAGGCGGATCGCCTCCCCGGCAGGCTGCGTCGCCGCGATCGGCAGGATCGGCGAGATCCGCAGAGGCCGGTAGTCGAGGCGCTCGAACACGACGGGCCCTGCTGCGATCGCCCCGCCGGTCGCGAGCCGAAGCGCGGTGACGGCGTCGGCGAGCTCGGCCGCCGCGTCGGGCGCGTCCTCGTCCGCCTGCAGCTCGCGGCCGAGCGTGAGCACGAGCAGGCGATCGACGTCGCGGCCGAACTCGGCCGGCAGCAGGCCCTGCGCCTCCGGCCAGAGCTGCGCGAGCTCGCCGGCGACCGCCGGGCGTAGCAGGATCCCGCCGCCGAGCTCGATGTCCGAGCCCGCGGAGACGCCCACGACCGGTGCGATCGCGAGGTACGTGCGCGCCGTCCCGAACAGCGTGAGCTCGAACTCGGCGTACGCCGCATCGAACGCTTCGTCGCTCCAGTCGAAACCGCCGCAGCGTTCGGCCGTCAGCGTCAGCATCGGCAGGAGGATCGAGCGGAACAGCGAGTCCTCGGGCGTCTGCGAAAAGGTCGAGTGCGCCCGCGCGAAGATCGCGGCGGCCGGCTCCCGTTTCAGGTCGTCGATCGCGTTGCGCGCGTCGGGCAGGCGGCGCAGCGTCGGCGCCTGCTCGTCGACGAAGGTTCGGACGAGCGGCCGGTACTCGTAGAGCGACGGCCCGGCGGGCGAGGCGTGCTCCTCGAACGCGAAGGGGATCTGCGCGCCGCGCTCGGCCGCGAAGGCGGCGAGGCAGAACGCGCGCAGGGACTCGTAGAGGTGCGGGGCTCGCAGCGCCACCCGTGCGTACTACGCGCCGCACCCACGCTCTCCTCCGGACGGCCGCCGCCTCGTCACAATCGACGGAGCGTGGGGTTTCCCGCACTTCGTCACCCGATCGTGCTCGCGCCGCTCGCGGGCGGGCCGTCGACTCCGGCGCTCGCCGCCGCGGTCACGAACGCCGGCGGGCTGGGCTTCGTCGCCGGCGGCTACCTGAGCGCGGCGGCGCTCGACGCGCAGATCCGCGAGACGCGGGCGCTCACCGAGGGGGCGATCGGCGTGAACCTCTTTCGGCTCCGCGCCGGCCCGGTCGACGAGGCTGCGCTGTTCGAGTATGCGGCGGAGCTCGAGCCCGAGGCGCGGCGCCGCGGAGTCGAGCTCGGCGACGCCGTGTTCGAGGACGACGACTGGGACGCGAAGCTCGAGGTGGTGCTCGACCACGGCGTCGAGGTCGTCTCGACGACGTTCGGCTGTCCCCCGGAGGAGGCGGTGCGCCGGCTGAAGGACGCCGGCATCTCGGTCTGGATGACGGTCGGCTCGGTGACTGAGGCGCAGGTCGCGCAGGCAGCCGGCGCGGACGCGATCGTGCTGCAGGGTGCAGAGGGCGGCGGTCACCGTGCGAGCTGGGACGACGCCGACGACACCGATGTCCCGACACTCGAGCTGCTGCGGGCAGCGGCGGCCGAGATCGAGGTGCCGCTCGTCGCCACGGGCGGCATCGCCGACGGCGCGGGGATCGCAGCGGCTCTGGACGCAGGAGCCCGTGCCGCGCAGCTCGGAACGGCGTTCCTCCTCTGCCCCGAGGCGGGCACGCACGAGGCGCACCGCCGCGCGCTTCGCGCCGGCGGATCGACTGCCGTCACGCGCGCCTTCACCGGCCGGCGCGCACGCGGGATCGTCAACGAGTTCATGCGACGGCACGTCGACGCGCCGTCCGCCTACCCGCAGGTGCATCACCTCACCGCGCCGCTTCGCGCAGCGGCGAGAGCCGCCGGAGACCCAGACGGCTTCAACCTCTGGGCGGGAGTGCGCTTCGAGCGGTCACGCGACGAGCCGGCCGGTGCGCTCGTCGAGCAGCTCGCCGCTCAGGTCTGGCACCCCGGGCACCAGTAGGCGATGCGGTTGTGGTCGCCTTGGCCGCGTGAGGCGACCGCCGTCCCGCAGCGTGGGCACGGCCTCCCTCTCTGCCGGTAGACGCTTCGCCGCGGCGCGCGTCCCCGTTCGAGCGCGCGGCTCATCTCCGCCGCCGCCTCCTCGACGGCCACGCGGCGCTCGGCCTCCGAGGTCTCGCCAAGACGCCGCCACGGCGAGATCCCGACCGACCAGAGCGTCTCGGCCATCCACATGTTCCCGATGCCGGAGACGAGCGACTGGTCGAGCAGCGTCTCGCCGAGCGGGCGCTCCGCGTCGGCGGCGCGGAGCCGCGCGAGGATCGCGTTGATCCGGGGAGGCCGCTCGAGGATGTCCGGGCCGATGCGGTCGAGCGCGCGCAGGTGAAGCTCGAGGACGGGGCCGTTCCACAGCACCGCCTCCGACTCGTCGCCGGTGAGCACGAGCCACGGCATCCCGCGGATCGGGGTCCCGCGCGGCCGCACCGTCCAGCGGCCGGACATGCGCAGGTGCGAGCGCACCGCGATGCCGCCCTCGAACCGCAGCACGATGTTCTTGCCGACCGCCTCGACCGACTCCAACCGCCGCCCGTCGACGCGTTCCGCGACGCCCGTCGCGCGGGCGCGCGCGCTCGGCGAGACGGCGGCGATGCGTTGCCCGACGAGCGGCTGCAGCCGTGCGGCCGCGCGATGGATCGCGTCACCCTCGGGCATCGCGCTCGAAGTAGTGGGCGCCCCCGCCGCGGGACGCGGCCTCGTCGTCCGGGTTGAGCAGCGAGCAGCGGTCGATCGAAAGGCAACCGCAGCCGATGCAGGTCGTCAACCTGTCGCGGAGCGCCTCGAGTGTCGCGATCCGGTGGTCGAGATCGTTGCGCCAGCCGCGGGAGAGCCGCTCCCAGTCACGCCGGTTCGGGATCCGGTTGGCGGGCAGCGTCGCGAGCACTGCACCGATCCCGGCGAGCGGGATCCCGGCGGCGCGCCCGGCCTGGATCAAGGCGACGCGCCGCAGCATCGAGCGGTCGTAGCGGCGCTGGTTCCCGCTCGTTCGCTCCGAGGCGACGAGCCCGCGCGCCTCGTAGAAGCGGAGCGCCGAAGTGGCGACTCCGCTGCGGGCGGACAGCTCGCCGATCGTCAGCCGGTCGTCCACTTGACTTAAACCATAGTTGAGGTTCTACGGTGGCGTCATGACCACAACCGTGAAACTCGCTCGCGCCGCGTCGCTGGCCGAGCTCCAGGCGGCCGGCCGGCTGGTCGTGCATGTCGACCGGCACACGATCTGCCTCTTCGCCGTGGACGGCGACGTGCACGCCGTCGACAACCGCTGCCCGCACATGGGCTTCCCGCTCCACCGGGGCACGGTGTGCGACGGGATCCTCACCTGCCACTGGCACCACGCGCGCTTCGACCTGCGCACCGGCGGCACGTTCGACCAGTTCGCCGACGAGCTGCGCCGGTTTCCGGTGACGGTCGACGGCGACGACGTGCTCGTCGACCTGGCGCCGCACGGCGACCCGGTCGCGCACCAGCGAGCGCGATTGCACCACGGCCTCGAGCGCGACATCCCGCTCGTGATCGCGAAGTCCGTCATCTCGCTGCTCGAGCGCGATCCGGACTGCGTCGACGTCTTCCGCGCCGGCATCGACTTCGGCGTTGCGCGGCGCGGCGGCGGCTGGTTCCGCGGCTTGACGACGCTGACCTGCCTGATGAACCTCGCGCCGCGTCTCGCTCCGGCGGATCGCGCCGCCGCCCTCTACCACGGTCTCGCCGACGTCGCGAGCGACTCCGCAGGGATGGCGCCCCACTTCGCGGTCGATCCGCTGCCGGGCGACACGCCCGAGCCCGAGCGGCTCGCCGGCTGGTTCAGGCGGTTTGTCGAGGTTCGTGACGCCGAGGGCGCCGAACGCGCGCTCGTCTCGGCCGTGCACTCGGGAGCGTCCCGGACAGAGCTCGCGGAGATGCTGTTCGCGGCGGCGACCGACCACCGCTATCTCGATGGCGGCCACACGCTCGACTTCGTCAACAAGGCGCTCGAGGCCCTCGACGTCGCTGGTTGGGACCACGCCGGGGCGGTGCTCGCGTCGCTGCCCGCGCAGCTCGCCGGCGCGGAGCGCATGGAGGAGTCGAACGCCTGGCGCAGTCCGGTCGACATCGTCGCACTGCTCGAGCGCGCGTTCGCCGAGGTGCCCGGTGCGCTCGCGAGCGGAGCCGCTGCGGACGGCGGCTGGGACGGGCGCGCGGCGCTGGTCGCGACCCTGCTCGAAGGCGAGCCGCAGTCGATCGTCGACGCGCTGCTCGATGGCCTTCGAGCAGGAGCATCACCGGTCGAGACGGCCTCGGCCGTCTCGTTCGCGGCGGCAACCCGCATCGCACGATTTCCGACGAGCAACGAGTTCGGCGACTGGGACACCGCCCTGCACACGTTCACGTTCGCGAACGCCGTCGAACAGGGCCTGCGGCGCTCGCCGTCGCCCGAGCTGGTGCGTGGCGTGTTCGATGCGGCGGCGAGCGTGCATCTCGACCGCTTCCTCAACGTTCCCGCCGCACGCATGCCGGCGCCGGTCCCGGATTCCGACCCGGACGAGCTGCTCGCCGGACTGCCCGCGCTGCTCGACCGGCAGCAGCAGGTCGAGGAGGCGGGCCGGCTGGTCAGCTCGTACGCGGCCGCGGGCGGTGACGGCGAACGCCTTGCCGCCGCTCTCGGCAGCGCGCTCATCCGGGAGGACCGCAACTTCCACACGATCCAGTGCATCGAGGCTGCGGCGCGCCAGCACGATCTGCTCGCCGGGGACGAGGCGATGCTCCCGCTGCTTGCCGCAGCGCGCTACCTCGCCGCGCACGCCACGACGACGCGGTCGCAGCGGCAGACGTTCGAGATCGCGCGGCGACTGCAGCGCGGCGAGCGCCTCTACGAGGAGCTCGACGCGTGACCTAGGGGCGAAGTACCGCGCGGCGCGGCCCGGCCAGGAACCCGGCGTCGACGAGCAGCGCCAGGACGTCGCTCTCGCCCACCGGCCCGCCGTCGAAGCGCTCCACGGCGAGACGCTTCGCGCCGCCCGCGCGGACGTGCGCGACCAGCGCGGCGAGCGCGGCCGGCAGCCACTCGTCGTCGGGGTCGCGGAGCGGCACGAGCGAACGGCCGCCGCGCTCGACGTAGAGGAGCGGCTCACCGGCGGCGAGCACGACCAGCGCGCCCGCAACGCGCGCCGCGCGGGCGCCCGCACGGCGCGGCCACGGCAGGACGGCGCCGTACGGCTGGGCCGGGTCGGCCGCCGCGAGCACGATCGGCTCGGCGTCATCGCGCTCGCGAACCTCCCTCAGCCGCTCGACGGCTCCGCCCAGGGCGAACTGCGCGCCCCCGAGCCCTTCGACGAAAT
>DATIXY010000006.1:0-41894 GCA_035518115.1 Gaiellaceae bacterium | reverse complement strand
CACATACGCTGCGACAACAAGGGCTTCCAGATCCGTCATCTCGAGCTCCTATCTCGAGGGGACACATGGTCTGGAAGCCCTTCTTCGTGAACAAACGGCGGGTCCCTGTCAGAGACCCCCCATTTCACATCAACCCTCTAGTCGCTCGCGGCTGCCCCGCCGGTCATCCCGACACGCTACGGGTTGCGAACGGCTAGAGGTCTTCGATCTCGCTGCGGCCCTCGCCGATGCGCTTGGCCAGCGCCTCGGCGGTGAGGACCGGCTCGTCGCCCTCGCCGCGGAGCTCCTCGATCGTGACGTCGCTCGAGGTGTAGACCTCAGCCCGCGGGATCATCCGGGTCGGGCGGTTCTTGTCCCACACCCAGACGTCCTCCATGCGGACGTGGAAGAAGGGGTAGCTCGGCTGCGGCACGTACTGCAGGTCGAGCTTGTTGCAGAGATAGGTCGCGTCCTGGGTGAGGACGCAGTAGCGGAAGAGCCCGAAGACCGCCCCGTATTCCTTCTTCAGGCGGAGCTCGGCCTCGGCCTCGAATTCGTCGAGCTCGTCGAGGTGACTCACGACCCGGATTGTAACCCTGCGAGGGCCTCCTCCACCGTGCCGTTTCCGGGGATTTCGAGGGTCGGGGCCAGCTCGTGGAGGGGCTCAAGGGCAAAGGCTCGTTCGAGCAGGTACGGATGGGGCACGGTCAGACCGGGCTCGTCGATCGTCTCGTCGCCGAACAGGAGCAGGTCGAGGTCGATCGTGCGCGGGCCCCACCGCTTCCCCGTGCGGAGGCGCCCCAGCCGCCGCTCGACGGCGAGCAGCCGGTCGAGGAACATCTGGGCGGGAAGGGCCGTCTCGACCTCCGCGGCCGCGTTCAGAAACGGCGGCTGCTCGACGGGCCCCCACGGCTCTGTCTCGATCAGGCTCGAGAGCCGCACGGCCCCGATCAGTGCCGCAGCCTCGCGGATCTGACCCTCCCGGTCGCCCACGTTCGCCCCGAGGCCGACGTACGCGAGCGTCACGGGCGCGTCACCGTCGCCGCGGCCCACTCGACCGGCAGCCCGGCAGGCCGCTTTCGCACCTTGACGACCACGCGCTCGACGCGGAAGCGCTGCCGGAGCTCGTCCGCCACGGCGACCGCGAGCGCCTCGAGGAGATCGAACCGTTGCCGCTCGCTCACCTCGCGGATCGCGGCGGCCACCTCGGTGTAATCGACCGCACCCTCGAGGTCGTCGTCCGCGCCGCGGTCACCGACCGCGAGCTCCACGTCGAACCAGAACGCCTGGACGGTGACCTTCTCCTTGTCGTACGCACCGTGCCGGCCGTGCACCTCGAGCCCCTTCAGCTCGACGACGATCATCCCTTGACCGCACTCGCCACGGTCAGCGCTTCGACGTGCTCGCGCACGTCGTGCGCCCGGAGGATCGTCGCGCCGCGCTCGAACGCCGAGACCGCCGCCCCGACCGACGCGGCCGTCGAGCCGGTGCGTGCTTCCGGGTCGCCCAGGATCCGCCCGAGCGAGCTCTTGCGGGACACGCCGAGCAAAAGTGGGCGCCCGATCGCGGCCAGCTCGTCGAGCCTGCGCAGGAGCTCGAAGTTGTGATCGACGGTCTTGCCGAAGCCGATTCCGGGATCGAGGCAGACCAACTCCTCCCGCACGCCCTCGGCGACGGCGAACTCGAGGCGCTCGGTGAGGAACCGCTTCACGTCCGAGACGACGTCGTCGTAGACCGGATTGTCCTGCATCGTCCGCGGCTCGCCCTGCATGTGCATGAGGCAGAGGTAGGCGCCCGCGTCGGCGACGACGCCGGCGAGGTCCGGGTCGCTGCGCAGCGCGGTCACGTCGTTGACGAGCTCGACGCCGAGCGCGAGCGCCCGGCGCGCGACCTCGGCCTTCGACGTGTCGACGGAAACCGGCGCGCCCTGGAGGTCGGTGAGCACCGGCTCGATCCGCGCGAGCTCCTCGTCGGCGCTCACGCCGCGCGAGCCGGGCCGGGTCGACTCCCCACCGACGTCCACGATCGCCGCGCCGGCATCGAACATTCCCCAGGCCGACGTCACGGCCGCCTCGACGCGCAGGTGGACGCCTCCGTCCGAAAACGAATCGGGCGTGACGTTGATCACGCCCATCACCGACGGGCGCGGGAACCGTTGCTCGATCGCGGGCCTGGTTGACACCTCCGGATACTTTCGCGGGTGGAGAGTGGTTGGCGCTACCTCGGCTTGATCGCACGGCGACTGCGGTGGTCGATCGTCGGCGCCGTGATCGCCGGGCTCGCCTGGCAGGGCGCGGCGATCGCCGCGCCGCTGCTGATCAGGCGCGCGGTCGACTCGGGCGTCGTCGACGGGAACACAACCGCCCTCTGGTGGTCGTGCGTGGCGCTCGTCGTGCTCGGCGCGATCGAGGCGGTGTCGGGGGCGCTCCGGCACGTCTTCGCGATTCGCAACCGCGCGCGCGCCGACGCGGAGGTGAGGGACGCGATCTTCCGCCACGCCCTCGAGCTGGACGCGCATTACCACGACCGGGTGGGTGCCGGCGAGCTGATCTCCCGAGCCTCCAACGACGCGGAGCTCGTCGCGCGCGCCTTCGACTCGATCGGCCACACGATCGGCTATGTGTTCACGATCGTCGCCACGTCGGTCGTGCTCTTCGTGCTCGACTGGCGGCTCGGGCTTGCCGTCCTCCTGCCGCTGCCGCTGCTGAGCATCGGCTTCGGCCGCTACTCGGAGCGGTACGCGGAGCGCACGAAGATCAACCAGGAGGAGCTGGCGACGGCGACCACGCTCGTCGAGGAGTCGATCGCCGGCGTTCGCGTCGTCAAGGGCCTCGGCGCCG
The DNA here is from genome assembly GCA_035518115.1 of Gaiellaceae bacterium. Classification (GTDB taxonomy): domain Bacteria; phylum Actinomycetota; class Thermoleophilia; order Gaiellales; family Gaiellaceae; genus PALSA-600. The sequence continues at coordinate 39,075 of DATIXY010000006.1, read as the reverse complement.
AGGCGGCGCTCTCGGCCCGTTTCCGCGAGCGGTCGGACGAGGTCGTCCGGACCGCGCTCGACGTCGCGCACGTCGACGCCGTGTTCCTACCGGCGCTCGAGGCGCTGCCGCTGATCGGGATGCTCGTCGTCCTCTGGTACGGCGGCCACCAGGCGCTCGCGGGCGCAATCTCCATCGGAACCTTCGCCGCCTTCGGCTTCTACCTCGTGCTGCTCGTCAACCCCCTGCGCACGATCGGGCAGCGCGTCGGGACGCTGCAGCGGGCGGTCGCGGCCGGCCGGCGCGTCACCGACGTGCTGAGCGCGGAGCCGGTGGTCGTCGAGTCGCGATCGCCGCGCGCGTTCCCGGGCGACGCCGGCGTGCGCTTCGACGGCGTGCAGTTCTCCTACGGCGACGAGCGCCCCGTCCTCGACGGGTTCGACCTCGAGATCCCCGCAGGCACCTCGCTTGCGCTCGTCGGCGCGACCGGCTCGGGGAAGTCGACCGCCGCTGCCCTGCTCGCGCGGTTCTACGACCCCGACGCGGGCCGCGTCACGATCGGAGACGTCGACGTGCGCGAGCTGCGCCTGAGCGACCTTCGGCACGGGGTCGGCATCGTCTTCGAAGACGCGTTCCTGTTCGGCGACACCGTTCGCGGCAACGTCTCCCTCGCGGCGCCGCAGGCGGCCGACGAGGAGATCGAGCGCGCGACGCAGCTCGCGGGGGCCGAGGAGTTCGTCGAGCGACTCCCGGAGGGCTACGAGACGATGATCGGAGAGCGCGGGTTCTCGCTGTCGGGCGGACAGCGGCAGCGCATCGCGATCGCCCGGGCGATCCTCGCCGACCCGAAGGTGCTGATCCTCGACGACGCCACCTCGGCAGTCGACGCGACGAAGGAGCACGAGATCCGCGCTGCGCTCGCGGAGGTGATGCGCGGCAGGACGACGCTGGTGATCGCGCACAGGCCGGCGACGATCGCGCTGGCCGACCGCGTCGCGCTCGTCGAGGCCGGCCGCGTCGCCGAGGTGGGGACGCACGCCGAGCTGCTGACTCGCTCGCCACGCTACCGGTCGCTGCTCGCGCTCGCCGTCTCGGAGGCCGCGTGATCCGCGAGCAGATCGGGCCGATTCTGCGGCCGTACCGGCGCCTGATCGCCGTGGCCGGGGTGGCGATGATCGGCGCGACCGCGATCTCGCTCGCGGCGCCGCTGCTGACCAAGTACGCGATCGACCACGGAATCTCGCAGGGCAACGCCCGCGCGATCAACGTAGCCGCGGCGGTCTACCTCGTCCTCGTCCTCGTGCGCCCGCTGCTCGAGCGCGTGATCGTCCTCTGCAGCGCCCGTGCCGGCGAGCGATTCCTCGGCGACCTGCGCGTCGCCGCCTACGACAAGCTGCAGCAGCTGTCGATGCCGTTCTTCGAGCAGACGCGGGCTGGAGTTCTCGTCTCGCGCCTCACCAACGACGTGCAGACGCTCACGACCTTCACACGCATGGTGCTGGTCGAGGTCGTCGGCTCCGTGCTCCTGTTCGTCGTCACCCTCGTGATCCTCGTGTCGATGTCACCGCTGCTCTCGCTCGTGATGCTCGTGCCCGTCCCCCTGCTCGTGTGGTCGTCGCTCCGTTACGGCAGGAACTCGAGGCCTGCGTTCCTCGCGCTCCGCGACCGGGTGGCAGAGACGATGACGTCGCTGCAGGAGGGCCTGACGGGCGTGCGCGTCCTGCAGTCGTACCGGCGCGAGACCGACCGCTATGCGTCGTACCGCGTGCGCTCGCGGGCACAGGTCGCCGCGTGGCGACGGATCTCCGTCGTCAACATCGGGTTCTTCCCGATGATCGCGTTCGCGCAGTCGTTGGCCCTCGCATCGGTGCTCGTCGTCGGCGGCTACCTCGAGCGGCGCGGGCAGGTCACGGTGGGGACGATCGTCGCGTTCGCCCTGTACCTGATCTCGCTCTTCGACCCGATCGCGCGGCTCGGCGACTGGTACACGGAGTTCCAGTCGGGCCGCGCCGCGCTGCAGAAGATCGCCGACCTGCTCGCCGAGCCGGTGACCGTCGACGAAGGGGCTGCCGAGCTGCCGCCGTCGGGGGCGCTGCAGGCGCGCGACACCACGTTCTCGTACGGGGAAGGGGCGCCCGCCGCCGCGGAGATCTCGATTGCGGTCGAGCCCGGGGAGCACCTTGCCCTGGTCGGGCCGACCGGCGCCGGGAAGTCGACCCTCGCCAAGCTGCTCGTGCGCTTCTACGACCCGCAGCAAGGGCGCGTGACGTTCGGCGACGTCGACCTGCGAACGGCGCGCCACGAGGACATTCGCCGTCGCATCGTCTTCGTGCCGCAGGAGGGTCACCTGTTCTCGGGGTCGATCGCCGACAACGTCAGGCTCGGCCGCCCGGATGCGACCGACGACGAGGTGCGCGGCGCGCTGTCGGCGATCGGCGCGCTCGACCGGTTCGCACGCATCCCAGGCGGTCTCGAGACCGACGTGCGCTCGCGCGGCGTGCGCCTGTCTGCGGGCGAACGGCAGCTGGTCTCGATCGCGCGCGTCGCGCTCGCCGACCCGGCGGTGATCGTGCTCGACGAGGCGACCTCAGCGCTCGATCCGCGCACGGAGGCCGACGTGGAGCGCGCGCTCGCAGCGGTCGCCGAGGGGCGCACGATGATCACGATCGCGCACCGCCTGTCGACGGCGCAGCGCGCCGACCGTGTCGCGGTGCTCGAGGGCGGCCGGCTGGTCGAGGTCGCCTCGCACGAGGAGCTCGTGCGGCGCGGGGCCCGCTATGCGCGGCTGTGGGCTTCCTGGGAGGCAGGGCTGGGAGCCGCGGCCGGCGCGTGACGCGCGGGGCGCTGCACCAGCCACAGCCCGGCGAGGACGATCGCCCCGCCGACGGCCAGGCCTGCGCGTAGCGGCTCGCCGAGCACGATCACCGACAGCGAGACGCCGAATACCGGCACGAGGAGCGTGAACGAGGCCGTCTTCGCGGCGCCCAGCTTCTGCACGGCGTCGTAGTAGAGGACGAACGCGAGGACCGTCCCGAGCGGCGCGAGGTACAGGATCGCGAGCCACGCCGCAGCTCCCGCGTGGACGAGCTTCCCCCACCCACCGACCGAGAAGGGCGCGAGCATGAGCGCGCCGGCGACGGACGCGTACGTCGTGGCGAGGAGCGCGTCGAAGCGGGCGGTCGCCCAGCGCCCGAGGATCGTGTAGATCGCCCAGCAGACCGAGGCGCCGATCAGGATCAGATCGCCGACGAGGCGGCTCGAGCTCACGGCGCCGGCCGGGTCAACGACGACGATCAGGCCGACGATCGCGATCGCGAAGCCGAGCGCGGCCCGGCCCGACGGCCGCTGGCCGAACACGCGCCAGGCGAGGAGCGTCGTCAGGATCGGGATCAGCCCCGGCACGAGGATCGCGCCGTCGCTGGCAGGCGTCCGCGTCAGGCCGATCAGGAAGAACGCCTGGTACGCGGCGATCCCGGTCAGCCCGAGCGCCAGGACGAGCGGCAGGTCGCGCCGGGAGGGCAGCGGCAGCGACCGCGTTCGGAGGCGGACGAGCGCGATCAGCATCAGGCCGGCGAGGACGAAGCGCGCGGTGGCCACCGTCAGCGGCGGCACATGGTCGACGGCGACCTTCCCGGCGGGCCACGTCCCGCCGAAGAGGAACGCGACGAGGACCAGCAAGGCGACCGCGGTGCGGCTCGTGCGTCCTCCCACGTCGATCTCAACGATGCCGGGCAGCCGGTGCTTCCTGCGACCGGAGCGAAGACCCCGGGGCCAGGCACCAAGGCGGAGCCAACCGAACGTCAGCGCCGGAGCGGCGGGAACGCGCGGCCGCGGGGGCAGGCACCGTCACAGAAGTGCGACGAACCGTCCACGGACAATTGCGCGCAGGGTTTCCGACGGCGAGACTCGAACGAGAGCCGGCGGGAGGCCGGCGGGAGGATCTGCAGGGTGGCGCGGGAAGCGTCGCGATCAATCGGAGGCCCGGGCTCCATGCGGGCGCTCGTTACGAACCTGGCTCGCCTCTGGCTGAGCACACCGGCGGCCGCCCGCGAGCGGACGTCCGCAACGAGCCGGAGCCGAGCTAGCTCGCCTCTGGCTGAGCACACCGGCGGCCGCCCGCGAGCGGGCGTCCGCAACGAGCCGGAGCCGAGCTAGCTCGCCTCTGGCTCGGGCGGCTGCATGGCTGCACCGCCCGGGAGCGGGAACGGGCGAGGCTTGGGCTGCGGCCGCCGCTCGGGCTCGCCCTGGGGCTCGGGGGCCGGGGCCGGCTCGGGCGGGAACACAGCATCGTCCGACTCGCCGGCGAGCAGCCGCTCGAACTGGTCTCGGTCGATCGTCTCGCGCTCGATCAGGATCTGCGAGATCCGGTGCAGGTCGTCGATGTGCTCGCGGAGCACCTTGTTCGCGAGATCGTGGCCCTCCTCGATGATGCGGCGGATCTCATCGTCGATCTCGCGAGCGACCTCTTCGGAGTAGTCGGGCTCGGCGCCCATCTCGCGGCCGAGGAACGGCATGTCATGGTTGCGGCCGAGGACGCGGGGGCCGAGCTTCTCGCTCATCCCGAAGCGCATCACCATCTGCTTCGCGGTCGCGGTCACCTTCTCGATGTCGTTCGCGGCTCCGGTCGTCACCTCGTTGAACACGAGCTCCTCCGCCGCCCGGCCGCCCATCGTCATCGCGATCTGCTCGAGCAGCGCCTTGCGGGTCGTCAGGTAGCGGTCCTCGGTGGGCAGCGAGATCGTCAGCCCGAGCGCCTGCCCGCGCGACACGATCGTGATCTTGTGCACCGGGTCGGTGTTCTCGAGGAAGTGGCCGACGAGCGCGTGGCCCATCTCGTGGTAGGCGGTGATCCGCTGCTCCTTCTCGGAGAGCAGGCGGGCCTTCTTCTCAGGGCCCGCGATCACGCGCATGATCCCCTCCTCCAACTCCTCCTGCTCGATCACCTTCTTGCCGCCGCGCGCGGCGAGCAGCGCAGCCTCGTTGACGAGGTTGCGGAGATCAGCGCCGGTGAAGCCCGGCGTCCCTGCCGCCAGCGAGTCGAGGTCGATGACCGACGCGAGCGGCTTGCCCTTCGAGTGAACCTCGAGGATCTTCCGCCGCCCGTTGCGGTCGGGGCGGTCGACCACGATCTGCCGGTCGAAGCGACCCGGGCGCAGCAGCGCCGGGTCGAGGATGTCGGGGCGGTTCGTCGCGGCGATGAGGATGATGTTGTCCTTCATCTCGAAGCCGTCCATCTCGACGAGGAGCTGGTTCAGCGTCTGCTCGCGCTCGTCGTGCCCGCCGCCGAGGCCGGCGCCGCGGTGACGGCCGACGGCGTCGATCTCGTCCATGAAGACGATGCACGGCGACGCCTGCTTCGCCTGCTCGAAGAGATCGCGCACGCGGGAGGCGCCGACGCCGACGAACATCTCGACGAAGTCGGAGCCCGAGATCGAGAAGAACGGCACCCCGGCCTCGCCGGCGACGGCGCGCGCGAGGAGCGTCTTACCGGTGCCCGGCGGCCCGTAGAGCAGCACGCCCTTCGGGATCGACGCGCCGAGCGCCTGGAACTTCTTCGGGTTCTCGAGGAACTCCTTGATCTCCTGGAGCTCCTCGACCGCCTCGTCGACGCCCGCGACGTCCTTGAAGCCGATCTTCGGCGAGTCGGGCGCCATGCGCTTCGCGCGCGACTTGCCGAAGCTCATCACCTTCGAGCCGCCGCCCTGCACCTGGTTCATCAGGAAGATCCAGAAACCGATCAGGAGGAGGAACGGCAGGAAGCTGCCGATCAGCGCCGTCCACGAGAAGCCGCCGGTCCCCTTCGAGTCCCACGTCACGCCCTTGCTCTGCAGCAGCTCCTGGAACTGGATCTGCGCCTGGTCGGACGCGTAGTGGACGGTCGCGTGCTTCCCGTTGTCGTACTTGAGCGAGATCGCGCGCTTGCTGGGGTTGAACTCCGCCGACGAGACGAGCCCCTGCTGCACGTCCGCGATCGCCTGCGAGGTCGTCCGCTTCTCGGCGGTGCCGCCCGTGTGGATCAGCGTCTGGCTGGCCAGCCAGACGAGCACGACGATCACGATCAGCGGGAAAAACGCGCTACGGAGAAAGCGATTCACGGGACCTCACCTAGGGTAGCCGCTTGCATGTTCCCGGTGTGGCCCCGAAACCCCTGCTGACACATCTGGGTCAGACCCCCTCCGGCATCAGATCGTCCCGCAAAACCCCGACATACGGGAGATTCCGGTACCGCTCGGCGAAATCGAGGCCGTACCCGATCACGAACCGGTTCGGGATCTCGAACCCGATGTAGCGGACGGGGACGTCCACCTCGCGCCGGTCGGGCTTCGTCAGCAGGGCGCAGATCTCGAGGCTCGCCGGCTCGCGGGACTCGAGGTTTCGCAGCAGGTACGAGAGCGTCAAGCCGGAGTCGATGATGTCCTCGACGACGAGCACGTGGCGCCCTTCGATGTTGATGTCGAGGTCCTTGAGGATCCGGACGACGCCCGAGGAGTCCGTTGCCGCACCGTAGCTCGAGATCGCCATGAAGTCGATCTCGCACGCAACGGAGATCGAGCGCATCAGGTCGGCCATGAAGAACACCGCGCCCTTCAGCACGCCGACGAGCAGCAGCTCGCGGCCCTGGTAGTCGCCGGAGATCTCCGCGCCGAGTGACCGGATGCGAGCCTGCAGCTCGTCCTCGCCGATCAGGACCTCGCCGACGCCCGCCTCGACCTCAAGCATCGACACGGCTTGCGATCACTCCTTCAGCTTCGACGATCCCGGGGACGCAGACGACCTCGTCGCCGCGCACGACGAGCGGCCAGCCTTCGCGGTCCGAGCGCGGCACCTTCGCGTCGACGAAGACGTCCTGCACCTTCTTCGCCCGGCCCGCGAGACGATCGCCCGGCCGCCAGCCGCGAACGCGCAGGCCCGGGCTGGTCGACTCGATGCGCCATGCCCCCCACGTGACCGGCCCGGTCAGCTCGACCGGTCCCCGCTCGAGCCACAGCCGGTCGTGCTCCCGCACCGCCTGCACGCCGCCGCCGAGGTCGACCCGCTTCGAGCCGACCGGGGAGTCGATCAGCTCGGCGAGCGCAGGAGGGAGCGTGCGACGCTCGTCGAGCGCGCGCAGCACGTTCTCGCGTGCTGCGGGATGGATCCGCTCGAGCGCCGGCATCACCTCGCTCCGGATCAAGCCGCGCGCCGTGCTCGCGTTGGTGGAATCGTCACGCCACTCGAGGCCACGCTCGCGACAGTACTCCTCCGACTCTTCTCGCCAGAGGCAGAGCAGCGGTCTGACGACGCCGTCCGCCCGACGGACCGCAATCCCCTTCGTGTTCCCGCTCGACGCGAGCCGGTAGAGGATCGTCTCGACCTGGTCGGAGAGCGTGTGGCCGGTGGCGCGCAGCGTGTCGGTGCGAAACGAGTACCGCACGTCGCGCAGCTCGGCCTCCGTCCGGCCGCCCGCCGAGCCGTTGACGACCTCCGCGCCGAGTCGCTCCGCACACCACTCGGCATCGGCATCGGACTCCTCTCCCCTGAGCCCGTGATCGACGTGCAGCGCCGACGTTCGGTATCCGAGCTCGGTGAGTGCGTGGTAGAGGCACGTCGAGTCGGCGCCGCCCGAGACGAGGCAGAGCACGTCAGCGCCCGGCGCGATCAGCTGGTGACGCCGGATGTGAGCCTCGATCCGCTGGAGAAGCTCCAAGCAGACAGTGTTGCACCTCAGCGTTCGGGGCGTCGACGCGCCAGCACCGATGCGACCTCGAGCGCGGCCCAGCGCGCGACCCACGCCGCGGCGGCGAGCCAGAGGAGTCGCCTGAGCCCCGCCGTCAGAAGAGCACGCTCCTGAACTCGAGCTCCCGCTGCATTCCCACCGACTCGTAGAGCGCGATCGCCGAGCTGTTCTCGGCGCGCACGAACAGCGTCACGACGGGCGTCGCGCGGAGGAGGAGGCGGAGCAGGTCGGCCAACCCGCGCGAACCGTAGCCCCGGCCGCGCACGCTCGGGTCGACCCAGACCTGCTGAAGCTGAACCGCATGGTTCGTCCACGCGGAGGCCTCGGCCTTGAAGAGGACCACGCCGTCCTCCAGCCACACCCACGAGCGCCCCTCGTCGATCTGCGCCACGGTGCGCCACCGAAACGCCTCGCCGTCCCGCGCGACGGGATCGACTCCCAGCTCGAGCTCGTACGCTGCGGCGCAGGCGGGCAGCAGCTGCGGCACGTCGGCGAAGGTCGCGGCCCGAAGGGCGCTCCCACCCGGGGCGGGCGGCTCGCGGATCGCGAACACGGGCTGCCCGGGGCGATCCTCGCGCGGGCGCGGCAGGCGCGGCCGCGCCGCCTCCCAGAGCTCGGTGACCGCCCCCATCTCGCCGATCAGCATGCGCACACCGGACTGGACCGAGCTTCGCGCGAAGGCGTCACAGCCGGGCCCAGACGGGACGATGTTCGCCCCGACATGGCAGAGCGCGGAGAGCGCGCCGTTGACGCCGGTCGCGACGAAGCGGCCGAGACCGCGGCGCGCGACGTCCTCGAGGAACACGCGCTCGACGGGCGCCTCGGCGCAGAAGGCGAGCACCTGCTCCATCGTCGGATCGAAAACCGTCATCGCGGAGGTGTTCTATAGAGTCCGCCGCCATGCCGATTCACATCCGCGCCGAGCCGGGCGAGTACGCCGAGGCAGTTCTCCTTCCCGGCGATCCCTTGCGCGCGAAGTACATCGCCGAGACGTACCTCGACGACGTCGAGCAGCGGAACTGGGAGCGCGGGCTACTCGGATACACGGGCACGTACCAGGGGAGGCCCGTGTCCGTCCAGGGGACCGGCATGGGCTGCCCCGGCGCGACGATCGTGTTCGAGGAGCTCGTGCAGCTCGGGTGCAAGAAGCTGATCAGGGTCGGCACGTGCGGTGGGCTGCAGCCGCACCACGCGCTCGGCGACCTGATCATCGCGCTGACGGCGGTCCCGGCCGACTCGACGTCGGCCCACCTCGTCGGCAACGAGCCGCACTGCCCGACCGCTTCCTGGAGCCTGATCCACGGCGCGGTGCACGCCGCCAAGGAGCAGAGCCTTCCGGCGCACGTCGGCCCGATCGTCTCGAGCGACCTCTTCTACAACCCCGACCGCGGCCAGTACGAGCGCTGGTCGCAGCGCGGCGTCCTCGCGGTCGAGATGGAGGCGGCAGCGCTGTTCACGATCGCCGCGCTGCGCGGCGTCGAGGGGAGCTGCCTGCTCACGGTGTCGGACATCGTGGTCGAGGGCGTCTTCACGCGCATCAGCGACGAGGAGCTCCGTGCGGCAGTCGACAGGATGACCCGCATCGCACTCGACCTCGCCGTCGCCGACTGAGCCCACGAGCGCGGCGAGATGCCGGACACGGTCTTCCTCGTCAATCCGGCATCCGACAACGGCCGCACCGGGCGGCGCTGGGCCGAGCTCGCGCACCGCGCGGCGCACGCCGGCCTCGAGGGAGAGACCCTCTTCTCCGAGCACCCGGGGCACCTGATCGAGCTCGCACGGCGGGCGGTGGACGAGGGCGCCCGGCTCGTCGTCGCCGTCGGCGGCGACGGGACGCTGAACGAGGTGGTCAACGGCGTCGCCGAACGCGACGTCGACCTGGCGACGATCCCCCTCGGTACCGGGATGGACTTCGGCCGCGCGTACGGCATCCCGACGCGGTTCGACGACGCAGTCCAGGTCGTGCTCGAAGGCGCCCCGCGCACGATCGACGCCGGCCGCGTGCGCTACCGAACGTGGGACGGACAGGACGCGGTGCGGTGGTTCGGGAACGTCGGCACCGTCGGCATGAGCGGCGCGGTCGCACAGCGCGCCAACGGGATGTCGAAGGCGCTCGGCGGACGCGTGACGTTCTTCTATGCGCTGACCCGGGTGTTCCTCACCTGGCAGAACACCGAGATCACGGTCTCGCTCGACGGGGCCGAGCGGACGGGCCGGATGCACGACGTGATCGTCGCGAACGGGCCGTGGCACGGGGGCGGCATGAAGCTCGCTCCGGACGCGAAGCCGGACGACGGCCTCTTCGACGTCGTGCTGATCGGGGACGTCGCGAAGGTCGACTTCCTCACCACCGCGCCCAAGCTCTACTCGGGCCGCCACGTCGCGCATCCCAAGGTCGAGGTGCTGAGAAGCGCCCACGCCATCGTGGACGCGCCGGAGCGGCTGCCGATCGAGGTGGAGGGCGAGCAGGTCGGTACGACGCCTGCTGCGTTCGAGGTCGTTCCCGGCGCCCTGCGCGTGCGCGTGCCGCGCTGAGGGCTACGCCGGCTTGTCCGCCGGCTTCTCCTCGTGCTTCGGCTTCGGCGGCGCCGGCTTGCGGGCGGGCTTCTCGAGCTTCGCGACGCGCTCCTCGAGCTCGGCCACGCGCTGCTCGAGGGCGTCGAGCCCGCGGACGCGCTTCGACAGATCGTCGACACGGTCGCGGAGCTGGTTCGCGCCCTGCAGGAACTTGGTCGCCGCCGGGTTCTTCGAGGCCTTGCCGAGCAGGTCCTCGCTGAACGAGGAGAGCTGGGAAAGCGGGTTCCGGGTCTTGGTGTCGGTGTCGGTGTCGGTCATCTGCGGCGCCTAGCCTACGCGGTCGCAGCCCCGTGCGCGACGGGCTACCGCCTGACGACGACCGGCGTCCCGGCGCCGGCCGCCGCGAACACCCGCTCGAGCGTGGGGTTGCGCAGCCGGATGCAGCCGTTCGAGCGGGCCCGGCCGATCGACGCCGGTTCGTCGGTGCCGTGAATTGCGATCGGGCCGCCCTGGGGCCACCAGGTCAGGACGGGCGAAAAAGCCGAGAGGCCGAGCGCGGCCGGGCCGAACGGGCCCGAGCGGTCGCGAGGAACGAGCCGCTCGTTCACGTAGAAGCTTCCCGCCGGCGTCGGGGTCGCCGGCGCACCGACGCCGACCGGGGCGCGCAGCACGAGCCGCCCGTCCCGGTACAGCCACAGCCGCCGCTCGGAGAGGTCGACGACGATGCGGGTGGGCACACGCTCGAGCACGAGCGCAGCGGCCCGTACCCAGCCGACGCTGCCGTTGGGCTTGACCGGGAGCTGGACGCGATACCACCGCCCGTCGCAACCGGCGCCGGCCGTCTCGCCGACCACGCCGAAGACCGTCGGATAGTCGTTCGCGTTGTGCGCTCCGAACCGGGCGAGCACCGTCTCGCCGGGACGGTGGTACGCGACCGCGCCGCCGGTCGCCCAACCGGCGTACGCGACCCGCTCCGACCCAACCGTGCGCGTGCCGCACGTGCGCGCGGTCTGGGGCCGGGCCGCCGGCGCACCGACGGCGGCGACGAGCGGCGCGACTGCCAGCAGTGGTGCCAGTTTCCGCATCTGGCGGTGAATCTACGCTGCTTCGGTGATCCTGGCGCACCTCGATCTGGACGCGTTCTTCGCCGCCGTCGAGGAGCTGGAGGACCCTGCGCTGCGGCGCGTGCCGCTGGTCGTCGGCGGCGACCCGCACGGCCGTGGCGTCGTCGCCACCGCCAATTACGTCGCACGCCGCTTCGGCATCCACTCGGCCATGTCGTGCGCGGAGGCGCGGCGCCGCTGCCCGCACGCGGCGTTCGTTCGCCCGCGCCACACGCTCTATCGCGACTACTCGCGTGAGGTGTGGTCGACGGTCCGGGAGATCGTGCCGACGGTCGAGCAGACCGGGATCGACGAGGGGTACCTCGACGTCGGCGAGGTCGCGCCTGCGTTCGACGATGCGCGCGCGGTGGCCGGCGCGGTGCAGGCGGTCGTGCGGGCGCGCACGGGCCTGTCGTGCTCGCTCGGCGTGGCTGGGTCGAAGGTGGTGGCCAAGATCGCTTCCGACCGGCGCAAACCCGGCGGGCTCACGGCCGTGCGTCCCGGCCGCGAGGCAGCGTTCCTCGCACCGTTCCCGATCCGGGTGCTCCCGGGAGTCGGGCCGCGCGCCGAGGAGCGCCTGGCCGCCGCCGCCGTGACGACGATCGGCGGGCTCGCGGCGCTCGACGACGAGGCGCTCGCGAGCGTCCTGCGCGGCAAGGTCGGCCTGGAGCTCAGGGACCGTGCGCGCGGCATCGACCCACGCAGGCTCGAGGTCTCGACCGAGCGCATCTCGATCTCGCAGGAGGAGACGTTCGCGCAGGACGTCGGCGAGGTCGAGCGCCTGCACGACGAGCTCCGCCGGATGGCCGACGGGCTCTCGGCGCACCTCACGCGGCGCGGGCAGGTGGCGCGCACGGTGACGACGAAGCTCCGCTACCCGGACTTCTCGATCCGGACGCGCTCGACGTCGCTCCCGGTCGGCACCGACGACGCCGCCCGCATCGGCGCGCTCGCGTGCGACCTGCTCGATCGCGCACTGCGCGACCGGCCGGGCCCGTTGCGGCTCGTCGGCGTGGGAGTCTCGGGGTTCGCCGACCACGTCCAGCTCTCGCTTCCGGCGTGACTGGACCGGCACCGGATCGGCACGCAATTGACACAAACTGCTCAGTTCGCGAAGGCGGTTTGCCGATTACCTTGGAAGGCGAGATGACGACCGAGCCTCACGACACACACGAGCACGACCCCGTGACCGTCCGGGTGATCGTCCTCCGCGCGGGCATCCCGTACGAGACCGAGCAGCTGGTCTGCGCCACCTGCCTCGACGTCCTCGACGAGAAGCCCGTCAAGCGCGCAGCGGCGTAGCACGCGCGACGACGCAGCCGGGCCGCCCCGGAGTAGGGTCGCGCCGGTGAGCCAGTATCACTTCGACCCGGAGACGTACCTCGACCTGATCCACGAGGACGTTCCGGCGTACGAGGAGCTGCAGGCGAGGATCGCCGGCGCACTGGCGGGCCGCGCGGTCGAGACCGTGCTCGACCTCGGCGCCGGCACGGGCGAGACGGCGCGCAGCGTCCGCGACGTGCATCCTGAGGCGCGGATCGTCGCCGTGGACGAGAGCGAGACGATGCTCGCGCGCATCGTCCTTGCAGACGTGGAGCTGCTCGTGCGGCGGCTCCAGGACCCGCTCCCGCCCGGCCCGTTCGACGCGGTCGTCTCGGCGCTCGCCGTCCACCATCTCGATGCCGGGGAGAAGCGAGCCCTCTTCGCGCGCATCCGGGACGTGCTGCACACCGGCGGCAGGTTCGTGCTCGGGGACGTCGTCGTTGCCGACGCCGAGGTCGCGCCGCTCAGCGACGGATACGACAAGCCCGATCGCGCGCTCGACCAGCTGGGCTGGCTGCGCGAGGCCGGTTTCCATGCGCACATCGAATGGGAATGTGACGACCTGGCGCTGATCGTCGCCGACCGGGCGTAGCGACATGGACGGCTTCGGGTTCTCGACGGACATCCGGGTGCGCTTCGCCGAGACCGACGCACAGGGGATTGCCCACAACTCGAGCTACTTCGTCTGGTTCGAGGTCGCGCGCGTCGAGTACCTCGAGGAGCACGCACACGGGTACCAGCGCCTCCGCGACGAGGGCATCGAGGCTCTCGTGCTCGAGTCCCATGCCCGCTACCTCGAGCCCGCGGCGTTCGACGACCGGCTCAAGGTGCACGCGCGCTGCATCGACGTGAAAGGCGCGCGGTTCCGCTACGAGTACGCCGTCACGCGCGGCGACCGCACGATCGCCGACGGCTGGACGGCGCACGCGACCGTTGACGCCCGGACGCTGCGCCCCACGCGCATTCCGACGTGGCTGCTCGAGGCGATCGCTAGTGCGGAGCGGTCGGCGCAGTCCCAGCCGGGCTGAGCGGCGCCGCCTTCTTCGCCTTCTTCGCCGGCTTCGGAGGCGCCTTCTTCGTCCCGACGGTCACCTGCTTCGGAACGGCGCGGTAGTACGAGCTCCATGTCTGGTCCGACATGAGCCGGCCCGACTGCGAGTAGACCTTCCGCTCGACGCTCGTCGACGTCGCCGGAACGCCCGGGTCGGTGACGATCGTCTGGCCGACCGGCAGGGTCGGATCGTCGGTCTTCACCACCGGCGGCGGCGAGTCGACCTTGAGCGGCTGCGTCACCGACTCGACCCTGCGGTGCTGCGGCGTGCCGTAGAGCGCCACCGTCAGGGACGACGAGCTGACCCACGTTCGCAGCAGCAGCCAGTGGCCGGTGTCGTTGACGAACTTGAGGTCGACGTCGGGGTAGTCGACGGTCGCGTCGCGCCCGAGCGGGTAGTGCGAGATGTAGAGCGCATGATTCGTCCGCTCCGTGATCGGCAGGCCGGCGACGAAGGCGGCGTTGAACACCGTCGTCGAGACCTGGCAGACGCCGCCGCCGAGGCCCGTCTCGACCTCGCCGTTGATGATCACCGGCGCCTCGAGGAACCCCTTGGCAGCGGAGCGTTCCCCCGTCGTCTTGTTGAACGAGAACGTCGCCCCCGGCGCGATCAGCTTGTTGTCGACGAGATGCGCGACGAGCTGGACGTTGTGGATGCGGTTCGCCACACCGCCGAAGAACGTCTCGTACGCGCCGACCGTGCCCGTGATGCCGAGCGCCTGCGCCTGCGCGGTCGACCGCTGCGGCTGCGCCACCGCGTAGTGGAGCGTCGCCACGCGGTTCGCAGGGCGTTCGGCGGCGGCGATGATTGCCGCGCTCGCCTGCTCGACATCGAGCGTGACGCCGGGCTGCGCGGGGACGACGCGCACCGACCCGCCCGCGCCGACCGCCCAGGTCGCGTCGCGCGGAGCGCGGTCGACCGCCTGCTGGAGGCGGCGGAGCTCCTGCGTCCAGCCCGGGCCGCCGAGCTGGAGCCCGCCGGAGGCATGGGAGAGGTCGAGCAGCGTGGCAATCCGCCAGCGCGGCAGCTTGATGCGCGTCGGCCCAATCGCAAGCGTCACCGGCGCGGAGACGGCCGCCGTCGCCGAGCGCTGCGCCGCGGCCAGCGAGGCGGCGGTCACACCCGGCGTGCTCACGTCGACCGGAAGCGCAGCCGCCGTGCGGTCGAACGACGACAGCTTGGCGAGGATCAGGTTGGCCGCGGCCACCCGGTCGAGCACGCGCCCCGTCTCGCCGCGGACGACCTCGAAGCGAAGACCGCGGCGGACGAGCTGCGCGTTGCGCGACGGCTGGTCGGTCACCTTTCCGATCAGCCCGAGCTCGTACGCGAGCGCCGCATCCGAGACGCGCGCGGACGGCGCCACGTCCGTCGGGAAGAACTTCAGCGCCAGGCGGCGATAGCCGCGAACGAACCCGAAGCCGTCGCCGTGCCGGCGGGCGGACGCGATCGCGCCGGCCCAGTCGACCCGCACCCCGAGCTGCGTGGCCGAGATCCGGAACCGGTGCGCCCCGAACGTGAACGCGACGGGGACGGCCGCAACCCGCTGCCACCGCTGCTCGAGCTCGCGCTGCGCCGCCTGCGTGCTGAGCCCGCCCACGTCCACGCCGCCGACCCGCGTCCCGCTCGCCAGCTTGTCGGAGGAGCCGGCGAACACGAGCCCGACGGCGAGCGCCGAAACGACCAGGAACACACCGAACCACGCCATCCTGGTCCAGAACCGCTTGCGCGCGGCTGCGCGGCGGCGTGCCAGTATGGCCGGGGAGGTGGCGGCCACGACCGCCGCATCCTAGCGCCTCTGTTCCAGCCCTAGAACACGAACAGCTCGACGCCGCCCGACACGTTTTCAGTGGGAAGAGAACCTACGGTTCCCTTCCCACGACCCATCCCTCCCTGCTCTCCCGGCGGCGCGTCTCCGCGCCTCCCGGCCGGCGAAGCCGGCCTCCGGCGGCAACCGCCCGTGGTTCCGCGACCGGTCAGAACACGAACAGCTCGACGCCGCCCGACACGTTCAGCTCGATCCCGGTGATGTACGAGGCGAGGTCCGAGCAGAGGAACGCGATCGCATTCGCGATGTCCTGCGGCTCGCCCGGCCGCTTGAACACGGTCCGGTTCGCGATCCGCTCGTTCATCGCCGGGTTCGCCATGTGGAACGCCTCGGTCCCGATGATCCCGGGCACGATCGCGTTGCACGTGATCCCGTGACGGCCCCCCTCCATCGCGAGCGTCTTGGTCAGCCCGAGCAGCCCGGCCTTGGTCGTCGAGTACGACGCCTGCCCGAACCCGCCGAGCGTCCCCGCGACCGACGCCATGTTGACGATCCGGCCGAACTTTCGTTCCTTCATGTGCGGCCAGACGGCCTGGGCGCAGTTGAACGCGCCGGTCAGGTTGACCTGGAGGTCGCGCGCCCAGAGCGACGGCTGCTGGTCCGCGAACTGCCCGACGTGATCGAGCGTGCCGGCGTTGTTGACGAGGATGTCGACGCTTCCGAGCTCCTCGACCGTCCGTGAAACGGCCGCGGCGACCTGCTCGCGGTCGGTGACGTCGCAGCGAACTGCGAGCGACCGCCGGCCGAGCGCGCGGATCTCGTCCGCGGTGGACTCCGTGTGCACGAGCCCCTGGGTCCGCGCGACCTGCGCGAGCGGCCCGTAGGCGTCCGTCTCCTCCGACAGCTCTGACTCGACGAGGAGGTCGGCGACCACGACGTCGGCGCCGGCGCGCGCGAGCGTGAGGGCATCGGCGCGGCCGAGCCCGCGCGAGCCGCCGGTGACGAGCGCGACGCGCCCTGAGAGGTCGATCTCGAGACTCACGGCCGGCCGACTCTACCCGCGCGGGATGAAGATCTCCTTGGCGATCACGAGCCGCTGGATCTGCGACGTCCCCTCGTAGATCTGGAACAGCTTCGCGTCGCGCATGAGCTTCTCGACCGGGTACTCCTTCATGTAGCCGTAGCCGCCGAAGACCTGCACCGCGTCCGTGGTCACCTTCATCGCGGTGTCGGCGGAGAAGCGCTTGGCGAACGACGAGTGCAGCGTCGCGCGCTCGCCGCGGTCGATCAGCCACGCCGCCTGCCAGGTCAGCAGCCGCGCGGCCTCGATCTCGGTCGCCATGTCGGCGATCAGGAAGTTGACGCCCTGGTGCATCGCGATCGGCACGTCGAACGTCACTCGCTCCTTCGCATACTCGACCGCCAGCTCGTACGCGGCCTGCGCGACGCCGACCGCCCCGGCGGCCGTGCCCGGCCGCGTGAAGTCGAGCGTCTTCATCGCGATCTTGAAACCGTCGCCCTCCTCGCCGAGCCGGTTCTCCGCCGGCACGACGGCATCGGTCAGCGCGAACGCAGAGGTGTCCGTCGAGCGCTGTCCCATCTTGTCGAGGTGCTGCTCGATCGTCACACCCGGCGTGTCCATCGGGACGATGAACGCCGAGATGCCGCGATGGCCCTTGTTCGGGTCCGTCTTCGCAAAGACGACCGTCCACGAAGCGTGCCCCGCATTGGTGATGAAGGTCTTCGAGCCGTTGAGGACGTACTCGTCGCCGCGGCGCTCGGCCGTCGTCGTCATCCGGGCGACATCGGAGCCGGCGCCCGGCTCGGAGAGCCCGAACGAGCACAGGATCGGCTCGGCCAGGAGCGGCGGCAGCCACTGCGCCTTCTGCTCCTCCGAGCCGGCGAGGATCACGGGCCCGGCGCCGAGGCCGTTGGCGCCGATCGAGGTCCCGATGCCGGAGCAGCCCCAGTTGAGCTCCTCGCCGACGAGCATCCCGTCGAAGGCGGTGAGACCGAGCCCGCCGTAGGCCTCCGGGACGTGGAGGTTCATCAGGCCGAGCGAGTGGGCCTTCGCGATCACGTCGGCCGGGTGCGTCGAGGCCTCGTCGTAGGCGGCGGCCTTCGGCCTGATCTCCCTGGCCGCGAACTCACGCGCGAGCGCCCGGAGCTCCTTCTGCTCGTCGGTCAGCGCGAACGAGACACCTGTCGAGGTCTGCTCCAGCGTGGCCATGTCGACTCGCTCCTTGCCTTGATTGAACAGTCAGTCAACATCGTAGCGGCGGCCCGCCCTGACCGCGCGCGTGCGGTCGGTAGGCTTCCGCCGCCATGGACTTCGAGCTCAGCGACGAGCAGCGCCTGATCCAGGAGACCGTCCGCACGTTCGTGGACGAGCGGGTGCTCCCGGTGGCGATCCAGAACGACATCGACCACCGGCTCGACCTCGAGCTGATCGAGGGGATGGCCGAGCTCGGGATCCTCGGGATCGTGATCCCGGAGGAGTACGGCGGCGCAGGGCTCGACTACGTCGCCGAGGCGCTCTCCTGCGAGGAGATCGAGCGGGGCGAGGCCGCGTTCCGGACGCTGATCTCGGTGCACGTCGGACTGAACTCGCTCTCGCTACTCAAGTACGGGACCGAGGAGCAGAAGCAGCGGTGGCTCACCCCCCAGGCGAAGGGCGAGAAGCTCGCGTGCTTCGGCCTGACCGAGCCGGGCGCGGGCTCGGACGTCGCGTCGATGCGCTCGACGGCCCGGCGCGAAGGCGACGTCTACGTGCTGAACGGCCAGAAGAACTGGATCTCGTACGCGACGGTCGCCGACCACGCCCTTGTCTTCGCGAAGACCGACCCCGCGGCCGCCCACAAGGGCATCAGCGCCTTCGTGCTCGAGAAGGGGATGAAGGGCTTCACCTCGCGCGACACGGAGCACAAGCTCGGCATCTGGGCCGGCTCGACGGGCGAGCTCTTCTTCGAGAACGTCGAGGTGCCGGCGGAGAACCTGATCGGAGCCGAGGGCCAGGGCTTCGAGATCGCGATGCACTCGCTCGACCAGGGCCGCTTCACCGTTGCGGCAGGTGCGTGCGGGGTGGTCCGGGCGTGCCTGGAGCGGAGCGTCGAGTACGCGCGCGAGCGCGAGACGTTCGGCCAGGCGATCGGCCGCTACCAGTTCGTGCAGGACATGATCGCGACGATGGTGCTCGGGTACGAGACGTCGAAGCTGCTCGTGATGCAGGCGGCCTGGATGAAGAACGAGGGCAAGCGCAACACGCGCGAGACGTCGCTGGCGAAGTGGCACGCCACCGAGTCGGCGTTCGAGGCGGCGCACCTCGCGATCCAGGTGTTCGGTTCGTACGGCTACTCCGGCGAGTTCGGGATCGAGCGCTACTTCCGCAATGCGCGCGCACCGATCATCTACGAGGGCACCACGCAGATCCACAAGATGATGCAGGCGGAGCACGCGCTCGGCTACCGCAAGCTGAACGGCCGCAGCGGAGACGTCTCGCCGCTCTGCTCCTGGGCGCCGGCGCTCGCGCCGGTTCACGCAACCGCCTAGCGTCACGGACGTGCAGAGCGCCGAGGTCGTCATCGTCGGCGGAGGGGCGATCGGTGCATCCGTGGCGTGGCACCTCGCCGAGCTCGGCCTCACCGACGTCGTCCTGCTCGAGCGCGACACGCTCGCTTCCGGATCGACGGCGAAGTCGGCGGGCGGCTTCCGCATGCAGTTCGGCGACGAGCTGAACGTCCGCATCGCGCAGCGGTCGCTCGCGGAGCTCGCCACGATGGGCGACGAGATCGAGCTGCACCAGTGGGGCTACCTCTTCCTCCTCGACCGCGAGGAGGACCTGCCGGCGTTCCGCGCGGCGCTGGCGATGCAGCAGGAGCTCGGGGTCCCGGCGCGCGAGCTGACGCCCGGCGAGGCGATCGAGATCGTCCCGCAACTCTCGGTCGAGGGCGTCGTCGCTGCGACGTTCTGCCCGCTCGACGGCTACTGCTCGCCCGAGGCGGTCGTCCAGTGGTACGCGCGCGGCGCGTCGGAGCGCGGCGTGCGCATCCGGCAGAGCTCGCCGCTCACGGCTGTCCGCGTGCGCGACGGCCGGATCGAGGCGGTCGAGGCGGGCAGCGAGGAGATCGCGACCAGCACGGTGGTCTGCGCCGCGGGCGCGTGGTCGCGCGAGGTCGCGGAGCTGGCGGGCGTCGACCTTCCCGTCGAGGGGGAGCCGCGGCACCTGTGGTTCACGCCGACCGACGGTGGGCTGCCTGCCGAGCTCCCGCTCACGGTCGACTTCTCGACGAGCTTCTACTTCCACCGCGAAGGGCCCGGCCTCGTGTTCGGCGGCCGCGAGGCGCAGCTCGAGGAGGTCGCCGAGCACGCCGCGCGACGGCTGCCGGTGCTCGCCGAACTGCCGATCACCTCGTCCTGGTGGGGCTACTACGAGGTGTCGCCCGACCACAACGCCCTCGTCGGCGAGAGCGAGCGCGTCTCGCGCTTCCTCTACGCGACCGGCTTCTCCGGCCACGGCTTCCAGCAGGCTCCGGCGGTCGGCGAGCACATCGCGCAGCTCGTCACCGGAGCGCGCCCGTCACTCGATCTCGCGGCGTTCGACGTCGAGCGCTTCGCCCGCGGAACCCCGCGGCGCGAGACGTTCGTGATCTGAGCAAGTAACAGTCTGTTACTTGCTCGTCAGATCTCGCCGTCCCAGTAGTCGACGGCGTCGTCGAGGCGGAAGAGCTTGCCGGGCGGCCAGGCGCCGATCTTGTTCGAGTCCGGATAGACGGAGATCCCCGGGTCGTTCCGGGTCGAGAGCATCCCCACGCGGACGGTGGCGTCGGTCCTGTTCGTCACCTTGTGCGCGCCGTCGGCGCCGGCGGGGAAGCAGACGGTGTCCCACGGATCGAGCTCGAGCTCGCCGCCGGGCGTGCGCAGCGTCGGCCGCCCCGACAGCACGATCAGCCACTCCTCGTCGCCGGCCTCCCAGTGGTACGGACAGATGCTCTGGTCGGGCGGCAGCTCGTAGACGGACAGCCCGAGCCGGCTGCCGCCGATCAAGGGCCCTACCC
This sequence comes from Gaiellaceae bacterium, assembly GCA_035518115.1. Classification (GTDB taxonomy): domain Bacteria; phylum Actinomycetota; class Thermoleophilia; order Gaiellales; family Gaiellaceae; genus PALSA-600. The sequence goes on along the minus strand of DATIXY010000006.1, from coordinate 18,565 downwards.
GGCAGTAGGCGACGTGGTACCCGTCGGGATCGTCGTCGTCCGACGTGAGCTCGAGCGCGAACAGGTTGACGTCGGTCACTCCTCGCCGTCCCAGTAGTCGACCGCGTCGGCGCGCCGGAAGTCGAGCGTGTCGTCCGCCTCGCCCGAGCGCGGTCCGAGCTTATCGGAGTCCGGATAGACGGAGATCGAGGGTCGCGACCCCTGCGACAGCATCAGCACCCGGCCCGGGCCCATGACCGTGTGCGCGCCCTGCGCGCCCGGCGGGAAGCAGACGATGTCGCCGGCCTTGAGCTCGCGCGTGCCGGACGGCGTACGCAGCGAGGGCGCCCCGTCGAGGACGAGCAGCCACTCCTCGACCCCGTGGTGGTAGTGGAAGGGAAAGGTGCGCTCTCCGGCGGGCAGCTCGTAGACGCTGCCGCCGATCATCGCCGCGCCGAGCTCGTCGCCGACGCGCAGCGAGCGCTGACGCCACCCATCCCGCTCGCGCTCGGGCCCGAGCGGCGCCCCGGCGAGGTTGACGACCTTCGTCACGGAGCCAATCCTGCCGCAACCACCTCAGTCACGGTCGCGATCGCGCGCTCGACGTCGGCCGGCTTCGACGGGAGCTGGTCGATGACGTAGCCGGTCAGGATCTCCTCGAGCGCGCCGTAGAAGGCGACTGCGGCGAGCCTCGCGTCGAGGCCGGCCCGCACCTCACCGCGCCGCGCGCCGGCCTCGATCATCCGCGTGATCGGAGCGAGGACCGAGTCGAGCTCTCCGGCGCGCGCGCCCACGTCGGGCCCGCGTGCGATCTCGCGGACCAGCACGCGGATCAGGTCGGGCGTCTCGAGCCAGGAGCCGAGGTAGAAGGCGGCGAAGCGGCCGAGCTGCTCCTGCAGGGCGGCGCCGGACGTCTCGATGCGCTCCAGCTCCGCGGCGAGGTTCGACCAGGTGCGCCGGAAGATCTCGTCGAGCACCTCGTCCTTCGACCTGAAGTAGTGGTAGAGGAGACCGTGCGCGACGCCGGCTTCGTCCGCGATGTCCTTGACGCGCGCCGCGTGGAAGCCCTTCGTCGCGAAGACGCGCACCGCCGCGTGCAAGAGCTCGCTCCGCCGCTCGGTCGTCCGCTCGGACAAGGGCGCCCAGCATAATCGCCCGATGGGTGCAGCCACGCTCGACGGAGTGACCGTGGCCGACCTGACGCGCTACCTGCCCGGCCCTTTCGCCTCGCGCGAGCTGCTGCGTCTCGGCGCACGGGTCGTGAAGATCGAGCCGCCCGGCGGCGACCCCGTCGAGGCGACGGCGCCCGGCTGGTACGCCGCCCTGAACGAGGGCAAGGAGCGGATCGCCTGGGACGCGAAACGCGAGCCGCCGCCCCCCGTGGTCGCCGAAGCGGACGTGGTGCTCGAGGGCTTCCGGCCGGGCGTGTTCGAGCGCCTCGGGATCGACCTCGCGCCGGAGGCGATCCTGTGCTCGATCACGGGCTACGGGACGACCGGGCGCCGCGCATCCGATGCCGGGCACGACCTCAACTACCTGGGCTATGCCGGCGTCCTGGCCGACACCGCGCCGGCGCTGCCGCCGGTGCAGGTGGCCGATCTCTGCGCGGGTGCCCAGGGGGCGGTCATCGAGGTGCTGGCGGCCCTGCTCGACCGGGCGCGCACGGGCCGCGGAGGCCGCGTAGTCGTTTCGATGGCGCTCGGCGCGCACCGCTTCGCCTCGCACCGGCTGCGCGGCGAGCCGCTCCCGCGGCTCCTCACCGGCGGCGCAGCCTGCTACCGGATCTACGAGACGGCCGACGGCCGCTACCTCACCGTCGCTGCGCTCGAGCCGAAGTTCTGGGGCCGCCTCTGCGAGCTGCTCGGCCGGCCGGACCTGGTCGACCGCGCGTTCGAGCCGAGCCTGCCGGAGCTCGAGGCGCTCTTCCGGACGCGGGCGCTCGGCGAGTGGCTCGAGCTGCTCGAGGGCCGCGAGACGTGCGTGGGCCCCGTCCTGACGCTCGAGGAGGCGGCGGTGGAGCTCGGCTAGGCCGTGACCAGGCGCAGCCGGCGGCCCGCGTCGAAGACGAGGCCGAGGGCGGCGAGGAGGAGCACGGCCAGGACGAGCCCGGCGATGAGAAGCGTGCGGCGCATGACGGCCGCAGCTTCGAGGGCGGCGCTTAAGCCGGGCTTGGCCGGCGCTTAAGCACCTGCGAGGGCGCGAGGCGCCCGTGCAGGTGCCAGACACCGAGCGCCAGCACGAAGGCGGCCCCCGCGGCGATCAGGAGCGCCTGCGCGGCGACGCCGAACGCGAGGGCGTCCTCCGTCCGGATGCCGGAGGCGGCGAGGATCGCCCCGCCGGCCCCTGCCTGGACGGCCGCCCCCGCCGGTGCGACGGGGAGCACCGCCGAGGCGGAGGAGGCGCAGACGAACGCGAGCGCGAGGGCGAAGTCGGAGCCGAGCCCGAGGGCCGCGAGGAGCACGAAGACGGCGAGCGCGCGGAGCGCCCACGACGTCGCGACGGCGAGCCACGCCTGGAAGGCCTCACGGCGGCCCGTGGCGTGGTCGCCGACGAAGCGAGCGATCCGGAAGCGCGCGACCAGCCGGTGGCCGGCCAGCCGGCGCAGGCTCAGGACGACCGCGGCCGCCGCGACCCCCGCGGCCGCGACGACGAACAGGCCCAGGCGCAGCCAGCCGTCGACGTGCGCCACGAAGGCCGTCACGTAGGCGAGCGGGCCGAGCGCGGCGCTGTCGAGCAGGCCGAGGAGGAAGATCGAGAGCACAGCGGCGCCGACGCTCGCCCGCCGCCGCCGGCAGCGCCTGAGGACGGCCAGCCGGATCACGTCGTCGCAGCGGCCCGGGAGCGCGATGCCGCCCACGGACGCCGCACCACCTGCGGCCGCGAGGGTGAGCACCGCCGGACGCTCGCCGTTCGAGAAGAGACGCTGCCACCCCCACGCCTTCACGGCGTAGGCGGCGACGAAGATCAGTGCCGCGAGGACGACGAGCCACACGTTCGCGCTGCGCAGCGGCCAACCGGCCTGCGCATAGTGGCGCGCGACGAGACCTCCGACGCCGAGCGCCGCGAGCACGAACACCGCATTGAGAAGCCGCCTGCGCGAGAGCACCTGCCAGGAACGTCGGCGGCAGCGCGGCGGCGCCGTATCCCTCAGGATGATTCCGTTCCGTCCCCTGATCGGGGGAGGATGCGCTCCGAGAGCCCGCCGAGGGCCCGCGTCAGCTCGCTGGGGATCACCCACACCTTGTTCGCATCGCCCTGCGCGATCTGTGGCAGCACCTGCAGGTATTGGTACGCGAGCAGCTTCGGGTCCGGATCGCCGTCGTGGATCGCCTTGAAGACGGTGCCGATCGCCTCGGCCTGTCCCTGGGCGGCGAGGATCGCCGACTGCTTCTGGCCCTCCGCCTTGAGGATCGCCGCCTGCTTCTCGCCCTCCGCCTGCAGGATCTGCGACTGCTTCACGCCTTCGGCCTGGAGGATCGCGGCGCGCTTCTCGCGGTCTGCGCGCATCTGCTTCTCCATCGTGTCCTTGATCGAGGGCGGCGGGTCGACCGCCTTCAGCTCGACGCGATGGATGCGGATTCCCCACTTCCCCGTCGCCTCGTCCAGGATGCCGCGAAGCTGGTCGTTGATCGAGTCGCGGGACGTGAGGGTCTGCTCGAGCGTCATCCCGCCGATCACGTTCCGCAGCGTCGTGACCGTCAGCAGGTCGATCGCGTTCACCGGGTCGTTGATCTCGTAGGTCGCCGACTTCGGGTCGGTGATCTGGAAGTAGATGACCGAGTCGATGTTGACGACGAGGTTGTCTTGCGTGATCACCGGCTGCGGCTCGAAGGACACCACCTGCTCGCGCATGTCCTGCAACTGGCGCACGCGATCGACGAAGGGGATCACGATCGAGAGCCCGGGCATCAGCGTCCGCGAGTAGCGGCCGAGGCGCTCGACGACACCGGCCCGCGCCTGCGGGATCACGCGGATTGTCCTCGCGAGCGTGACGAGGATGAAGAGCACGATCACGGCGAGCACGATCAGGGCTGCGAGAGTTCCGCTCACACCGGCCTCCTATTCGGACACGAGGGCGGTCGCCCCCTCGATCTGGATCACGTCGACGCTCTTGCCTTCCTCGACGACCTGGCCGTCGAGATACGAGCGCGCCGACCACTCCTCGCCGCCGATCCGCACGCGCCCGCCGTTGGCGTCGATCCGCCGGGTGACGACGGCCTTCCGCCCGACCAGCGCGTCCGTGCCGGTCCGCGAGATCGACGGCATGCGGACGTGGCGGCGGGCGATCGGGCGCAGGAAGGCGAGCGAGGCGATCGACGCGAGGATGAACACGATCAGCGTAATGATCGTCCCGCCCCCCACCAGGCCGACCAGAGCCGCGAGCCCGGCCGAGAGCGCGAGCGGGCCGAGGAAGAACAGCCCGGGCGTCAGCATCTCCCCGATGCCGAGCGCGACGGCGATGATCGCCCAGATCAGCCACACGGGCATGTCTGAGCACAGCGTAGAGCGCGCTACAGACCCAATGCCTCGGGGACGTCGGCCAGCGAGTCGAGCCGCTCGGGCCGCTCGGGGTAGCGCCGGTCGCGATCGACGAGCAGGGCGCGCATCCCGACCGCCTGGGCGCCCTCGACGTCGTCCTCGATCGAGTCGCCGACCATGGCCGCCTCGCCGGCCTCGACGCCGAGCAGGTCGAGCAGGTCGCAGAAGATCGACGCGTGCGGCTTCGTCTTGCCGTGGACCCGCGACGTGAGGAGGGCATCGACGTCGAGGCCGTGGTGGGCGACGAACAGCTCCAGGTCGCGGGCCGTGTTCGACAGCAGCCCGAGCCTCAGGCCGCGGGCGCGCAGGGAGGCGAGCGCCGGCTCGACGTCCGGGTAGAGCTCGAATTGGTCGGCGCGCTCCCAGGCTCGCGTCATCTCGACGGCGGCGGCGTGCGTGTCGCCGGCCCCGCCCATCCCGACGATGATCCGCTCGGTGAACAGCACCCAAAGCTCCTCGTCGTGGTCGAGCTCCGGATGCCGCTCGATCGTCGCGAGTGCCGCCCGCCGGGCCGAGTCGTGCCGCGAAGCGTCGAGCTCGAGCCCGTACCGCCGCCCGAGGCGCACGTAACCGTCGGCCCCGAGGTCGGGCCCCGGCACAGCGATCGTGAAATCGACGTCGAAGACGACAGCGCGGAGCCGGGCCAAGCCCCGACCCTAGCCGCCGTCGGTGGGGGCACGGGCTCGGCCCGTGCCCCCACCAGGCCAGACAGCCGCCGAGCGTGCCGCTTCGAACCACCGAAACCAGAAGCCCGCCGCGCGAGGAAGAAGGGGGCATGTGGGGGAAACCTGGTTTCCCCCACACCTAATCGGGGTGCCCAGATTTGAACTGGGGACCTCTCCGACCCGAACGGAGCGCGCTACCAGGCTGCGCCACACCCCGGAAAAAGCGCCCACAGCGTAGACGAAGGCAGCCCGGGGCACCGGGATGTCGCATCCGTCACGCCCTTCGATTATCGTGTGGGCATGAGCTCCGCAGGCGCAGCGAGGGTCGCGTGAAGATCCTCCCTGGCGCCGCCACAGAGCTCCGCCAACCGGTCCGTCAGCGCTCAGCGCGGCGGGCTTTTTTTGTGCGCATCAAGAGGACGACGACCGAGAGGAGCGGCATTGGCCAACCACCTGACGCCTGAAGAGCTCTCGAAGGAGGTCGGGATCGACCGCGACGAGGTCATTCGGATCTGCGTCGAGGAGCACGTGCCGATCTACCAGGGCAAGATCGACAAGACGCTGTTCCAGGCGCAGCTGCAGGCGCTCGGCGCCCTGCCGGCCTCGCACTGAGTCGCTAACGCCGTGAGGAGCCCGCCGCGCGCTTCCGCGCCGCGGCGGGCTTCTTCTTCTTCTCAGGCTCTTTCTCGGACGCGGCGGCGACCGAGGCGCGGAGCGCAGCCATCAGGTCGACGACCGGCGCAGGCTCCTCCTCGGCCGGGAGCTCGAACTCCTTGCCCTCCAGCTTGGCCTCCAGCACCTGGCGCAGCGACTCGCGGTACTCGCTCTTGAGCGCGGCCGGGTCGAACGGCGCCTCGAGGGAGTCGATGATCTGCTGGGCGAGATCGAGCTCGGGCTTCTTCACCTCCGCGCCGGCGACGGCGTCGTCGATCTCGGCGTGATCCCTCACGTCGGCCGCCACGAACAGCGTCTCGAGGGCGAGCGCGTCGCCCATCGGCCGGATCAGGCACAGCTTCTCCTTGCCCGCGAGCACGAACCTGCCGAGGGCCGCCACGCCGCTCGACTTCATCGCCTCGAGCAGCAGCACGTACGGGCGCCGCGCCGCCTCGGCCGCTGCAGGGACGAGGTAGTAGGTGCGGTCGAAGTAGATCGGGTCGACCTCCTCGAGCTTCACGAAGCTGCCGATCTCGATGCTGCGCGACGTGTCGTGCTGCTCGATCGCCTCGAGGTCGGCGTCCTCCACGATCACGAACTGGCCCTTCGCCACCTCGAAGCCGCGCACGAGCTCGTCCCCCGAGACTTCACGGTCGTGGACCGGGCACCAGCGCTTCTGCTTGATCGGCGTCTGGCACTCGCGGTGCAGCAGGCGGAACGACACGTCGGACTGCCGCGCGGACGGGGTCGTCGCGGGCGAGAGCCCGACGGGGATGTTGACGAGGCCGAAGCTGACGGAGCCGTTCCAGGTTGTGCGCATCTGCAGGTGAATCGTAACGGGGACCGGCCGGATTCGCGCCCGGCGACCGGTTCCCTCCATCAGTACATTGAGACGCGATGGCGGAGACCCGGACGATCGCGAACCTGTGGCTCGACGCCGCCCGGGAGACACGCTCCGGCACCGCCTACCTCCACGAGGTCGACGGCGAGTGGCGCGCCGTCTCCTGGGCCGAGGCCGCGCAGGCCGTCGACGAGCTCGCGAACGGCCTGCTGGCGCTCGGCGTCGAGAAGGGCGAGGCATTCGGGCTGCTCGGGCGGACCAGCCTCGAATGGGCCCTCTTCGACTTCGCCCTCGCGCTCGTCGGGGCGGTCGGAGCGCCCGTGTACGCCTCGAGCTCCGCGAAGGACGTCCAGTACCTGCTCGCCCACTCGGACGCGGCCGGCGTCCTGGTGGAGGACGACGCGCAGCGGGCCAAGGTCGACGAGACGTCGCTGCGTCACGTGCTCACGTTCGGCGACCTCGACGCGCTGCGGGCGAAGGGACGCGAGTTCGCCGCCGCGCACCCCGGGGCGCTCGCGGAGCGGGCAGCCCAGGTCGGCGAGGACGACCTGTTCACGTTCATCTACACGTCGGGGACGACCGGCCCGCCGAAGGCGTGCATGATCCGCCACCGCAACTACTACGCGATGGTGCAGAAGGGCGACGAGCTCGAGGAGCGCCTGACCGGCGCGGGCGACGTCATGCTGCTGTACCTCCCGCTCGCGCACAACTACGGGCGGCTGCTGCATCTCTCGGCGGCGTACGTCGGCTACACGATCGCGTTCCTCTCCGATCCGCTGCGCGTAGGCGACGAGCTCCCGCGGGTGCGGCCGACGGTGTTCCCGAGCGTGCCGCGCGTCTACGAGAAGATCCACACGGCGGTCATGGCGCAATTCGCGGAGCTGCACGGCCCCCGTCGCCGAATCGCCGACTGGTCGCTCGACGTCGGCCGGCGCGTGTCCCGTCTGCGCCAGCAGGGCCGCCCGGTGCCCGCGCTGCTCGCGGCACAGCATCGCGCTGCGGACCGGCTCGTGTACTCGAAGATCAAGGAACGCCTCGGCGGCCGGCTGCGGATCGCGAACTCCGGCGGCGCGCCGCTCGGACGCGAGGTCGCGGAGTTCTTCCACGCGCTCGACATCCTCATCCTCGAGGGCTACGGCCTCTCGGAGGTCACGACGGCGGCGACGGTGAACCGGCCGAGCGCGTACCGATTCGGCACCGTCGGCAGGGCGCTGCCCGGGGTCGAGCTCCGGATCGCACCCGACGGCGAGATCCTGATCCGCTCGAACACCGTCTTCGCCGGCTACTACCACGACGAGGCCGCGACCCGGGAGGTCCTCGACGACGAGGGCTTCGTCCACACCGGCGACGTCGGGCACATCGACGAAGACGGGTTCCTCACGATCACCGATCGCAAGAAGGACATCATCGTGACGGCCGGCGGCAAGAACGTCGCGCCGCAGAACCTGGAGAACGACCTGAAGGCACACCGGATCGTCTCGCAGGCGGTCGTGGTCGGCGATCGCAAGCCGTACGTCACCGCGCTCGTCACCGTCGACCCGGAGGCGGTCGACGGCCTGAAGGAGGACGACGTCCGCGCGGCCGTGCAGGCCGCGGTCGACGACGTCAACGCCGAGCGTTCCGGCTTCGAGCAGATCAAGCGCTTCAGCGTGCTGCCGCGCGAGTTCAGCATCGAGGAGAACGAGGTCACGCCGACGCTGAAGCTGCGGCGCAAGGTGATCCTCGACCACTTCGCGGCCGAGATCGACTCCCTGTACGTGCGGGACTAGAGGATTCGGCGGGCGCCGACGTACTCCGCGGAGTACCACGGATCGTCGAGGCTCGAGATCTTCACGACGTCGCCGGTGTGCGGTGCATGGATGAACTCGTCGCCGCCGATGTAGATGCCGACGTGGCCGACGCCGTCGAAGAACACGAGGTCGCCCGGCGCGAGCTCGTCACGCGACACCGGCACGCCCATCGCGTAGAGCGCGTAGGTCGAGTGCGGGAGCGAGACCCCGACCTGCGCGTACGCCCACATCACGAGCCCCGAGCAGTCGAAGCCGCCCGGCGCCGCTCCGCCCCACACGTACGGGGTGCCGAGCTGCGACATCGCGATCGCGACGACACCGCCGTGCGTCGGCGGGGGCGCGACGATCGTGTCCGACTGGGGAGTGACCGCCGAGATGCCGACGATCGTGTCCTGCGCCGCCTGCTGCTCCTGCTGGTGCTGGGCGACGAGCCGCGCCTGCGCCATCCGCTCCATCTGCAGCTGCCGCGCCTGCTGCGCGGCCACGAGCTGTGCGATCTGGCTCTTGATCGAGGAGTAGAGGCGCTGCTGCTCCGCGATCTTGGACTCGATCGACGCCTTCGCGGCCGCGCGCTCGGCCACCAGCTGCTCCTGCCGGGCGCGGGCGGCGGCGAGCTCCTTCCGGTGCTCGACGACCGAGTGCTTGAACTGGACGACCTCGGTGGCGACTCGCGCGTCGAGGCTCGTCACGTTCTTCGCGCTGTCGATCCTCGTGATCATGTCGTCCAGGCTCTTCGAGCCGAGGATCACCTCGATGGTCGAGTCCTGGTCGGTCGTGTAGAGCGAGACGAGCCGCTGCCGGATCACGCGCTGGCTCGCCTTGAGGTTGCCGCGCGCGACGTGCAGCTCGTAGGCGTTCTCGCGCAGGTTCCGCTTCGTCTGGGCGAGCTGGAGGTTGGCGGCGTCGTACTGCGAGCGCGCCCGTTCGAGCGAGTCGGACAGCGACTGCAGCTGGCCCATGACGGCCTGTGCCTCGGCGCGCTTCGACCCGATCGACGGGTCGGCCATGGCCGGAACCGCGGCTACGAGAGCTACACAGATCCCGACGAGAACGTACGGCGCCTGCCCCAACCTACGGATAACAACCCCCTGCTAGGGGGCGGGACGGGCGCACCGGGAGGGGCCGGTACGTCACGAGTCGGGCAGGCTAGCAGGGTTCCCGGACGGGCGTCAACCGAGAACAGTCACCGAATTAGAGCAATTCTGCACGAAGTCCGAGACAAAAGCGGGCGCAATTGGGGCCTCGCGTGACTGTGAATATCACGCCGCATTAGGTACGTTCACGCGACCCAGGTGAACGAGACGGCCGAATCTCGGGAGCACGTCAACCCGCGCGTCCTGCTGGTCGACGACCACGACCTGTTCAGGACGGGCCTGCGCAAGCTGCTGTCCGAGCAGGGCGTCCAGATCGTCGGCGAGTGCGACGACGGCGACGACGCGCTGCGTGCGATCCGCGAGCTCGCGCCCGACGTCGTCGTGATGGACCTGAACATGCCGGGCATCGGCGGCGTCGAGGCCACGCGCCAGATCGCGATGATCGCGCCCCTGACGCGTGTGCTCGTCCTCACGATCTCGGATCAGGACGAGGACGTGCTCGAGGCGATCCTCGCCGGCGCGTGCGGCTACCTGCTGAAGGACTCGTCGATCGACGATCTGATCGCAGGGATCAACGCGGCGGCCGTGGGCGAGGCGCTCGTGTCGCCGGCGATCGCCGCGAAAGTGCTGCAGCACGTGCGGGCGTCGAGCGCATCGCGGCGCGAGGCGGAGCTGATCAGGTCGGAGCTCTCGCAGCGCGAGATCGAGGTCCTGAAGCTGATCGCGAACGGCAAGGACAACGCGCACATCGCGGCCGACCTGCACATCAGCCCGAAGACGGTCAAGAACCACATCTCGAACATCCTGATGAAGCTGCAGATCGAGAACCGCATCCAGGCGGCGGTCGTCGCCGTCAGGTCCGGTCTGGTTTAGCGGACGGCGGCGGCGTGCCGCCGCAGCTCGGCGAGCGCCTCGCGGAGGCGCGTCAGGTCGCCGGCGTTGCCGTCGAGGCGCCTGGCGACCGACGAGAGCTCGTCCGTCTTCGTCGCCGTGTCGCCGACGTGCAGCTCGCGCGCGAGCTCGGACAGCCGGCGCTCGAGCCTCAGGCGCTCGCCCTCGAGCGAGAGCGCGTGCGCATAGCCGTCCGTGAGCGTCCGCTCGATCCGGTCGAGGTCGCGCTCGGACTCGTCGATCAGCGTCGTGATCCGTTCGAAGAGCTCAGTCATGCAGAGGGAGAGGTGGCCGCATTGCCGATTCTTCGACAGAGCAGGGTGCCTCGGCAAGGGCCGCTCGACCCATCTTCGGGGTCATCGAGGCCCAACGTGAGGAACGTGGCGCGCCGCCGCCTCGGTCACACTGTCGGGCGGACATGCGCGTCATCGTCGCCGCCGCCCTCGCAGCCGCGCTGCTGATCGCCCCGTCGGCCGTCTCGGCGCCCCGCTTGCCGCTCCCGACGCGCCTGGCGCACGCACTCGAGGTGCCGCCCCTGTCGGCGGCCGACTCGGGCGCCATCGCCGTCGATCTCTCCTCCGGCGGAGTCGTCTTCGAGCGCAACGCGGACACGCCGCTCGCTCCGGCCTCGAACGAGAAGCTGCCGGTCACGTTCGCCGCGCTGCGCGCGCTCGGGCCCGGCTACCGCTTCCCGACCGAGGTGCTCGGAACCGGTGGGCTCGTGGGCACGACCTGGAAGGGCGACCTCTATCTCAAGGGCTACGGCGACCCGTCGCTCACCTCGAACGGACTCGCGCGGCTCGCCGTCGCCCTGAAGCGCCAGGGCATCGTGCGCGTCGACGGGCGCGTCATCGGCGACGAGAGCTGGTTCGACTCCCGCCGCACCGCACCCGGCTGGAAGTCTGCGTTCTACATCAACGAGTGCTCGCCGCTCTCGGCGCTCGTCGTCGACCGCGGTGTCTACGAGAACCACATCGCACCGCGGCCCGCGGTCGCCGCGGCCGGGCGCTTCCGGCAGATCCTGCGCAAGCAGGGGATCACGACCGGAGGGGTCGTCGTCGGCAAGGCGCCCGCGACCGCGTCCGTCCTCGCGCGGATCCTCTCTCCCCCGCTCTCCAGGATCGTCGAGTTCATGGACAGCCAGAGCGACAACTTCACCGCCGAGATGCTGCTCAAGCAGCTCGGCGCCGTCCGCGGCGCCGGGGGCACCTCCGCCGCCGGAGCAGCGGTCGTCCTCGACGAGCTGCGCGAGGGCGGAATCCCGCTCGCCGGCGTCCACATCGCCGACGGCTCCGGGCTCTCGCTCGAGGACCGGCTCACCGTCCGGACGCTCGCCGCCCTCCTGATCTCGTTCTGGAACGACCCGTCGATGCACGCCACGGTCTGGGGCGCGCTCCCGGTGGCCGGGATCAGCGGGACCCTGAAGAACCGCCTCGAGACCGCCCCCGCCCGGGGCGTCGTGCGCGCGAAGACGGGAACGACGGACGAGGCCTCGGCGCTGTCCGGCTACGTCCGCTCGCGGTACGCCTTCTCCGTGCTCGAGAACGGCAGTCCGGTGCCGTACTGGTCGGCCCATACGGCGGAGGACCGCTTCGTCACCGCGCTCGCCGCCGCTTCGGCCGAGAACTAGGCAGTCTCGAGCGCCGGGTCGGCGAGCAGCGCCGCGAGCTCCGCCTCGGTGCGGATGGCGACCCCCGCCTTCTCGGCCTTCGCGACCTTGCTGCCCGGCGACTCGCCGACGAACACGGCCGTCGTCTTCTTCGAGACGTTGTCCGAGACCTTCGCGCCGAGCGACTCGAGCGCCACGCGCGCCTCCTCGCGCGTCATCGCACCGAGCGTGCCCGTGATCACGTACTGCCTTCCGGTCAACGGCCCCTCCACCGGGCGGTCGTCCTCGTCCGACTCGAAGCGCAGCCCGATCTGCTTCAGCTCGTCGACCAGGGCGGCGTTGTCCTCGTCCGCGAACCACTCGGCGATCGCCTCGGCGCGCTCCGGGCCGATGCCGGGGCACTCCATGATCTCCTCCTGGGTCGCCGTCGCGAGGTGCTCGACGGTGCCGAAGTGCCGCGCGAGGTTCTGGGCGGTCACCCAGCCGACATCGGGGATGTTCAGCCCGAACAGCACGCGCCGGAAGGGGATCTGCTTCGACCGCTCGATCGAGGCGATCGCGTTCGTGGCCGAGATCTCGGCGAACCCGTCGAGCGACAGCAGCTGCTCCTTCGTCAGCCGGTAGAGCTCGGGCAGCGAGCGCACGAGCCCGAGCTGCCAGAGCCGGCGGACGAGCTGCTCCCCGACGCCGTCGATGTCGGCGGCCGCCTGCACCCAGTTGATCAGCGACTCGAGGCCGCGCGACGGGCACGCACGGTTGGGGCAGCGGTGCATCGCCTCGCCCTCGGGCTTGACGATCGGCGTGTCGCAGAGGGGGCACCGCTCGGGCATGCGGAACGCCTTCGTCCCGCGCCGGTGCCGGCCGGCGGGACCGACGATCTGCGGGATCACGTCGCCGGCCCGCTGGACGATGACGTCGTCGCCTTCGCGGATCTGCTTGCGGTTGATGTCCTCCTCGTTGTGGAGGGTCGCGCGGGAGACGGTGACGCCGCCCACCTCCACGGGCGCGAGCATCGCCCACGGGTTCAGCGCGCCCGTCCGCCCGACGCGCACGGCAATCCGCTCGAGCCGCGTGACCGCCGTCATCGGCGCCCACTTGAACGCGCGCGCCCAGCGCGGGCGCGAGTGGAGCGAGCCGAGCTGCTGCTGCTGGGCGAGCGAGTCGACCTTGACGACGATGCCGTCGATCTCGTAGTCGAGCTTCGCGCGCCGGACCTCCCACTCGCGGCAGGCCTTCGCAACGGCGTCGATCGACCCCAGCCGCTCGACGAACGGGTTCGTTGGAAATCCCTGCAAACAGAGCCATTCGAGCGTCTCCCAGTGCGAGTCGAGCTCGAGGCCCTCGCGCGCGCCGACGCCGTATGCCCAGACCGCGAGCGGTCGCTCGGCGGTGATCTTCGGGTTCTTCTGCCGCAGCGAGCCCGCCGCGGCGTTGCGCGGGTTGGGCGCCACCTTCCTTCCATCCGCGAGCAGGCGCTCGTTCAGCTCGCGGAAGCCGGACAGCGGCATGTAGACCTCGCCGCGCACCTCGACCACGGGCGGCGGCGAGCCCCCGAGGAGGCGGAGCGGGACGGACGGGATCGTCCGCAGGTTGACCGTCACGTCCTCGCCCTCCTCGCCGTCGCCGCGCGTTGCGCCGCGCACGAGCACGCCGTCCTCGTACGTCAGGTTGATCGCCAGCCCGTCGATCTTCGGCTCGAGCACGTAGGCAACCTGCGCCGACGGATCGTCGAGGCGCTTCGCGACGTCCTCGTCCCACTTGCGCAGCGAGTCGTCGTCGGTCACCTTCTCGAGCGAGCCCATCGGAGTCAGGTGGCGCACCTTGGCGAACCGGTCCGAGGGCGGCTGGCCGACACGCTGGGTCGGAGAGTCGGGCGTCACGAGCTCGGGATGGTCGCGCTCCAGCGCGACGAGCTCGTCGTACGCGCGGTCGTAGGTTGCGTCGTCGACCGACGGGTTGTCGAGCACGTGGTACTCGTGCAGCCAGCGCGCGAGCTCGGTCCGAAGCTCGGCCGCGCGGCCGGCGACCGTGCTAGACGACATCGAGCAGCTCCTCTGCGCGGTCGACGATCACCTCTGCGTCGCCGAGCGCGTCGCGCGCGTGGATCCCTCCCCACGTCACGCCGATCGCGTGCAGGCCGCCGGCCCGCGCCGCCTGCATGTCGTACGGCGAGTCGCCGACGTACGCGGCGTCGCGCGCCTCCGCGCCGAGACGCTCGAGCGCCAGCCTGAGCGGCGCCGGGTCCGGCTTGTGCCGCTCCGTCTCGTCGCCGCCGACGATCGTCTCGAACAGGTGAGCGAGCGGCAGCCGGGCGAAGGCGAGATCGACCGTCGCGCGGCGCTTCGCAGTGACGATCCCGAGCCGGTGGCCTCGCTCGCGGAGGGCCTCGAGCGTCGCTCCGATCCCGTCGAACCCCTCGAGGGTCTCGTGCAGCGGCTCGTTGTGCGCCCGGTACACGCGCACGAGCTCCGCCGTGTCGCCCGGCCCGAACGCCGCCATCTGCGCCTCGAGACCGGGCCCGCCGACGTTCGCGAGCAGCTCGTCGTCCGTGAACTCCCGCCCGAGCACCGTCTGCGTCGCATGCCGCATCGAGGCGAGGATGATCCCGCCGGAATCGACGACCGTGCCGTCGAGGTCGAACAGGACGACGGGGTAGCGCATCCGCCTACTTGTATCGAACGCCGGTCAAGTAGAGCCCGTGGGGCGGCGCGGTGGCGCCTGCGTCGCTGCGTGGGCGGCCGGCGAGGAGCGGCTCGAGATCGCGCCCTTCGAGCATCGTCCCGACGATCGTCCGCACCATGTGCCGGAGGAACGAGTCGGCAGTCACCTCGAACACGGCGAGCGCCTCGTCGACCTCGTTCCACCGGGCGCTCTCGACCACGCGGGTGAACGTCTCGTGCTGCGTCTCGGTCGGGGTGAAGGCCCGGAAGTCGTGCTCGCCGACGAGCGCCCGGGCGGCCGCGTCGAGCGCAGGGACGTCGAGCGGCCGCGGGTGCCAGAGCGCCCGGGCCGCCTCGAGCGCCGACCGCTCCGAGCGACGCCAGACGCGATAGCGATACGACCGGGCGCGGGCATCGAAGCGTGCACTGAACCCGGCGGGAGCCTCCTCGGCGCCGACGATCGCCACGTCGGGCGGTAGCCCGGCGTTCAGGGCCCGCGCGGCGCGGGCCACCGGGGGGCCGCCGTCGACCTCCACCGAGACGACGTTTGCCAGCGCGTGCACCCCCGCGTCGGTCCGACCCGCGACCGCGAAGCTCTCGTGCCGGACGTACAGGCCGTCCAGCGCCCGCTCGAGCTCGCCGCGCACGGTCCGGAGGCCCGGCTGCGCGGCGAAGCCCTGGAAACCGGTGCCGTCGTACTCGACCGTGAGCTTCAGGCGCACGTCAGGAGCTCCTGACCCTGGTTGTAAGGTGCTCCATATGCTCTAGTCACTTGCGTTCTGTTCGATACACTCTACCCATGAGCGAGCAGAGCTTCCTCCTTCAGCGCGTCCAGCCCGCGATGATCGGCCTGATCGACGGATCGCTGTCGACCCTGGCGCCGATCTTCGGAATCGTCTTCTACACCCAGAAGCCGCACGCCGCGTTCGTCGCCGGCCTGGCGACGGCAATCGGCGCGGGCATCTCGATGGCGTTCTCCGAGGGACTGTCCGACACGGGCGAGCTGACCGGGCGCGGGAGCCCGGCCGTGCGCGGTGGGATCACCGGGATCGCAACGTTCATCGGCGGCATCCTCCACACCCTGCCGTTCCTGATCCCGGAGTACCACGCGGCCGTGATCGCCGCGGTGATCGTCGTCGCCTTCGAGCTCGTCGGCCTCGCGGTCCTGCGCTGGCGCTTCTTCGCCACCAGCTTCGGCCGCTCGCTGCTCGCCGTCTCGATCGGGGGCGCGGTGATCGCGGTCGCCGGCGCCCTGATCGGCTCCGGCGCCTGATCGACAGGTGCCTGCACCCAAGGTGCCAGGCACCGGCTCTACTTCTCTTCGTCCTCCGCGGGCTCGTCGGCCTCGGCGGCGGGCTCCTCCTCGGGCTCGTCCGCCTCGCCATCGTCGACCTCGTCAACCTCGTCGGCCTCGCCGGACGGCTCCTCTGCCGCCTCCTCGACCGCGGGGACGGCGGTCGCGCGCTCCTCGCGCTGCGCCGCCACGTACTCCTCGTCGACGAGCTCGAGGTACGCCATCTCCGCCGCGTCGCCCGCGCGCGGGCCGATGCGGACGATCCGGGCGTAGCCGCCCGGCCGGTCCTTGAACCGCGGAGCCACCTCGGCGAACAGCTTGTGCACGACGTCGCGCGAGCGCAGGACCGCGGTCGCCTGACGGCGCGCGTGCAGGTCACCGCGGCGGCCGAGCGTGATCATCTGCTCGGCCAGCGGCTTCACCGCCTTCGCCTTCGTGACCGTCGTGCGGATCCGGCCGTGCTCGATCAGCGCGCCCGCGAGGTTCGCGTAGAGCGCCTTGCGATGCGCCGCGTCGCGGCCGAGCTTCTTCCCTGTCCGCTGGTGGCGCACCGCTCGCTACTCACCCGTGCCGTTCGTGCTGCCGCCACGAAGCGTCAGCCCGTGCTGGGCGAGCGTCTCCTTGACCTCTTCGATCGACTTCTTGCCGAAGTTCGGGATCGCGGCGAGCTCGGACTCGGACTTGACGACCAGGTCGCCGATCGTCTCGATCCCGACCCGCTTGAGGCAGTTGTACGAGCGGACACCGAGCTCGAGCTCCTCGATCGGGAAGTTCTCCATGCCGTTGGCGATCGGGGGGGCTGCCTCGCCCGCGCCGTCGATGTCTGCAAGCCCGTCGCGATAGTGCTCGATGCGGTCGAGGTCGGTGAAGATCGCCAGCTGCCGGATCAGGATCTCCGCGGCCTCCGCGATCGCATCCTTCGGGTCGATCGAGCCGTCGGTCGTGACGTCGAGGACGAGCTTGTCGTAGTCCGTCCGCTGCCCGACGCGCGCCGCCTCCACGTCGTACGAGACGCGGTTGATCGGCGAGAACATCGAGTCGACGGGAATGACGCCGATCGTGTGCGCCTGGCCGCGGTTGCCCTCCGCCGGCACGTAGCCGCGGCCGCGGCCGATCGTGAGCGTCACCTCGAGGCGGCCCTTCGACGAGAGGTTGGCAATCTCGAGGTCCGGATTGAGGATCTCGAGGTCGGCCGGCGCCTCGATGTCGGCGGCCGTGACGACGCCCTCGCCACGCTTCGTCAGGCGCACCTCGACCTCGGGCGATTCCCCGTGGAGGATGCAGACGAGCTGCTTCAGGTTGAGGATGATGTCGGTCACGTCCTCGCGGACGCCCGGCAGCGTCGTGAACTCGTGGGCGACGCCCTCGATCTTGACGGACGTCACCGCCGCACCCTCGAGCGACGAGAGCAGAACACGGCGCAGCGAGTTGCCGAACGTGTAGCCGAAGCCGCGGTCGAGCGGCTCGATCACGAAAACGCCGTGGTGCTCGGTGATCTCCTCGTGAGTGATCTTCGGGACCTGAAAGTCGGTCGCGCGTACTGCCATCTTTTCCTTTCTCGCTGCTTGCTTGAAAACTCCGGGGCCGAGCGTGCTCGAAGTGGGCTACTTCGAGTAGAGCTCGACGATCAGCTGCTCCGAGACCGGCGTGTCGATCTCGGCCCGCTCCGGCCACTTGAGCACGGTGCCCGAGAGGCCGTCGTGGTCCGCCTGCAGCCACGGCGCCACGGCGGCGGTCAGGTCGGTCGCGTCGCGCACGATCTGTTCCGCCGTCGATCCGGTCTTGAGCGTGACGACGTCGTCCGGCGTCACCTGGTAGCTCGGGATGTTGACCCGGCGGCCGTTGACGCGGAAGTGGCCGTGGCGCACGAGCTGCCGCGCCTGTGCCCGCGATGCCGCGAAGCCGAGCCGGTACACGACGTTGTCGAGCCGCGTCTCCAGCATCCGCAGCAGGTTGTCGCCGGTGATGCCTCCCTGCTTGTTCGCCTTCTCGTAGTACGTCCGGAACTGCGTCTCGAGCAGGCCGTAGTAGCGGCGCGCCTTCTGCTTCTCGCGCAGCTGCAAGAGGTACTCGCTCTGCTTGATGCGGCCGCGGCCGTGCTCGCCCGGCGGGTACGAGCGGCGCTCGATCGCGCACTTCTCTGTCAGGCAGCGCTCGCCCTTCAGGAACAGCTTGATGCCCTCGCGCCGGCACTGCTTGCACTTCGGCGAACGGTCGCGGGCCACTAGACGCGCCTCCGCTTCTTCTGGCGAACGCCGTTGTGCGCCTGCGGCGAGACGTCCTTGACGCCGAGGATCTCGAGGCCGGCGGCCTGGAGCGAACGAATCGCCGTCTCGCGGCCGGAGCCGGGGCCCTTGACGAAGACCTCGACCTTCTGCAGGCCGTGCTCCATGCCCTTGCGCGCCGCGGAGTCGGCCGTCACCTGCGCGGCGAACGGCGTCGACTTGCGCGAGCCCTTGAACCCCGCCGAGCCGGCGGACTCCCACACGATCACGTTCCCCTCGTGGTCGGTGAGGGCGACGATCGTGTTGTTGAACGACGTCTTGATG
>DATIXY010000005.1:0-15915 GCA_035518115.1 Gaiellaceae bacterium | reverse complement strand
GCTCGTGACGCGACGTCGCCGCTTCGCTCACGAGGTCTTGTGCGCGCTCCAGCTGCCGCCGCCGGCAGGGCTCTTGTAGCTGCCGGACATCGACGTGCCCGACCAGGAGCCGGTGTACGTCGCGCCGGCGCCGACGACACCGAAGCTGATCTTGCCCTTGTGCACGCTGCCGTTGATGCCGTACTTCCCTTTCGGGCTCGTGAGCGTGATCGAGCCGTGGAGCGTCGATCCGCGCTGCGTCCAGTGCAGCGTGAACGTGCCCGTGAAGGCACCGCTGTAGCTTCCCGACCAGGCCCCTGCGATCGAGATGTGCTTGGGTTTCGTCTTGGCGTTGACGCTCGTGCTGCCGAGCGCAACGGAGGCGCTGCAGCCAAGAGCGAGCAGGACGGCGATCCACACGTAGCGACCCGGGCGAGACCCCGGGAGCAGAGTGTTGCGGCGCATGCTGAATCCCCCTCTGTCGACGTTCGCCGGCCGAGCCTAACCGGTCTCGAACGGCGGCAGCGGCACGTGGCGCGCACATGATGCGTCGAGACCCCGGGCGCTGCCCGCGGCGACGAAGCGCGCGACGAGCGTCTGGATGCACGCGTACCGGATCGCTCCGTGGCCCGTGCCGGGCACGACGACCACGCGCCCGTCGGGGAAGGCGCGGCGCCAGCCCCGCAGGCTCCCGATCGGGTCGAGAGGATCGTTACCTCCCACCAGGAGGAGGACGGGCGCCCGCGTGGTCGCCGGCCGGCCCGCGTCCGCCGGCACCCGCCCCGTGGGGACGACTCCGCAGGCGCGGCGGAAGAGCCGCGCCCGCGCGACGGCCGCGTGCACGAGGTAGCTTCCCGCGCCGTCGCGGGCGGTCGCCGCCGGATCGAAGGCGGCCCAGGGCTCCGAGCACAGGATCACCCAGAAGCTCGCGAGCCTCGCCCGCGCGTCGAGGTCGGCGCCGAGATCGTCGTGGAAGGCGCGCGCGAGCGGCGTGTAGTCGCCGTGCGCCGCCGCGTCGACGGCGTAGGGGATCGTCGCCGCCGCGTCCGCCGTCTCGGAGAGCGCGGCCACCGTCCACGCAACGTCGTCCGGTCGGACGACCACGGGCCCGGACTCGAGCGACACGCGGCGCGGCGGGCGTCCGAGCAGCTCGTCGAGCTGCCGCCTCGTTTCCGGATACTCGCGATGGCAGGCCGGCGAACGCCCACACCGCGCCAGCACTCCATCGAGCGCGAGCTCTGCGTTCCGCGCCGACAGGTCGTACACCTTCACGTCGGGGAGCGCGCCGCCGTCGAGGACGACACTGCGAACGGCGGCGGGGTGACGCCGAATGAACTCCTGCGCGAGCGTCGCACCGTACGAGACGCCGTACAGATCGATCTTCCCGTAACCGAGCGCGCGCCGAACCGCGTCGAGATCATCGGCAGCGACGCTCGTCGTGTCGAGCCGCACGCCGGCCGGGAGCCGGGCGAAGCAGCGCCGTAGGTAGGCCGTCACGGCCGTCGCGTCGTCCGCGGGAACACGCTCGCCGGCACAGGCGAGCGGAGCGGAGCCGCCGGTCCCCCGCTCGTCGACCATCACGATGTCGCGGTAGCGCCCGACCTCGGCGAAGAGCTCGTTGACCTCGACCGCCGACCTCGTCGCCGCGACGCCCGGCCCGCCCTCGAGGTAGAAGAGCGCGCCCGCCGAGTGGCGCGTCGTCGCCGGCAGGACGGCGAGGTGAAGCTCGATGGTCGGGCCCCGGGGCTTGGCCGGATCCTCGGGAACGGCGAGATTCGCACACCAGCCCGAGACGTACCCGCCGTACGTGCACGAGACGAAGTGCGGGGCGCCGCTCTGCGGGCGCCAGGCGTGCGGCCGCAGCGCGAGCCAGATCGTCACCCCGAGCGCGACGACGAGCACCAAGGCGGCCGCGACCCAGATCCGCCGCGCCCAGGACGGCCCGCGGATCCGCCTGCCCGCGCCCCACTGCTCCACGAGGCGATTCCCCGACGGCGTGCTCACCCCTCGAGATTCTCGCCGTTCGGGCTGCTCACTCGAAAAGGTGACGCCGGGGCGCTCCGCCGGGCGGATCATCCGTGCAGAAGGGAGACAATCGACGTGCGGACTTTTGCGGCAAAGTTCGACGAAGGCGACAGGTACCACGGATCGCGCACGGGCGCGCTCGTTGCACATGCGTACGAGTTGATGGATCGCGGCCCCGAGCTCGACAGGGAAGCGCTGGTCGAGATGATCTGCGATCGCGCAGTCGACCTCGTCGGAGCGAATGCGGGGGACCTCTGGATGGCCGACGACAGCGGCACACCGCGCCACGAACGGTTCTGCGGCACGCGGCCGAGCGCGAGCGGCATCGCGGTCGAGCGCGCGCTCGTGACCCTGATCGCCGAGCAGGGCGACCAGATGATCAACAGCTCGGAGGCACCGCTTCTGCCCGGGATCGTGCAGCGTTGCGAGGCGCTCGGGCGCGAGCGCTCCGGCGCCGTCTGCGTCGGGCTGCACCGGCGCGACGAGCTGCTGGGGGTCCTCTGCCTGCACCGGATCGGCGGCGGCCGGTTCGAGGAGTGGGAGGCGGCCGACGCTCAGCGGTTCGCGAAGTTCGCGGCGCTCGCACTCCACCAGATGGCGCAGCGCGAGCGCGCCGAGCGGGACGAGGTCACCGGCATGCCGGGCCGGACGCTGCTCCTGCGCGCCCTGAACGACCGGCTCGCGGGCGACGAGCCGTTCGCGCTCGCGTGCATCGACTTCGACGGGCTCAAGGCGGTCAACGACCGGCTCGGGTACGAGGCAGGCAACGAGCTGATCCGCGCGGTCGCGAAGGCGATCGGGCAGCTGCTCCGGCCCGGCGAGCTCGTGGGGCGCCTGCACGGGCGCGGCGGCGACGAGTTCGTCTGCCTGCTCGACGAGCGCGACCAGGCCTCGATCGACAGCCGCTGTGGCGTGCTCGAAGCCGCCCTCGACCGGGCGGACGTCCCCGCCGAGCTCGCCAGCTCCTACCTCGGCGTCTCGGTCGGCGCGGCGCTCGCGAAGGGCTCGACCCCGGCAGGCTCGCTCTTCTCGGCGGCGGAGAGCGCGATGCGCGAGCGCAAGAAGGAACGCCGCCGCTCGCAGGGCCGCGACGGCGACGAGCGCTGATCCATATTTAAGCTTGCGCTTACGTTAGCGTTTGCTTAAACTAGGGCCGTGGAGGCAACGCTGAGAGCGATCGCCGAGCCGCACCGGCGCGCGATCCTGGGCCTGGTCCGCGACGACGAGCTCTCGGCAGGCGAGATCGCCGCCCACTTCGACGTCACGCGGCCGGCGATCTCGCAGCACCTGAACGTCCTGAAGGAGGCCGGCCTGGTGAGCGAGCGACGAAACGGCACCAAGCGCCTGTACCGCGCGCGGCCCGAAGGGCTGACGGAGATCAAGGCGTTTCTCGAAGGGTTCTGGGACACGCGCCTCGCGACCCTGAAACGCGAAGCAGAGACCGAGGAGGAAGCGAAGCATGGACGCAACGACTGAGACAACGGAAATCGTTCGAGAGCTCTCGATCGCGGCCAGCCCGGAGACCGTCTGGGAGCTCCTGGTCGATCCCGGCAAGGTGACACGCTGGATGGGCGAGCGGGCGGCGTTCGACGCGCGCCCCGGCGGCGCGTACCACCTCGCAGTAGTGCCGGGCCACACCGCCCGCGGCGAGTTCGTCGAGGTCGACCGGCCGCACCGGCTGGTGTTCACGTTCGGCTGGGAGGACGGGTCGAGCGAGGTCGAGCCGGGGACGACGACCGTCGAGTTCGAGCTCGAGCCGCAGGGCGAGGGGACGCTGCTGCGGTTCACGCACTCGGGCCTGCCGAGCCGCGAAACCGCGGCCTCGCACGCCGAGGGCTGGGACCACTACCTCGCGCGGCTCGGCGTCACGGCCGGGGGCGGCGATCCCGGCCGCGACCCGTGGCTCGACCGGGACAGGTCATAAGAGGACGCCGAACGGCCGGTGCCAGGCACCTAGCTCGGGGCCAGGCACCGGCCTTTCGCCCCTAGTACAGCCCTTCGCCGCGGGCGTAGCGCCCGGCCCGCTCGCGGTCGTACTCGTCCGCATCGAGCTTCGGGTCGCTGACCGCGCGAAGGATGGCGCCGCCCGACGGCAGCTCGCTGCGGTCGACGTGGCGCTCCGGGTTCCAGAGGTCGGAGCGAATCAGCGCCTTCGAGCACTGCGTGTAGGCCTCTTCGATCGCGATCAGGATCCCGAGCCGCGGCGGCTTGCCGTCGACCGTGCTCGCTTCGAGCAGCTCCGGATCGTCGACGACGATCCCCCGGCCGTTGACGCGGAACGAGTCGCCGACGCCGGGGATCAGGAAGAGCAGTGCGATCCGATCGTCCTCCAGCAGGTTCGTCAACGTGTCGGCGATCTTGTTGCCCGGCCGGTCGGGGATGAGCAGCGTCCGCTCGTCGAGGATCCGCACGAACCCGGCCGGGTCGCCGCGCGGCGAGACGTCCAGCCCTCCGGCCGGCGACGCGGTCGCGACGCACACGAACGGCGAGCGCTCGATGAACTGGCGTGTCAGGTCGTTGAGGCGATCGGCGATCTTGCCGGCGACGAGCGGCGCCGGCGAGCCGATCACGTCACGCAGCTCGCGTTCGTCGGCGATCACCCGCTGGGCCATACGCCGAGGATACCCGTGGTTGTTAACGTCATCGCATGGAGCTCCGCCCGCTCGGCCGCACCGGAGTCCAGGTCAGCTCCCTCTGCCTCGGCGCGATGATGTTCGGCGAGTGGGGCAACCCGGATCACGACGAGTCGATTCGGATCATCCACCGAGCGCTCGACGCGGGCATCAACTTCGTCGACACCGCCGACGTGTATTCGCGCGGCGAGTCCGAGGAGATCCTCGGGCGTGCGCTGAAAGGCCGCCGCGACTCGATCGTGCTCGCCACGAAGGTGCACGGGACGATGGACGACCACGATCCGAACCAGAGCGGGAACTCGCGGCGCTGGATCGTCGCGGAGGTCGAGAACAGCCTGCGCAGGCTGCAGACGGACTGGATCGACCTGTACCAGATCCACCGCTGGGATCCGTGGACCGACCACGACGAGACGCTCGGCGCGCTCACCGACCTGCAGCGCGCGGGCAAGATCCGGTACTTCGGCTCGTCCACCTACCCGCCTTCGCAGATCGTCGAGGCGCAGTGGGTGTCCGAGCGCCGCGGCCTGAGCCGCTTCGTGAGCGAGCAGCCGCCGTACTCGATCCTCGTACGCGGGGTCGAGGCCGAGGTGCTCCCGGTCTGCGCGGCGCACGGGCTCGCGGTGATCCCCTGGAGCCCGCTCGCCGGAGGCTGGCTGAGCGGGGCCATCCGCCGCGGCGCCGAGATGAGCAGCAGCCGAGCCTCGCGGATCCCGGCCAGGTACGACCTGTCGCTCCCGGCCAACCAGGTGAAGCTCGATGCCGTCGAGCGGCTCGTCCAGATCGCCGACGGTGCAGGCCTGTCGCTCATCCACCTGGCGATCGCATTCGTGCAGCGCCACCCGGCGGTCACCGCGCCGATCATCGGCCCGCGCACGATGGAGCAGCTCGAGAGCCAGCTCGGCGCCGCCGACGTCGCCCTGACCGCAGACGTCCTCGACGCGATCGACCAGGTCGTGCCTCCCGGGACGAATGTGAACGCCGCCGACGCCGGCTGGCGCTCCCCGGAGCTCGACGACCCGGCCCGCCGTCGCCGTCCGGCCGCGGCGTAAGCTCCGCGCCGTGACGACCCGGACCGTTTCGGCGCCAGACGGCCGGAGCCTCGCAGTGCACGAGGGCGGCGACGCGGACGGGCTCGCCGTGCTCGTCCACCACGGCACGCCGGCGTCGGGGATCCTCTACGGCCCGTGGGTCGAGCATGCCGCCGCGAACGGCATCCGGCTGATCGGCTTCGACCGCGCCGGGTACGGCGGCTCGACGCGGCTGCGCGGCCGCGCCGCCGCCGCGGCTGCAGCGGACGTCGAGGCGATTGCGGACGCCCTCGGGCTCGATCGGTTCGCGACCTGGGGCATCTCGGGCGGCGGACCGCACGCGCTCGCCTGCGCCGCGCTGTGCGGCGACCGGCTGACGGCCGCCGCGAGCCTCGCGGGAGTGGCGCCGTGGGGCGCGGAGGGCCTCGACTGGCTCGCGGGCATGGGCGAGGGGAACGTGGCGGAGTTCGATGCGGTGCTCGCCGGCGAGGACGCGCTCCGGCCGTCGCTCGAGCGCGACCGCGAGACGCTGCTCGCCGGCGGCGTCGACGAGATGAAGGAGCTGCTCGACTCGCTGCTCGGCGACGCAGACCGCGCCGTGCTCCAGGGCAGGATCGCAGAGTGGATGGACGTCGTCGACCGCAACGGGCTCCGCGACTCGGCCGACGGCTGGGTCGACGACGACCTCGCGTTCGTCGCGCCCTGGGGGTTCGAGCCCGGCGGCATCGAACGGCCGGTGCTCATCCTGCAGGGCGGCGACGACCGCTTCGTGCCGCGCTCGCACGGCGAGTGGCTCGCGGCGCACGTCCCCGGCGCCGAGGCGTGGATCGATGACGCCGACGGCCACCTCACCCTGATGGAACGGCGCATCCCGGAGGTGCACGAGTGGCTGCTCGCTCACAGCTGACCGGCGCGGTCGACTCGGCCCTGCGCAAGGGGATCCTCGTCGCGGCCGACAGCGCATCGATCCGCCGCGTCGTGCGCAGTCACGGGATGCGGTTCGGCGCATCGAGGTTCGTCGCCGGCGAGACGCTCGACGAGTGCGTCACGGTGCTCCGGCGCCTCAACGAGCAGGGCCTGTACGCGAACACGACGCTGCTCGGCGAGGGCGTGCTCGAGCCGGGCGAGACCGAGGCGGTCGTCGCCGCCTACCGCAAGATCATCGACCGGATCGCAGACGAGCGGCTACGAGCGAACGTCGCCCTGAAGCTGACGCACCTCGGGCTCGACGTCGACGAGGACCTCGCGCTGCGCAACCTCCGCGGGCTCGTCGAGCGCGCGACGGAGCGAGACGGCTTCATCCGGATCGACATGGAGCAGTCGAGCTACGTCGATGCGACGCTGAGGATCTACCGCCGCCTGCGCGAGGGCGGTCTCGACCGCGTCGGCACGGTCCTGCAGTCGTACCTCTTCCGCACGCCCGGCGACCTCGACAACCTCCTACCGCTCGCGCCGAACCTGCGGCTCGTCAAGGGCGCGTACCTCGAGCCGCACGACATCGCCTTCGCCCACAAGGCCGAGGTCGACGACGCGTATGCCCGGCTGATGGAGCGGATGCTGCTCGAGGCCGGCCACACCGCGATCGCCACCCACGACGACCGGCTGATCGAGCGGGCGATCGCCTTCGCGACCGAGCAGAGGATCGAGCGCGACCGCTTCGAGTTCCAGATGCTCTACGGCGTCCGGCCGCAGCTGCAGCTCGACCTCGTCCGCCGCGGGTACAAGGTGCTCGTCGCGACGCCGTTCGGGCCCGACTGGTACCCGTACCTCATGCGCCGGCTCGGCGAGCGGCCGGCGAACCTGCTCTTCTTCGCCCGCGCCGCTGTCAGGCGCTGACGGCCGGAGTCAGGCTCAGCGGTACCTCGAACGTGAAGGTCGAGCCGTGGCCCGGCGTCGACTCGACGTCGATCGTCCCACCGTGCGTCGTGACGATCTCGCGTGCGACCGCCAGCCCGAGGCCGGTGCCGCCAACGGTCGTCGTCTTGGCCGCCCCGCGGAAGAACTTGTCGAAGACGCGCTCGCGGTCCTCCGGCGGGATCCCGAGGCCCGAGTCCGACACGGAGAAGATCGCGCGCCCTCCCCGCTCGCCGACGACCACGCGCACCTCGCCACCGTCGGGCGAGTACTTGATCGCGTTCGAGAGCAGGTTGCCGACGACCTGGGCGAGCCGGTCGCGGTCGCCGTTGACGATCACGGGCTCGTCCGGCACGTCGAGCACGAGCCCGTGCGACTCCGAATGGGAGAAGAAGAGGCGGGTCTGCTCGCGCGCGAGCTCGACGAGGTCGAACGGGGCGAGCTCGAGCTCGAACCCGCCTCCCTCGAGCAGCTGCACGTCGAGGAAGTCGCCTGCGAGCGTCGCGAGCCGGCGCGCCTGCGTGTCGACGATCTCGAGGTAGCGCCGCTGCTCGTCCCCCGGGAAGTCGCGCTCGAGCAGCAGCGACGTGAAGCCGAGGACCGCGGACAGCGGCGTCCGGAGCTCGTGCGAGACCATGCTGATCAGGTCCCGCTTGTGCTGTTCGCTCTCGCGCAGGCGCTCGTTCTGGAGGAGCAGCTCGCGTCGGCTGACCTCGAGCGATCGTGTCATCGAGTTGAACGCGCTGACGAGCGCGCCGACCTCGCCGACGCCTCCCTCGTCGAGCCGGACGGAGAGATCGCCGCGCGCGACGTCGGTGGCGGCTTCGGCGGTCTGCCGCAGCGGTCGGGCGACACCGTGCGCGACCCACGCGCCGAAGAGGAGGACGAGCAGTGCCGAGCCTGCGAGCCCGACGATGCCGATGATCTCCGCCGTCCGCGCGACCGCACGCGTGTGCACCGCCCGGTGCTGCGACCGCGTGTTCTCGGTCGCGAGGATCAGATCGAGCGTGTTGCGGATCTGCTGCGTGCGGTACCTGTCCTCGTCGCCGGACGCCGGGCCGGCCGCCACCGCCGGCGAGATCCGGGCGATCACGATCACGTTGTCGACGTAGTCCTGCAGGTAGCCGCGCAGCTCTTCTGCGGCAGCGTGCGCCCGCCGCAGCTGGGCGGGGTCGTCGGCGACGAGCCGGTTGAGCCCTGCCAGCGCGCCGGGCAACTCGTCCCGCTGGTCGCGCAGGCTCGTCAGGAAGCGTTGGTTGCGCGACGACAGCACGTAGCCGCGCAACGACGACTGGATCTCGACCGCGAGCTCCTGCACGCGCAGCGTCGCGACCGTCACGTCCTTCGCCTGCGACTCGCGCGCCTCGGAATGGCGCAGCGAGAGAATCGCGACGAGCGCGGACGCAACGATCACACCGACGACGAGCGCGACGACCGACGCCAGCAGGGCAACGCGCCCGACCAGCGAGAGGCGTCTCACCGCCGCCGCTCCACGAGCGACCGCGCGATCGACGCCAGCTCGTCGACGCGGAACGGCTTCGCGAGGAAGCGGTCGGCGCCGGCCTCGAGCGCCTTCGCGACGTCGCCGGGCGATTGCCAGGCGGAGACGACGCAGACGGGGACCTCCTTCAGCACGGGATCGGCGCGCATCTCGCGCAGCACGTCGATACCGCTGAGCCCGGGCATCGCCACGTCGAGCAGCATCAGGTCGGGCGGCGACTCGCGCAGCAGCGCGAGAGCGGTGTCGCCGTCCGTCGCCTCGATGCAGGCGAAGGCTTCGCCCAGCGTGACGACGATCAGTTCGCGGAGCGTGTCCTCGTCCTCGACGATCAGCGCCCGCGGCCGCCCGTCCGCGCCTGCCCCGTTCATCCCGTCAGTCGGAATACCAGTACCTCTCGGCGAGGGCTGAGATGCGTGGACGTCACGGTCAAGGTGCCGCGTGCGTTGTCGAACAGGCCGGTCCCGCCGACGATCGCGATCTCGTACAGGAGCCGCGTCTCGAGCGCGCCGGCAACGACCAGCGAGCCCTTCGGAAGGAGGTACGTGCCCATGCACGACCGCTCGCGATTGTCGAGGTACGTGCAGACGAGGTCGGAGCGGCCGATCGGCCGGCTGGTGACGCCCGGCTTGTAGAGGCGCTGGCGCACCATCTCGATCGTGCCGGCGACGCCGCCGTCCGCGGGCTTGACGATCCGCGTCCCGACCTGGAGGTCGGTGATCCGCACCTGGGCCGGGCCGGTCGACGCGCCGCCGCTTCCGGCCACGAGAGAGGCCGTCGCAACCGCAACCGCGGTAGCCGCGAGAAGCGTCCGGGACTGCAAATCCGTTCCCCTTTCTGGGTCTGTTGTGGGTTGAAAGCCGTGCGGTGCCCGCCCTCATTCGGCACGGAGAGGCCCTTTACCTACCCTCGAAGCCGCTCCGTCAAGCCTGTTGGGTAGCACGTGCCGCGATAATTCCGTCGACGAGGCCGTAGGAGACGGCCTCTTCGGGGGTCATGAACCGGTCCCGGTCGATGTCGAGGAGCACCTGCTCGACCTCCCGGCCGGAGTGGAGGGCGATCAGCTCGGCCATCCGCTGGGTCATCGAGAGCACCTCCCGCGCGGCGATCTGGATGTCCGCCGGGGTGCCGCGGAAGCCGGCCGAGCCCTGGTGGATCATGATCTTCGAGTTCGGGAGGGCGAACCGCTTGCCGGCGGCCCCGCCGCACAGGATCATCGCCGCCGCGCTCATCCCCATCCCCAGGCAGACGGTCGACACGTCCGAGCGGACGTACTGCATCGCGTCGTAGATCGCCATGCCCGCGTAGGCGGAGCCTCCGGGGGAGTTGACGTACAGCCAGATGTCCTTGCCGGGGTCGTCGGCGTCGAGGAACAGCAGCTGCGCCGCGACCAGGTTCGCCAGCTGGTCGTCCACCTCACGTCCGAGGAAGACGATCCGCTCCCGGAGCAGCCGCGAGTAGATGTCCGCCGAGCGCTCGTAGCCGCCGGTCTGGTCGATCACCATCGGGATCACCGATCCGACGTTCACCGTTTTCACCTCCTGTAATGTGCAACCTGACAGTTGCTACTTTAACGCAACCTGGAGGTTGCAGATGATTCGCCGCGAGATCGTCTTCCCCGTGACCCGCGAGGAGCTCTGGGACGCGCTGACCGAGCCCGAGCGGCTCGAGGACTGGTTCGCGAACGAGGTCGAGGTCGACCTCCGGCCCGGCGGCGCCGCTCACTTCCGCTGGTCGAACGGCGAGGAGCGGCATGCGACGGTCACTACCGTCGCGCCCGAGGAGCGGCTCGCGTTCTCGTGGGACGACGAGGGCGAGGTCGAGTTCACGCTGGCCGACGACGCGGACGGCACGCGGCTGACCGTGGTCGAGACCGCCCCGGCCTGGTCGACGGCGCTCGATCTCCAGGCCTCGGCGTTCGCGCATGTCGGCGCCTGACCCGCTGGGCCAGGTGTTCAGCGCGCTCGCCGATCCGAGCCGCCGGCACGTCATGGACTACCTCGCCGAACGCGGGACGGCGACCGCCACGGAGCTCACCGGCGAGCTGCCGATCACCCGCCAGGCGGTGGCGAAGCACCTCGCCACGCTCGCCGGGGCCGGCCTCGTCTCGTCGGAGCGCAGAGGGCGCGAGACGCGCTACCGGCTGACGGTCGTCGGCCGGGAATGGGACGAGCGCCTCGGCGCCCTTCGTTCGCACCTCGAGCGGAGCCGGCCGTGAGCACATACGACCGGGTCCGCGGACTCCCGCTCGTCGTCGAGGAGTATGCGCTCGAGCCGCTCGAGCGCGAGGTCGCCCGCGGCTTCACGCTTCGGCGCACCGAGGTCGTCCTGCGCGGAGGCGGACACGAGGGGCGCGGCGAGGAGGTCGACTACGACCCGGCGTCGCAGCAGCGCTTCCAGGAGCGGCGCGGCGAGCTTCCGCTCGTCGGCGAGCACACCCTCGACTCGTACGCCCTGCTCCAGTCCGGGCAGACCGAGTACCGGCGCTGGGCGCTCGAGTCGGCTGCCCTCGATCTTGCGCTCAAGCAGGCGGGCCTGTCGCTGGCGGAGGCGCTCGGCCGCGACCCGCGCCCGCTGCGCTTCGTCGTCTCGACACGCGTGGCGAACGTCGAGGCGTGGCTCGAGCTCTACCCGCAGCTCGAGTTCAAGCTCGATCCCGACCAGGACTGGACGGACGACGTGGTGGCACGGGTGGCGGCGACGGGGGCCGTGCAGACCCTCGACTTCAAGGGCGTCTACCGGCTGGAGTTCGGGTCGCCGCCCGATCCCGCCCTGTACCGCCGGATCGCGACCGCGTTCCCCGGTGTGTGGCTCGAGGATCCGGCCCTCACGCCCGGCACGCTGGCCGTCCTCGACGGCGACCGCGACCGGATCACATGGGACGCGGGCATCCACGAGTGGAGCGACGTCGAGGCGCTCCCGTTCAAGCCGCGCCGCCTGAACTGCAAGCCGTCGCGCTTCGGCTCGGTGAAACGGCTGTTCGACTTCTACGACGCTTGCGAGCGCGAGGGGATCGCGCTCTACGGGGGTGGCCAGTTCGAGCTCGGGCGCGGGCGCGACCAGATCCAGCTGCTGGCCTCCCTGTTCCACGCCGATGCGCCGAACGACGTGGCGCCGGCCGGGTTCAACGCGGTCACGGCGGTGGCGGGGCTGCCGCAGAGCCCCCTCTCACCCGGCGCACCGGCGCCCGGCTTCTAAGCGGCGCGGTAGGCGGCGGCCTTGGCGGCCAGCCTGGCGACCGACCCGTCGCCCGCATCGCCGACGGCGTGCCAGGCGGCGCCCGTGACGGGCTCGCCGCGGCCGATCACGAGGTAGCGCACGTCGAGGTGGAAGTGGGCGGGCTCGGAGGCCGTCGCCGGGATCGCGTGGATATCCAGGTCGAACGGACGAGGGGCGCTCGGATGCAGCTCCAGCTCGAGCCCGGTCTCCTCGCGCGCCTCGCGCAGCGCGGCGTCCTCCAGGCAGGTGTCGACCGACTCGACGTGACCGCCGGGCTGCAGGAGCCGGCCGAGCTTGACGTGCTGGACGAGGCAGGCACGCTCGCCCGCCCCGTCGACGACGAACGCCGACGCCGTGAAGTGCGCCCTCACCTGCGAGCGCGACAGCGGCTGCTCGAGCTCGTCCGCCAGCCGCAGCATCGCGCACCGGTCCGCTTCCTCGCGCTCGTCCCCCGCCACGTACGCACGGAGCATGGCGGCGAGATTGCTCATTCCCGCTCCGGCGCCGGCAAAGCCGGCACCTCCGCTCCTGGTGAGCCTCCGTCGAGCCTACGGCTCATTCGTACTGCAGCGCCTGGAGGACGTTCAGCCGGGCGGCGCGGCGGGCGGGGAAGATCGCGGCGAGCATGCCGACGATGATCGTCGCTATCGCGAAGACGATCAAGGACCCGACCGGCAGCGAGAACTGGATGAAGTCGACGCGGTAGACGAGCAGCCCGCCGAGCACGATCCCGAGGACGATCCCGAGCACGCCGCCGATCAGCGCGGTGATCACGCTCTCGTGCCGGATCATGCGGCGCACCTGCCGCCGGGTCATCCCGATCGCTCGCAGCATCCCGATCTCGCGCGTGCGCTCGAAGACGGTGAGCACGAGCGTGTTGACGATGCCGAACAGGCTCACGATCACGGACAGCGCGAGCAGGACGTACAGGATGTTCAGGATCGAGCTCAGCCCGCTGATCTGGTTGTCGATGAACTGCTGCCTCGTCTGCACCTTGGCATTCGGGTAGGCCTTGAGCGCTGCGTTGAGCTTTGCGGTGTTCGCTTCGGTCTGGCCACCGCTCATGCGCACGAACGAGTAGATGTTCTCGGGGTTCTCGTTGAACTTGTCCCAGGTGGACTGGGAGACTGTCACGCTCCCGAAGGGCGACCCCCCGGGCGGCGGCTTAAAGATGCCCTTGATGTGGAACGTCTTCGTCGAGCCGTTCGAGAAGATCATTGGGACCGGCGACCCTGCGACCAGCTTGTGCTTCTTCGCGTAGCCGGTGTCGACGAACGCGCCGTCGTCTCCGAGCGTCGCGATCGTCGCGTTGGAGCCGACCTTCCAGTCGAGCCTGAACATCGTCGCCCCCGGCGGGTTCACGGCGGTCGCGAAGAAGCTGTGCCCGAACGCCTTCGCGTCGCCGGTGCGCACGTTGCCGACGGCCTCGACTCCCGGGACCTTGGCGGCGGCGTTCGCCGCCGCGACCGGGATCGGCGAGAAGTTGTTCTGCGCCGTGACCGCGTAGTCGGCGTTGTGCCAGATCTTGTCGACGGCGCTCCTGAACGACGTCGTGATCCCCGATGCGAGCACGGCGACGAGCGTCACGAGCGCGAGCCCGATCATCAGCGCGGCGGCCGTGGAGGCGGTGCGCTGCGGGTTCCGGCGGGCGTTGTCCTGCGCCAGCGCACCGGCGGCGCCGCCGAACCGCTGGGCCGGCCAGCCGAGCAGCCCGGCGAGCGGGCGGATGAAGCGCACCGAGAGCATCGAGACGCCGAGGAAGATCAGAAGCGCGCCGAGCCCCATCCAGAGCAGCACGGCGGTCGTGCCGAGGTGCTTGCCGAACAGGCCGTACAGCAGGGCCGCGAACCCGAGCAGCGTGAGGATCGCCGAGCCGAGCGTCCTGAACCGCGCAAAGCGGGACTCGGGCAGCGTGGCGCCCTCGCGCACGGCCGCGATCGGCTGCACGCGGGTCGCCCTGATCGCCGGACGGAGGCTCGCGATGACGGTCACCAGGATCCCGACGAGCAGCGCGACGATCACCGTGCGGGTCGCGAACACGAGACCCGAGTTGGGCAGCGTGAAACCGACGGCATCGAACAGCTTGAAGAGCCCCTTGGCCAGCCCGAGCCCCAGGAAGAGGCCGACGATCGACGCGAGCGTGCCCACGACGAGCGCTTCGACGAGGATCGAGTTCAGCACCTGCCTGCGGCTCGCCCCGAGCGTGCGCAGCGTCGCCAGTTCGCGCGTGCGCTGGGCGATCGTGATCGACAGCGAGTTCGCGATCACGAAGCTGCCCACGAACAGTGCGATCCCGCCGAATGCGAGCAGGAAGCCGCGCAGGAAGGAGATGAAGGAGTTGGTGTCCTGGGCGTCCTTCTCGGCCTGCTGCTGACCGGTGAGCGCCTGCGCGTTCGAGGGGAGGATCGCGCGAACCTGCTTGAGCGCCTCCTGCGACGAGGCGCCCGCCTTCGTCGCGATCGCGATCTCGTCGTACTGACCCGGCTTGTCGAACAGCTTCTGCGCGGTCGGGATGTCGAAGCCCGCGAGCGTCGCACCGCCGAGGCTCTGGCCGCCGAACTTCACGAGCCCCGAGATGCGCAGCTTCACGACCGGCCCGCTTGCCTGGACGCCGACCGTCTGGCCGACGGCGAAGTGCTTCTTGTTCGCCGTGCTCTTGTCCACGACCACCTCGTCGCCGTGCGGCCATGCTCCGGAGACGAGCGTCAGCGGGTTGAAGCGCGACGCCCCGTTCGCGATCGAGAAGCCCAGGTTCGGCGCTCCGCCGAAGACGATCGCCTTGCCGTCGTGGCCGATCAGCTGCGCCTCGCCGTTGACCTGACCTTCCGCCTCCGCGACGTCGGGAAGGGCGCGCACCTGCCCGAGCAGCGATCCGGGGAGCGTCGGCGCCGTCGACCCGTTGTTCGTGCTCGTCGCCGCCTTGCCGGACACGACGATGTCGGAGCCCTTGCGGACGTCGGTGAAGATCGAGTTGAACGCCTTGTCGATCGAGTCGGTGAGGACGAAGGTCCCGGTCACCATCGCGACGCCCAGCACGATCGCGATCGCGGTGAGAGCGGTCCGCAGCTTGCGCCCGAGGAGCCCGGCGAGCGCGACGCGGGTCATGCGCTGGCGCGGTTCATCGCCGCGAGGATCTCACTCGCACCGCTTCGCGGCAGTTCCTCGACGATCCGGCCGTCGGCGAGGAAGAGCAGGCGGTCGGCGATCTCGGCCGCATGCGCATCGTGCGTCACCATCACCATCGTCTGACCGAGCTCCTCGGCGGAGGCACGGAGGAGCTGCAGGATGTCGCCGCCGGTCTTCGAGTCGAGGTTCCCGGTCGGCTCGTCGGCGAAGAGGATCGTCGGCTTCGTGACCAGCGCCCGCGCGATCGCCACGCGCTGCTGCTGACCACCGGACAGCTCCGAGGGCCGGTGGCGGCGCCGCTCGGAAAGGCCGGTCTTCCTCAGCAGCTGCTCGAGCCACGCCTCATCCGGCTTCTCGCCGGCGATCGACAGCGGCAGTAGCACGTTCTCCTCGGCGGTCAGCATCGGCAGCAGGTTGAAGAACTGGAAGACGAACCCGATGTGCCGACGCCGCAGCTTCGTCAGCTCGGTGTCGTCCATCTTCTCGATCGACTCGCCCGCGATCGCCACCTCGCCGGACGTGGGCTTGTCCAGCCCCGCCAGGATGTGCATCA
>DATIXY010000004.1:0-42464 GCA_035518115.1 Gaiellaceae bacterium | reverse complement strand
GGTCGGCATCTACTCCCTGTTCGTCCTCGGCGTGGGGACGGGCGGGCCGGCCTACATCTGGCTGACGTTCATCCCGCTGATCGGGATGCTGTTCGTCGCGCTCGTCTTCGGCGAGCTCGCAAGCCACTACCCGGTCGCCGGCGCGCTCTACCAGTACAGCAAGTTCTCCGTCGGGCCTGGGTTCGGGTGGTTCGTCGGCTGGTTCTACGGCCTGGCGCTGCTGATCACCGTCGCGTCCGTCGACTTCGGCGTCGTCGGCTACGTGACGAGCCTCACGCACAACTGGTTCGGATGGAACCTGAACCCGGCGGACCACTCGGTGATCCTCGTCACCGTCCTCATCCTGCTCGCGATCCAGACGACCCTGAACATCACCGGCACCCGCGTGATGGCCCGCGTCGCACGGATCGGCGTGTACGTCGAGATCCTCGGGACGTTCGGGATCTTCCTGATCCTCGCGATCCACGGCTTCCACCACGGCCTCGGCTTCCTCTTCTCGACGCAAGGCGTCACGCACCCGGCCACGAACCCACTCGGGCTCGACTTCAACGGCAGCTGGCTGGGCGCTGCGCTGATCGCGGTGCTCGCCCCCGTCTACATCTTCTACGGTTTCGAGTCGGCCGGCGACATCTCGGAGGAGACGAAGGACGCCGGCCGGCAGGTCCCGCGCGCGATGCGTCTCGCGCTGATCTGGGGCGGGATCGCGTCGATCTTCCTCACGGCCGGGCTCCTGCTCGCGATGCCCTCACACGACCCGGTCAATGCGACCATCAAGGGCGGCGGCATCCCGTTCCTGCTCGGCCAGCTGTCGAGCGGCATGCAGGACTTCCTGCTGGTGCTGATCATCTTCGCCTTCTTCTCCTGCGGAACGTCGGTCCAGGGGGCAGGCAGCCGCCTCGCGTTCTCGTTCAGCCGCGACGGCGCCCTCCCGGCTTCGTCCTGGATCTCGACGATCCACAAGCGCTTCAGGACGCCGGTCAATGCGCTGCTCGTCGGCTCCGTTATCACGCTGCTCTTCGTGCTGCTCGAGTACTACAACCCGAAGCACAACGTCCATCTCTGGTTCATCACGTACCCGGCGAACACGAACGCACTGGTCTCGCTCGTCTCCTTCGGAGTCAGCGGCATCTACCTGTCGTTCCTGCTGACGGTGATCGGCGCGATCATCGCCCGCGCCCGGGGCTGGGTCCCCGAAGGCCAGTTCCAGCTCGGCAAGTGGGCCTGGACGGTTCTGATCATCGCCGCGCTCTACCTCGGCCTGATGTTCCTGAACGTCGTGATCCCGACCGGTCTCACCAGCCCACGCGCCTACTTCAACATCGACTGGATCACGCTGCTGGTGATGGCGATCATCGCGGTCGTCGGCGCGATCTACTTCCTCGCCGCGCGTCCAGACAAGAAGCTCGCGGGGCACCTCCACGACGAGCTCGAACCGACCGGAGCGGAGCGGGCCGAGAGCACTTAGGAGTCGAAGAGCCCGGTCTGATAGGCCAGCACGACCGCCTGCACGCGGTCGCGGAGGTCGAGCTTCTGCAGGACGTGCGTGACGTGCGTCTTGACCGTCGTCTCGCTGATGAAGAGCTCCTGCGCGATCTCGGCGTTCGAGAGACCGCGCGCAATCAGGCGAAAGACCTCGAGCTCGCGCGTGCTCAACTCGTCGAAGCCCTTCGGAGGGGGCGCGTGCGGAGTGCCCGCGAACTTCTCGATCACGCGCTTCGTCACCCCGGGCGAGAGCAGCGCATCGCCCGCGGCGACCGTTCTGATCGCCGCGAGCAGCTGCTCGGGCGGATCGTCCTTGAGCACGAAGCCGCTGGCGCCTGCGCGGAGCGCCGCATAGACGTAGTCGTCGAGGTCGAACGTCGTCAGGATCAGGATCCGCGCGCGGCCGTCCGCCGCCAGGATCCGCCGCGTCGCCTCGATGCCGTCGAGCTCGGGCATGCGGATGTCCATGAGGATGACGTTCGGCTGGAAGCGCGCCGCCTTGTCGACGGCCTCGAGCCCGTCGCCGGCCTCGGCGACCACGTCGATGTCCTCCTGGCCGCCCAGCAGCATGCGGAACCCGGCGCGGATCATCGACTGATCGTCGGCGACGAGGACGCGGATGCTCACGATTCGCTTCCGATCGGGAGCCGTGTGGTGAGCACGAAGCCGCTTCCTGCGGCCGCGCCCGCGGTCATCTCGCCGCCGTAGATCTTGACGCGCTCGCGGACGCCCACGAGCCCGTGGCCGAGCCCGTCGCTGCTCGAGCTGCCGTTGCCGTCGTCGCGCACCTCGATCTCGAGCTCCTCAGGCCGGTAGCGCACGGTGACATCGGCGCGGCTTGCGTGCGCACGCTTGAGCGCGTTCGTCAGGCCTTCCTGGACGATTCGATAGGCGGAGAGATCGATCGCCTCGGGGAGCGGGAACGGCGAGCCTTCCACGTGCAGCTCGACCGGGAGCCCGGCCCGGCCGACGTCGTCCAGCAGCGCGTCGAGACGGTCGAGCCCGGGCCGCGGCGCAAGCTCGAGGCTGTCGCCGTCGCCGCGCATCGCGCCGAGGAGACGGCGCATCTCGGCCAGTGCCGAGCGCCCCGTCTGCTCGACGCCTCTCAGCGCCTCTGCATCGTCGGCGAGCTCGTCGGGGAGCCTGTGTCGGATCGCGCCGGCCTGCAGCACCATCACGCTCACCGAGTGCGCGACGATGTCGTGGAGCTCGCGCGCGATGCGCGCGCGCTCCTCGGCGACCGCGATCCGCGACGCGGTGTCCCGCTCGCGCTCGGCCGCCGCCGCGCGAACCTCGGCGGCCGACGCCTCGTCGGCACGCTCGCGGAGCGCGAACCCGGCGAGCCAGCCGATCGCGAAGAGCAGCGGGATGAAGACGAGCTCCGCGGCGGTGTGGTCCGGCTTGTTGTAGGTGACGATCGCTGCGCCGCCTAGCACGATCGCGAGCCCGAGCGGCGCCTGGAGCGAGTCGCGCAGCCCGCCGAGCAGGAACGACGCCGCCATGCCCGCGACGAAGACGCTCGTCGTGAACACGACGAGCCGCCCGTCGACGAGCGAGCACGCAGCTCCGATCAGCCAGACGGCGGCGGGAGCCGCGAACGGGAAGCGCCGCCGCGCGAGGAGCGGCAGGATGATCAGCGCGGTCGCCGGTGCGGCGAACCAGGCCGTCGTCTGCGGCGCGCCCTCCGAGCCGTGCCGCACCACGACCTCGACCGCGCCCTCGAGCGCTGCGAGAACGATCAACGCGTCGAGCCCGTACCGCTGCGCCAGCGACCAGAGCCTCTTCACAGGACGAACGTACTGCGCAGCCTGGCCCGTCGCCTCATACCTGAGGACGACTCACGATCGTCGGCCGGTCTCGAGCCGATCGCGGCTTGGCGACGAGGCCGGCGCGAGGGCCCGCTCCTACCGTCGATGCATCGGCGAACGCACGAAAGGAGCTCGAAATGGAACCACCGGCGAACCGTCCGCTCACGCTCTCCCGCATCGTCGCGCTGACGATCATCGGGCTACTCGTCCTCGGCCTGGCGTACCTGTGTCTCGCAGGGTCCGGCAGCACCGTCTCTGTCCCGAGCGGCGCGCATGCCGGCGAGCTGACGCTGAAGCCGTGCCACTACGCCACCGAGCGGGGCAGCTACGCAGCCGACTGCGGCACACTGGTCGTGCCCGAGAACCGGCACAAGGCCGGCTCGCGGCTGATCGCGCTGCCGGTGACGCGCATCCGCGCACGCACGGCGCGCCCGGGAACGCCGGTCTTCCGGCTGCAGGGCGGTCCCGGCATCACGAACATGGAGTTCGCCGCCGCGAGCCGCCTCGCCGCCGGCCGCGACGTCGTGCTCGTCGGCTACCGCGGCGTCGACGGCTCGGTCCGGCTCGACTGCCCCGAGGTCGACTCGGCGATGAGGCGCGCAGCAGACCTCGCCGGCGCGAAGGCGATCGACGCATACGCGACCGCCTACCGTTCGTGCGCGGAGCGGCTCCGGTCCGGGGGCGTCGACCTCGGCGGCTACTCGCTTCCGGAACGGGTCGACGACCTCGAGGCGGCCCGGCGCGCGCTCGGCTACCGGCACGTCGACCTCGTGAGCGAGAGCGCCGGGACGCGCACCGCCATGATCTACGCCTGGCGATATCCGAAGAGCGTCGAGCGGTCGGTGATGATCGCCGTCAACCCGCCCGGCAACTTCATCTGGTACCCGGGCATCACCGACGAGCAGGTCCGCAGGTACGCGAAGCTCTGCGCGCACGACGGCTCCTGCTCGAGCCGGACCGGCGACCTCGCCGTGACGCTCCACTCGACCCCGGTCCCGCACCGCTGGTGGTTCCTGCCGATCAAGGGGGGCAACGTCCGCATCGCCACCTTCTTCGGCCTGATGAACGCGACGCCCGCCGCGGCGGGACCGATCTCCGCCCCGCGCACGATCGACGCCTGGCTCGCGGCGGCGAACGGCGACCCGAGTGGGCTCTGGCTGCAGTCGGTGATGGCACAGCTCGTCTTCCCGTCGGCGCAGGTGCACGGCGATCTCGCAGCGGTCGCGCGGAGCGACGCAGCCGCCGCCAAGCGCTACTTCGCGGGCGCGCACGGCCACGGATCGATCCTCGGCGACACGTCGAGCTCGTTCCTGTTCGCCGACGGGAGGATCATCAGCGCCTGGCCGGCCGGACCCGACGACAACGCCTACAGCCGCGTGCGCACGTCGCGGGTGCCGACCCTGCTCGTCAGCGGCGACCTCGACTTCGCAACGCCGCCACAGACCGCGGCCCGCGGGCTTCTGCCGCACCTGCCGAACGGGCACCAGGTCGTGCTGAAGAACCTCGGTCACGCAGACGACTTCTGGGCCTACGAGCCGGCGGCCGGCTCGCACCTCGTGAACACGTTCCTGGCGAGCGGCCGGGTCGATGCGTCGCGGTTCACGACCAACCGGATCGACTTCACGCCCCGGATGCCCCAGACCGTGCTCGCGAAGATCGTGCTGCTGGTGATGGTCGCGCTCGCGAGCCTCACGATCCTGTCGATGCTGCTCCTGCCGCTGCGTGTGCACAGGCGCGGCCGCGTCGGCCGCAGGAGCGCGGTCGCGATCCGGTCGGCCGGGCTCGTCGTGATCGGCCTCGGCGGATGGCTCGGCGGTGTCCTGCTCGCGCTCACGGCGATGCCGACGGTGCCGCTCGACAGCGAACTCCTGCTCGGCGTGTCGGTCGGTGCACCGGTTGGGCTCACGGTGTACTGGGCCTGGGTCGACCGCGGCTGGACGGCCGCGACGAAGGCAACCGGGCTCGCCGCAGCGCTGGCCGGCGCTCTGGTCGGCGCCTGGCTCGGCGGCTACGCCGCGCCGGTGCCGCTCGCGGTGCTCACCGCGATCGCCGGCGCGGCCGCCGGCGGGAACCTGCTCGTGCTCGTCCTCGACATGGTGAGGCAACCGGCCGCAACCGCGGCGCCTGCGCGAACGCGCACGAGCCCGTCGCCGGCCTGACGAAAACGCGGGCGCCGCATCGACGAGATCGTCGAGCGGCGCCCGCTCCGCACCCCCCACGGGTGGGGCTTGTTCAGCTCGGCTGTGCCTGGCCCGGATGCACGTGCCGGTAGCGGCGCGTCCCGAGCGCCAGCGCGCCGGCCACGAGCACGAGGCCCAGAGTCGCGGCGCCGCCGACTCCGGCGTCCATCCAGTCGAAGCCGTCGGTGGAGCGAACGACGACGGCGTAGCTGCCGAGGTGGTAGTACCGGTTCATCGCGTCGCTCCTGATCTGGAGCGCCCGCGTCGCCGCAGCCGTGTCGACGGCCGGCGCCGGGGCCGCCCCGCCGAGGCCGTACTTCCGGTCGAGCGCCTCGCTGCGAAGCTGCAGGGCGTTCAGCGCGGCCGTGTTGTAGCGCCGGTCCATCGCCTGGCTGCGAAGCTCCAGGGCGCGGTTCGCCCGGGCGGCCTGCGTGTTCGAGCCCGTCGCCGCTGCGGGGCCGACGACGGCGAACATCGCGCCGAGCGCCAGAGCCGCCGTCCCGAACAGATTCTTCCGCGTGACCTTCATGGTGGCCTCCTTGTCGCTCGAGCCGCAGGGCCGCGGCTCCGTGCCGCCACCATCGATCCGGCGCCCCAGGAATCGGTCAGAAAC
The DNA here is from genome assembly GCA_035518115.1 of Gaiellaceae bacterium. Lineage (GTDB taxonomy): Bacteria > Actinomycetota > Thermoleophilia > Gaiellales > Gaiellaceae > PALSA-600. The sequence continues at coordinate 36,381 of DATIXY010000004.1, read as the reverse complement.
CGCTAACGGCCCGGTAAGGACCGGCCGTCGCCCCGCATGGAATCGGTTGTTTCCGGCCGTTCTCCGCGAGAGACTGGGCAACCCCGATACGAGGATGGAGGAAGGAGAGGCTCGATGAGGACGTTCCGCAGGCTGTTGTCCCTCGTTGTTCTGGCGGCCCTCGCGCTCTGCGTGACCGCGGCCGCACGGAATGCCGTCGCTCTCCACCTCGAGGGCTTCCGCTCGAGCTGAGCGGAGTCGACGCGGCGCCGGTCGCTTCGAGACAGCAATGCGATACGCGATTCTCGGCCCCCTCGAGGTCTCCGACGGGACGCAGGTCCTGAGCGTCGGCGGCGGCCGCCAGCGGAAGCTCCTCGGCGTCCTGCTCGTCCACGCGAACCAGTCCGTCTCGAGCGACCGCCTGATCGAGGAGCTCTGGGGCGGACAGCCGCCCCCGACCGCTACAAAGGCGCTCCAGGGGCTGGTCTCGCAGCTGCGCAAACAGCTCGGGCCCGGGTCGCTCGAGACCGTCACCGCCGGCTACCTCTTGCGGGTCGGCCGGGGCGAGACCGACGCGGAGGAGTTCGAGCAGCTGCTGCGCGACGCGCGGCCGCTCGACCGGGTACCGGCGGTCGAGAAGCTGCGCGAGGCGCTCGCGCTCTGGCGCGGGCCGGCGCTGGCCGACTTCGCCTACGACGACTTCGCCCGTGCGGAGAGCGAGCGGCTCGAGGAGCTTCGCGAGTCGTGCATCGAGCGCAGGATCGACCTCGAGCTGGCGCTCGGGCATCACGACGATCTCGTGCCGGAGCTCGAGGCGCTCGTCCTCGAGTACCCGCTGCGCGAGCGGCTGCGCCGGCACCTGATCCTGGCGCTGTACCAGTCGGGCCGCCAGGCCGACGCGCTCGATGCCTACCAGGACGCGCGCGCAGTCCTGCGCGACCAGCTCGGCCTCGACCCGGGAGACGAGCTGCAGGAGCTGCAGAAGGCGATCCTCGCCCACGACCCGTCCCTGGCGCCGCCGCCGCGGGTCGAGACGCTGCCGCGCCCGGCTCCCGCGGATCCCGCGCCACCGCACCCACGGGTCCGGGGCCGGCGGCGTATCGCCCTCGCCGCCGGCGCAGCGGGCGCCCTCCTGCTGGTGGCCGCCGTCGTCGTCGCGGCGATCGAGCTCGCCGGCGGCGGCGCCTCCACTCCTCTCGTCGTCCCGCCGAACTCGGTCGCGCTGATCGATGCGCACCGAAACCAGGTCGACAGCGTCGTCGGCGTCGGCCGCAGGCCGGTCTCGGTGGCAGTCGGGGCGAACGGGGTCTGGGTCTCGAACGCCGACGACGGCACGGTCGACCAGCTCGATCCGCGAACGGGACAGCTGGTGCACACGATCGGCGTCGGCGCCGACGTGTTCACGGTGGCCGTGGGTTTCGGATCGGTGTGGGTGGCCGGCGGAAACGACGGCACGGTGATCCAGATCGACCCCGTGCTCGGCCAGGTGCAGCGGACGCTCCAGCTGGCGAGCCCGCTCTCTCTCGCACCGAACCCGGTCTTCTTCGTCGCCGCCGACGACCGCTACCTGTGGGCGACGCGCGGCGCCGACCTCCTGCGCATCGATCCACGCACCGACCAGGTCGACCGGCAATTGGCGCTGGGCGCACCGACCTCGCTCTCGACGGGATCAGGCTCGGTCTGGGTGACCACGCTCGCCGAGCAGCTCGTGCGAGTGGACTCGCGGTCGGGCAAGGTCACGGGCTCGTCGACACTCAGCCGGCCGGCCACTGCCGCGGCCTACGGCCCGGGCGGCCTCTGGCTCACGGACGGCTCGCAGTCGGGCAACGTCGAGCAGGTCGACCCGGCCTCGCTCGGAACCACGACCATCTCAACCTCGGTGCCCTACCCGGACATCCTCGCGGCAGGCAGCAGATCGATCTGGGTCGGCAACGCCGACGGCACGCTGGAACGAATCGACGCCGAAACCGGTAAATCGATCGCGGTCGTCCAGGTGGGCAAGGGCCTGTCGGACGTGGCGACCGCCCGCGACAGGATCTGGGCCGCGGTCGGCGCGTCTACCTGATCGTCGACGGCACCTTGATCCGTCCCGCGACGATCTCCGCCTCGAGGCGTGCGAGCTCCCGGCGGAAGCGGGCAGGAACGCGCGGGCTGATCCGGCCGAGCCCAACGCCGTGGTTGCGCAGGTCGAACTCCGCATCTCCGCCCGTGCGGAACTCCCCGGCGCGCAACTGGCTCGCGAAGTCGTAGACAGCGACGTCGAGGCGCTTGATGACGCTCGTCAGGATGAACCGCCCGAGGTACGACTGGTCGATGTCCACGCCGATCCCCCAGACGCCGTGCTTCTTCGCCGTCTCGAGCGCGCCGATGCCGCAGGCGCCGGCGACGTCGAACACCACGCCCGAGCCACGCGCGATCTGATCGACGGCGGCATGCTCGCACTTCGACGGATTGACGAAGTCGTTCGCGTAGGTGTTGAGCACGGTGATCTTCGGATCTGCGCGCTTCGCCCCCGCCCGGAACCCGGCGACATAGGCCTTCACCGGTGGGATCCCGAAGCCGGCGACGCTGCTGAGCACGTGCGGTGCCGGCCGCAGGTCCTCCATGCGCGCCGCCAGATACCCCGCGAGGTACGCCGGCTGCTCGGTCTTGAACAGCGTTCCCTCGACGTTCGGCAGGGCGTGCGGCAGATCGGTGTACTGCGCGTCCAGGATCGCGAACTTCCTCGCCGGGAACCGCTGCGCAACACGCGCGAGATCGTCGATCTCGTCGAAGCCGATCCCGAGCGAGAGGTCGTACCCCTGGCGCGCGAGGTAGGAAAAACCGGGCACGTACGACTCGTTCGGCGCCGGCGCTACGACCTTCCCCTGGACGTGCAGCGTGCTCGCGGCGCGTGCGAGCCCCAGGTAGGCGCTGTGCTGGAACGGATCGTCCGCCCGGCCGACGAGCGGCTGCTCGAGCACGAGCCCGATGCGAACGGGTTCCGCGTGCGACGCGCTCCGGGCCGAGACCGCAACCAGCAGAGCCGCGAGCGCGGTGGGCACCGCCAGGACGAGAAGTCGGCCGATCGGCCGAGGGTAGCCCAGTGACCGACGGCCGTCCACGACCCGTCAGTCGGCGATCCCGAGCCCCCAGCCGCCGTCGATCACGATCTCCTGTCCGGTGATGTATGCCGACGCCGGCGAGGCGAGAAACAGCGCGAGCGCCTTGATGTCGTCGGGCATCCCGACACGGTGCATGGGAATGTCCTTCGCGAGCGCCGCCTGCACCTCCGGGTTGTGCGCGTGGCCGCCCCCGATGTTGGTGACGAAGAAGCCCGGCGCGATCGCGTTCGCGGTGATGCCGTCGGCGGCGAGCTCGAGGGCGATCGAGTGCATGAGGTGCCTGGCGCCGGCCTTGGCCGCCATGTAGGCGGCGCCGATCGCGGGCTCGACCTTCGTCGCGGCCAGCGAGGTCGTGAACACGATCCGCCCGAACCGGCGCGGCCGCATGTGCCGCGCCGCTGCTCGCGCGGTGGCGAAGAGGCCGTTGAGGTTGATGTCGATCACGCGATTCCAGCGCTCGTCGCTGTAGCGCTCGAGAGCGCCCTCCTCGACCCGAGGCCGCCCGCCTCCCGCCCACGACCCCACGAAGCCGACGCCGGGATCGATGCCGGCGTTGGCGAACGCGACGTCGAGCCGGCCGTAGCGCTCGGCGGCCTCGTCGACGATGCGGTCGAGTGCCGCGTGGTCGGTCACGTCCGCCACGGCGCCTTGGACGTCCAGCCCTTCGAACTGCAGGCGGGCGGCGTGGGTCGCGACGGCGTCGCCGTCGACGTCGATCAACGTGACGCGCGCTCCGTGCGCAGCGAGCACCTCGCCGTACGCGAGCCCGAGGCCGCTGGCGCCGCCGGTGACGACCACGCCGAAGCCGGAGACGTCGAAGCGCGGAGAGACGTTCACGTCGCGCGAGCCTAACCTCGGTAGCGCTCGCGCATCTCCTCGAGCGACATCGGGGCGTATTCGCGCGCGTGACCTGCCTGGCCGAACTGCCGCATTCGCTCCGTGTAGACCACGCGCATGGCGTCGCGCGCAGCGGCGAGGTAGGCGCGCGGCTCGAACTCGCCCGGCTGCTCGTGGAAGAACTGCCTGAGCGCCCCGGTGGCTGCGAGCCGCGCATCGGTCTCCACGTTGATCTTGCGCACACCGTGACGGATGCCCCGCTGGATCTCCTCGATCGGCACGCCCCAGGTCGGCCCGATCTCGCCGCCGAAGGCGTTGATCCGGTCGACGAGCTCCCCGGGGACGGACGACGACCCGTGCAGGACGAGATGGAGGTGCGGCAGCCGCTCGTGGATGCGCTCGACGACGTCCATCGCGAGCACGTCGCCCGCCGGCGGCCTGGAGAACTTGTACGCGCCGTGGCTCGTGCCGACCGCGACCGCGAGCGCGTCGACGCCGGTGCGCTCCACGAACTCGACGGCCTGGTCGGGATCGGTGAGCCGAGAGCGGCCGGAGCCATGGCCGTCCTCGATCCCGCCGATCGTCCCGAGCTCTCCCTCGACGGTCACACCGGCCGCGTGCGCACGCTCGACCACGGCGCGCGTGACCGCGACGTTGTACTCGAAGTCCGACGGCGTCCTGCCGTCGTCTGTGAGCGAGCCGTCCATCATCACGCTCGTGAACCCGAGCTCGATCGCGCTGAAGCAGGTGTCGGGCGAGTTGCCGTGATCCTGGTGGAGCGCAACCGGAATGTCGGGGTACAGCTCGAGCGCAGCCGCCACCAGGTGGACGAGGAAGCCGTCGTTGGTGTAGGCGCGCGACGCCCGTGAGACGGCGACGATCACCGGCGACTCGGTGTCGTGCGCGGCCTCGAACACCGCCTGGACCTGCTCCATGTTGCTGACGTTGAACGCCCCCACGCCGTAGCCGCCGGCGGCGGCCTCGTCGAGCAGCTGGCGCATCGGGACGAGCGGCACGGCCCGAGTATCGGGGCTGCCGGTCGCGCGCCGCGGCCCGGATCGGCGAGCGGCGGCGTCTACTCGGCGGACGGCGGCGCGAGAGCGAGACCGATTGCCTCGTCGAGCTCGAGCGCCTGCCCATGCTGGCGGGCAGCCGCCAGCGCAGCGCCTTCGAGGTGCGGGGCGACGAGCTCGTCGATCTGGTCGAGCCGCGCACGATCCGAAGCGTCAGCGAGGATCCCGATCTCGGCCAGGAGCCTCGGCGCGGCTGCGGCGATGACGGCGGCACGATCGTGGTCTCCGTCGTGCGCTGCGATGAGGGCGGCCAGCGCCAGCTCGTTGTAGGCGGCTGCCTTCGGCGCGGTTCGCGCCTCCTCGAGCGCGCGCCTGAGGTGCATTCGGGCGGCGTCGTGGCGCCCGAAGTGCCAGTCGATCTCGGCTTCCAGGAGCTCGAGCGAATGGATGGCAGCGACGTGTGACTCGCGCCCGAGCAGCGCCCTACACGCAGCGAGATCCGCCTCGGCGGCGTCCCAGTCCCGACGGTTGAGCGCTTCGCCGACGAGCACGACGCGCGCGGTCAGCTCCCACCACGGCTCGCCGATCTCGGCAGCAAGCGCGCAGGCGGCGACGTGAGCAGCGTGCGCCTCGTCGGGATCCGTGACCGTGAGGATGTTGCCGAGGGTGATCAGGCACATCACCTCCGCGAGGCGATCTCCCTGTTCGCGCGCGTGCTGGACTCCCGCACGCGCAATCGGCAGCGCTCCCGTCGCAAGAGTGAGATCGGCGAGCGCGGCGAGCGCGTTCTCGACCTCCGGGAGGAGGTCGTCAGGCGGTCCGAGCTCGCGCGCCGTGACGAGCCATTCCCTTCCCTCGGCGGCGTCGCCGCGGAAGAACCAGACGACCCAGAGCTGGGTGCAGAGGCGGGCGACGCCGGCCGCGTCGCCGCTGTCCCGGTAGTGATCGAGTGCTGCGCGCATGTTGTCCCGCTCGTCGACGATCCGGTCGACCCACGGACGCTCGTCGACGCCGAGCGTCGTGAACGCCCGCCATGCCTCCTCGGCAAGCTCGAGGCACGCGTCGGCACGCCGTGACTCGAGGCCGGCGTGCTCGTCGTGGAGCCGCGCATGCTCGGCGGCGTGTGCGCGAATCGTGTCGAGCATCCAGTACCTGGGGCCCGACGGCGCATCGCGCCGGCGGAGCAGGCTCTTGTCGATCAGCGACGCGACCGTGTCGGGCGCCGCCCCTCCGACCTCCGCGGCCGCTTCGAGCGTGCAGCCGCCGGCGAAAACGCTCAGCGCGCGGTACACGCGCTTCTCCTCGTCGTCGAGCAGGTCGTACGACCAGTCGATCGTCGCGCGCAGGGTCTGCTGCCGCGGATCGGCATCGCGGGGCGCCTGGAGGAGGTCGAGCCGCTCGCCGAGCCGCTCGAGCAGCTGCTCGGGCGAGAAGATGCTCGTCCGCGCCGCGGCCAGCTCGAGCGCCAGCGGCAGCTCGTCGAGGCGCGCGCAGAGGTCGGCAACCGCGCGGCTCGCCACGAAGTGCGGATCGATCTGACGCGCGCGGGCGGCGAACAGCTCGATCCCGTCCTCGCTCTCCATCGCCGGGACGGGATAGCCGTGCTCGCCCTGGAGCTGCAGCCGCTCTCTGCTCGTCACGACCACGTCCGGCCCTTCGATCGCAGCCAGCTCGGCGATCAGCCCCCCGATGGCGGGCAGGAGGTGCTCGGCGTTGTCGAGCAGCAGGAGGAGCCGCTTCCCCGACAGGCCGGCGGAGACGCGGTCGCCCGCTTCGACACCGAGATCTGCACGGAGTTCGAGCGCCTCGGCAACTGCGAGCGGCGCCAGCGACGGATCCTGCAGGGAGGCGAGCGGGACCCACCAGACCCCGTCCGGGTAGGAGTCGGCGACCTCGGCACAGGCCTGCAACGCGAGCCGAGTCTTCCCGGTCCCGCCCGGCCCGGTCAGCGTGACGAGGCGCACGACGTCCCGCCGCAGCAGCGAGACGAGCTCCGCCAGCTCCCGGTCGCGGCCGACGAACGTCGTCGCCGGCACGGGGAGATTCGTCCGGTACAGGCTCCTGAGCGGGGCGAAGTCGCCGCCGCCGACCTGGTACAGCCGCTCGGCGACTGCGAGGTCCTTCAGGCGGTGCTTGCCGAGATCGCGGAGCTGCTCGCCATCGGCGAGGAGGTCGCGTGTCGCCTGCGACACGACCACTTGGCCGCCGTGCGCCGCCGCCATGATCCGCGCGGCGCGGTGCACGTCCATGCCGACGTAGCGAGCTCCGTCGAGAACCGGCTCGCCGGTGTGCACGCCGACACGGACCTGCACGGGCCCACCGGCCAGCCCTGCCGTCGCCTCGCCTACCGCCGCCACGGCTTTGGTCGCCGTCGGGAAGGCGTAGAAGAACGAGTCGCCCTGGCTGTCGACCTCGTAGCCGTCGAAACGACCGAACGCTTCGCGGACGACCGCATGGTGCGCCGCCAGCAGCTCGCGATAGCGCTCCGGACCAGCATCGGAGAGCAGCCTCGTCGAGCCCTCGATGTCGGTGAACACGAAGGTCACCGTTCCGGACGGCTGGTCTGCCATTCGCCTGCCGGCCGAACTATCGCGCCGGCGGCGACGGATTGCCAGGTGTGAGGGCGCTCAGCTGTGGAAGCGGAGGCGGTCGACGACCTTGTCGACCGTCTTTCGCTCCGCGCGAAACGCGATGCCGACGAGATCGAGCCGATCGGCAGGCACGGCGGCGACCGCGGCGCGGTTCGCCTCGTCGTGGCCGGTCGCGAACAGGTCGGCCGTGTAGATCGCCGGTGTGACTCCGCGGTCGAGCGAGCGTTCGTACGCGCGACGGAGCGCTGCCCCGTCGGCCTCGTACACGAGCACCGGCTGGACGAACATCGGCAGGTACTCGTTACCCGACCCGTCGCGGTACGGCTCGCCGATCACCCCCGGGACCGTTCCCGCGATCCCGCTGACGAGGAACGCGGTGACGTTCGTCTTCTGCCAGACCGCGAGATCGTCGCGCAGGACGACTGCGATCTTCGTCTCGAACTGCATCACACATTCGTAGCGGTCCGTTCGAACAGCGCGGCGAGGCGGTCGACCGTGTCGCGCCAACCTTCGCGGACGCCCAGGGCCAGCCACTCTCGTACTCCATCGTCGGAGATGTGCGGCGGGAGGTCCATGCGCAACGTCATCTCCGTGCGTGCGCCGACGCGCTCGAACGTCACGGTGACGAGCGGGCTCTCGTCGACCATGAGTCCTCCTGGTTGCGGTCGTTCGCGAGTTGCCGGTCGAGACGCGCCAGGCGCTCCTCGAAGAACGTGCGGTAGGGCGCCATCCATTCGTCCGCCGCGGCGAGCGGCGCAGCGTCGAGCCGGCACGGCCGCCACTGCGCCGAGCGGCCCTTGACGACGAGCCCTGCGCGCTCCAGCACCTTCAGGTGGCGCGAGACTGCCGGCAGGCTCATTGCGTGCGGCGCGGCGAGCTCGTTGACGGTCGCCTCGCCCTCGGCCAGGCGCGTCAGGATCGCCCGCCGCGTCGGATCCGCCAGCGCGGCGAAGGTCGTGCTCAGTGCATCCGTCTTCATTTAGCCAGCTCGTTAATTAACAAGATGGCTCAATAAAGCATCCCTGCCCCGCCGCGTCAAGGCCTATGATTCGGCCGCGTCAATCGACCAGGAGGCGAAATGCCGCACGCGTTCATGTCCATCCAAAGGGCCTTTGTGACCTATTCGGAGGGTATGACGCGTGTCCCAGCAGCAACTGAACCTCGGCATCCTGGCGCATGTAGACGCCGGTAAGACGACTCTCACCGAACGGCTTCTCTACGAGGCCGGTGTGATCGACGCGGTCGGAAGCGTCGACGCCGGCACGACGCAGACCGACTCGCTGGCGCTCGAGCGGCAGCGCGGCATCACGATCAAGGCGGCCGTCACCTCGTTCGCGCTCGGCGACGTTCACGTGAACCTGATCGACACACCCGGGCATCCCGACTTCATCGCCGAGGTCGAACGCGTGCTGAGCGTGCTCGACGGCGCCGTGCTCGTGATCTCGGCCGTGGAGGGTGTGCAGCCGCAGACGCGGATCCTGATGCGCGCGCTGCAGCGGCTGCGGATCCCGACGCTCCTCTTCGTCAACAAGATCGATCGCGCCGGCGCCGACGACCGGCGCACCCTGCACGCGATCTCCGAGCTGCTGACACCGCAGATCGTGCCGATGGGAGCCGCCTTCGGCCTCGGCACGCGCTCGGCGGGCTCCGCGTCGTTCGAGCCCGGTGACGAGGCGTTCGGCGGGCGAGTGGCAGAAGTGCTGGCCGAGCACGACGAGGAGATCATGTCGGCGTTCGTCGAAGGCGTGCTCGACCTCCGCGACGGCGCATTGGGTGAGGCGCTCGCCGCGCAGACGCGCCGCGCGCTCGTGCATCCCGTGTTCTTCGGCGCCGCGATCACGGGCACCGGAGTCCGGCACCTGATGACGGCGATCCCCGAGCTGCTGCCGGTCGCGACAGGCGATCCCGGCGCTCCCGTCTCGGCGACGGTCTTCAAGATCGAGCGCGGCGGAAACGGAGAGAAGATCGCGTACGTCCGGCTGTTCGCGGGGACGATCAGCGTGCGGGAGCGCCTGCAGCTCGGCGACGGTCTCGAGGACAAGGTGACCGCGCTCGCGGTGTTCGAGCGCGGTCCGGCCGTCCGGCGCGCGTCGGTCGCAGCCGGGGCGGTGGCGAAGCTCTGGGGTCTCGCCGGTGCGCGCATCGGCGATGCGATCGGCGAGCGCGCCGACGCTCGAGCGGGCCACCGCTTTCCGCCGCCGACCCTCGAGGCGGCGGTCGCGCCGTTGAGCCCGGACGATGGAGCCCGGCTACGGGTCGCGCTCGCGCAGCTGGCCGAGCAGGACCCGCTGATCGACGTGCACCAGGACGACGACCGGCACGAGCTTTCCGTGTCGCTCTACGGCGAGGTGCAGAAGGAGGTGATCCAGGCGACCCTCGCCGACGACTTCGGCATCGACGTCGCGTTCAGCGAGACGACCCCGCTCTACGTCGAACGCCCGAGCGGGCCCGGCGAGGCGCTCGAGGTGCTGCATGCCGAGTCGAATCCGTACAACGCGACGATCGGCCTCCGCGTCGAGCCCGGGCCACCCGAGTCCGGCGTCCAGGTGAACGTCGACGTCGGCCACGGCGGCATCCCGCTGTACGTCTACAAACGGCGCGAGAACTTCGTCGAGGCGATGACCGCCTACGTGCACGAGAGCCTCGCCTCGGGCCGCTCGGGCTGGCCTGTCACCGACTGCGTGGTGACGATGACGAGGTCGGCCTACAGCGTCCCCGACGGGCCTCCGTCGCGGCGCGGGCCGCTGAGCACCGCCGCGGACTTCCGGAAGCTCACACCGCTCGTGCTCGCACAGGCGCTCGAGCGGGCCGGCACCGTGGTCTGCGAGCCGGTCGTGCGTGCCGGGCTCGAGGTTCCGCTGCGCGCGGTCGGAGCGGTCTCGGCCGCGTTGATCCGGCTCGGGGCGTCGGTCGAGGCCCCGGTGCCGCACGGAGAGCTCGCGACGATCGACGCCGTCCTCCCCGCGCTTGCGGCGCAGGAGCTGCAGCGGCGGCTGCCGGAGCTGACCGGCGGCGAGGGCGTGCTCGAGTCGAGCTTCGCCGGCCACCAGCCGGTGAACGGCGAGCGGCCGGCCAGGCGTGTCGATGCCGTCACAATCGGCAGGCGATGAGCGTCGACTTCGACGACCGGCTCTGGAAGGGCTACCGGGAGGGACGGACGCTCCCACCCTCGTCGATGGACGCGTGGATGGACGCCGTCGAGCGCTACGCCGACGCGCGCCGGCCGCTCGCGGTGCTCGACCTCGGCTCGGGAACGGGCCGCTTCACGCCGAGCCTCGCCGAGCGGTTCGGCGGACCGGTCTACGGCGTCGAGCCGGCAGCGAACATGCGCCGGGTCGCCGTCGGTTCGAGCCCGCACCCGGCCGTCACGTACCTCGACGGGCGTGCGGAGCAGATCCCGCTGCCGGATGGAAGCTGCGACCTCGCGTTCCTGTTCTTCGTCTACCACCACTTCGGCGACCGCGGCGCGGCCGCCTCCGAGCTGGCACGCGTTCTCAGGCCCGGTGCCGTGATCTGCATGCGGACGCAGTTCGGCGACCGCCTGCGCGACGTCTCCTGGCGGCGCTACTTCCCGCGCGCGCTCGAGGTGGAGCGATCGACGTTCCCGAGCTACGAGGAGTCGACCGCGCCGTTCGTCCGACGGGGGTTCGAGCTCGTCGCACTCGACGCGGTCGAGTTCGAGGTCGCCTCCAGCGTGGGCGCGCATCTCGAACGGCTTCGCTGCCGCGCGATCTCGACCCTCGAGCTCCTCACGGAGGACGAAGTCGAAGCCGGGTTTGCCGCGATGGAGCGCGCGGCCGCCGAGGACACGGGCGGGCAGCCGGTGCGAGAGGTCGGCGACCTGCTCGTCCTCCGCCGTCAGGGCGACCGCGGCGTGAACGTGCGCAGCTCGTCCTGACCCTCGCGGATGACGCCCCAGCTCGACTCGGGAACCTCGTTCCATGCGCCGGGCAGGTCGCGCAGCGGCTCGGAGACGATCAGCCTCGACTCGTCCGAGAGCCCTTCCAGGATCTCGAGCTCGGGGTGCACGAGGCGGAGGGTCGCGACGTCGGTCGAGTAGAACAGCGAGCGCGACTTGTGCTCGCTCGAGTAGCGGAACGCCCAGAGGTTCGTGCCGTCGCTCGTCGCGACCGTCATTTGCATCGGATGCTCGACGCCGTGCCTCCGGCCCGTCTCCTCGATCAAGCCGACCGCCTTCTCGACCGCGGCCGGAGGATCGTCCTCGAGCCCGAACGTCAGCGCGAGGTAGAAGAACACCTCGGAGTCGGTCGAGCCCTCGATCGACGGGTACAGCGACGGGTCGACGGCGAGCGCGAGGTCGCGCTTCACCGCATTGAAGTCGGCGATGACGCCGTTGTGCATCCAGAGCCAGCGCCCGTGACGGAACGGATGGCAGTTGCTCTGCTGGATCGGCGACCCCGACGACGCGCGGATGTGCGCGAAGACCAGCGGCGACCTGATGTGCGCCGAGATCTCGCGCAGGTTCCGGTCGTTCCATGCCGGCTCGACGCTGTGGAACACCCCGGGCGTGTCGCCCACGCCGTACCAGCCGACCCCGAACCCGTCGCCGTTCGTCGTCTCGGCGCCGAGCTGCGAGTGAAGGCTCTGGTCGATCAGCGAGTGCTGCGGCTTGTAGAGCAGCGTCTCGATCAGGACGGGCGAGCCCGAGTAGGCGAGCCAGCGGCACATCTCATCTCCTTTCGGTGTTGTTCGAGTCGTGTGGATGCCTGAGGTCGTGCATCTCCTCCTCCTCCCGGCCGTCCTGGATCGCGCCCCAGATGTGCAGGCCGATCACGATCACGACCACCAGCCCTGCCATCACGGAGACGATGACGATCGCGGCGAGGTCGGAGCCGATCACCTCAGTGGTGGAAGCTCGACGCCGTCGTGCTGTCGTGCACGGGGGCCGACTGGGCCTGCAGGCGCGGCAGCTGCCGCTCGAGATCCGCGACGAGCATGTCCGCCATGTCGTGGGAGAAGCCCTGTTTGACGACGATGCGCAGCGCGGCGAGGTCGGTGCGGTTCTTCGGGAACGTGTAGGCGGGCACGAGCCAGCCGCGCTCCCGGAGCGCGGTCGAGACGTCGAAGACGGTGAAGTTGTCGATGCCGTCCTTGACCGTGAACGCGAAGACCGGCAGCTCGTCGCCTTTCGTCAGCAGCTCGAAGGGGCCGATCTCGCCGATCTGCGCGGCCAGCCGCATCGCGACCTCGCGGGAATACGCCTGCACCTTCCGGTAGCCGGCGAAACCGAGGCGGATGAAGTTGTAGTACTGCGCGACGATCTGCGCGCCCGGCCGCGAGAAGTTGAGTGCGAACGTCGGCATGTTGTCGCCGAGGTAGTTCACCCAGAAGATCAGATCCTCCGGCAGCGCCGCCGCATCGCGCCAGACGATCCAGCCGACTCCCGGGTAGACGAGCCCGTACTTGTGGCCGGACGTGTTGATCGACGCCACCCGGGGCAGGCGAAAGTCCCAGACGAGGTCCTCGTCGATGAACGGCGCGACGAACGCGCCCGACGCGCCGTCGACGTGCACGGGGATGTCGAGCCCGGTTCGCGCCTGCAGGTCGTCGAGCGCCGCGCAAATCGCTGCGACCGGCTCGTAGCTGCCGTCCATGGTGGAGCCCATGATGGCGACTACGCCGATGGTGTTCTCGTCGCAGAGCGCGACTGCCTCCTCCGCTGACATGTGGTAGCGGTCGCCTTCCATCGGGACGAGCCGCATCTCCACGTCCCAGTAGTTGGCGAGCTTCTCCCAGCAGACCTGCACGTTGATCCCCATCACGAGGTTCGGCTTGTCGATCGGCTTGCCCTCCGCCTTCCGTCGCGCCTGCCAGCGGCGCTTGAGCGCGAGCCCGCCGAGCATGGCCGCCTCGCTCGACCCGGTGGTCGAGCAGCCCGTCACCACCTCGGGGCTCGGTGCATGCCAGAGCCTGCTGAGGATGTTCACGCAGCGCATCTCGAGGTCCGCGGTCTGCGGGTACTCATCCTTGTCGATCATGTTCTTGTCGAAGCACTCGGCCATCAGCCGTTCGACCTGCGGCTCCATCCAGGTGCTCACGAACGTGGCGAGGTTGAGCCGCGCGTTCCCGTCGAGCATCAGCTCGTCGTGGATGATCTGATAGGCGACCTCGGGCGGCAGCTCCTCCGCCGGCAGCTCGTGGCGCGGGAGACGCCGGCCTTCGAGTGTGAAGACCGGGGCGACGGAGATCTCCTCCGGCCGCGAGGCGTGTGTGCTCGGATGCTTGAGAGGCATGGACCGAACTCTATGCCGCTCGACTCACGCAGGCTTCGCTGCGCAGCGAGTGTCGCCCGCCTCCAATGTGTCGAAAAAGTGAACGGCGATCGCCGGGACGCAATCGCGCCGCCAGCCGATCGCGGGATGGGCCGCGCCCGCCACGTTCACGAAGGTCGCATGCGGGAAGACCTTCAACAGCTGCCGCGTGATCTCCGTCGGGACGATCGCGTCGACGTCGCCGGAGAAGATGATCGCCCGCACGCTCGCCAGGTTCGCGCCGCGCGGGACGGCCGGCTCGAAGCGTTGCGGCCGCGGCCAGTCGAGGCAGAGGTCGGTCTGGTTGAAGGCGTTCCACGCGGCGACCGAGAAGGGGCCCGCTGCGCTCTTCGGAAGCGCCGCGACCGCTGCGTCGTACTTCAACCGGCGGATCGGAATCGCGTCGGAGCGGTCCCAGACGAAGTCCACGTCGTTGCAGAAAGCCGCGAGGTTGTCGCCCTGCGAGAAGTGCGCTGCGCTTCCCTGGTCGTCGCAGCAGAGGGGATGCGCGATTCCCAGGTTGACCAGGAGGCCGGAATGGCCGTGCAGGAGCGACGCCGCGGCAGCGACGATCGTCTGCGGCTCCAGCATGCGGCCCTGGTCGCCGCCGAAGCGGAGGATGTTGATCAGCTCGGGCTCGTCGACGACGACTCTGGCCGCCCCCAGCTGCCTCACGATCGGATGCGCGCGCACCTGCGCTGCGAGGTACGCGATCGCCTGCGGGACATTGCCGGTGCAGTGCGCCCGCCGGCAGAGCAGCGCGCCGATCCGGGGAAGCGCATGAGCGACGCCGAACGACCAGGTCCACACGTGACCGGGGTCGGTCACCGGCATTCCGGCGTCGATCGCCAGCGCGTGCAGATGCTGCGGGAAGCGAGCCGCGTACGCCTGTTCGGCGACGGTGCCGTACGAGAACGCGTAGTAGTCGATCGTGTCGTATCCGAGCATCTGGCGTACCGCGTCGACGTCCATCGCGACGTCACCCGACCCATAGCGGTCCGCGAGGGGCCCTAGCTGCCTGCCGCAAGCCGCGACCGCCGTCCTGAACTGCGCGTCGTCGTGCCACCCGTTCTGAAGGTCGGGGCAGTCGATCGCCTGCGATCGCCCCGACCCGCGCGGATCGACGACCACGATGTCCCGGTGCGCGGCGAGCGCGGTGCCCTCGAAGAACCCGTGGATGTCCCACCCGCTCTCCCCCGGCCCGCCCGGCGTCACGAACACCGGGAGCTCGTTCGTGTCGGGGTGGTGGCGTAAGACGTAGTACGCCACCACAATCGTCCCGCGCTGCGGACCGGCGCGGTCGACCGGCACCCGCACGTAGCCGCAGAGCCACGTGGTGTCGAACGAGCACGGCGCGAGCTTCGCGCGCGTGGGTCCGGACGCGGCCCCGACCGAGCAGAGCACCGCGATCGCGCCCGCGACCGCAGCAAGACACGCCCGCCCGCGCCTCGACGACATCCATCAGGATCATACGAACGGGTCGCCCACACCGGCTCCTCTAGACTCGGCTCGTGGACGAGCGCGGGCTTCTCGAGGAGGCGGCCGCGCTCGGCATCCGATACGTCGAGTCGGTGCCGGGACGTGCCGTTGCGCCCTCGGCGACGATCGAAGAGCTCCGTGCGACGCTCGACGTGCCGCTCACGGACGAGCCCGTCGACGCCGCGCAGGTGATCGCCGAGCTGGCCCGCGACGCCGAGCCGGGCCTCGCGCAGATGGGGAGCGGCCGCTACTTCGGGTTCGTGATCGGCGGCGTCCTGCCGGTCGCGCTCGCCGCGGATTGGCTCACGTCGGCGTGGGATCAGAACGCTGGGCTCGCGATTCCGACCCCCGCTGCGACCGTGATCGAGGAGGTCGCCGGACGGTGGCTCAAGGAGCTGCTCGGGATCCCGGAGACCGCGTCGTTCGCGCTCGTCACCGGCTGCCAGGTCGCGCACTCGACGGCGCTCGCCGCAGCGCGCAACCACGTGCTCGCGCAGGTGGGCCACGACGTCGAGCGCGACGGGCTCGCCGGAGCGCCGCCGATCCGCGTGATCGCCGGCGCGAAGCGGCACGGAACGGTCGACCGCGCACTTCGCTTCCTCGGGCTCGGTACCGGCTCGGTGAGAGTCGTGCCCGCGGACGGCCAGGGCCGCATGGTGGTCGACGCGCTGCGCGAGGAGCTCGCACGCGAGCAGGGCCCGACGATCGTGTCGGCGCAGCTCGGCGAGGTGAACACGGGCGCGTGCGACGATCTGAACGCGATCGCCGACGCGACCTCCGAGACAGGCGCGTGGCTTCACGTGGACGGCGCGTTCGGGCTGTGGGCCGCAGCGTCACCCTCCTACCGGCACCTCGCCACCGGCGTCGAGCGCGCCGACTCCTGGGCAACAGACGCACATAAGTGGCTCAATGTTCCGTACGACAACGGCATCGCGTTCTGCGCGCATCCCTCGGCGCACCGCGAAGCGCTCGGCATCCGTTCTGCCTACCTCATCCACGCCGATCCCGACGCGGCCCGCGACCCGGTCGACTGGAACCCCGAGCACTCGCGCCGCGCCCGAGCGATCACGGTCTATGCCGCACTGCGCGCACTCGGGCGTCGCGGCGTGGCCGACCTCGTCGAGCGGTGCTGCGCCAACGCGCAGGCGCTCGCCGCCGGCCTGGCGGAGCTGCCGGGCTGCGAAGTCCTGAACGAGGTCGTGCTGAACCAGGTGCTGCTGCGGTTCGAGGACGACGAGACGACCGACCGGGTGGTCGCCGCCGTGCAGGCGAGCGGCGAGGCGTGGATGGGTGGAACCGTCTGGACCGACCGCCGCGCGATCCGGATCTCGGTCTCGAACTGGCAGACGAGCGAGGCCGACGTCGAGCGGACGCTTGCCGCGTTCGCAGCGGCGCGCGACGGTCAGCCGGCGGCCGACCAGGTCTGACCGCCGTCGGCCGACGACCAGGTGATCGCGTGCGCCGGCTGCGCGACCGAATCGACAGCCGTCACCACGAGCCGCGCGCCGGACGCCTTGATCGTCTGCGCGAGCGGCGTCCCCGGCCGGCTCGGAAGCGCGACGGTCTTCACGCTGCCGCCTTGCACGACAATCACACGCGGTGAGTTGTCCCACCCCGCTCCGTCGACGCGGTTCGACACGAGCGCCGCCAGACCGCCGCGGAAGGGGATCGCCGACACGATCGTCCCGTCGCCGACCGACGCGATCGTTCGCGCGCCGAGCCGAGCGCCGGTCGCGTGCAGGGGCAGCGGCGCGAGCAGCCGGAGACTGCCCTTCAGCCAGAAGTAGACGCGGCCGCCGGCCGCGGCGAACGAGCCGCTGAGCGTCCTCGTGTCGTGCCAGGTGCGGCCCGCGTCGGTCGTCCACAGCTGGCGAGTCGCGCACATGCAGACACCCGGTGCGAACCCGGTCGAGACCACGCCGGCCGTGGCCGAGAGGCGCAGGACGGCGAGCGCGGGCTGCGGCAAGATCGCTTTCCATCGGCTGCCGCCGTCGTCCGTTGCGTACACGCCGCTCGCGCGGCTCTGCCACCCGTGGCGCGCGTCGGCCCAGCTCGTCGAGCCGGCGGGGCCGGATGCGGGAACCGGCTCGGCGCCCATGCCGAAGCCTTCGACGACGCCGCTGAACGTCCCGACGATCACGCGGGCGGCGACGATCGTCGGCGCCGCGAGCGTGATGCCTCCGAGCGGCACTGCCCGAAGCCGCCTGCCGGTGGTCGCGTCGTATGCGTCGAGCGTGGTCTGCTTGCCGTTGACGGCGAACCAGACCGTGTTGCCGGCCACGGTCGGAGACCCGTTCTCGGTCCGCGTCCCGAGCTGCCGGCGCCAGGCCACCGACGCCTTGCAGCCGGCCCCGATCTTGATGCGGACGAGCTCCGTGCCGGTGGCCGCGTACACGGACGATGTCGCCGGCGACCACGCGAGCTGCGCGACGAACGGATCGTCGATCGCGTAGGGCTCGACAGCCACCTTCCAGACCCAGCCCTGGGTGAGGTTGCCCTGCTGCCAGCCGTAAACGGTGTCGTTCTTCGTCGCCGCGACGACGAGCGGACCGCACGACGTGCCGGGCACGAGCAGCGGCGAGCCGACGAAGTCGAGGTCCTGCCGGTCGGGCAGGCCGGCGGGGTGGCTCGACGAGCGCACCTGCAGGTCGGGGCCGAACTCGAGCAGCCGGTCGCCGTAGCCCGCGGTCTCGGTGTACGCGGCCCCGCTGTTCGGGCCGCCCTGGAACGCGCCGGACGAGCCGGCGAAGAGGCTCCCCGATGTGGGGTCGTAGGCGAGCCCGCCCCAGCCCCAGGGCCCGCCGCCGCCGCCCTGGTCGAGCGGCACCGCGAGCCAGCGCGTGACCGCCCGCGTCGCCAGATCGACGCGGTACACCCCGCCGGGGGTTCCGGCCTCGTCGCAGTAGGCGGCGGTCGGCACGTACACCGATCCGCCGGCGAGCGTCAGCGCCCCCCAGTTCAGCTGGCGGCCGACGTCGGTGAAGACGCGCACCGGCCAGCCCGGGCGCTCGGCGCCGTTCGCCAGCGCGAGGGCGTGCAGCCGCCCGAACGCATCGGCGACGTAGAACGTTCGCGACGCCGGATCGATCACGCCGGTGCCGACGACGCCGTAGCCGTCGAGCTGCGGGCAGCTATTCGCGAGCTGACCGAGCTGGTCGCGCCAGAGCACGAACCCGTTCCGGTCGAACGCGACGACGTCTCCGCCCGTGCTGGCGGCGACAAAGAGGTTCCCGTCGTTCAGCACCTGCGCGGTGATGCGGCCCGACAGCGGCAGGACGAAACGACGGGCGACGCGTGACGCGGGCGCCGGTGTCGCCGTCTCACCGAGCCGCGCCGTGCTCGCACCGAATGTCGGCCAGCCGGTGACCGCGCCCGTCGCTCCGGCCGCGGACAGGCAGCAGACGGCGAGCAGCGCGAACGCCGCCGACGCTGCGACCCATCCGACCCCGAGCTTCCGGCGCAAACCGGAGGTACGGTAGACGAGCGCGTCAGGTGAAGAGGCCCTCACCGACGAACGCGCCCGGCCGGGCGCCCGGCGGGACGGCGAAGACCGCGCTTCCGGTGTGGACGATGTACTCCCCGAGCGCCTCGCCGGCTGCGAGCCGCCGCTGGACCGCGACGAAGCCGGTCTCGGGATCGCGCTGGAACGCGATGAAGAACAGCCCGGCATCGAGCTCTCCGGTGCGCGGATCGATCCCGTCCGTGTAGGAGTACTCCCGCCGCACCGGAACTACGCGTCGGGCTCGTGCTCGGCGAGCCACGCCCTCGCGACGCGCTTCTGCGCGCGGGTCAGCCACGCGTCGACGACGAGATCGCGCAGCTCCTCGCGGTCGAGGAGCGCCAGCCTGGGGATGCTCGTCAGCACGGCCGGGTACCCGTTGAAGTGCGGGGTGGTGAAGAAGACGTCCGGACGGCCGCCGAGCAGCAGCTCCTTCTCGTCCTGGTCGGCGACGCGGAACATCAGGACGTCGTCCATCCGCTCCCCCGTCGCCTCGTCGATCGCGTCCGGGCGCCGGCTCCGGTGGAAGCAGAACACCTTCCCGTGCATGAGGTACGACGGCCGGCCGTCGTTCGAGATCTCCTTCGTGGCCAGAGGCATCGCCAGCGCCAGCTCGTCGAGGTCGGCCATCGTCGCCACGCCCTCAACTCTGACAGCTCGGGGGCGCCGGCGACCGGCGCCCCCGAGCTGCACTGCTCACCAGGGAGCCGGCTGCCCGAAGCCGTGGCTCAGGTCGTAATCCGCGACCTGCACGCCGAGCGCAAGCCCGGCCTGGCCGGAGAACCGGTAGTGCAGGCCGCCCCACACGCGTGCATTCACGACCTCGTTCCGCAGATCGGTGGCGGTCGCGAAATGATGCACGGCGTTCAGGTTGCCCGCAGGCCCTGCCGGATCGAAGCCGTGGACATCGACGTTGATGTTGCCCGTGCCCAGGAAGTTCGCGAGCACCTCGGTGATCGCTGCCGTGAACGTCGCGTGGGCCGACGGGTACTCGGGATGGTTCGGTGTCGCGAGAAGCGGGCGCCACCCCGACTGCTCGACCGTCGCCGGATTCCCGTCGTCGAACCCCGGGACCGGCCCGAAGCCGTCGTTCGTGACCGACGTCGGGTCGATGGCCGTCACCGGCCTCCAGAACAGATAGTGGTACTTGGCGTTCATCATCGCGATGCCGGCGTCGGCGGCGGTCACGTCCACCATCGCCATGAGCCGAGCACTCGGGCCGTCCCCGAGCGCGTTCGACGTCGCGACGTCACGAGCGAGCTCGTTGTACTGGCGGATCACGTTCGCCGTCCAGAACTTCGCGATGTTCGTCTCGATCGTGTTGGGATTCGTGCTCGAGCCGTCCTGCTTCACCTCGTTGAAGGCCGCAACCCACTGCGGGCTCGACAGCGACGGCGGAGGCGGCGGCAGGAACTGATCCGGCCGCTGCATGATGAACGGCCTCATCGAACCGACCCACGGCGTTTGCGGCGCAAGGTAGGTCGGCGGCGTCAGACGGTAGACGCCGGGGCCGGGCGGCAACGTCGGGAACGACGACGTCGAACCGATCGGCGTCACCCTCCCGTCGTTCATCCGGCTCACGATCACGCGGCTCGCGGCCACCGACCCGTAGAACGTCCCGAGATACTTCGACAGGCTGTTCGGAACCGCCGCCATCGCCTGCTGTCGCAGCGCGTTGAGCGCCGACGCCTGTGTCGGGAAGTAGTACGACAGCGTCTGGTACGCCGCCTGGATCACGGCCGCGTCGTCGTAACTCCCGCCGAAGCTCGGAGTCGACGTCAGCGCGCCGTACACCGCTTGCGCCTCGTACGCCATGTAGATGAAGCCCTCGGCCTGGAATGCACCCGAGCCCACGACCGTGTCCTCGGCGATCTTGTTCCACTGCTCCACCGCGTTGCCGGGCGGTAGAGCGGCGCCTGCGCTTCGCGTCGTCGCCCCTGCGAGCCCTGCGAGGGCCGCGATCATGGCGACGGCAAGCAGCATCCTCCTCCTCATCGAATGCTCCTTTCGCTTCCGGAGTCGCGCGATCGCGACTCCGGATCGAGACTAGGACCGCTCCGGCAGCGCGCGTACCGTGACCGCCTGTCTCTTGGCAGGGGTGCTGGCATCCCAATTGCGGCGGCCGTCGCCGCTCGAACGGCTTCAGCTCATCGGAAAGAAGACGTCCCAGTCCTCGGCGACGCGGCCGCCGGTGACGCGAAGGTGGTAGGCACCGCGGCCCGACACGGCCGACCCGTCAGCCCGGCGCGTCGCCGACCACGTGAGGTAGACGGCCGCCAGGTCGCCTTCGGCCACGATGTGCTCGACGCGGTACGAACGCTCGGCGAACACGCCGTCGACCCACGCGATCCCCTCCCGGAAGCCGGCGAACGGCACGTCGCCGAACGCGCTGTGATGGACGTAGCCGGCGGCGACGAGCGACTCCATGCGGTCGAGGCCGGCCTCGTCCGCCCAGCACTCCTCGACGATCGTCCGCGCGAGCTCGAGCACGGTCACCGGTCGGCCTCCGCGACGACGCGTGTGCCTGTCGCCTTGAACGAGGCATAGGCAACCGCGCCCGGACGCAATCCGATCCGTGTGAGCGACTCGCCCGTGATCTCCGCCGTCACCGGGCCGATCGCGACACGGACGCGGTTACCGAACTCGGCAACGCTCCGCACCGGCCCTCCGATCACGTTCATCGCCGAATCGGAAGGGGGCGCCATACCGACTGTGATGTCCCACGGATAGACCGCGAGGGTAACTGCGCCTCCGGCTGCGTCGGCGGTCGTCACGACCGTCCCGTCGTCGAGGTGCACCCGCGTCGAGCCGTTTGCCGACGGCTCTGCGACGCCGTGCAGGAGGTTGGCGCCCGTAAACGACGCGACGAAGGCATCTGCCGGCATCGCGACGAGCTCGGATGCCGTCCCGGATTGACGCAGCCGCCCGTCGACGATCACGCTCACCCGCTCGGCGAGCGCCGCCGCATCCTCGAAGTCGTGGGTCACGAGCAGCGTCGGCAGGTCGAACTCGCGCAGGAGCTCCTGCAGCTCGCCTCGAACCGCTGCCCGGGTATTCGCGTCGAGCGCGGACAGCGGCTCATCGAGGAGGAGCACGCCCGGATCCCGTGCGAGCGCCCGCGCGAGCGCGACCCGCTGGCGCTCACCCCCGGAGAGCTCGGTCGGCCGCGCCCCGGCCAGGTGGGAGATCCTGAAGCGCTCGAGATACTCGTCGGCACGGTTCTTGCCGCCGAAGGCGACGTTCTCGCGGACGTTCATGTGCGGGAAGAGGGCGTACTCCTGGAAGACGAGCCCGACACGGCGTTCGTCCGGCTGGAGGAAGAGTCCCTGCGCCGAGTCGAACCAGGCGTCCGCGTCGAGCGCGATCCGGCCGGACGAGGGCTGGACCAGTCCGGCCACGGCGCCGAGCACCGACGTCTTGCCGGCGCCCGAAGGCCCGACCAGCGCGACCGTGCCGCCGACGTCGATGGAGACGTCGAGCACGAACGACC
The DNA here is from genome assembly GCA_035518115.1 of Gaiellaceae bacterium. Taxonomy (GTDB): domain Bacteria; phylum Actinomycetota; class Thermoleophilia; order Gaiellales; family Gaiellaceae; genus PALSA-600. The sequence continues at coordinate 14,117 of DATIXY010000004.1, read as the reverse complement.
GCAAGGGCAACGTGAAGGCCGTCGAGAGCGTCGCCATCCCGTCAATTCGCCTCCGGCTGCGCGATGGCCGTCACCGCCGGCCGCGATCGCTCCCAGAGGCCACTGCCCTTGAGTGCGAGCAGGATCGCGAGGCTGACGATCACCAGCACTGCGCTGATCGCGAGCGCGACGTCCAGCCCGTTCTGGGCCTCGAAGGTCTCGTAGACGGCGAGCGGCAAGGTCTGTGTGACGCCCTGGAGGCTGCCCGCGAACATGATCGTCGCCCCGAACTCGCCCAGCCCGCGCGCCAGGCTGATCGCCTCACCTGCGGTCAGACCGCCGCGCGCGAGCGGCAACGTCACCTTGAAGAACGTCCGCGTCGGCCCCGCGCCGAGCGTGCGCGACGCGGCGATCAACCTCCGGTCGACTGCGTCGAACGAGGCGATCGCCTGCCGCACGTAGAAGGGGCCGGAGACGAACGTGATCGCGAGGACGACCGCGGTCTGGTTGAACGAGACGTCGATACCGAGGAAGTCGAACGTCGAGCCGAGCAGCCCGAAGCGCCCGAACGCGACGATCAAGCCGATGCCGGCGACGGCGGGCGGCAGCACGATCGGCAGCTCGACGAACGTCACCAGCAGCGGCCGCCCGCGAAATCGCCGCGAGGCGAGGAAGTACGCGGTCGGCGTGCCGAACAGCAGGATCACGACCTGCGAGATCGCGACCGTCTTGAAGCTCACGATCAGCGCATCCGTGACGATCGGATTCGACAACTGACGCAACAGGCGGCCGAGTGGAACGTGCGCGAAGATCGCGACCACCGGCAGGACGAGGAACGCCATCGTCACGACGATCGCGAGGAAGTACAGCGCGGCGAGGACGCCGCGGGTGAGTGCTCGCCTCCAGGACATCTCGCTTCGCCCTAGTGCTGGACCATCACCGACGTCGACTTCACGATCGCCGTCGCCGACATCCCGGGTCGGAGATCGAGCTCTTCGACCGCGTCGCGGGTGACGAGCGCGGTAAGCCGGACGGGCTCGGAGACGACCATCTCGACCTGAGCGATGAGACCGTCGATCTTCACGTCGGTGACGACGCCGTTGAAGCGGTTGCGGGCACTGAGGTGGGCGCCGCCCGACTCGCCGCGTAGGCGCTCGATCTCGGTGGCGGCCACGATCCGGCGGTTGCTCTCGTCGCGCTCGGTCTTGATCCGGCCCCGCCGGTCCCACCGGCGGAGCGTGTCGATGCTGATTCCGAGCGTCTTCGCCGCTTCGCCGGCGCTGTAGTACTCCCGCGGCAACTGCCTCCCCTCCTTCCGTCGACGTCTGGGACGGGAGGCAGTCTACTACCTATGCAAGTCCTATATGCGAGCTTGTTCCAGCCCTAGGTGATCCTGAGCCGCTTCGACGTCGCCGTCCCGGACGGGTTGGTGACGGTGATCGTCCCCGACTTCGCTTTCGCCGGCACCGTCAGCGTCAGCTTCGTCGCGGAGACGACCTTGAACTTCGCTGCGACGCCCTGGATCGTGACGGACGTCGTCCCGGTGAAGTTCGTGCCCGTGAGCGTCACCGTCCCGCCGACCTTCGCCCGCGCCGGTGAGATCTTCGTGACCGTCGGGACAGCCGCAGCGATCGGCAGGAAGCCGTCCTTGACGAAGATCGCCTGGCCCGCCGGGCTCAGAACCTTGTTCATCCATGCCTGCGCCGCGGCCTGGTTCGGGCTCTTGGTCACGATCGCCATCGCATAGGTGATTTTCGGCTGAGCCCACGCGGGAACCTTGATCAGCGTCAGGTGAGTCGGATCGATCACATAGTCCGAGAGGTAGACGAATCCGGCATCCACCTGACCGAGTGCGACCTTTGCCACGACGTTGGCGTCGGAGGTCTCCTTGCTGACGACGTTCGCCTGGATGGCGTCGTTGATCCCCATCTGATTCAGCACCTGCACGGTGTAGCTCCCGACCGGGACCGTGGACGCGGCCTCGTCGATCTCGACCCCGGGCTTGGTCAGGTCGTAGATCGACTTGATCCCCGCCGGGTTCGACTTCGGGACGACGATCGCGAGCGTGTTCCGGATGAAGTTGACGGGCTTCTCGACCACGCCCGCCGCGTAGAGGGACGCGGGCACGGTCGTGTTCGCCGACATGAGGACGTCGGCCGGAGCCCCGTTCCTGATCTGCGTGGCGAGCGTCGTCGAGCTTCCGAACGAATAGGTGTTGCCGGAATCGATCTCCGGGAGAACGGTCGTCATCGACGAGCCCGCGAAGATGGTGAGCCCTGCCGCAGTCTTGCTCGAGTTGGCCTGCGCTCCGGCCACGGTGAGCGCCGCGACGAGGGCGACGACCGCGAGCAGTGAGATGATCCGCGAGAACCGCAACGTTCCCCCTTTCTATGCCGTGAACGCGTCGAGCGCGTCCGAGGCCTGATCGATCGTGAGCGGCGGCGGGAACGAGCTCTTGAATGCCTTGGAGCCTCCGGCCGCAGTGAAGTACGAGGCGTGCTGGGCTTCGCACGCCGCGATCTGGGCGAGCCCGGCCTTCAAGGCGTCGGCCTGGATGCCCGCGATCGCGCCGAGGTAGGCGCCGAGCAGCAACTCCTCGAGCTGCCGCGCGAACTTGACGATCGACCCCTGGCTCGCGAAGGTCCCCGCCGGGTAGCTGAAGTCGATGTCCCCGGACACTGCGGGCGTCATGCCCGCCCCGGCGAGGATTCCCGCCACCGACTGGTAGTGCTCCTGTTCGTTGGCGAGCGCGCGATGGAGATACCCGTCGACGACCGGCCCGCTGTTCGACGCGGCCACCCCCTGCGAGTAGAAATCCGACGCGAGCAGTTCTGCGCCGACCAGCAGGCGCGCATACGCGAGATCCGTCGTCGACAGCGGGCTCGCCGCGGCGGTGTCGACGAACTGCCCCAGAACCGAACCGCCGACCAGGAGCACCGCGCCGCTCTTGGCGCCCCGGGAGAAGAGTTGTCCTCGAGTGATGGAGGCAGACACGCGGGTGAGCTCCTGTTCGAATGAGAGAGTCGCAGGTCTGCACCTGCAACGCCTATGCATCGTTGAGCAGACGAGCGCTACTCTAGCCCACCGCCAACTACCGTTGCCGGCCGAGTCACACAGATATCGCCCGGGTCAGGTCTGGAACCGTGCGAGGAAGGCGAGCGCCGTGTCAGCGACCTCGCGCCAGCCGCTGTCGATCGTCAGCGAATGGCCGCGCCCCTTCATCTCGTTGACCTCGGTTACGCCGGGGTTTGCACGCTGCTTCTTGTACGACGCGTGCGTGATCGCCCACGGCACCGTGTGGTCCCGCTCGCCACCGAGGAGCAGCAGCGGCCCGCGGTCGGGGTTCTTCGTGTCGACCTTGAGCCCGCTCCACGGGTTGAGGTTCGCGGACACGGCCTCGAAGATCGGCAGGCCCGGCCCGGCGACCGAGTACTTCTCGTACAGCTCCTTCGCCTCGAACTCGCCGACCGCGTTCGCGAAGGCGTAGCGGAACTGCTCGAACGTCAGTGGCACCGAGCGGTTGTAGTTGAGCGGGTTGATGAGCACCGGCGAGGACGACCGCACCGCCGAGAGCGGCACCGGTAGCACGCCGCGGAACGGCGCCGGGCTGATCGCGACCGAGGCGGAGGCGAGCCCGCGGCCGACGACGATCTCGGTCAGCAGCCCGCCGAACGAGTGCCCGATCACGACCGGCTTCTTGCTCAGCCCAAGGATCAGCTCGGCGTGGTAGTCGGCGACCTGCGCGACCGATTTGCCGGCGAAGACCTCGGGGTTCGCTTTCGCCTCTTCGACGCTGGCGGGGTCGTCCGGCCAGCTGGCCGCGATCGGGGCGTAGCCCGCCTCTTCGAAGACCGGCAGCCAGTTCTCCCAGCTCCCGGCGAGCAGCCAGAGGCCGTGGATGAAAACGGCCGGCGTCCGTCCCGAGCTGTTCGCGCTCTCGATCTGCTTCTGGTCGCGATCGCTGATCTCCGCCATGCGTGTCCCCTCCTCGAATTCGCCTAGCGACAACCTACTGGAGCTTCGGGCAGACTTCCGCCATGGCCGAGGACTGGCGCGTCACCGTCACGCTCCCGGACGCCACAGGCGTCGCGCCGCTGCTGCAGGTGCTGCACGACCACCGGGCCGACCACGAGCTCGAGGTGCCGGCCGGCGAGCGGGTCGCGGTCAGCGCCGCCGACGACCGCGTGATCGTCTACGCCGACACGCGCTGGAGCGCCGAGGCGGCCGAGAAGGTCGTCGGCGAGCTCGCAGCCGAGCACGGGCTCGAGGTGGACTCCCAGCTCGACCGCTGGCACCCCGAGGAAGAGCGGTGGGAGGACGCGCGAGTCGCGCTGCCGTCGACCGGCGCGGAGCACGAGGCCGAGCACGAGCGCCGCGAGGCGGACGAGGAAGCCGACTCCGAGGCGACGGGCATCGCGGACTGGGACGTGCGCGTCGAGTTCCGGTCGCACCACGAGGCGGTCGAGTTCGCCGACCGGGCCGAGCAAAACGGACAGCCGGTCGTGCGCCGCTGGAAGTTCGTCCTGATCGGGGTGAACGACGAGGACGAGGCGAACGAGCTCGCGGCGCAGCTCGAACAGGAGCTGCCGGAGGGTGCGGTCGTCCACACCGAGCCCGGCAGCGGCGTCGCCTGGGAGTTCACGCCGAGCAACCGGTTCGCGGTGTTCGGCGGTCTCGCCGGCTAGCGCGCGAGGCGGCCGACGAGCGACGACGCGGCCGTCACGCCGACGGTGACGGCGACGAGCAGCACTGCGAAGTCGAGCGGGAGGTGCGACGGCGTGCCGATCAGCATCCCGCGCAGTGCGTCGACCTCGTAGGAGAGCGGGTTGACGTACGCGAGCGCGCGCAGCCACGCGGGCATGACGGCAATCGGGTAGAGCGCGTTCGATGCGAAGAACAGCGGCATGGTGATCATCTGGCCGATCCCCATCAGCCGGTCGCGCTTCAGCACGATCCCCGCGATCGTCATCGACAGGCAGGCAAAGAACGCCGAGCCGAGCATCACGACCACGAAGGTCCCGAGAATGTTGAGCGGATTCGTCGTCAGCGCAACGCCGAGGATCACCGACAAGACGAGCACGACGACCACCTGGGCGAGCGCGCGGATCCCGGCCGAGAACGACTTGCCGAGAATCAGCGCCGCACGCGGTGTGGGCGTCACGAGCAGCTTGTTGAGGACGCCCGCGTCGCGCTCCCAGATGATCTGGATGCCGTAGAAGATCGCGACGAACATCCCGGACTGGGCGATGATCCCCGGCGCAAGGAAGTCGAGGTAGGACGTGCTTCCGGTCGGGATCGCATGGATGCGGTTGAACGTCTCGCCGAAGATCAGCAGCCAGAGCACCGGCTGGACGGCGCGCGTGAAGAGCTCGGTGCGGTCGTGGCTGAGCTTCTGCAGCTCGACCAGGCAGAACGTCAAAGTGCGGCTCGGGAACGTGCGCCACAGCGGCGGCGCGGGCGGCCGCTCAGCCGACGCGGCCGGCAGTCCGGCGAGTACGGCGGATCTCACGCAGGCCCCCCTTTCCGATCTCTTCCCCGTCGAGGGTGTTGCCGGTCTCGCGCCTGAACACGTCCTCGAGGGTCGCGCCCGGTCCGAGCGCCCGGCGCAGCTCGTCGGGGCGGCCGACGGCGCGAATCGTTCCCAGGTGCATCATCGCCACGCGGTCGCACATCGCATCCGCTTCCTCCATGTAGTGCGTCGTGACGAGGACCGTCATGCCGGTCGCGAGGCGCAGCTCTTCGACGCGCTCCCACACACCGCCGCGGGCGACGGGGTCGAGGCCGACGGTCGGCTCGTCGAGCACGAGCAGCGCGGGCCGGTTGACGAGCGCCTGGGCGAGCTCGAGCCGGCGAACCATGCCGCCGGAATAGGTGCCGGCGAGCCGGTCGGCCGCATCCAGGAGCCCCATCGCGGCGAGCGAGTCGTCGACCCGCTCGCGGCGTTCGCGGCGGGGGACGTCGAACAGGCGCGCGAACCACGCGACGTTCTCGCGTCCCGTCAGCGCGGCCTCGATCGAGAGCTGCTGCGGCACGTAGCCGAGCAGCCGGCGAACGGCGGTCTGCTCGCGCCGGACGTCGAGGCCGAAGATGGAGACGTCGCCCTCCTGCACCGGGAGCAGCGTGTTGAGCACGCGGATCGTCGTCGTCTTCCCGGCGCCGTTCGGGCCGAGCAGGCCGAACACCTCGCCGGGCATGACGCGGAGGTCGACCCCGTCGACGGCGACGTGATCGCCGAACCGGTGCCGAAGGCCCTGGACGTCGACCGCGGGCAAGACGCTCATGTCTCGAGCTCCCCGGCGAGGGCCTGCAGCGACGGCAACGCACGCTCGAGCCGGCGGCGCTCGTCGGCGGAGAGCCGGCGGATCGCGTCGTCGACCGCGGAGACACGCCGGTCGCGCCACGCGTCGATCTTGCGCTTCCACGACCCGGTGAGCTCGAGCCGGGCAACGCGCCGGTCGGAAGGATCGGTGCTGCGCACGAGCAGGCCGGCGGCGGAGAGGTCGCCGACGAGCGTGCTCACGGTGTTCGGGGCGAGGCGCATCGCCTCCGCGGCCCCGGCAATCGAGATCCCGGGACTGCGGCGGACGAGGCGCGCGAGCTCGAGCTGCGCGGTCGTCAGCGCCGCGAACTCGGCCGGCCGGCCGCTCGAACGCCGCGCCGCGCGCCGGATCGCCGAGAGCGCGCCCAGCAGCTCCTCGGCGACGGAGCGCTGGGTCTCGATCGGGGTGACGGTCGGCATCCCGCCGGATAATAGCTCTGTAACAGAGGTAAGTGTAGGCCGACGACCGGGCACCCTCGTGCCGGGGACCAGCCTCGAGCCGGCCGCCCGGATCGGGCTAGACGTCGATCCAGCTCGTCTCGACCGGCGGCGCCGGCGCCTCGCGGCGCACGACGAGCCTGATCCGCATCCCGGGCTCGAGCGCGAGACGGAAGCGTCCGAGCTCGTCGACGGCGGCCGACGCGACGGTCGATCCGTCGTCGCGCTGCGCCTCGACCTCCGCAGCGCCTGCGGGTGCGAGCTGACCCAGCAGGACGATCCCCTCGGCACCGAGCGAGAGCTCGACGTCGATGTCGAGATCGCTCGCCCGGAAGGTGAGCGTCCGCTCCGACGCGGAGACCGAGCGCGTCGTCGATGCGGTCTCGAGCTGCGAGTCGACGAGCAGCTCCGCCAGCTCGGCGTCGATCCGGCGCCAGCCGAGCGCGGCCCTCGCGTACGCGGTGACCTGATCCGGGACAGGATCGACTGCTCCTGCCAGCCGCCTGAGCTCGGCGAGCAAGGGGTCGTCCTCGGCCTCTGAGTTGGTGGGGTGGTTGGTCATGTGTGAGCGGCCTCGTGGAAGAGAGCCCCGAGAGGCGGGGCCTGATACATCATCATGCGCCGAGCTCCGAGACGCCGGCCGTGCGGCGCAGGCGGTCGAGGCAGCGCATTCGCGTGGGGCCGATGGCGCCGACCGGCATCCCGAGCGCCGCGCCGACCTCCTCGTAGCTCGGCGGCTCGTCGGCCATCAGGATCCGGAGCAGCGTCTTGCACCGGTCGGAAAGCGCCGCGAAGGCCCGCCAGAGCTTCCCGTCCCGCTCCTGCTCGAGCAGCAGGCGGTCGACGGCGTCGTCGTCCGGAACCTCGAACAGATCGGCTTCGTCGGTCGCCTGCTCGCGCCCGCCGCGGCGGATCATCCGCAGCGACTCGTGCCGGGCGGTCGTCGCGAGCCACGCACCGAGCCGCTCCGGATCGCGGATCCGGTCGAGGTGCTCGACCAGACGGAGCCAGGTCGTCTGCGCGACGTCTGCCGCGTCGTCGCGTGAGAGACGGTGCGCCCGCGCGGTCGCCCAGACGAGCCCCGAGAAGCGGTCGACGATCGCGTTCCACGCGAACTGATCGCCGGCCGCCGCCTTCCGCAGGAGCTCGCCCGGTGACGCCGCAGGACTGACCACTACGGCGACACCGGTGGAAGCCCGTCGAGCCGCGTGCCCATGTCGAGTCCCGGTGTCGGTCCACCCTGGATGAGCTGCGTCCAGGCGTCCAAGGGGTTGGTCGCCGTGCCGGAGGCCACAGCTTCGGCGATCGCTGCCGTGACTCTCGGCGCGGCGAAGGACGTCCCGCTCCAGAGCGCCCAGCCTGAGAAGAGCTTGTCGGGGTGGGGCCAGTTCTCCTCGGGCACGAATGCGGTCGGATCACCGTCCTCGGTCTCACCGTCCCAGTAGTCGACGAACGTGGAGGCCACGTTCTCTCCGCCGGTACAGCAGTTGACCCAGGAGCCGTGGTTGGAGAACGAGGACGGATCACCGTTCTCGTCCACGGACCCCACACCGGCCACGTTGCTGTAGGTCAAGGAGAACGCTGCCGGATACTGGCGGACCGTGCAGTTCTGATTCCCGGCAGGCGCCACGACCATGTGCTCCTCGGTGTCGCCGACCGCGTCCATCACGACCTGAAACGACCAGCTCGGCGGCCCGTTCACGACGCTCGGATCGTCCTCGATGTTCAACGCCTGGTTCGGGAGCGTGGCGAACGCGTAGCCGACGTTGACAACGGGCGCATCTCGATGCTCCCACCAGCAGCGGGCGACCTCCGCCTCGGTCACGAACCCGGGGATACTCGTGTCGCTGTCGATGACGGAGGAGTTGAGGCTCTCGACAGTGAGCTCGGCCTGCTCGCACGACCGCGCAACGACGCCGGCGACGAAGTTCGCGTGACCTGCAAGGGCGTCCAACTTGTTGTCGCCGTTCTGGTCGAGCGGCGTCGTGATGCCGGGAGGAGCCTCGGTGCCGGGCTCCCAGTCATAAACGGCCGCAGCCGGCAGCCTCGCGAGCCATTCGCCGAAGCTCACGTTCGTGACGGCGAGCGAGATCGGGCTCTGCATGATGAAGCCCGAGTCGATCACCACGACCTCGATCGAAGGGTAGGCACGTGCAGGCAGCGTGAGGGAGCCGTACGGCCTCGGGGCGCCGTACGGACATTCGTGGGTCCTGCCAGGCGGGACGAGGACGTGATTCGGCGCCACCATCTGCGGCTCCATCCCGGTCGGCAGCGTCGTGCGCAACTTCCAGACCGCCTCGGGCACGCCGCCATGCGAATGCTTGCCGGCCTTCCCTCCATCATGGAGCACGAAGATCTCGACGTTGTCCTCGTGGGCGACGCCGCTCGTCTCCGGATCGAAGATGTGCACGCCGGTCGGGCCGGCGACCTTTGCGAGCTCCTTGCTGAACTTCGGGTGCTCGGCGAGCTTGGCGGTCACGAGTAGCTGGTCGACGACGTAGGCGACCGCGATCGTCGGGCAGTCGTCGGGGTCCCGGGTCACCAGCCCACAGAGACCGTCGGGATAGATGTAGTAGCCGATCCGGGGATGATCCATCAGGCGCTGGGTGAAACCCGGCGCTCTGATGAGGCGGCCGTTCGGTTCGTTCCCGCTCATTGGAAATCCTCCCTTCCGGTACCTCCGTCCGGATGAAGAATTGGCGACCCCGGGTCGTGATACAACCGCGAGCATATGACTCCGGCTCACCAGCCGGAAGCGCTGAAGCTCGCCGAGCGCGCGTACGCGCTCGTCCAGACCAATCCGCTCGGCGCGCGCAATCTCGCGGAGGAGGCGCTCGCGATGGCGCGCGCTCAACGCGACCCGACAGCACGGGCGGCGGCGCTTCACGCCCTCGGCTGGGCCCAGGCCGACCTCGGTGACCCCCGTGCCCTGAGAACGATGAGAGCCGCGATGCGCACGGCGGAGCGGAACCAGGACGACGACCGGGCCGCCCGAGTTAGGCGCAACGTGGCCCGCCACATGGCGTACCGCGGGGACCCGGTCGGGGCCGTTCGGGAGATCGAAAGCGCCCGGGCCGGTTTGCGAGGCGTCGACCTCGCTCGAAGCGAGGTCTTCCGCGTCGTCGTCTACCACCTGGCCGACCGGACCGCCGAGGCGCTCCCTGCCTCGGAGCGGGCTTTGACTGCGCTGAGGAGGCGCGGCGACACGGTCTGGGAGGCGCGTCTCTCTTTCAACCGCGGAGTCGTGCTCGCCGAGATCGGCGACCATACCGCCGCTCGCAAGGAGCTCGAGCGCGCGCGCGTTCTCTACTCCTCGCTCGGATACGACGTCGCGGCCGCCGAAGCGTCGATCGAGCTCGGGCTTCTGCCGTCGCTCGCAGGGGACCCGCTTCGGTCGCTCGTCGAGCTCGAAGCGATCGACACGGCATCGCTGTCGGACTTCATGATCTGCTGGCTTCATCTGAACCGGGCGGAGGCTTTGCTTCGGCTCCGGCTCCTTCCCGAAGCCCGGGCAGACCTGGCGCGCTTCGAGGAGGTCCTCGCGCGCAGCGGTCACCGCGACAACAAGGCGCGGCTCGACGCAGCCCGCCTGGCGCTCGCCGCGGGTGATCCCGACACTGCGACGACGATCGCTGCGGGTGCGAGGCGATCCTTCGCGGCGCGACACCAGCCCGCGTTCGCCGCGGCGGCCCAGCTCGTCGTGCTCGCGGCCGACGTCTCACGCGGCGCGGTGACGAGCTCGGCGATCCGCTCGGGACTCGCCGCCGCCGTGGAGCTCGCAGAGCGGGGATGGACCTTCGACGCGCTTCGCGGCCGATTGCTCGTCGCACGCGCTGCGGCGCTCAACGGGTCCATCTCGATCCTCCGTCGTGAGCTCGAAGCTCTCCGGCCACTCGAGCGGAGAGGAACGGTCATCGACCGGGTGGAGCTCCGTCACGTCGAAGCGCTCTTGCTGTTGCACGACGGCGACCCGGCACGTGCCGAACGGCGCCTCCGCGCCGGTCTCGATCTGCTCGAGAGCTACCGGGCGGCGCTGGGGTCGTTCGAGATCCGAGCGACGACCGGCGTGTTCGGCGTCGACCTCGCCCGCACCGGGCTCTCGATCGCATTGGGCTCGCGGGACCCGGCGAGAATCCTCGCGTGGGCGGAGCGGCTCCGGGCGAGCGCGCTGCGCTTTCCGGGCGTTCGGCCGCCGGCAGATCGGCAGCTCCGTACCGCGCAGGCTGAGCTTCGCGCTCTCAGCCGCCGGATTCGCGAGGCGGAGGGCCGCGGACGTCCCGTTGCAGCGCTGCTCGGACGCCAGGCTGCGCTCGAGGAGACGATTCGCACTCGTTCGCGCCTCGTGCGATCGGATGCTTCCTCCCGAACGACGACGCCGAGGGTCCCCGAGGTCGTGGAGAGGCTCGGGGGGCGCGTCCTCGTCGAGTACATCGAGCTCGACGGCAGGCACCACGCGCTGACCCTCGCGCAGGGCACGCTTCGAGTGCACGACCTCGGCCAGGTCACCGTCTCGGACGACCTCGAGTGGCTCCGCTTCGCACTCCGGCGACTTGCACGCGGCGGGCTCGAGGGCACGACCCGGACGACGACGCTGGCCAACGCTCTGGACGCGGCGGCGTCAATCGACCAGAAGCTCCTCGCCCCGCTGCGCGACGTGACCGGGACCGCGCCGCTCGTGATCGTGCCGACGGGGCCGTTGCACGCCGTGCCTTGGGGCGCGCTGCCGTCGCTGCGCGGCCGCGCGGTCACCGTCGCGCCCTCGCTGTCGACGTGGCTCGACCTGGCGCAGCGGCCGAAGCAGCGGCGGCGAACGGCGGCGCTCGTCGCGGGCCCCGGGCTCCGGCACGCGCGGGCCGAGATCCGCGGCGTGAGCGAGCTCGTTCCCGGAGCGACCGTCCTCACAGGCGAGGAGGCAACTGTCGAGGCGACGCTCGCCGCGCTCGACGGCGCGTCGCTCGCGCACGTCGCGTGCCACGGCCGCTTCCGCTCCGACAGTCCGCTCTTCTCGTCGCTCGAGCTCGCCGACGGACCACTGACCGCGCTCGACATCCAGGGCCTGCGCCGCGCACCCGACCTGCTCGTGCTGTCCGCGTGCGACGTCGCACTCTCCGAGCGCCACCCCGGCGACGAGCTGCTCGGCCTCTCGGCCGCGCTCCTCGCGTCCGGCACACGCACCATCGTCGCCAGCGTCGTCCCCGTTCCGGATGCAGCCGCGCGCCGGCTCATGCTCGCGTTCCATGAGCGGCTCGCAGCAGGGTCGTCGCCGGCCGCCGCACTTGCGCAGGCGCAGGCCGGACTGCGCGCCGACCGAAGCGCGCTCGCCGGCTTCCTCTGCCTCGGCGCCGGCTGAACCACGAAGGACGCAAAACGCAGATGTATCTCGCGCCGTCCCCGGCGCTCTCCTCGGTGTCGGGCCCGACGGGCCCCAGAGGAGAAAGAGGAGGGTGAAATGCACCACGTCTGCAAACCGAAGCGCATGCTCACGGGTCTCCTGGCCGTCGTGCTCGCAGGGTTCATCGTTCAGTCGGCCGTCGCATTCACGGTCGATCAGAACTCGAGCGCGCTCGCCGTCTCGGCGGAGACGACCTCGGCGAAGACGCCGCTCGTGATTCCGTACCTGAGCCACGGCGTCGGGGCCGAGCAGGGCCTGTACACCGGCTCGCTGAGCCATGCCGCGGATGCCGAGCAGAGCTTCAACGGCACCTCGACTGCTCAGCCGTCCGATGTGTTCACGCGGGCCGTCGACCGGCACGAGGCATTCATCAAGGCGATGAACGCCACCGCTGCGAAGTCGTCGGTGCGGCCTGACAATCGGGCCGGCAGGCTCGGCATCGGAGCTGCGGTATCGCACTCGCAGCCGACGGCCGTGCGGCCGGACGACCGCGTGGGCTTCCGCGGGATCGGAACGATCTCCGCCTCCCAGTCGGCCGGGTCGAGCTCGGGCACCGACTGGAACACCGTCCTGATGGCCGGGGGCGCGCTGCTCGGCGTCCTGCTCATCGTCGCGGCAGCAGTCGCGGTGAGCCGGCGCCAGCACGGACGCGCGCTCGCACACTGAATCAGCACGTCCAGCCAGGGAACGGAGCCGGCGCCGCGAGGCGCCGGCTCCGCGTTGGCGGAACCTCTACGCGGGCGCGATCGAGCCGAGCAGGCCGTGCACACCGAGCTCGGTCGGCCCGCGCCAGGCGTGAGGGCCGGAGGAGAAGAAGAGCCGGTCGGGCCCGCCCGTCGCCCCTCCCCGGCCGAACGCGAGCGCCCAGAGGCCGCTGAGCACGATCGGCTTGCCGTTCCGGCCCTCGAGCGGTCCCTCCAAGCTCCACCCGCCACCGGTGCGCCGGAATGCGTTGATCTTGCCGTCGCCGAAGTCGCCGACGAGTAGGTCGCCCCCGTAACGGCCGAACCCCGTCGGCGCAAGCGCGAGGCCCCAAGGTGCGTTGAGCGGGCCCATCGCCGCGATCCGCTGGACGAGCTTGCCGTTGAGATCGAACTCGTCCACGTACCCGCCGGTCGGCGCGTCGTTCCCGTCGACCGGAGCTCGGCCGATGTAGGTCACGAACACGTGGCCGTCGAGCACCGCGATCCCGAAGGGGGCAAACCACGCCGGGACGCGCGGGTCGGTGAATGCGCCGGGTACCTTCAGCTGCCGCCAGTGCGAGTCGAACACGTCCACGCGGGCGTTGTGGAAGTCGGTCGCGTACAGGCGGTTGCCGGCGATCGCGAGGCCGCGGAACACGGAGGCCTGCGCGCCGAGGTCGACGGCGACCTCGGACTTCGTCGACCAGCCGCGCGGGACGACGGGGCTCCACGCACGGAGGGTTCCGTCCTCGCATGCGAAGACGAAGCGCGCGGGCGCCGACGTCCCATTCGCGGAGATGCGGAAGCCCTGGCCGGCGTTGTAGGCGATCCCTGTCGGGCCGCCCGGCACCGTCACCGTCAGCAGCTGCTTGCGGCCCTGCGCGGAGTAAAGCGTGCTCGAGTCGTTCGCCTCGTTCGCGGTCCACCACGCGCCTCCCGGCTCGGCAGCGAGCCCCCACGCGTTCACGAGGTCCCGGTCGTGCGCCGCGGCCGGAACACCGCCGTCGGAGACGAGCCGATCGACCGTGTAGGCGCCGGTCGTGCGCGAGCCGCCGAGCGCGAGCGTCGCGGCGACCGCTGCAACCGCGACCGCACCGAAGCCGACCGCGACGCGCCGCATCCGTTACTTGCCCGGGGGCGGCGCGGTCGAGTCGCGAACGACGAGCTTCGTCGACAGCTCCATGCGGAGCGCGTCGACCCGCTGGCCGTCGAGGATCCGCGTGAGGAGACTGACGCCCGTCCGGCCGAGCTCGGCGAGCGGCTGGCTGACCGACGTCAGCTTCGGCGTCACGATCACCGCCTGCGC
>DATIXY010000003.1:0-18459 GCA_035518115.1 Gaiellaceae bacterium | reverse complement strand
TCCCGGGCAGCTCCTCGATGGCTCGCACGACCGCCGCGGAAGGAGTCCTGCAACGGCGTCTCTGGCGGCTCGCCGGTCTTCGTACCGGCCGAGGGCGAGCGACAGCCCGAACGCGAGAAGGAGTGCCACGAGCCCGAGCAGCGCCCCCTGCAGGACGCCGAATGGTTCGCGGTACGTGTCCGAGTGCTCGCGGAGGTACACCCCCGCCGCGAACCCGAGGGCGGCGGTGCCCCCGACGATCGCGAGGATGATGAGCCCGAGCTCCCAGCTCGCGAGTGAGAAGAACACGAGCCCCAGATCTTTTATGCCTCACCGGACATCGCCCGCCCCTGTGCTCAGGATTCTGTGAGAGCCGGCGTTACTGGCCTGCCAGGCCGGTGCGAGGTCGTCTCGTCCGCCGAGTTTGGCCGCGTCGGCGAGATTTTGGTGGTCGTCGTAACAACGTCACGAGCCGCTCTCGCATCTCTGGGTATTGGACGCCACAGAGCCGTCTAGCCGCGGGTCGCGGCAGAAACGGCTTGAACACTGATGGAGCTAGGCGGGCTCGAACCGCCGACCTCCTGGGTGCGATCCAGGCGCTCTCCCAACTGAGCTATAGCCCCGCGAGGTCGGAAACAGTTTAGCCGGGGCCGTCGGCAGACGCCGATGCGCCGCCGCGGCCCTCGAGCAGCGTGCCGCTGCGGATCCGATCCGCCATCTCCTTGGAGTCGGCGCGGTAGGAGGTGCCGTCCTCGAACTCGATCACGGGGTACTTGCGCTGCCCGCTCAGACGCTCGAGCTCGACGCGGCTGGCCGGCCACCACGGGCCGGTGACGACCTCGTATTCGACCCTCCGCTCGTCGAGCGCCTTCTGCACGCGCCAGCACGGATGGCCGTCCAGCTTCACCCAGAGATTGCCGCACCGGTGGAGCTTCACCGCCATGTCGCAACTCTACGCCAGTTTTCGCGCACCCGGTTTTACCGCACGCTCACACAGCTTTCATCGCTTCTTCCACGGCTGCGGGAAGCGTCTTGGCGACAAAGGAAAGGAGAACGCGATGAGAAGGAAGACCGCGTCGATCCTGACGCTGATCGCAGCAGGTGCCGTCGCAGCTCTCGTGGTCGCAGGTCTCTCGCAGGCCGCGAGCCCTCCGACGAACCAGTCGCTGCCGACGATCTCGGGCACGGCCACCGTCGGTCAGACCCTGACCGCCGATGTCGGCAAGTGGAACGGCGCAACGCCGATCACGTACACGTATGCGTGGCGTCGTTGTGACACGAACGGGAACAGCTGCTCGACGATCAGTGGGTCGAACGACAAGACCTACGTCCTCAAGTCGGTCGACGCCGGCAACACGCTGCGCGTGCGTGTGACGGCCGAGAACACCGACGGCTCGAATTCGGCGACCTCGGTGCCGACGGCCGTCGTGGGCTCGCCGCCGCCGCCGACCAGCAACGGCTGCCCGACGAGCGGCACCGGCACGCTCGACGTGTCGGCTGTCACGGCCCCGGCCCGGCTCAATATCGACGGCCAGCAGGTCTCGCCGACGGTGATCGGGCGCTCGGCCGCCACCGTGACGATGAAGTTCCACGTCTCGGCTTGTAGCGGCCGCCCGGTGCAGGGCGCGCTCGTCTACGCGACGGCCGTTCCGTTCGAGCAGTTCAACGTCCCCACCGAGGTGGCCACCGGCTCCGACGGCTGGGCGACGCTGACGTTCCAGCGTGCGGCGCACTTCCCGGCCTCGTCGCGCCAGCAGCTGCTGGCCGTCTTCGTCCGTGCACGCAAGTCAGGCGAGAACCTGCTCGGCGGCATCTCGACCCGCCGGCTCGTCTCGTTCCCGGTCAACCTGAGCGACTGACGACGGCCGAACGCGCGCACCGCCGTACGATGCGGCGGTGCGCGCGGTCGTCCTCGACGCCGACGGGACGGCCCGGCCGGGGGAGCGCCCCGAGCCGACCGGCGACGGCCGGCTCGTCCACGTCAAGGCGTGCGGCCTGTGCGGCTCCGACGTCGAGAAGCTCGGCGAAGCCGGGCGGGCGGGGGTGGTGCTCGGCCACGAGGTGGCCGGAGAGCTCGAAGACGGCACGCCCGTCACCGTGATGCACCGCGTCCCGTGCGGGCGCTGCGGGCGCTGCCGCGCCGGGCACGGATCGACCTGCGCGGAGTTCGGCCGGCTCCGCATCGATCCGGGCGGCTTCGCGGAGCGGCTTCGCGCCTCCCACGTCGTTCCGCTCCCCGCCGGGCTCGAAGAGCTCGACGGGATCTGGGTCGAGCCGCTCGCCTGCATCCTGCGCGCGGCGGACCGCGTGCCGCGGGGCACGGTGCACGTCGTCGGCTGCGGCGCGATCGGCCAGCTGTGGATCCAGGTCCTTCTGCGCCGGGGGGACGACGTCTTCGCCTCGGACCCGCGCGACGACCGCCTGGCGCGCGCCTTCGGCCTCGGCGCGGCGGTGAACGGCGTCGAGGCCGGTGCGGCGGTGCTGACCGCTCACGGCGGCCTCGAAGACGCACTCGGGCACCTCGCGCCGGGCGGCACGCTGCTCGTCTTTGCCTCGCCGGCCCCGGCGTCGCTCGACGCGGTCTACCGGAGCGAGCTGCGCCTCGTCGGATCGCGCTCGGCGCTGCCCGAGCACTTCACCACGGCGGTCGAGCTGCTGCCGTCGCTCACGCTCCCGCCGGTCGACGTGCTCCCGCTCGACCGGTTCGCCGAGGGCGTCGAGCGCTATCGATCGGGCGGCGCGCTGAAGGTCGCGTTCGCGCCGTGAAAGCGGCGGTGCTCTACGCGCCCGGCGACCTGCGCATCGAGGACGTTCCGAAGCCCGAGCCGGGGCCGGGCGAGGTGCTCGTGCAGGTGGAGGTTGCGCTCACCGACGGGACCGACCTGAAGACGTTCCGTCGCGGCCACCCGGTGCTCGCCACCGAGTCGCCTGCGCCGTTCGGGCACGAGTTCTGCGGGATCGCCGACGGCCGTCGCGTCGTCGCAGCCAACAGCGCGCCGTGTGGCACGTGCGCGGGCTGCGCGCTCGGCGAGCAGTGCCGGGAGCTCGTCTTCCTCGCCGGCGCCTACGCCGACTGGATCGTCGTGCCGGAGCGAATCGCCGCGGTCAACCTCCACGCCGTGCCGCCCGGCGTCGCCCCCGAGGTGGCGGCGATGGTCGAGCCGCTCGCCTGCTGTCTCCGCGGCGTCGAGCGCGCGCAGGTCGGCGTGGGGGAGACGGTCGCGATTCTCGGCGCCGGCCCGATCGCGCTGATGCTGTCCGCCTGCGTCGCCGACGCCGGTGGCTGGCCGGTGATCGTCGGCGGGCGCGACGAGCGCCGCGTCATGGCCGACTCGTTCGGCGCCCAGCTCGGCGACGGCCGCGGCGCCGACATCGTGATCGAGGCGGCCGGCAGCGAGCAGGCCTGGACCGACGCCGTCGAGCTCGTCCGTGCCGGAGGCAGGGTCGTGCTGTTCGGCGGCCTCCCGCGCGACGCACGGCCGCCCGTCGACGCCTACCGCCTCCACTACGAGGAGCTGACGCTCCTGGGCTCGTTCCACCACACACCCGCGACCGTGCGAGCAGCGCTCGCCTTTCTCGCGAGCGGCGCCTACCCGTGGGACACGCTCGTAACGCACCGCGTGCTGCTGGCCGAGCTGCCGGCGCTCTTCGCCGACCCGCCGCGCGACCTGCTCAAGGCGGCGGTGCTGCCCTAGCCGGCTAGTGCCAGGCGACGAGCAGGATCGCGATGCACGCCAGCGCCGCGAACGCGACCACGACCGCATTCATGATCAGCGCGCGGTGCAGCGCGCGCGGGACCCGCTCCTGCGACGGAGCGGTGCCGTCCTCGCGGGCGAGGCCGTTCGTCAGGAGGCCGACGATCAGCTGGTTCAGGCTCACGTTCTCGGCGTCCGCCCGCTCGGCCAGCGACGCATGGAGGCCCTTCGGCATGCGCAGCAGGAGCCTCCCGCTGTGCGAGGCGTCGGCCTGCGCCATCGACTCGGCGCTCCGGCGCAGCTTCCCGCGTGGCACCTGACGTGCTGGGGTCGCCATCTTCACCGAGCGTAGCTGCTTGACCCCTCCACTTCCAGCCGCCGGCGCATCTTGGCCATCGCCGAGGCGAGGACGCGCGAGACCTGGGATTGCGAGATTCCGAGGGTTGAAGCGACCTCGGCCTGGGTGCAGTCGCAGAAGAAGCGCAGCAGCACGATCTGCCGCTCGCGGGTGTCGAGCGACCGCGAGGCGCGGCTGACGAGCGTCCGGGCGAGGGTGACCTCATCGAGCTCGAGGCCGTCGGAGGTGCTGTCTCCCTCGAGCAGCTCGAGAGGCCGCCGGGCGGTCGCGGCGCGCGGATCCGGGCGGGTCGTTGCGCCGGCCGCCTCCCTCCGCGCGCGCGCCTCCTCGGCCTGAACGCGGCGGGGCACGCGAACGACGGCGGCCCGGTCACGCAAGTGGCGGCGGACCTCGCCCTCGACACAGCGGGCGAGGTATGCGGTGAGCGTCGCGAGCCGGGCGGGATCGCGGCGGTCGATCGCGCGCACGAGTGCGAGCGCCCCGACCTGCTCGAGATCCTCCCGCGGCTCGCCCGACTGGCTGAAGCGACCCGCGACGTCATGGGCGAGGGGAAGGTGCGCCTCGATCAGCTGCCGTCTCGTCTGGTCGCTCCACGCAGCTGAGACGGCCGCCATGACTCGATGGTAATGGTTCGGATCGATTTCCGAAAGATTCACGAGAGAATTTTTTGCATAGACGTCGCAAGCTTCGGGTAGATGACTTGTTGGATGCGCGGCACATCGAGCTCACGCCGTCAGGCTGTCATCATCGGCGCGGTCCTCGCCGCGGCCGTCGCAGCGCCCAGGGCGCTGGCTGACGACCCGATCGTGGTGCCCGTCGACGGTGCAGCGATTGCGGCGGCTGCAGTCTCGGCGTCGACGCCGGTGGTCCCGCCGGCGCCGCCGGTGCCGATCGTGCCCGAAACCGGTGCAGTATCGCCGGTTTCACCGGTGATACCACCCTCGGTATCGCCGGTGCCGCCACCGCTTCCTCCCACGCCAGGCTCCCCGGCGGGTACGCCGCAGTCCCTTGCCGGGGAGCCCGCTGGCGGCGGTACCGCGCCGGTGCCGGCCGGCGCCGTGCCGGGCGGAGCGCCATCCGCAAAAACACCGGCGAGTATTTCGAGTGGTATTACGGCGAAACACCCGGTGGTATCGCCCGATAGTGCGCCGAAGAAACAGCTTCACAACCATTCAGAGGCATGCTCGCCCGCTGCGAGCTGCAAGTCGCCCGAGCCCTATCCGCGGAGAGCCGCCGCAGCATCCGTCCGCGGGAGGGCGCGCGAGCTCCCGTCGCTGGGGGTCACAGTGACGGGACTCGCGCGCGGGCGGCCCGCAACCCAGATCGCGCACGAGAACAAACCGCGACGGACGAAGCAGCCGGCGCGGCACGACGCAGACGCGGGGAGCGCTCCGGCGCCGCTGATCCCCGAGCCGCCCGGGCGTTCACCGCCCGAGGCGCCGCCTCCCTCGGCTCTCACCTTTTCCTCCTCGGGTGCGCACGGCACCGGCAGCTTCACGGTCTCCGCCTCCGTGACGGCGTTCGGTGTCGCAGCGGCCCGTGCTCCCACGACCGCCGCACGCATCACGTCGGTCCCGCTGCGGCGTCGTGAGAGCGACAAGCGAATCGATCGGCCCGGCTGAGGCGCGTCACGCGCCGAGACCGCACCGGCCGCGGTGACGACCGCTGCCGCAACAACCGATCGAATCGAAGGAGGATAGGAATGCGCAAGTTGATCGTTGCGCTTGGGATGGCGTCAGCCGTGTGTTTGAGCTCGGCTGCCGTCGCCCTCGCCGACGGTGCGCCGCCGCCGACTCAGTCGGCGACGCAGTCGGCGACGACCGCCCAGCAAGCCGGGGCGCTGTCGAGCGCACAGCAGGTTCAGCCGCAGAACGTCAACGTCTCGATCCGGATCAACAGCCCGGGCGACGACGGCGACGTGACGCAGACCAACAGCGTCGGCTCGACGGCGAACGCCGGCAACATCGCGGGCACCAGCCAGACGGCGAACCAGTCGTCGGGCGCCGGTGGCCCGCTGTGGCCGTTCAACCCGCCGGTCCCGACCCGGGGTGCGAACCCCTGGTCGCCGCAGCCCTCGTCCCAGCCCGCAACTCAGCCCGCATCGCAGCCCGACGCGCAGCCGTCGACGACGCCCGCTCCGGCGGCGCCCGCGACCTCGCAGTCGAACACCGCGGGCTCGGGTGCGAACTCCGGGAACGCTGCAGGAACCCAGCAGGGCTCGAACCAGTCGCAGGGCTCGTCCTGCGGATGTGGCGGCTCGAACGGCGGCGTGCAGAGCGTCGACCAGCAGGCCGGCACGGCGCAGAGCGCGCTCGCGGCCTCGAAGGCCGTCCAGGTCGATCCGAGCAACGAGAACGTCTCGATCCGGATCAACAGCCCTGGCAACGATGGAAACGTCACCCAGACCAACTCGGTGACCTCGGCCGCCAACGCCGGCAACGCTGCCTCGACGGAGCAGCACGCGTCGCAGGGCCAGGCGGCCTCTCAGTGTGGTTGCAACACGATCCCCGTGTCGCAGGCCTCGCAGCCGCAGGCGGCCATCGCGCCGCAGGCGGGCGACCAGCCCGAGACGAGCGACCCCGCGGCGAACTCGGCCGCCGCGCCCGCGAGCTCTCCGGCCCTCGGCGTCCAGGCAGTCGGCCAGGACGCCTCCACGCAGCAGACGGCGGTCGCCGGTTCCGCGGCGATCCAGAAGGGCGCGTCGAACGCCAACTACCCGATCCGCATCAACAGCGGCGGGAACGACGGCAACGTGACGCAGTCCAACACCGTCAGCTCGCAGGCCAACGCGGGCAACGCCGCGAAGACCGATCAGCGGGCGAACCAGAACAGCGGTTCGTCGTGTGGTTGTGGTGGTACCGGCATCCAGGCAGCGGATCAGCAGGCGGAGACCGCGCAGGGCGCTCTGGCATTGTCGGGTGCGATCCAGCAGTTCGGCGACGGCGAGCCGTCCCGCTGCGGATGTGGTGGTAGCGACGGCGGGTCGGGCAACACTGCCTCGCCGGTGCGCATCGGGAGCCCGGGGACCGACGGGAACCTGACGCAGACGAACTCCGTCGATTCGAAGGCGAACGCGGGGAACGCGGCATACACCGGCCAGCACGCTTCGCAGAACGCGAACGGCGGCGGTGGGCTGCGCGTCCAGGCGCTCGGCCAGGAGGCAGGCACGCTTCAGGGTGCCGCCGCCGGGTCGCTCGCCGCGCAGTTCGGCGCTTCGAACAGCTCGACGCCGGTCCGGGTGTGGAGCCCGGGCGGCGGCGGGTCCGTGTCCCAGACGAACAGCGCGTCGTCGGCGGCCAACGCCGGCAATCTCGCCGGGACGCGGCAGCACGCGAACCAGGGAATCGGTGGGAAGTCCAGCAGCTGCGGATGCAGCTCGCCGCCGATCCGGGGGATCGGTGGCCAGTACGGCGGTTGCGAGTGCAACACGCTGCCGATCCAGGCAAGCGGCCAGAAGGCGTGGACCGCGCAGTTCGGTCTCGCCGGGTCGGGCGCCTTCCAGCTCGACCCGAAGAACAGCTCGTCGCCCGTCTCCGTCTGGTCGCCCGATCGTGGCGGCAAGTGGAGCCGTGACGGCGAGTCGACCGGCCCGCAGAACCCCGGTGGCTCCGCAGGGAGCTGGGGCGCCGGACCGGTCATGGCCCCGGATCAGTCGGCATCGCAGCTGACCTGATGCGGCTGTCGCGCGTGGGGAGGGTTTCGGCCCTCCCCACCGCCGGCCTTGGCGGCAATGGAGGTGAAGAGTAGGCTGAGCGGGCACGGGAAAGTCGCAAAGAGCGAGGTTGGAATGAGGGGGCGGCCTGGACGTGAGCTCCTGCGGCAATCCGCACCGCTGATCGCGGTGGCGGCCGTGCTTGTCGTAGCGCCGGCCGCCGCGGCTGCCGGGCCGGAGCCCGACCGGGCGCCGGCGTCGCCGCCGGCCCAGAGCAGCGGCCTCGCCCCCGACCCGGTGCCCGGCACCGTCATGCACACCGTGACACCGGTGACGAGCCGGCCGGCGGCTCCGCGCTCTACGTACGTCGCGCCTGCTGCCACCCCGGCGACCCCGAAGCCGGCCACGGTCGCGCGGCCGAAGGTGAAGCACACCGCCGCCCGTCGCGCGGTGCACCGGCCGGTGGCAACGCACTCGGCGAGCTTCCTTCTCCCGCACATCACGCTGCCCGCACTGGCTGCGGCCGATCCGATTCGCGCCACGCCACACCATCTCGACGTGCTGCTGGCCGTGTTCGCGCTCCTGCTCGCGGCCGTGACCGCCGGCTCGGGCGCGCGGCTCGTCGCGGTCTGGAACCGGGCGGACGCCTCGTGAGACGGCTCGCGGTCGGGCTCGTGCTTGCGCTCGCGGTCGTAGTCGCGCCCTCGGCCGGCGGCGCCGGCTCGCCGATCAGCTACACGATCACGGCCGGAACACCTGGCGACAACGGCTGGTACACGACCCCGGTCACGGTGCACATCAGCGTCGATAGCACCGTGACCAACTCCGACTGCCCGGTCGCGAAGACGTTCAACACGAGCAGCGACAGCCTCAACTGCACAGCGACCGACAACCAGGGCGGTAACTGGCAGCTGTCGCTGCAGTTCAAGATCGACTCGACGCCGCCGACCGTCACCTCCGCGTCCGTCGACCGGCCGGCCGACTCGAACGGCTGGTACAACCACCCGGTCACGATCACGTTCGTCGGCTCCGACTCGGGATCCGGCATCGCCTCGTGCACGAGCGTCGGCTACAGCGGCCCCGACTCCGCGACTGCGACCGTGAGCGGCACCTGCAAGGACAACGCCGGCAACACCAGCAGCCCGGGCGCGTTCCAGATCAAGTACGACTCGACGCCGCCGGCCGTGACGGCGTCGCCCGCGCGCGCGGCCGACGGCGACGGCTGGTACTCGCACGCGGTGCAGGTCAACTTCACCGGGACCGATTCGCTCTCCGGCATCGCGTCGTGCTCCGCCCCGGCCACCTACTCGGGCCCGGACAGCGCGTCGGCCGCCGTCAGCGGAACGTGCACCGACCAGGCCGGCAACAAGGGCTCGGCGACGGCGACGATCCACTACGACTCGACCGGGCCGAAGGTGTCGGTCGACCTGGCGCGCAAGCCGGATGCGAACGGCTGGTACACGAAGCCGGTGGTGGCGAAGTTCAGCGGGACGGACTCGGTGTCGGGGATCGCGTCCTGCTCGGCGCCCGAGACGTTCAAGGGCCCGGACGGCTCCGACGAGAAGGTGACCGGGACGTGCAAGGACAAGGCCGGCAACACGGGCACCGGGAGCGTGGACGTCCGCTACGACGGCTCGGGGCCGCGGCTCGCCAAGGTCGCGGCGGCGGTGGGCGACCGGAGCGCGACGCTCAGCTGGAAGCGGCCGGCCGACCTGAAGACGGTCGAGATCGTGCGGCGGCCGGGTCGTGCATCGGCCAAGCCGTCGGTCGTCTACCAGGGGAACGGCAGCGCGTTCCAGGACAAGAACCTGCGCGTGGGCGTCGCGTACCGCTACACGCTGACGAGCAAGGACGCCGCCGGGAACACGGCGACGGTGTCGGTGACCGCGACGCCGCGGGCGCTCTACGCGCCGGCGCCGGGCGCGAAGGTGGGGGCGGGCGCCGTGAAGCTCGCGTGGGTGGCCTCGAAGGGCGCGCGCTACTACAACGTGCAGCTCTTCCGCGGCGGCAAGAAGGTCCTCAGCACGTGGCCGCTCACCTCGACGCTCGAGGTCAAGAGTCACTGGTCGTACGCCGGGAAGACCTACAAGCTCGCGCCCGGCACGTACCACTGGTACGTGTGGCCGGGTGTCGGCCCGCGGAGCGCGTCGCGCTACGGCGCGCTGCTCGGCGGCAGCACCTTCGTCGTGCGCTGATTCTCGACGCGGCTGCGCGGGACGTGTCTCGTCACCAGGAGAGGGTTACAACTCTGTAACGCCCCTGCAATTGGGGGTGTCCGTGTCTCCTGGTGAGGGTTACGGATGTGGGTCAGACCGCGAACAGCGTGAGCTCGGCCTCGCGCTCGCCGCGCAGCAGCTCGAGGTCGACTTCGACGCAGTCGAGCTCGCGGCTCTCGGCGAGCGCGACCGCCTGCGGCTTGATCGACTGCGCGACGAGGATGCCGCGGCACGCGGCCCGCGCGGGGTCGACGCGGATGCAGTCGAGGTAGCGCGAGAGCTGCTCGACCGCGTCGATCGTCCCGATCCGCTTGATCTCGACCGCCACCCAGCCGTCGTCGGTGCCGCGGCACATCAGGTCGACCGGCCCGACCTCGGTCGGCCACTCGCGCTTGACGAGCCGCAGCCCGGGCTCGATCTGCTCCGGCTGCGCGGCGAGCAGCAGCTGCAGATCGCGCTCGACGCCGTCCTTCTGCAGACCCGCTGCCTCGCCCATGTCGTGCGTCACGTCCGAGAGCACCTCGACCAGCTTGATCTCGAGGCGATCCTCGGACCGGCCCGCGCGCTTGCGGACGACGATCGTCTCGCCGCCCTGCTCGAGCACCGTCGGCGGCGTCATCCAGTTCAGCGGCTTGTAGCCGCCCGCGTCCGCGTGAACGAGCACCGAGCCGTCGTCCTTCAGCATCAGCAGACGCGTCGACTCCGGGAGGTAGGCGTTCAGCCGGCCGGTATACGTGACCTCGCAGCGGGCGACGATCAGGCGCATGCCGCGACGCTACTGACCCAGGCGGACGGGTCCGAAACAGCCGACGAAGCGGGCGCGCCGGTCGAGCCGACGGCCGGCTCGAGCTCGAGATCGTCGACGACGGCGTCGGCGGGGCGATGACGGAGCGTGGACTGCGCGGGCTCGCCGATCGGGTCGAGGCGCTCGGCGGAACGTTCGAGCTCTCGAGCCCTCAGGGGGGACCGACGAGCGTTCGGTCCTCGCTCAGCGCCGACGGCGCTTCCCGCCTCCGACCGCACGAATGACGAACCACGCTCCCAGCCCGACGAGCGCGATCAGCACGATCACCAGGATGAAGTTCACGAACACCGGCGCAGCTTACGCAGCCGCGTCCGAAGGGCCGCAAGGATCTACACCCAGGGCAAACGAGCCCAGCTCGGCGGCCGCTCTCGCCTGAAGCGCTCCAGCGTCGCGTACGCCTGCCTCCAGTCGGAGGTCTCCTCGGCCACGCTCGCGCCGTGGCGCGCGGCGAGCTCCGACACCGGGTAACGCACCTCCGGGCCGAAGCGCGACCCGATCATCACGATCACACAAGGCTCTTCTCCCGCACCCACGAAGCCGTGCTCGGTCCACGGA
This sequence comes from Gaiellaceae bacterium, assembly GCA_035518115.1. Classification (GTDB taxonomy): domain Bacteria; phylum Actinomycetota; class Thermoleophilia; order Gaiellales; family Gaiellaceae; genus PALSA-600. The sequence continues at coordinate 7,199 of DATIXY010000003.1, read as the reverse complement.
GGAGCGTGGAAGAAGTCCCAGGGGCCCAACCGTCGCTCCTCGTTCTCGACGAGCAGCGCGCACTCCCCGGACAGGACGAGGAACGCCTCCTGGTTCGCCTCGGCGTGGTAGAGGACCCACTGCCCGGGCTCCAGGACGGTGACGTTGATTCCAAGCTGGGCGAATTCGACGGGCGGCTCGCCGTATTCGTTCTCGAAAGCGCATCTCGCCCCCCGGGTCGATGACGACCACCACTCGGCGTCGCGCACGTTGACGACGAACCAGCCCTGGGAAACGGGCGTCAGGCCCGATCCGAAGTCCTGCAGTTGTGCCTCCGGCATGGACGTGATTCTCGCATCGGCGAGGCATAGGATCGGCCGACAATGATCCCCGCCGACGCGCGCGCGATCGCCGTGAACCCCTTCGTCGAGCTCGACCTCGGCGTGCTCTTCCGGCGGGTCGACCTGCGCGGGGTCGCTGTCGTCACGAGCAACTGGCCGATCGCAGCCATCGTCATCCCGCTCGGCGCGACCGTCGACGACCTTCCGGGGGCGGTCGGGGCGGCCCGTGACGCTGGCCGCGGCGCGAACGTCCCCGCGATCGCATGGTGGATCGCCCCGCAGCACGACCATCTCGCCCCCGGGCTCGAGGCGCTCGGCATCGTGCAGGGCGACACTCCCGGGTTCGAGTCGGTCGAGACCGCGATGGCGCTCGACCACGAGCCCGTCGGCGGGCGTGTCGAGGGCGTCGAGGTTCGTGTCGTCGAGTCGTTCGAGGACTTCGCCGCCGCCGCCTTCATTCTCGAGCAGGCGTTCGGCCTGCCGGTCGTCTCGGAGGACGAGAACCAGAGCCTCTACGCCGACTACGCGAGCCCCGGCAACTCCGCGCGCGAGTACCTCGCCTTCGTCGACGGGCGGCCGGTCGGTACCGCGTTCGCCGTCGGTGGAACGGCCGCGGTCAATCTGTTCGGCGGCGGCGTGCTCGAAGACGCGCGGGGCCGGGGCGTCTACCGCGCCCTGGTGCAGGCACGCTGGGAGGACGCCGTCGGCCGAGGGACGCCCGTGCTGACGGTGCAGGCGGGCCGCCAATCGCGGCCGATCCTCGATCGGCTCGGCTTCGAGCCGATCCTGGACGCCCGCATGTTCGTCGAGACGCTCGCGTGACGCGTCGGGCTTCGGTCACACCTCGAGCTGTGGCAACGCTCGGGTCTCGAGGGCGGCGCGGTAGAAGACGTGCGGCAGGTGGGCGAAGAGCCGGGGGCGCTCCCGGCGCATCGCGCACTCGCGGTAGTAGCGGCGCGTCGGCTCGGTCAGCTCGACGAGCCGGTCGAGGTTCGCCGATTCGAACGGCAGCCACTGCGAGTCGTCGCTCCGCGCCGCCACGTCGGTCGGCCGGTTCAGGAAGATCACGGTGCGCTCCGGATCGAACACTCCCGCGTCGAACTCGAAGAAGCGGCGCCGGAGCGGCTCGACCCCGGCCGCCTCGAGCTCGGCCACGATCTCCCTCGGGTGGACGATGCTGAGATGGAGCACGTCGTTCCACAGGCAGCCGAGCGGCGGGATCGGCATCTCCAGGAGCTGCTCGCGGCCGTCGTATTTCGCGACCTCTCGCCGCCAGATCTCGGGCTCGTGCTGCTTCAACTCGTTGAGCGGGTAGAGGACCGTCCCGGCCATCGGCGAGGGGACGAAGTGGAAGAGCGGCGGCATCGTCGGGCACGCTAGTCCGCGAGCAGGCTGCGCTCCGCTGCTCTCTCCAGGCGAGTCCGCCGGCTCGCCGCTTCAGACGGCGATCCGGCGATCCTCGTCGAGCGCGATCGCCGCCGCCTCCCACAGGTCGAGCGCCTCCCCGCGTGCGCGCGCATCGAGGAACGCCTGTTGCGTCTCGTCGAGCAAGGCACCTGCGCGGCGGGCTCGTTCGTCGGGCCAGCGTGGGAGGGACCGCGCCTCGGCCTCGGCGGCGCCCCACAGCACACCCGCCCGCTCGAGGTCGCCCCGCGCGAGCGCGACCTGGGCGAGGCCCGCCACCGTGTAGAGCGCCCACAGCCGGTTCTCCTGGCCGCGCTCCATCCGCAGCGCAGCGAATCCCTCGGCCTCCGCTTCGTCGAGGTCGCCGTGGCGCAGCTCGAGCATCAGCAGCTCGTGGTGTTGGCCCGATTCCCACCAGCCCCAGCCTGCGGCCTGCGCCAGCTCCGCGCTCCGGCGGGTGAGCGCGATCGCCTCCTCGACGTCCCCCTCGGAGAGCGCGAGCTGGCCGAGCAGCCAGTAGTTGCCCGTCTCGAGGAACGGGAACCGGGTGCGGGCGAGCTCGAGCGAGCTCTGCGTCAGCTCGCGCACACGGCTCCAGTCTCCTCGCCGCCACGCTGCCACGGCCAGCATGTGCTCGACCATCGCAACGCCCCGATCGTCGCCGAGCTCCCGGGAGAGCCGAAGGCTCTCCTCCGACAACTGCTCGGCCCGCGCGCTGTGGCCGGCGAGATCGCACGTCCCTGCATAGACGCGCAGCGCCCGCGCCCGCAGTGCGGGTGAGATCGCGTCCGCGCGGTCGAGGAGGAGTTCGAGACGGCGCATCCCCTCACCCGGGCCGGAGGCGTTCCAGAAGTTCTGCAGCTCCGTCGCGATCTCGACACCGAGCTCGACGTCGTTCTCCTGCGCCCAGTCGAGCGCGGCGCGGAAGTCCTCCCGCTCCGCGAGCGCGACGACGATGTTCGACTCGGTGTCCTCGTCGTTCAGGTGCGCCGAGCGTGCGATCGCGAGCATGCGGTCGGCATGCCGGCGCTGCACCTGCTCCGCCTCACTCGACGCGTGGAGCTGCTCGTGGGCGAACTCGCGAATCGTCTCGAGCATCCAGTACCGCTCTTCCCCGAGCGAGCCGGTGCGGCGGCGGAGCAGGCTCTTGTCGAGCAGCGAGGCAAGCGTGTCGAGCTCCGCGTCCGCGACGAGCTCCGCCGTCTCGAGCGTGCAACCTGCCCGGAAGACGCCGAGCCGCGTGAACAGCCGGCGCTCGTCTTCGTCGAGCAGGTCGAAGGACCAGGCGATCGTCGCCCGCAGCGTGGCGTGCCGCTCCTCCGCGTCGCGCGTGCCCTTGAGCGCGTCGAGCCGGTTGCCGAGCCGCTCGAGGAGGGCGTCGGGCGCGAGCAGCTTCGTCCGCGCCGCGGCGAGCTCGACGGCGAGCGGGAGGCAGTCCAGCCGTTCGCACAGTTCCGCGACGGTGCTCGTCGCGCCGATCTCCTGGCGCAGGTCGCGCGCCCGCTCGCGGAAGAGCGCAACCGCTTCCGGCTGCGCGAGTGGCGGTAGGTCGAGCTCCGTCTCGCCCTGGACGCGCAGGACCTCGCGGCTCGTCGCGAACAGACGCACTGCCGGCGCGGCGGCCACGAGCTCGGCCAGCGACCGCGCGGCGGCCGGAAGGAGGTGCTCGACGTTGTCGCAGACGACGTGCGTCCGGCGTTCACCGACGCGCGCCGCGATCGCCGCCGGATCCGGTGACGACGCACCGAGCCGGTCCGCGATCGCGGCGGTCACGAGCGTCGCGTCCCGGAGCGGCGCGAGCGGCACGAAGACGGTGCCCCCGTCGGCGTCCTCGGCGAGCAGGCGGGCGAGCTCGATCGCGAAGCGCGTCTTGCCGGTTCCTCCCGGCCCGAGGATCGTCAGGACGCGCGGGTCGCGCTCGTAGACGAGCGAGATCGCGTCGAACAGCTCCTGCTCGCGGCCGAGGAACCTCGTCGCCGGCGTCGGGAGGTCGACGCTTCCCGGTGTCCGGAGCGGCGGGAACGCCGTGTCGCCGAGCTGATAGAGGCGGACGGCGCCGTCGAAGTCCTTGAGCCGATGCTGCCCGGCGTCCCGCAGCTGCTCCGAGCCGAGGAGCGCGGCCGTCGCCGGCGAGAGGAGGACCTGCCCGCCGTGTGCGAGCGCCGCGATCCGCGCGCCGCGGTGGACTTCGAGCCCGACGTACCCCTCGTCCGTCAGAGTCGGAGCCCCGGTGTGCAGGCCGATGCGCACGCGGATCGGCCCGGTCGCGAGTGCGCCCTGCGCCGACCGCGCCGCAGCCGCTGCACCTCCCGCGGTCGGGAACGCGATGAAGAACGCGTCGCCCTGGGTGTCGACCTCGACGCCGCCCTGCTCGATGGAGGACGCGCGCACGATGCGGCGGTGCTCGGCGAGCGCCTGCGCGTAGCGCTCGGCGCCGAGCTCGTGCAGAAGGCGCGTCGAGCCCTCGACGTCGGTGAAGAGAAAGGTGACGGTCCCGGTCGGGAGGTCATCCCGCACGCGGCGATCATGCGCCCGGCGCGGCCCGGAGTCCAGGACGTGTCCTCACCTGGTCGCGGGTCGGCGCGATCCTGCGTGCGGCCGCCGGCGACCGGCGACCGGGTGCCAGCCGTCGACGGCGACCGCGGCAGATGCAGGGAAAACAGGTGCCAGGCACCGTTTCCGGAGGCACCGTGCCCACCTCCCGGCTCCCCGGGCTAGAGCGTGTGGAGAGGCACTTCGTAGAACTCGACCGACGAGCAGCAGGAACCTCGCACCGATCGGCCTGGCGCTCAGGCCGGCTGGTGGCAGACCGCCTCGATGTTGTGCCCGTCCGGGTCGTGGACGAAGGCGGCGTAGTAGCTGGGGTGGTAGTCCGCTCGCACGCCCGGCCCGCCGTTGTCTGTCCCTCCCGAGGCCAGGGCGGTCTCGTAGAACGAGTCGACGCCGGCTCGATCCGTCCGGAAGGCGACGTGGATCGGGAGCACTTCGTCCCGCTGCCGCAGCGCGACGAACCCGTCGTCGTTGCCGAACAGGATGAACCCCGGCTCTGCCATCACCACCTTCGCGCCGAGCCCGTCCATCACCGGCTCGTAGAACAGACGGCTCGCCTCGGTATCGCGCACGGGGATGACCACGTGATCGAGCATCTCCACCTCCAGTAGGGTCGCGCCGATTCTTTCCCGGCGCGGCCCGGTGCGCAACCGCTAGAAGCGGGTGTCTGCGATCAGGCGGACGTCCGGCGCCGGCGCCGTCGCGAGGTCGAACCCGTGCACCTCCTGCACCATCGCTCGAAAGTCCCTGTCGAACGGCGCGTCCGAGCCGGCCATGTGACCGAAGGCAGCCTCGACGTCGTCGGCCTCGAGCAGGACGATCGCCAGCGTCGTCCCGTCGGGCGTGCGCTGGTGCCAGATCGCCTCGCGCGTGACGCCGGCCGCGCGGCGCGCAGCCGCGTACTCGTCGCGCTGGTCGCCCGAGCTGAGCCGCGCCATCGTCTCCGCGTCGAGCTGTTCCTTCCCGGGGAGGATCGGGGCGACGAACGCAAACGTGGGCATATGGCGGTCCCCCTTGGTCAGTACGCGCGACGGATCAGCGTGATCCCGTCCCGGACGGTCAGCAGCACCTGCACCGTGCGCGGGTCGGAGGCGACGTGCTCGTTGAAGCCCACGATCGGCCCCTCGCCGTCGAGCACCGAGCCGCCGAGCAGCGTGTTGTCGGCGGCGATCAGCCCACGCTCGGACAGCCGCGGCAGCACCGCCTCGTAGTAGTCGACGTACCCGCCCTTGTCGGCGTCGAGGAAGACGAAGTCGAACTCGCCCTCGAGCCGTGCGATCGTGTCGAGCGCCGGCCCGACGTGCAGCGTGATCTTCGACCCGTGCGCCGAGCGGTCGAAGTAGCGCTGCGCGACCGCCGCGCGCTCCGGATCCAGCTCGCATGCGTCGAGATGGCCGTCGGCCGGGAGCGCGGCCGCCATCGCCAGCGCCGAGTGCCCGGTCAGCGTCCCGATCTCGAGCACCCGCTTCGGCTGCATCGCCCACACGAGCAGCTCGAGGAACCTCCCCGCGACCGGCCCGGTGAGCATGCCCGCCGGCCCGACGCTGTCGCGGATCGTCTCCACCGACAGCTCCTCGAGTAGCGCCTCGTGCGGCGACGTCACCTGCTCCGCGTACGCCTCGATCTCCGGCGAGACGAGATCCATCGCCTAGCTCCGCTCGACGCGCGAGCCGCCGACGATCGCGTCGGCGCCGTCGTCGAAGCGCACCCATGCCTTGCCCTTGCCGTCGTAGTCGGGCGACCACACGATCAGCGTCGCGTCGCGCCCGTCCACGACCACCCGCTCCTCGCCCTCCGGGTCGGCGCCGCGCCAGACGCGCACGAGCGGGTTGTGCTCCCACTCGCGCCCGATCGTCGTCTCGTCGGTGTGCCCAGGCAGCACGCGCCGGTCGTGCGGCATCGACATGTAGACGTCCATGACCGCCGCCTTGATCTCCTCGAAGTTCCCACCGCCGACCGCGTCCTTGAACAGCGTGTCGCCGGAGAAGGCGACCTCGTCGTCGACGACGAAACAGACCATGTCGTCGGAGTGGCCGGGCGTCGGGATCGCCTCGATCACGAGCTTGCCGACCTCGATCGACCCGCGCGCGACCGGCAGCTCCAGGTCGGCCTCGTGGGCGACGTGGTAGGCGTGCGAGTGCGTGCGGAGGATGTAGGCCGGCGTGACCCGCCACTCCTCCGCCGCCCGGAGCAGCGACTCGACCGGCGCTCCCGAGTCGACGAAGACGGCCGCGCCGCCGGGCTCGTCCGCGACGAGATAGGCGTTCGACAGCCACCGGTCGTCCATGCTCCGCGCCACCAGCACGCCGATAGGCTAACGGGGCCACACGACCCGAGGAGTTGAACGTCTATGCCCGGCCTGATGGGACGCGCGACCACGATCATCAAGGCGAAGTTCTCGAAGCTGCTCGACCGCGCCGAGAACCCCAACGAGACCCTCGACTACTCCTACGAGGAGCAGCTCCGCCAGCTCCAGAACGTCAAGCGCGGCATCGCCGACGTGACGACGGCGAAGAAGCGGCTCGAGCTGCAGTACACCTCGATGCAGCAGCAGGTCGACAAGCTGGACGGGCAGGCGAAGCAGGCGCTGCAGGCCAACCGCGAGGACCTCGCGCGCGAGGCGCTGGCGCGCAAGGCGGCCGTGCAGGCGCAGCTCGACGGGATCATGCAGCAGGGCCAGCAGCTCGAGGCCCAGCAGCAGAAGCTGATCGAGGGCGAGAAGACGCTGCAGACGAAGGTCGAGTCCTTCCGCACGCAGAAGGAAGTCATCAAGGCGCAGTACTCGGCCGCCGAGGCGCAGGTGCGGATCGGCGAGGCGGCGACCGGCCTCGGCGAGCAGATGGCGGACGTCGGCCTCGCGATCCAGCGGGCGAAGGACAAGACCGAGCAGATGCAGGCCCGCGCGAACGCGATCGACGAGCTCAC
>DATIXY010000002.1:0-2488 GCA_035518115.1 Gaiellaceae bacterium | reverse complement strand
TCTCATGGACGAGTGCACGCTCGACGGCGAGCTCGTCGAGGCGCAGCCGGGCGGCTTCTACGGCGGCTGGATCACAAGCGAACTCGTCGGCCCGTTCAAGGGCGGCCCCGGCACGCGGGGCTGGTGACGCGTCATCACGATCCCGGTCGCCGAACACGCCAAACCCCGCCGCGTCCCGATCACCTCCAGCGGCGCCTCCAGCATCATCGAAGGCCGCACGGCGACAAAGCCCTAGCCCCCGCCGCCGGGCAGACAGTTGTTGCGTTCATAGACGTCCTGGTTCGCGGGTTCGACTGCGTCGGTGCCCTACCAGCCGCGTGTGCCGGGGCCGCCCTTGAACGGGCCGACGACGTCGCTTGTGATCCAGCCGCCGTAGAAGCCGCCCGGCTGCGCCTCGACGAGCTCGCCGTCGAGCGTGCACTCGTCCATGAGACCGGGATAGAACGCGACGGCGTCGCGGATCGCCTCGAACGCCGGTGTCGGGTCGGGGTATGTCCACGCCGCGCGCTCGACTCGGCGGCCGTCGCCGCCGACCACGTCGAAGTACGTCGCCTCGCCCTTCCATTCGCAGAAGCTGCCCGGCCCGCGAGACGGCTCGAGCGAGCCCGGGGCGACGTCCTCGAGCGGCGCGTAATAGACCGGCGGATGGCTCGTCTCCAGGACACGGTGCGCCCGGATCGTGTCGGCGATCACGGCGCCGCCGAGCACGACGCGTACTCGTCTGCCCGACGGCTCGATACGCGGCGGGCGTGGATAGTCCCAGACGGATTCAGGCATCAGGATCGCTCGCGGATGGAGGGTGGAGCCCCGGGCCGCCGGTCTCAGCGGCGCCGGGGCTCCGCCGGCTTCCACCTACTGCGTCGGCGGGATCAGGACCTTGTTGATGACGTGGATGATCCCGTTCGAGGCCATGACGTCGGCCTTTGTCACCAGGGCGCCGCCGACGTGGACCTTGGTGCCGGACACGCGGATGGGGAGCGTGGCGCCTTCGAGCGTCTTCGCCGACGTGAGCATCGAGGCCTGTGCCGCGGTGACCTTGCCCCTGACCACGTGGTAGAGGAGAACGGCCTTCAGCTCCGCCTTGTTCTTGCCGAGCGCGGCCAGCGTTGACTTCGGGACCTTCGCGAAGGCCGCGTCGGTGGGGGCGAACACGGTCAGAGGGCCGGGCCCGGACAGGGCACCGACGAGGCCGGCCTGCTTGACGAGCGCGACGAGCGTCTTGAACTGGCCGGCGGCGACTGCCGTCTGGACGATGTTCTTCTGGCCCATGGCCGTCGACTTCGCGGTCGACGCCGCCGAGATCGAGGTCGCGACGGCGAGCGTCGCGACACCGACCACAATTGCTGTTCCTAGCTTCTTCATGTCAGTTCCTCCGGTTGCGGCCGGCTATGCGGCGGGGATGAGGACTCGGTCGATGACGTGGATGACGCCGGTTTCGGCTTCGACGTCGGCCTGGATCACGGTGGCGTCGTTGACCGTCACTCCGCCGTTGACGGCGATCGCGAGCGCGCTGCCCTCGACCGTCTTCTGCTCGCTGCCGTCAGTGATCTGCGCCGAGGTGATCCGGCCCGGGACGACGTGATAGGTCAGCACCCGGGCGAGCGCGGGCGGGTCGGCGAGGAGCTCTTGCACGGTCCCGTGCGGGAGCGCTGCGAAGGCGGCGTCGTTCGGCGCGAAGACGGTGAACGGTCCTCCGTCGGCGAGGGTGTCGGCGAGGCCGGCGGCATCGACGGCGGTGAGCAGGGTCTGGAACGTCCCTGCCTCTCGTGCGGTTTCGACGATGTTGTGCGGCATGCTGCTTCGTTCCTTTCTGGTCGACGTTCAGACTGCTGGAACACCGTCCCTGTATAGGTTCTGTACTGAGTATGTGCAAAGATAGCCGGATAGAGTCCTTGCCGTCAAGTGTCTGTTGAATGTTTGTATGATCATGTTGGTGGCGACGGACTCTGGGCAGCTTCGGATCGGCGAGTTCGCACGCCGGGTCGGCGTCACGCCCGAGCTGCTGCGCGCGTGGGAGTCGCGCTACGGGCTCACGCGGCCGGTTCGCTCGCCGGGCGGCTTCCGGCTCTACACGGCGGCCGACGCCGCTCGCGTGGAGCGGATGCGGCGCGGGCTCGAGCAGGGCCTCTCGGCCGCGGAGGCCGCCCGTGCCGCCCTCGAGGACGAGCGGCCCTCCGAGGGAATGCTCGAGGACCTCGCCGCTCGCCTGCTTGCAGCGATCGGCCGCTGGGACGAGGCCGCCGCCCACACCATCCTCGACGAGAGCCTTGCTGCCTTCGGGCTGGAGGAGACGCTGCGCCAGGTGCTGCTGCCCGTCTTAAAGGAGGTCGGCGACGGCTGGAAACGGGGCGAGATCGAGATCAGCGAGGAGCACTTCGCGAGCAACCTCATCCGCGGCAGGCTGCTCGCGCTTGCCCGCTTCTGGGGCCGCGGAACAGGCCCACTTGCGCTTCTCGCCTGCGCCCCCGGCGAACAGCACGACCTCACC
>DATIXY010000001.1:0-34730 GCA_035518115.1 Gaiellaceae bacterium | reverse complement strand
TCCTTCAGCTCGTCGCGGCTCTCCATCGCGGCCTGGTGGCCGATCCCGGGATCCGCGCCCGCGCCGAGGCCACGGGTCGCCTTGGCGCCGATGTGGATCTTCACGTCGGCGTCGCACATCAGCAGCGCCTGGGCGTCCGTGTTGACGGCGACGAACTCGACCCCGGTCAGGCCGGCGTCGACCATCCGGTTGACCGCGTTGGTGCCGCCGCCGCCGACGCCGACGACCTTGATCACTGCGAGGTAGTTACCGGAGCGTTCTCTCATCTCGATCGTGCTCGACCTCAAGCTCGAGTGCAGGGTGGGGCCGTCGAGCACCTCCTTCCTTCGGGAGGGTAGGGCCGGTTTCCTGCCGTGTCAACGCCGACCTTCGCAACCTCGACCTGCCTAACTCTAAAGCTCAACCTGCGACTCGAGGGTTGACGGAGAGCACCGGGCGCTCGGGAACGCTGACGTCGAGGTAGCCGGGATCGACCGCGGCGCCGGTCTGGCGGAGGATCCGCTTCGCGATCGCGAGCTTGAGCAGGACGTCGTTCGGCTGGCCCAGACGAAGCTCGAGACCGGTCCCGAGCTCGAGCGCGAAGGAGCCGTGCGTCGACGAGATCGTGTGCACGCCTCCCGGCAGGTGCGCGCCGTTCGCCGCCGCGAGCGCGTGGGCGGCGGCCGCCGGGGTGGGCGGCAGCTGCTGCCCGACGACGACCGGGACGCTGCCCTTCACCCACAGCCGCGGCAGGTGCGAGAGCAGCGGGTGCGGCAGCGGCTTGAGCACCCGCCCCGAGGCGGCGACGAGATACGCGTGGCTGCTCTGTCGGAGCACGAGCACGGGCTGCTCACGGCGAACGGTCACGCGGAGCGTGTTCGGGAAGGCGCGGTCGTAGGTGAAGCGGAGGACGCTCGAGACGCCGGCGAGCTTCGCCGCGATCTCGGCGCGGTCGATCTTGAGGAGGCTGGTGCCGAGCTCGCCCGCCAGCGCGGCCCGGACCTCGGCGCGCGTCTGTGCGTTCCCGCCGCGAACGTCGAGCTTCCGCACCGCGAAGACGGACGTCTCCCGAGCGCCGACGTATGCGCCGAGCGCGACCAGTGCGATCGCCAGGCCCACGAGAACCGAGCGGCCCGACGGCAGGTACCGGAGGAGCTCGGGGTCGACGACGCGGGGCGCAGGGGCTGCCGCTGCGGCCTCCGCGGTCCGCCTCGTCGTCTCCGCCATGGGCGTGACTTCGCCGCCCGGCCCCTCTTCCCTACAGCCCGGGCAGGACGAGTGGGCCGAGGAAGCGGACCTCGTGCTCGAGCGCATGACCGAACTGCTCGAAGACGCGCCGGCGCGCCTCCGCCATCAGGTCGAGGCAGTCCTGCGTGGTGGCTCCGCCTGCGTTCTCGATGAAGTTCGCGTGGCGCGGCGAGATGAGCGCGCCGCCGATCGCGTAGCCCTTCAGGCCACACTCTTCGATCATCCTGCCGGCGCCGCGCGATCCCTCTGGATTCTTGAAGACGCTGCCGAAGGTGCGCTTGTTCGTGGGCTGCGTCGCCTTCCGCCGGCCGAGCAGCTCGGCCGTGAGGGACTTCACCGCCTCCGGAGACGAGGGCTCGAGCCCGAGCCTGACCTCTGCGACGACCTCCCCCGCACCCAGGTTCGAGTGGCGGTAGGAGAGATCGAGGTCACGGGCCGTGACCGTGCGAACGCCGGCCGCGCTGACAACGACGGCCTCGACGAGCAGGTCGCGGAACTCACGGCCGTACGCACCGGCGTTCATGCGCACGCCGCCGCCCGTCGTGCCGGGGATGGCGGAGGCGAACTCGAATCCGCCGAGGCCCGCGGCGCGCGCACGGTGCAGGCAGACGGCGTTGGCGGCACCACCGCCCGCGACGAGCACATCGCCCTCGATCCGCACGGACGCGAGCTCACCTGCGAGCTTGACGACGAGCGCCTCGACGCCGTCGTCGTGCGCGAGCACGTTCGAGCCGAGGCCGATCGCCTCGACCGGCAGCCCTTCGGCGGCGGCCCATGCGAGCGCGTCCTGGAGCTCGGCGATGGATTCCGGCCGCGCCAGCCAGCGGGCCGGGCCGCCCGTCCCGATCGTCGTGAAACGTGAGAGCGAAACGTGCTCGTCCATGCGCCTCCCTAGCCCTCGAGCAGCGCGACGGCGCGGTCGATGTCGCCGGCCCCGATCACGAGCAGCACGTCCCCCGGTCGTGCGAGCCGCCGGAGCCGTGCTGCTCCTCCCTCGACGGTCGGCGCCCATCCCGCGAGCACGCCCCGGTCGGAGAGCGCATCGACGACGAGCTTGCCGCTGACGCCGGCGACCGGCCGTTCCCGTGCGGCATAGATCTCCGTGACCGTCACGTCGTCGGCGGCCGCGAGCGCGTCGGCGAGCTCACCGGCGAGGTGGCGCGTGCGTGAGTACAGGTGCGGCTGGAAGAGGACGAGCAGCCGGCTTCCGGGGAACCGCTCGCGCGCGGCCTCGATCGTCCGCGCGATCTCGGTCGGGTGATGGCCGTAGTCGTCGACGATCGTGAGCCCTCCACTCGTGTGCACCTCGAACCGGCGTCCCGTCCCCGTGAAGTGCGCGAGCACCGGAGCGGCCTCGCTGCGGGGAACGCCCGCAGCTTCGAGCGCAGCGAGCGCAGACCCGGCGTTCAACCTATTCAGCTCGCCGGGCAGCGCGAGCTCGCCGTCGTAGGGTGGCGCGTCGCGCACGACGACGCTTGCCGTCGCGAGCCAGGCGGCGAAGGCGGCGTCGAGGTCGGCGAGCGAGGCGAACTCGCTGTGGTGGTCGAGCTCGACGTTCGTCACGACGGCGATGTCGGCCGGCAGCGCGAAGACGGTGCGGTCGGACTCGTCGCCCTCCACGACCAGGTAGCCCTCGCCGGCACCGGCGTTGGAGCCGAGCTGGGGCACCGGCGCGCCGATCAGCCAGGCGGGATCGTGGCCCGTCTCGCGCAGCACGAACGCGATCATCGCCGCGGTCGTCCCCTTGCCGTGCGTGCCGGCGACGACGATCGAGCGTCGTGCGGCGACCAGCTCGCGCAGGAACTCGCGTCGGCGCAGGCCCGGGACGTCGGGGTAGGCGGACGAGACCACCGCCTCGAAGCCCTCGGGGACGGAGGGTGACGGACCGAGCTCGATGCGCGCATCCGCGAGCGGCGCGAGGTACGGCGTCGGGGCCCGGTCCCAGCCCCCCACCTCGGCGCCCCAGGCCGCTGCCAGCTGTGCGTAGGCGCTCAGACCGGAGCCGCCGATGCCGACGAACCACAGCCTGCGGCCGGAGAGCGGTCCCGTCACCGGCCCGCGAGCGCGACCAGCTCGTCGGCGATCGCGTCGGCCGCGTCGGGCTTCGCGGCGGCGAGCATCGCCATCCCCATGCGCGCGCAGCGCGCCGGGTCGTCGAGCAGCGACCGGGCGAGCTCGGGCACGTCGTCCAGCTCGAGCTCGCGCACCATGATCGCCCCGCCCGCCTGCACGAAGTACCGGGCGTTCAACGCCTGATGGTCGTTCGTTGCGAACGGGTACGGAACCAGGATCGCCGGCCGCCCGACCGCCGCGATCTCCCAGACCGACGAGCCGGCCCGCGACAGGACGAGGTCGACGGCGGAGAGCGCCGCCCCGAACCGGTCGGTCTCTGCGAGCACGCGATAGTCGGGGCGCGCGACGCGGCCGCGGACGTAGTCGTAGTCGCGCTTCCCGGTGAGATGGAGGATCGGCGGGCCCTTGTGGCCCCAGGTGTCGACGACGAACTCGTTGAGCGCGCGCGCCCCGGCAAGCGCGCCGACCACGCCGAGGATGCGATCGTCCGGGTCGAGCTCGAAGATCTCACGCGCCTCCGCCTGGTCGATCGCGCGCGACCGCGCGGGGATCGGCCGGCCGAGGACGCGGTACTTCCCGTCCTCGCGGCCGTCAACCGGATAGGAGAGGAAGACGCGCCGCGCGAACGGCGCCGCCAGGCGGTTCGCGAGACCGAGATGCGCGTCCGCCTCGGACAATGCTGCGGGGATCCCCAGCGAGCGCGCCGCGACGACCATCGGCCCCGCGACGTAGCCCCCGCCGCCGAGGACGACGTCCGGCCGCCGCCGCTTGAGAATCGCGCGGCAGGCGCGCGGAGCCGCGCCGGCCTGGAGGATCGCGTGCACGAGCGCGGGCGACGGCTTGCGCGGGAAGCCGCTGATCGCGAACGTGTCCAGCTCGTATCCGGCCTCAGGGACCAGCCGCGCTTCGACCCGATCGCGCGACCCGGCGAACGTCACGTGTGCGCCGCGCTTCGTCAGGGCGTCGGCCACTGCCAGCGCGGGCAGGACGTGCCCCGCCGTCCCGCCGGCGGCGATCAGACACCGAAGCTGTTGCTGCCCCTCCACGCTGAGCGATGTTAAGGAGGATGCCGACCCCCGCGAGCAGCACGACGATGCTGGAGCCGCCGTAGGACAGGAACGGGAGCGGGATGCCGGTGAGCGGCGCAATGCCGAGCACGGCCGCGATGTTGACCGCAGCCTGGCCGCAGACGAGGACGGTGAGCCCGGCGGCAAGCCGCTTGCCGAACGGGTCGCGGCAGCGGGCGGCGACGTCGAGGCCCGCGTAGGCGAACAATGCGTAGGCGCCGATCACCGCCGTGACGCCGATGAGGCCGAGCTCCTCGCCGATGTTGGCGAGCATCATGTCGGTGTGGGCTTCGGGGAGGTAGAAGATCTTCTGGACGCCCTGGCCGAGCCCGACGCCGAAGATGTGGCCGGAGCCCATGCCGATCATCGCCTGGACGATCTGGAACCCGGTCCCCTGCGCGTCGTGCCACGGGTGCAGGAAGGCGAAGAAGCGCGCGCGCCGGTAGGGCTCGATCCAGATCGCCGCCGTTCCGAGCGCCGAGGCGATCAGCACGGCCGCCGTGAGGGTGCGGCCGGGCGTCCCGGCGATGAGCAGCATGCCGGCGAGCATCACGACGAGCGCGATCGCCGTGCCGAGATCGGGCTCGAGGATGAGCAACACGCAGAAGACGGTCGCCAGGGCGCCGATCGGGCGCCAGAGCTCTTTCAGGTTCCGGGGAGCCGGCTTGCGCGCGAGGTATGAAGCCGCCCACACGCAGAGCGCGAGCTTCGCGAGCTCCGAGGGCTGGAAGACGGCCGGGCCGAACGAGATCCAGCGCCGCGCGCCGTTGACCGGCGGCCCGATCACGAGCACGGCGACGAGCAGGCCGAGCGAGCCGACGACGAGGATCGGCGCGAGCGCCCGCAGGCGCCGGTAGTCCCAGCGCTGGGCGAGCACCATCAGCACGATCCCGAGCGCCGCGTACATCCCCTGGCGCTTGAGGTAGTAGCTCGGATCCTTGCCGCCGACCGCGGCGGCGGCCGATGTCGCGCTGTAGACCATCACGAGGCCGAAGGCGACCAGCGCCATCGTCACCAGGATCAACAGCCTCGAATCGAGCTCTCCCCGCCTCACACCACCCGTCTGCTTCGCGGGCGAGGCCTGGATTCCTAGGCGAAGCGGTCAGACCGTGGTCTGACCACGGTCAGTCACTCGTCCGACACACGGAACTGTCGCGAGATGCGCGCGAGACGGTCAAAAGGCCTGCTCAGCCGATCCGCGCCAGCACCCGGAACGCGTCGCCCCGGTGCTCGAAGTTCTCGAACTGGTCGAAGCTCGCATTGGCCGGGCTGAGCAGGACGACGTCGCCGGGCGAGGCGAGCGCCGCGGCGTGCGCGACTGCCGAGGCGAGGTCGCCGTCCGTGAACGGCTCGAGCCGCTCGAGGGCGGCCGCGAGCGGCGCAGCGGCCTCGCCGATCAGGTGGACCGAGCGGACGTTGGGGCCGATCGCCTCTGCGAGCGGCGCGAAGTCCTCACCCTTGAGCGAACCGCCGAGGATCAGGCGCACCGGCTCGTCGGCATAGGCGGCGAGCGCGCGCCGGGCGGCGGCGACGTTGGTCGCCTTCGAATCGTTGACGTAGCGGACGCCGTCGCGTTCGCCGACGAGCTCGAGCCGGTGCGGCACGCCCGGAAAGGAGCGCAGCGCCTCCGCGATCGCCGCGTCCGCGACGCCGGCCGCACGGGCAGCCGCTGTCGCTGCTGCCGCGTTCGCGCGGTTGTGCGCACCGCGGATGAACGGCTCGGCCGGCAGCTCGTCGTCCGCGGCGAACTCGACAACTGTTGCCGGAAGGCAACTGTTTTCGAGCGACAACCCGCGCGGGACGACGGCGGTCCCCGCTCGTTCGAAGATGCGGAGCTTGGCGGCGCGATAGGCGTCGAGCGTCCCGTGACGGTCGAGGTGGTCCGGCTCGAGGTTCAGCAGGACGGCGACCTCGCAGGCGAGCTCGTGGACGTCCTCGAGCTGAAAGCTCGACAGCTCGCAGACGACCCAGTCCGCGACTCTCACGCTCGAGAGCGGCGTGCCGACATTTCCGGCAACGGCGACGTCGCGCCCGCCGGCGCGCAGGATCGCCCCCAGCAGCTCGGCGGTCGTCGTCTTGCCGTTCGTCCCGGTGACGCCGATCAGCCGCGCGCCGTCGAGCAGCCGGTAACCGAGCTCGACCTCCGACCACACCGGGATCCCCCGCGCGCGCGCCGCGGCGACGAGCGGGGCCTCGCCCGGCACGCCCGGCGACTTCACGAGCAGCCCGGCGCCGTCGAGCAGCGAGAGATCGTCCTCGTTCCCGAGCGCGCGGTCGACCACCACCACCTCGTCGCCGGATTCGCGCAGCCGTTCCGCCGCCGATCGGCCCGACCGCGCCTGGCCGTAGACGACCGCCTTCACGGATGCGGGCGGAACTGCGGGAGGTAGTACTTGTAGAAGAGCGCGAAGCCGACTCCGCAGAGGATCCCGGCGACGATCCAGAAGCGGAGCATGATCTTCGTCTCCGACCACGCCTTCATCTCGAAGTGATGCTGCAAGGGCGCCATCAGGAAAATGCGCCGCCCCCACCACTTGAACGAGAGCACCTGCAGGATCACCGAGGCAGCCACGACGACGAAGATCCCGCCGACGAACAGCAGCAGGAACTCGACCTTCATCATGATCGCCATCGCTGCGATCGCACCGCCGATCGCCATCGAGCCGGTGTCGCCCATGAACACCTCGGCCGGGAAGGCGTTGTACCAGAGGAACCCGATGCACGCACCTACGAGCGCCGCGCCGATGTAGGCGACGTCGAGCCGGTTCTCGATGCGGCCGTGCGTTGGCGTTGCGGAGCGCACGAAGATCGTGACCGCCATCGCCGTGAGCGTCGCGAGCGCGATGATGCCCGTTCCGGCGGCGAGGCCATCGAGGCCGTCGGTCAGGTTCACCCCGTTCGCAAACCCGGCGATGATCAGGAACAAGAGCACGTAGTAGAACGGGCCGAGTGTCACCCACGTGTCGACGATCGGGATGTAGATGCCCTGCCGCAGCTCCTGATGGTGCGTCGCGAAGCCGACCGCGACGGTGATCGCCGCGAGCAGGAGCATCTTCCAGCGGCCCGAGAGCCCGAGCGAGCGACGGTGCCGAAGCTTCGTGAAGTCGTCGAGGAAGCCGATCGCGCCGCACGCGAGCATCGTCCCGAAGATGGTCAGCGCCGGCAGCGTGAACCTCGAGACGGCGATGAAGGCGATCGACGCCGCCGCGACGATCAGGATCCCGCCCATCGTCGGCGTCCCCTGCTTCTCGGCGTGGTCCGGCCCCTCCTCGCGGATGTGCTGCCCGAATTCGTTCTTGCGCATGAACGCGATGAACCTCGGGCCGGCGAGGATCGCCAGGATCATCGCGACGAGCGCCGCGATCAAGACTTTCGCCATTACGCGACCAGGTTCTCCGCGACCGCCTCGAGTCCCACCGAGCGCGAGCCCTTGACGAGGACGACGTCCCCCGGGCGCAGCGCCGCTCGCAGCCGTACGGCGGCGTCGGTGGCCGACGGCACCCACTCGCCGCCGTATGCCTGCGCGTGCTCGCCGACTCCGATCACCTGCTCGATGCCGAGCCGGTGGACGAGGTCGCCGATCTCCCGGTGGTACACGTCGGCCTCGCGGCCGAGCTCGGCCATCTCCCCGAGAACGGCGATCCGGCGGTGCCCCCTGCCCCGCTCGACGAGATGCTCGAGCGCGGCGCGCATCGAGACCGGGTTCGCGTTGTAGCAGTCGTTGAGCAGGAGCCCTCCTCCGGGAAGCGGGCGCTCTTCTTCGCGCAGCTTCGAGAACTCGACCGTGAGCTCCGCGGGCAGAGGCACATCCAGGCGACGCGCGACCACCGTCGCGATCCGTGCGTTCTCGAGTTGGTGCCGCGCCTCGAAGCTGGTCGCGAACGGGAGCTCGCCGTCGAGCGGAACCCGCTCGATCTCGATGTCGTCGCGAACGAGGTAGGGCTCGAGCAGCGCCTCGCCGGCGGGAACGACTGCGATCCCACCGGGCCGGAGCGCCTCGATCAGCTCTGCCTTGGCGCGCGCGACGTTCTCGACCGTATCGACGAGCTCCAGGTGCACCGGCCCGACGTTCGTGATCACCGCGATGTCGGGCCGGGTGAACGACGCGAGCCACGCGATCTGGCCGAGCCCGCGCATGCCCATCTCGGCGATCAGCAGCTCCGTCCCCGGCTCGAGCCTGCAGAGCGTGAGCGGCACGCCGATCTCGTTGTTGTAGTTCCCCTCGTTCGCGATCGTGCGGCGGCTGGGAGCAGAGAGGGCGAAAAGGATGTCCTTCGTCGAGGTCTTGCCGGTTGAGCCGGTGATCGCGACGACCTGCGCGGCCGAGCGGTCGCGCACCGCTCCCGCAATCGCGCCGAGCGCCTCGACGTGATCGTCCGGAACGAGCGCCGCCGCCGCTCCCCGCGCCAGCGCGTGCTCGAGGAAGTCGCTCCCCCCGCCGATCGCGACGAACAGGTCGCCCTCCTCGATTCGGCGCGAGTCGACCTGGAGGCCGGTCACCTCGTCGGCCCACGGACGCGCGACGAGCCGGCCGAGCGGCTCGAGCAGCTCGAGCTCGATCGGGATCATGCCGCCGCCCCCGCGCGCCGCAGCGCAGATCGGGCGACCTCGCGGTCGTCGAAGGGCACGCTTCCGTCGGCGACTTCCATCTCGCGGTCGGCGCCCTTGCCCGCGATGACCACGACGTCGCCCGGATGCGCGTCGGCGATCGCCGTCTCGATCGCGTCACGGCGGTCGAGGATGATCTCGAGCGAGCCGCCCGCGACCTGCCCGGCGATCTCGGCCGGATCCTCCGACCGCGGGTTGTCGGTGGTCACGATCGCGCGGTCGCCGAGCGAGCCGGCGATCCGCCCCATCACCGGGCGCTTCTCGCGGTCACGGTCGCCGCCGGCGCCGAACACGACGACGAGCCGGCCGTCGCCGAGGGGGCGTGCAGCCTCGAGGATGTTCGCCAGCGAGTCGGGCGTGTGTGCGTAGTCGACGATCACCGTGAACGGCTGGCCCTCGTCGACCACCTCGAAGCGCCCGGGGACTGCGGCGAGGCTCGACACGCCCGCCCTGATCGACTCGTCGTCGATCCCGAGCTCGCGCGCGGCCCACACGGCGCCGAGCGCATTCGTGCGGTTGAAGTGGCCGGCCAGCCTCAGCCCGACGTCCGGAAGCTCGTCACCGGGCGCGAACGTCCGCGCGCCGGGCAGCTCCGCTGCGAGTCGCCGCCCCCACTCGTCGCCGACGTTGACGACCGCGCGCTCCGCCTGCTCGAACAGCCCGCGCTTCGCGGCGAAGTAGTCGTCCATCGTCCCGTGGAAGTCGAGATGGTCCTGGGTCAGGTTCGTGAAGACGAGCACGGCGAAGCGGGTCTCGCGCAGCCGGCCCTGGCTCGCGGCGATCGACGTCGCCTCCATCGCGCACGAGCGGTCCCCGGCATCGAGCATCGACCGCAGCAGGTGCTGGAGATCGATCGCCTCGGGCGTGTTCAGCCCCAGCGGGACGCTCGCACCGCCGACCCGGCGTTCGATGTTCGTGAGCAGGCCGGGGCGGCGGCCCGCCGCGGAGAGGATCGCGTGCAGCAGGAATGCGGTCGTCGTCTTGCCGTTCGTGCCGGTGACGCCGGCGATCTCGAGCTCGTGCGAGGGGGCGCCGAAGAACACGTTCGCGGCGACCGGCATGGCATCACGGACGCTCGGGACGACGAGCTGCGGTACGCCGGCGTCCACCCTGCGCTCGACCACGAGAGCGACCGCCCCGCCGGCGACCGCCCCGGCCGCCAGGTCGTGACCGTCCACCTTCGTGCCCGGGACGCAGAAGAACAGCGCGCCCGGCACGACGGCGCGCGTGTCGTATGCGAGGTCGGCGATCTCGAGCGGGGCCGCGTTCGCGACCTCGGTCGGCTCGAGTGCCGCAGTGAGCCGGGCGAGCTCCATGTGGCCGAAACGCTAGCCCGTCGGCGCGACGGGGACGTTCGGAGGCACCGCGAGGTACTGGAGGTCGAACTTTGCGATCTGCTCGAATGCGGGCGCGGCCACGACGCCGCCGAAGATGTTGTTCCGCGGCTCGTTGACGACGACGAGGACGACCAGCCGGGGCTTCTCGACGGGCACCATTCCGACGAACGAGGCAACGTACTGGCCCGTCGTGTAGCCGTGCGGGCCCGGAACCTGCGCGGTGCCGGTCTTTCCGGCGACCGTGTAGCCGGGGATCGCGGCGGCCGTGCCCGTCGCGCCGTGCTCGTCCACGACGCCGGTCAGCATCGTCTTCAGCTCGCGGTTGATCCGCGGCGACACGATGCGGCGGCGCTCGGGCGGGGCGACGGGGCGCTCGCCGATCCGCTCGACGAGGTGGGGCTGGATCCAGACACCGTTGTTCGCCACGGCGGCATACGCGGCCGCGACCTGGATCGGCGTGACGTCGACGCCCTGGCCGATCGGCACGTTGCCGATCGTCGACCCGGACCACTGATCGAGCGGCAGCACGGCGCCGGGGCTCTCGCCGGGGAAGTCGATGCCCGTCTTCTCGCCGAAGCCGAAGCGCTTGATCCAGTCGATCAGCGAGGGCGCGCCGAGGCGCTCCGCGATCGTGACCGCGCCGACGTTGGACGAGTGCGAGAGGATCTTCGAGACGGTCATCGTCTCGGTCGGCCGGTACTCGGCGTCGTGGACGACGCGGTCGGCGACGTGGATCGAGTACGGGAGGCGGAAGCTGGTGTTGGGGGTGACGATCCGTTCCGAGAGCGCGCCCGCGATCGTCACGAGCTTGAACACCGACCCGGGCTCGTACATGTCGGTCACGGAGCGGTTGCGCTGGATCGCGAACGGGACGCGGTTCGCATCGTTCGCGTTGTAGCCCGGAGCCTGTGCGAGGGCGAGGACGTCCCCCGTTCGCGGATCGAGGATCACGGCCTCCGCGGAGTTCGCATGCCAGTGCGCCACCGTCTCACGCAGCACCGCCTCGGCGTTCGACTGGATCACGTGGTCGAGCGTCGTGACGACCGCCTGGCCGTCGTGCTCGCTCGTGCCGCCGATCACGTCGATCGCACGGCCGAACGGGTCGCGCACGACCGTCTGCTTCCCGGGGCGGCCCGCGAGCGTCTTGTTGTACTCCACCTCGAGGCCGCCGAGGCCCTGGTTGTCGGTTCCCGCATAGCCGATCACCTGCGCCGCGACCGAGCCCTGCGGGTAGATGCGCTTCTCCTCCGGATAGGAGCCGATGCCGTTGAAGCCGCGCTTGAGGAAGACCGCGGCCGCCTTCGGGTCGGCGAACCGCTGGACGTAGACGAACTGAAGCTTCTTGTTCATCAGCTGCGGGTAGAGCGTGTTCGCGTCGACCCCGAACAGCTTGTGCGCGGCGACTGCGATCGCCGGGGCGTTCGTGACCTGCCGCGGGTCGGCGTAGATCGTCGTCATCTGCTCGCCGATCGCGAGCTGCACGCCGGTCCGGTCGTAGATCGTCCCGCGGCCGGCCGGGACCGTCACGACCTCGCGATGCTGGTGCTCGGCGAGCTTGCTCAGGGCAGCCGCACGCACGCCTTGCAGCCATACTGCGCGGCCGAGCGTCACGCCGAAGACGAGGACGAAGATGACGAGGAGGAGGCGGATCCGGCGGTTGGCCTGCCTCTCCTTCATCGGCGCCTTCACTAGTGCGCGAGGTTCACGTAGCCGTACTGCGACGGATCGGCGTAGACGAGCCCGTACTTGCTGGCCGCCTGGCTCTGGATGCTCGGTGACGCGAGGATGCTCGACAGCTGTGACTGCAGCGCCGCGTCCTGGGCGTGGAGCTTCACGCGCTCGGCGTTCGTCGAGTCGAGAGCGAGGTTCAGCCGCAGAACCGCCACGTTCACGAATACGACGCCGGCGAGCAGAATCCCGCTGATCGCGATCCAGAGGACGCCGCCTCTCGCGCGGGCACGGCGCCGTGCGCGGGTGCGCGACCGCGCCTTCCGCGGGCGCGCGATGGGCTCGGCGACGGCCGGAGCGCCGGCGTGCGCGACGCTAGCCAACCTTCGTCGCCACCCTCAGGCGCGCCGACTGCGCACGCGGATTGCGGGCGATCTCCGCCTGCGACGGGCGGATCGCCCGGCGCGGCGTCGCGCGCAAGGTCGGCTCGCGTCCGCAGACACAGGCAGGGAAGTCGGGCGGGCATGTGCAGCCGTGCTCCTCGCCGCGCAGGAACTGCTTGACGATCCGGTCCTCGAGCGAGTGGAAGGAGATCACTCCGAACCTGCCGCCCGGCCGCAGCAGTTCGAGCACCGCCGGCAGGGCGCGCTCGAGCGCGCCGAGCTCGTCGTTGACCTCGATCCGCAGCGCCTGGAAGACGCGCTTCGCGGGGTGCCCCTCGCCGAACCTCGCCGGTGCAGGGATCGCCGACTTGATCGTCGAGACGAGCTCGCTCGTGCGCTCGTACGGATGCTCCGCGCGCTGCCGGACGATGGCGCGCGCGATCGGCCGCGCGTACCGCTCCTCGCCGTAGCGGCGGAAGATGTCGGCGAGGTCGCGCTCCGGCGACTCGTTCACCAGCTCGCGGGCCGAATACTCGGAGCTCGGGTCCATGCGCATGTCGAGCGGCGCGTCGACCGCGTACGAGAAGCCGCGCTCCGGCCGGTCGAGCTGCATCGACGAGACACCCAGGTCGAGGAGCACGACGTCGGCACGCACGCCGTTCGAGGCGAGCTGCGTGAGCACGGACGAGAACTCGCCGTGCAGCAGGCGCGCCTTGACGCCGGTCTCGCGGCGGAACCGCTCGAAGAACGGCGCAACCGTCTCGTCGCGGTCGATCGCGATCAGCTTTCCGTCGCCGCGGAGCCGCTTCGCAAGCAGCGATGCGTGGCCGCCCGCGCCGAACGTGCAGTCGACGATCGTGTCGCCCGGCGCCGGGGCAAGCCCGGCAACGACCTCGTCGGCGAGGACGGGGACGTGGTCAGTCTCTGTTGGCAAGACGCTCGGCAACATCTTCCGCTCTCCCTTCGGCCTCTCGCTGCTTCAGTTGCCACGTGCTGCGATCCCAGATCTCGAGGTGGTCGTGGACGCCGACCACGGCGACCTCGCGCGTGATCTCCGCCTTCTCGAGGAGCTTCACCGGCAGGACGAGCCGCCCCTGGCGGTCGAGCTCGCCCTGGGTGGCGCTCGAGAACACGCGGCGCTTGAGCAGCCGCGACTCCGAGGACAGCGAGTCCAGCCCTCCGATGCGGTCGGCGAGCCCCTGCCAGATCGAGCGGGGGTACGCCTCCAGGCAGCCGTCGAGGCCGCTGGTCACGACGACGCCGTCCTCGAACGCGCCGCGGAGCTTCGCGGGCAGGGTGAGGCGGTTCTTCTCGTCGAGGGAATGGTCGTGTTCGCCGAGGAGCATCGGTCCACTTCGCCCCACTCTAGCCCACTCTCCCCCACCTGTCTACCCCTGCGGACCACGCCGCCGCCGGGCCTCGCCGGCCCGGGTCGAGTCACCTCCTAGACGCCGAGCGCCTCGGCTGCGAGCGCTGTGCCGGCGACGCGCGCGCCGATCTTCGCGAACGCCGTCTCGCGTGCCGTCGACGTGTCGTCGCCGAAGGGCGAGAAGCCGCAGTCGTCGGTCGTGCCGAGCCGCCCCACCGGGATGTGCTCGGCGGCCTCGAGCACGCGGTCGCGGACCTGCTCGGCGGTCTCGATCGCCGGGTCGATCGGATCGACGACTCCGACGAAGATCCGCTGGTCGTCACCCGAGTGCTCCGCGATCCCCGCCAGGACGCGCGGCCGGTCGGCCTCGCTCGCGAGCTGGATGTAGAAGCGGCCTGCCTGCAGGGTGAACAGGAGCGGCAGAAGCTCCACGTAGTCGACATCCGCGCTGTGCGTCGAGTCCTGGTCGCCGCCGGGGCACGTGTGGACGCCGATCCGCGCGCGCTCCGACGCGTCGAAGCGCTCGAGCACGCGGTTGTTGAGCGCGATGAAGTCCGCGAGCAGCCCCTTCGACGGGTCGAGCTTGACGGCGAGCCGCCCCTCCGTGAAATCGACCTGGACGCTTTCGGCGCCGCGTACCAGGCACTGCCGGATGTCGCGCTCGGCCTCGTCGACCAGGTCGTCGAGGAACGCTTCGCGCGAGTATCCGTCGATCCCGCCGGCCGGGTACAGGAGGCTCAACGCCGACGCGGAGATCACGGCCTGCTTCAGCGGCTTCGTCGTCAGCGGCTGCGCGAGCTCGAGGTAGGCGTCCGCGTGCGTCCCGTAGCGGAACGGGCCGGCGGTGATCACCGGAAGCTGTCGCACGTGCCCGTCGGCGAAGGTGATCGGGACACCGTCGGGCGCGAGCGTGTCGAGGCCCGCGAGCGGATAGGTGGCGAAGCTGGGCTTGCGCTGCTCGCCGTCGCTGACGATCGGCGACCCCGTCGCCTCGAACTGCTCGAGCGTGTCGCGGACGGCTGCGTCGTAGAGCTCGTCGAGCTGCGCCTTCGTGATCTCGCCCGCACCGAACGCCTCCATCCCCTCCAGGAGATAGAGCGGCCTTGGGATGCTTCCGATCGGCTCGGTCGGGAGCGGCACGAGAGGCGAAGGCTGCCGACTCGCCGTGCCTGCGTCAAGCGCCCGGGTCGCGGATCGCGTCGATGTTCGAGAGCGCGCTGATCTTGCAGGCGACCTCGTCGTAGTAGATCGTGCGTGGCCGCGAGTCGGTCACGTAGCTGTACTGGAAGGCCTCGGGGCACGTGATCCAGGTCGCGTACCGCCCGTTGACCTGCCCGGGAGCCGCGTACGCGGCGTGACCGTGCGCCTCGTCGAGAGTGCGGACGCTCCCGGTCCGGAGATTCGCGAGCACGATCGAGTACCGCTGCGCCGCATAGTCGATGCTGCCGTAGAGCAGCCATGGCCCGGACAGGCTCGGCCGCCACTCGAAGCGGTGCTGCTCGTTGAAGGGAGCCGGCAGGAGATGGAGCGCGCGTGTTCTGAGATCGACCGACGCGAGCTCGGAGCCCTGGTCGATCAGCTGGATGACGAGGGTGTGCCCGCTGATCCCGCCCGTCTCCGCGAAGGTGCCGGTCGGGTTGGCGCGCCACTTCGAGCCGTTGCGGTGGCGGACGTACACCACGGTGTGGCTGATCGGCGGGATCACGTTGGCGGTGGCGCTGTTCATCCAGGCGAACCACCCGTTCTCCGCCACCGGGCCTTCGTCGCTCCCGCCTCCGTGGACGACGGGGAAGGGCCGAGCGGACGACGATGCGCCCGAGAGAGCGAGCAATGCGAGCCCCGCGCCGAGCGCCGAGCCGATGTTCATGGCGCTCCCGTGGCGAGGCGCTCGGCGCGCTCCTTGATCCCGAGCAGCATCTTGCGCTCCATCAACAGGGACGCCGGCTCCATCGGGATCATCCCGAGCCGCGCCGCCACGGTCGGGAGCCGGAAGCGGTTGCGGCTGATCAGCCGCGTCGCGCCGCTCTGCTCGGCGAGGACGAACGTCCACACCCAGTTGCCGTCCCCCGAGCGCCATGCGAGCACGCGGCCGGGATCGACGAGCTCGAGGCGCATGCGATTCGCGCCGTAGGCGATCGTGTCCCCCACCTCGGGATGCTGAAAGTCCGGCAGCACCTCGTCGACGCTGTGCATGCCGAGGCCGAGCAGGTTCTCGATCCAGTCGTACGTGTAGGCGCCGCCGCGCGGTGCCGGCCCCATCTGCGCGATCCAGGGCCACACCGCGTCCGGCGGCGCATCGATGTCGATCGCACGGGTCGCGACACCGTCGGCATCCTCGAGCAGCTCGTCCCCCGGAAGCCGTGCCGAGGCCTCCGCGCCGGTCGCGCCCCACGTGAGGATCGGCCGGCGCAGGACCCGGACGTAGACGACGGCGAGCGCCGTCGCGACCGCGGCGTTACGACGGAATCGTCTCGTGGACCGGGAACTCCTTCACGTCCGGCGCGCCCTGCGGCTCGAGACCCGCTGCCGCCATCCCGGGCCCGATCGAGCCTTCGAAGTAGGCGTCGAAGTCCGCGCGCGACTCCCAGAAGTCGATGATCCCCCAGCCGCCGTCGATCGGCCCGGAAGCGTGGAAGACGAGTCCTTTCGGCGTCTTCCGGTCGGGGTTGACGTGGTCGTGGGCGTGGTCGAACTCCTCCGCCGTGACGCCGGGAAGCTTGATGCGAATGCCGATCACCAGGGTGCTCCTCTCGGTTTCGAACGGGTTTGCGCGTCCGAACCTACTACGCCCCCACGCGCGCGTCACGCGGCTCGCCGGCCCGCTCGAGGATCTCCTCGACCACCGGCGTCTTGGCATCTGCGTACTCCTGCATGTGAGTCCACGGCCGGCGCGCGAGATCGCGCTTGGTCCGCTCGTAGAGCGCCCGGTCCTCCGGGTCCTCGCGCAGGTGATCCCGGAAGCGCAGCATCCGGTCGATCTCCGTGCACCCCGCCGAGAAGACGTGCAGGTTCACATCGACGCCGGGGCCCTTGAACAGGCGGTGCTCGTGCCAGTCTCGCTCCCGGACCCGGAGCACGTACCCGGCCGCTTCGAGCGCCGGCACGTAGCCGTTCTCGTCGCGCGAATCCGCGACCACCAGCAGCACGTCGATACGCGGCTTGGCGGCGAGCCCGGGCACGGACGTCGAGCCGACGTGCGCGATCTTCAGCACGCGGTCGCCGAGTGCGCTGCGGATGCGCTTCTCCTCCTGCTCGTACAGCACGGGCCACGCCTCGTCGTACTCGACGAGCTGGATCGGAGCAGTGAGCGCATCGCCGTCCGGCGCGACGAGGTCGCCGACGCGCACCCGTCCGGGCGCAGCGACCAGGGCGTGAACACCGAACGGGAGCGGTTCGGTCGTCTCGACCTCGCCCCGGTAGTCGGCGAGGGCGCCGAGCGTGTCGAGATCACGGATGCCGGTGCGCGGGTCCTGCGTGGTGACCGCGCAGCGGCCGACGTTCCCGGCCGGGACGACGACCGCTTCGCCGATGCGCATGCGCCGGCCGATCCACGCGTCCTCCGCGTGCGGCTCGAGCCCGGAGACACCGAAGTTCATCCGGAAGCGCCGCCCGTCGATCTCCTCGACGCCGAGGACACGCGCCATCGCCGCAAGCGAGCCCTCGCCGAGCAGGGTCGCGGCGCCGCTCCGTCCACGATCCGGCGCCGGGCGCTCGGGCTCGACCAGCCGGACCGGGATTCCGGCGACGCCGGAGAGCGCCTCGTCCCACGGCCCCGGCGCGAGCCGCGCACGCTTCGGCGTCCCGTGGAACGTGGTCACGATCTCGTCCCCGGTCTCGACCGCCCCCTCGACCGCGCGGCCGTCCGGGAGGTCGAAGCGGAGAGCGCGCCGCGACTCGTCGTAGGTCGCACGTACGGTCTGGAGCGCTCCATGGCCCTTGTCGTTGACGAGCCGGTCGTTCTCGTCGACGAGGAAGAACCTCCGGTCGCCGTGGAGGCCGGACTCGCCCACCTCGATCTCGTCGGCCAGGTGCAACGCGAGCCCCTTGACCGGCGTGAATGCGATCCAGGAGACGCTTGCCGGCACGCCTACAACGTTAGCTGCGTGCTGTACGGCCCTTCGCCGGTCACCACGGCGGCTCCGGCCCGGGTCGCGAGCGCGAGCGCGTCGGGCAACGCGTCGCCGCGGGCGAGCGCGAAGCACAACGCGGCCGAGAACGAGTCGCCGGCGCCGTACGTGTCGACGATCGGCCCCGGCAGCGGCGCCGCCGAATACCGCTCGCCGTTCGCGGTGCCGCCGTGGGGGCCCTCGGTCAGGACGACCGTCTTCGCATCGACCGACCCGTCGTACTGCTCGCCCTTGTCGCGTGCGCTCCCCACGAGCAGGTCGAGCGGAACGTTCGCCTCGTGGAGCGTCGGCAGCTCGCGCGCGGTCGCCGCCACGAACGGCGCTCGACGCGCGGACCGGAGCGCCTCCGCGTCGCCGGAGACGAAGAAGACACAGTCGTAGCCGTCGAGCGGCAGCGGCCCGCGCGGGCGGAGCTTCTCGGTGAGCAGCGTGATCGTCCGTTCGCCCTGTGCATCGACGTGGACCCAGGCGCGGCGCGTGACGCCGAAACGCTGAACGTGGACGTCGACACCGAGCTCGGCGAAGCGCTGCTCGGCCCGCCGTCCGAGCTCGTCGTCGCCGAGCGCGGTGAAGAACTCGCAGCGGCCGGCCAGCCGCGCCATCTGGCGCGCAATCACGCCTCCCCCACCTGCCGGCTCCGCCGGCCCGAGCTCGCCCTGGACGATCTGGCCGGCGCCCGGCAGCGCCGGAACATGCACGAACTCGATCCATTCGACGTGTCCGACAACCGCGCATCTCACGATCCTGCACCCTGCCACGTTTCAGTCGATGATGGCGGCGGTGGCGCAGAGACAGGGGATTCCGCCATTCGAGCGCTTCTACCAAGAGCATCGCGAGGAGGTGCTCGCATACCTGCGGCGGCTGCTCGGGCAGCGCGCCGAGGACGCATGGCAGGAGACGTTCCTGCGCGCGCTCCGGGCGTACGACCGTCTCGAGCACGGCCGGCACCTGCGGGCCTGGGTGTTCACGATTGCCACGCGGGTCGCGATGGACGAGCTGCGCGTGAAGCCGAGGGCGCCGCTCGAAGCCGAGCCCGCGGTCGAGCTCCGGCGCGACGCCTTCCGCGAGATCGAGCACCTGACCGACGACCTGCCTCCGACCGAGCGCGCCGCGGTCGTCCTTCGTTACGCCTACGACCTTCCCTACGACGACATCGCCGCGGCACTCGGCTCATCCGAGGAGGCGGCCCGCGCGGCCGCATCGTCCGGCGTCCGCAGACTGAGGAGGAGCCAATGACCGTCGACGAGCAGCTCGACGCCCGCTTCCGCGCCGCCGCGATCCGCGAGGGTCTCGTCGACGTCCGCTACGACGTGATCGACTCGCCGGTCGGCGAGCTGGCGATCGCGGCGACCGACGGCGGGCTGTGCCGCATCTCCTACGAGGTCGACGGCTTCGACGACGAGCTCGTTCGGGTCTTCGGCGCACGGGTCCTCCGGGCCCCGCTCGACGACGTGCGCCGCGAGCTCGACGAGTACTTCGACGGAACGCGCCGCACGTTCGACCTGCAGCTTGATCTTCGCGTCGCGCGGTTCCACGAGGACGTGCTGACTGCACTCGACCGCGTCCCGTACGGCGCGACCACCACCTACGGTGCGCTCGCGCGCGAGGCGGGGCATCCGGCCGCCGCCCGCGCCGTCGGCACGGTGATGAACCGAAACCCGATCCCGATCGTGCTCCCATGCCACCGCGTCGTCGGGGCCAACGGCTCGCTGACCGGGTATGCGGGCGGGCTCGACCGCAAGCGGCTGCTGCTCCGGCTCGAGGGCGCCACCCTCGCGCTCTAGCAGGCTTCCTCAGCGATGCTTTCTGCATGGCGGCGGAGCGCAGGCGCGTGGTCGTGGTCGGCGGAGGCTTCGGCGGCCTCACCGTGGCGAAGGGCCTTCGCCGGGCCGAGTGCGACGTCACGCTCGTCGATCGCCAGAACTACCACCTGTTCCAGCCGCTCGCCTACCAGGTCGCGACGGGGGCGCTCTCGGCCCCGGAGATCGCGACGCCGCTACGCCGCATCCTGCGCCGGCAGCGAAACGCGCGCGTCCTGATGGCGAGCGTGACCGCGATCGACCTCGAGCGGCGGCAGGTTCGACTCGACGGGCTCGCGAACGGCGCGAACGGCGTGCTGCTCGACTACGACGAGCTCGTCGTCGCGGGCGGATCCGCGTACTCGTACTTCGGCCACGACTCGTGGGCGCCGTACGCGCCCGAGTTGAAGTCGCTCTCGGGGGCGCTCGAGCTCCGGAGCCGCATCCTGAGCGCCTTCGAGGCGGCGGAGGTCGAGCGGGACGAGGCCGCCCGGCGTGCCTGGCTGACCTTCGTCGTCGTCGGCGCAGGCCCGACCGGCGTCGAGATGGCAGGGCAGATCGCCGAGCTGGCACGCGACGTGCTCCACCGCGAGCTGCGCGAGGTCGACACGCGTGGTGCAGAGGTGCTGCTGGTCGAGGCCGGCCCGCGAGTCCTGAGCTCGTTCCCCGAATCGCTCTCGCGCCGCGCCGAGCGCGCCCTCGCCAAGCTCGGCGTCACCGTCCGGCTGGACACGATGGTCGTGGGCGTCCAGCCCGGCGGCGTTTCGCTGAGGGGCACGGACGGGGCCGGCGAGGAGGTGCCCGCGCGCACCTCCGTCTGGGCGGCGGGTGTCACCGCTTCTCCGCTGGCCGCGACGCTCGCAGCGGCCGCCGGCCTCGAGGTCGACCGGGTCGGGCGGCTCACGGTCGACCCGGATCTGACGCTCCCGGGGCACCCCGAGGTGCACGCGCTCGGCGACATGGTGGCCGTCCGCGACGGGAGCGGCGGCACGCTCGCGCTGCCCGGCGTGGCGCCCGTCGCGATCCAGCAGGGCCGGTACACGGCCCGCGTGATTCGCGGCGGCTCGAGCGGGCCGTTTCGCTATCGCGACAAGGGCAATCTCGCGACGATCGGCCGCTCGCGTGCGGTCGCCGACATCAAGGGCGTCCGCCTCAGCGGGTTCCCGGCGTGGGCGATCTGGCTCGCCGTCCACATCACCTATCTGATCGGCTTCGAGAACCGCCTGCTCGTGCTCACGCGCTGGGCGTTCTCCTACGTGACCCGCAACCGCGGCGCCCGCCTGATCGACCGCACCGAGCTCTGATCAGCCGCCCAGTGCCGTCCCGGCGATCCGCGCGGCCTCGGCGTACGCGGCCGAAGCGAGGCCGGCGCCGAACGTCAGCCGGGCGACGCCGAGCCGCTCGAGCTCGGCGGGCGGCGGGGTGCCGGGGAGCGCGGCGACGTTCATCGGGCCCTCGATCCGCTCGACGAGCTCGGCGATCGCCTCGGCCGGGCAGAAGATCGGGTAGACGCAGTCGGCGCCTGCAGCCAGGTATGCGTTCCCGCGCTCGACCGCCTCGTCGACGCCCCCAGCTTCGCGAAGAAAGACGTCGACCCGCGCATTGAGCACGAGCTCGGGCACCGCCTCTCGCACCGCCCGGAGCATGCTCGCCTGCTCTCCGACGGGGACCATCACGCCGCCGGTCGAATCCTCGAAGTTGACGCCGCACACGCCGGCATCCCAGGCGGCCCGCGCGGTCCCCGCAGGGTCGCCGTAACCGCGCTCGAGATCGCCGGTGACCGGCACCTCGACTGCCGCGGCGATCCGTCCCGCGGCGCCGATCATCTCGTCGGCGGGCGCCTGCTCGCCGTCCTCGAACCCGAGGGATCTCGCGACGCCGGCGCTCGTGGTGGCGAGCGCCCGGCACCCGGGGAGCGCCGCGAGCACGCGCGCGCTCGCGACGTCCCACGCATTCGGGAGGACGAGCAGCGGCGGCGAGCGGTGAAAGCTGCGAAGCAGCGCGGCCTTGTCGGTGGTGCCCACGCCGGGAAGCTACCCATCGAACGCGGCTCCGTGGAGGCGGTAGCCGACACCCCAAACGTTGTCGACGAGGCCCTCCTCCCCGCCCGCGTCGCGCAGCTTGCGGCGCAGCCGGGAGGCGTGCGAGTCGAGCGTTCGCGTTCTCCCCATCACGCGGAAACCCCAGACGTCCCGTAAGAGCTCGGCCTTCGTGAACACGCGGTCGGGGTCGCGTGCCAACCGGAGGAGCAGCTCGTATTCCTTCTGCGACAGCTTGAGCCGTTCGCCGCCGACGCGTGCGTCGCGCGTCCGCGTGTCGATGCGAACGGGCGGCGCCTCGACCACGGCCGGCGCCGGCGGGTGGACTCGCCGGAGTACCGCGCGGATCCGCTCGACGAGCTCCTGGTACTCGAACGGTTGCGCGAGGTAGTCGTCACAGCCGTTCCGGAATGCGCGGATGCGGTCGACCGCGTCGGACTGCTCGCGGCCGAGCACGATCACCGGTGCGCGTTCCACCCAGCGCTCGACGCTCGAGACGTCGCCGGCGAGGACGAGGTCCGGGCTGCCCTTGGCCGTGACGAGCCGGAAGCCGTCCTGAGGCAGCTGCCGCGCGAGGAACCGCTGGGTCTCGGGCTCCGCGTCGGCGACGAGGAGTGCTGTGGCGGGCGACATGCGGCGACCGTAGCCAGGCCGCCGCACGTCGGCTAGTCGTCCATCGGCGCGATTCTGTGCCGATCGTTCCTCAGGCGTCCGCGACGGCCGCAGCCTTCCCGCCCTCGACCGCAAGGTCCTTGGCGCGCCAGAGCAGGTGCGTGAGCCACATGAAGAGGCCGAGGAGCAGGAACCCGTTCAACGGGTGGAACGCGCCGGCCCAGCGGCCCGTGTTCGCGAGCACCGACTGCACGAACAGGTCGAACGGAAGGATGATCGACACGATCCGGACGCGACGGTCGGGATGCCACGCCAGCAGTGCGACGATCAGGAGCAGCAGCGCACCAGGGAACGTCAGGATGAACCCGAGGCCACGGTGCGGGTCGAGCGTCTTTGCGTCGTCGAGACTGTCCACTCTCTTGATCCCGAAGATCCCCTCGCCCGCGAGGAAGATCTGCACGATGATCGCGATCACGAAGAGCGGGGCGAGGTACTTCAGCACCGCCTGTGCACCACGCCGTACACCGGCCATGAACCAGCTCCTTTCCGGGGGGTCGACCGAGCGACCGTACTAAACAAAGCCGGCCAGCTAAAGCCGGCCGGAGCGGAAGACGCTCCAGAGGAGCCAGATCCCGAGGACGGCGGACAGCGCGAAGCCGACGACCGAGATCACGTGCAGGCCGAAGATATGCGGGCCGGACTTGGCGAAGGCGCCGATCAGGCTCGACCCGATCAGCCCGCCCACGACGATGAGCGCGACTACGAGGCGGTTGAAGAGGACGCCGAGCTTGGCCATGAAGTCGTCGAGGCCCTTGTGGACGAACCCGACCTCCATCTGCCCGTCCTTGATCTGCTCGAGGGTGTCGTGGAGCAGGT
Organism: Gaiellaceae bacterium; assembly: GCA_035518115.1. Classification (GTDB taxonomy): domain Bacteria; phylum Actinomycetota; class Thermoleophilia; order Gaiellales; family Gaiellaceae; genus PALSA-600. The sequence continues at coordinate 11,545 of DATIXY010000001.1, read as the reverse complement.
ACGGGAGGTCCGCAGCCGTCTGGCTGAACCTCCAGCCCTCGCGCCGCGCACGCGCCACGACGCGGCGCGGCGTGAACCGCTCGACCAGGAGCGCGCGCGCGTAGGGTTTCGCGACCTCGAACACGTTGAAGTCGGGGTACAGCTCGACTCCCACCGACCCGAGCGTCGCGATCGCCTTGTCCATCATCACGAACCGCGTCGGGAGACGAAGGTTCATCGAATAGATGAGCGCGAAGGCCTCCCGGATGATCTGGATCGGGTCGATCTCCTGCAGGCTCGCGCCGTAGTAGCGGTGGTACAGCTCCTGCAGCTCGGCGACGAACTCGTCCTCTCGCTCTCGCGGATACCGCACACCGAGGTCGGACAAGCGCTTCGGCAGCAGCTCGATGTTCTCGGACGCAGCGTCGATGAAGAGCCGCGTCAGCTTCGACATGTCGTCGTCCGTGAGCTTGCCGCTCAGCCCAAAGTCGACGAGCCCGATTCGGTCCGGCGCGAGCACGAGGATGTTCGCCGGGTGCGGGTCGCCGTGGAAGAAGCCGTGTCGGAAGATCATCGTCATCCACGTCTCGGCGATCAGGTAGGCGAGGCGGCGGCGCTGGTCGAGTGACGTGTTGTCGAGGTCGATGTCGGCGAGCTGCGTTCCCTCGAGGCGCTCGAGCGTCAGCACGCGCGCCCGCGTGTAGCTCCAGTAGACGCGCGGCACCGCGACGTGCGCGTATCCGGCGAAGTTCCGGTGGAAGACGTCGGCGTTTCGGCCTTCGAGCCGATAGTCGAGCTCCTGCCGGATCGAGCGCGCGAACTCGTCGACGATCTCGTTCGAGTCGATGAAGTCGAGCGCGCGGATCCGCTCCTTGACGAGGCGGGCTGCCTGGTACATGAGCGCCAGGTCGGCCTCGATCTGCCGGGGCGCGTTCGGCCGCTGCACCTTGACGACGACGTGCTTGCCGTTCGGCAGCACCGCCCCGTGCACCTGGCCGATGGACGCAGCGGCGAGCGGGGTCTCGTCGAATTCGAGGAACAGCCGCTCGACCGGCTGCCCGAGGTCGGCCTGGATCGTGCGCTCGACGTCCGCGAACGGGAACGGCCGCACGTCGTCCTGGAGGCCGCGGAGCTCCGCGATGATGTCGGGCGGCACGATGTCGGGGCGGGTCGAGAGCAGCTGCCCGAACTTGACGAACGTCGGCCCGAGCTCGTCGAGCATCTCGCGCAGGTGCCGTCCGCGGGCGGTCGTGCCGTTCAGATCGCCGCGCCGGCGGCCGTCGACGAAGTAGCCGAACCCGTGCCGCACTGCGACCTGCGCGATCTCGCTCATGCGGCTGAGGTTGCGCTGCTTGGGCGGTGCAGCCACCCGCCTAGTCTTGCAGTCGGCCCGGCGTCTAGTGAATCCGGCGGATGGTCGCCCGCCAGGAGCCGCGCGGGGCGACGACGTCGACGGCGTCGCCGACCTTGCGGCCGAGCAGCGCCGCTCCGAGCGGCGACGTCGGCGAGACCGTCCCGGCGCCGCCGACGGCGCTGATCTCCACGGTCATCGAGTCGCCCGTCTCCGTCTCGACGTCGATCACCGACCCGATGCCGACCTCGTCGGTTGACGCATGCTCGACGATCTCGGCGCCGTCGAGGCGGGCGCGCAACGTTCGGATCCGCGCCTCGAGGAGGCCCTGCTCGTTCTTCGCCGCGTGATACTCGAAATTCTCCGAGAGGTCGCCGAACTCGCGCGCCTTCTTGATCGCGGCCACGATCTCCGCCCGCCGCGGCCCCTCGAGGGTCGCGAGCTCCTCGTGCAATGCGGCGGCCTGCTTCGCGGTCAACCGTTCGCTGCGCTCTACCACTTCGACGACCTCCCGCGGCGAGACGTGTACACGACACGCGGCCTCGCGACCTGCATCCCCGACTCCTCGAACCGCTCGACGTGCCCCTGCAGGCGCGCGACGCGCGAGACGTCCGCCTGCTGCTCGGGGAGAACGAGCGTGATGCCCACGCCGCCGCGCCCGGCGCGGCCGGTGCGGCCGACCCGGTGCGTGTAGACGTCCGGATCCTCGGGTGGGTCGTAGTTGATCACGTGCGTCACCTGGTCGACGTCGAGACCGCGCGCCGCGACATCCGTCGCGACGAGCGTCCGCACCTTGCCCGCGTCGAAGCGGGACAGCGCGCGCTCGCGCTGCGCCTGCCCCTTGTCGCCGTGGATCGCGACCGCGTCGACGTCGTGACGGCGGAGCTTCTCGACCAGCCGGTCGGCGCCCGCCTTCGTCCGCACGAAGACGAGGGCCAGGCCGCGGTCCTCCTCGTTCAGCAGGTCGACGAGCGTCGGAACCTTGGTCTCGGCAGTGACGGGGACGAAGCGGTGGTCGACCTCGCCGCTGCGGCGCTCCTTCGGCAACTCGCCCTCGAAGCGCGCCGGGAACTGCGTGTAGCGCCGCGCCAGCTCGCCGACCTCGCCGTCGAGCGTCGCGGAGAAAAACATCGTCTGGCGTCGTGTCGGCAGCAGCCGCACGATCCGGTCGACCTGGGGCTTGAAACCCATGTCGAGCATGCGGTCGGCCTCGTCGAGCACGAGCACCGTGACCGCGTCGAGCGAAAGCAGCTTGCGGTCGACGAGATCCTGGAGCCGCCCCGGGGTCGCGACGATCACGTGCGCGTCCTGCGCGGTGCGCGCCTGCGCCTTCAGCGGGACGCCGCCGTAGACCGCGGCGACCTTGATGCCGTTGCCGGCGATCAGTTCGAACTCCTCGGTCACCTGCGCGCAGAGCTCGCGGGTCGGCACAAGGACGAGCGCCGCCGGACGGCGTGCCGCCGGGTCGAGCCGCTGGACGATCGGGATCGCGAACGCCAGCGTCTTGCCCGATCCGGTCGGGCTCTTCGCGAGGACGTCGCCGCCGCGGAGCGCCTCCGGGATCACGAGCGCCTGGATGTGGAACGGCGTGTCGATGCCCCGGTCCGCGAGCGCCTCGCAGACGGCGTCGGACGCGCCGAGTGAACGAAAACCTGTCAGTTGTCTCAACTCCTTCGGACGTCGAGATCGCGTGTCCGACGAAGGAGACGTGACCTCACGGGAGCACGGCCTATCCGCGCTCCGTCGCGTACCAAGGTAGCAGCCGCGCCGGACGGCGCCGTCAGTCCTCGAGCAGGCGCAGCCGGTGCTCGATCTGCGCGACGCGCAGCTCGAGCTCGTCCCACTCGTCCCGTGTCACGAGGCCGAGCTCACGCGCCAGCTCGCGGATGCGCCGTCTCGTCCCCTCACCGGCGCGGAGAGCGTCGCCGCGCCAGCGCGACGTCGCGTCCTCGAGCAGCGCCCGCGCGTCGTCGACGCGCGGGCCGAACAGCGCCATGATGCGCTCGAGTGCGTCGCCCTCGGTCGGCCCGTTACCGGGCGCGTCCATGGGGCCGTGACTGCCGGCGTTGGCGACGGCGCGCGCGCTTGGCCGCCTCGTCGTCGGGCTTCCGTTCGACGACCGCTCCGACACCCGTCTCGACGGCGTCGACCGGGGCCTCGGCCTCCTCGGGCTGATCGTCGATCAGCTCGTGCTCGGCCTCGTCCAGGATCGGATCGGCGGCCGCGCCTTCCGGCAGCGCGGCGGCCTGCGCCTTCTTCTTGGCGTACTCGGGCTCGCGCTCCTTCCACCAGGTCAGCAGCGGGGCAGCGATGAAGATCGACGAGTAGGCACCGGAGGTGATGCCGACGAGCAGGGCGAACGCGAAGTCCTTGAGCGTCGCGCCGCCGAAGAAGAACAGCGCGCCGACCGGGAGCAGCGTGATGAACGTCGTCGCCAGCGACCGGCGGATCGTCTCCCACAGCGAGATGTTGGCGATCGTCGCGAACGGAGCGCGCCTCAGGATCGGGATGTTCTCGCGGATGCGGTCGAAGATGATGATCGTGTCGTAGATCGAGTAGCCGAGCACGGTGAGGACCGCGGCGACCGTCGCTTCGGTGACCTCCCGTCCGGTGACCGAGTAGACGCCGATCGTGATGATGACGTCGTGGATCATCGCCAGAACCACCGGGACCGCGAACGCGATGCCGTGGAAGCGGATCGCGATGTACAGCGTGACCATCAGTAGCGAGAAGAGGATCGCGAGGATCGCGGCGCGGGCGATCTGACGCCCGAAGCTCGACGACACGTTCTTGATGCTCTGCCCCTGCGCGTGCACCTGCTCGCTGAGCAGGTTCTGCAGCTTGGACTGGTCGGTGTTGTTCAGCTTCTTCAGCTGGATCTGGAAGTTCCGGTAGTTCTCGCCGCCGTTCGTCGAGGAGCCGCGCCCCTGGACGATCGCGTCGCTGTGTCCGATCGCGGCGGTCTGCGCACGTACCTCGGAGAGCGACGTGTACGCCTTGGTGTTGAACGTGATCTGGACGCCGCCCTTGAAGTCGATCCCGAGGTTCAGTCCGCGGACGGCGAGCGAGACGACGCTGATCGCGATCACGACGCCGGAGATCGCGAACCACAGCTTGCGCCGGCGCATGAAGTCGATCTGCAGGAACTTGAGCCCCTGCTGGCCCGCCGCGCCCATGAAGCTCGGGTTGTCGAACCACTTGAAGCCCGAGAGCAGACCGAGCATCGCGCGGGTCGCGGCGACGGCGGTGACGAGCGAGACGACGGTACCGATGAGGAGCATCAGCGCGAAGCCCTTGACCTCCGCCGATGCGACGGCGAACAGGATCAGCGCGGTGATCACGGTCACGACGTTCGCGTCGATGATCGTGTGGAAGCCCTTCGCGTAGCCGTCGGCGATCGCCTTGCGCATGGTCTTCCCGGCGCGCACCTCTTCCTTGATGCGTTCGAAGACCACGATGTTCGCGTCGGCGGCCACCCCGATCGTCAGGATCAGCCCGGCGAAGCCCGGGAGCGTCAGCGTGACGCCGAAGATGAGGATCGCGCCGTACATCAGCGCGGCGTAGATGCCGAGGCCGAGCACCGCGACGAGGCCGAGGAAGCGGTACGCGAGGAGCAGGAAGATCATGACCGCGATCAGGCCGCCGATCGCTGCGTTGCGGGCCTGCTTCAGCGAGTCCTTGCCGAGCGTCGCCGAGACGTCGGTGCGCTCGAGCGTGATGAAGTTCACGGGCAGCGCGCCGGTCTGCAGCACGAGCGCGAGATCCTTCGCCTCCTTCAGGCTCTGGAGCCCGGTGATCTGCGCGCCGCTCCCGGTCGGGTCGATGCCCTGCGGGTTCTGCGTGTAGTCGATCTGCGGCCACGACCGGATCTGGTTGTCGAGCACGATCGCGAAGTGCTGGGGCGTCTGCTGGATCGACCCGCGGATCGCCTCGTTCTTCGTGACCTCCTTGAAGATCTTGTTGCCCTTGCTCTTGAACTGCATGAGCACGATCGGGTCGCCGGTGTTCGGGTCGAAGTCCTGGCGCGTCCCGGACAGGCTCAGCTGGTTGCCGTCCATGTTCGGGTACCGGCCGTCGGTCGCGTACCGGTCGTGCGGGTAGTAGCCGTTCTTGAACAGGTAGTAGTCGGTCTGGCCGGCAGGCGGGACGCCGTTCGCATCACCCGGGCAGACGGTCGAGGACTCGACCGAGCAGGTGATCACGACGGTCCGAGCGGGGACGGTGAGGATCTTGGCGTCCTTCGGGACCTTGCCGCCGTACGGGTCGAGCAGGCCCGGGTTGCCGGTGGTCGGATCGCGGTGCAGCGTCGCGGTCGGCCCGCCGATCCGGTGCCACGTGGTGGTGGTCTTCTTGTTCTTGCCGACGCCGGTCGTGTTCGTCGTCTTCTTGAAGAGCGCGTACTGGCTCGGCGCCCCCTGCTTCGCCGACGCCTGGACGCGCGAGAGCAGGTCGTAGAGGCTCGTCGTCGCGATGGGCGTCCCGGTCGCCGAGACCGACGGCGGGACGAGCGCCGGCTCGAGGTCGTAGAGCTCGAGCTTCGCGGTCGAGCCGATCAGCTTCGCCGCGGCGGCCGGATCGTGGACGCCGGCGAGCTGGATCACGATCTCGTTCGAGCCCTGCTTCTGGATGTGCGGCTCCGACACGCCGAGCCGGTCGACGCGGTTCCGCATGATCGTGACCGAGCGGTCGAGGTCGGACGAGGTGAGCTGGTGGCCCTTCGGCGGCTGCGCCTTGAGGACGACCTCGAGGCCGCCCTGCAGGTCGAGGCCTTTGTGCAGCGACTTGTGGAAGGGCGAGCCCGACCAACCGATCAGGACGACCCCCGCCAGAGCGGCGAGGATCAGGACGATCAGGGTGAGGTGAGATCGCCGCGAGGACACGCGAGCACAGGTTAGCGCGGGGCCTCGTCGGCTCCGTTAGCCCGATTGGGCCGTTTCTGCCCGCCGTTCGGTTCGGGCGCGGCGTCGACCGGTTCGGCCTCGATCTCGGCCTCGTTCCCGGCGGGCTCGGCCCCGTTCTCGGCAGGTTCGGCCTCGACCTCGACCTCCCGGGCCACGGCGGCGACCGCCCGGCGGTCGAGCGTGACGACGACGTCCGGGGCGATCTCGACCTGGAGCTCGCTCTCGCCGAGCTCCTTGAGGGTGCCGTGGAGCCCGCCCGCCGTGATGATCTCGTCGCCGAGGTGGAGGTCGCCCTGCATGTTCGAGTGCGCCTGCCGGCGCCGCCGGGCCGGCATGACGAAGATCAGCCAGACCGCAGCCAGGATCACGATCAGGATCAGGAATCCGCCCATGCCAGCCTTTCGAGTCGGTCGCGCTTGTAGGCGTCGAACGTGCCGCTCTCGATCGCCATGCGTGCCCCACGGGTCAGGGCGAGGACGAATCGTAGATTGTGCAGCGAGAGCAGGCGGATCCCCAGCAGCTCGTTCTGGTTGACGAGGTGGCGGATGTAGGCCCGGGTGAACCGCGAGCAGGCCGGGCAGTCGCAGCCCTCTTCCAGCGGGCGCTCGTCGCGCGTGAAGCGCGAGCCGCGGAGGTTCAGGCGACCGGACGCCGTGAGCGCGCTCCCGGTGCGTGCGGTGCGCGTCGGCAGGACGCAGTCGAAGAGGTCGACGCCGGCCTCGACGACCTCGAGGATGCCCTCGGCGTCGCCGATCCCCATGAAGTAGCGCGGCCGGTCGGCCGGGAGGAGCTTGGCGGCCCAGTCGGTCGTCGCGAACGTCGCGGCCCGGTCCTCGCCGATCGCGAGGCCGCCGATCGCGTTGCCGTCGAAGTCGAGCTCGGCGATCTCCTCGATCGACCGGCGGCGCAGCTCCTCGTCCGTGCCGCCCTGGTTGATGCCGAACCGCAGCTGTCCGTCGGCGCGCGGGGCGACGGCCTGCAGCTGCGCCCAGTGGGTCGTTCGCCGAACCGCCTCGGCCAGGTCCTTGCGCGAGACGCCGGGCGGCGGCACCTGGTCGAGGCACATGGCGATGTCACTGCCGAGGTTCTGCTGGATGTGTGCGGCGAGCTCCGGCGTGAAGCGCGCGGCGGCGCCGTCGTAGACGTTGCGGAACGTCACGCCCTCGTCGTCGACGCGCGCGATCGTGTCGCGCAGCGAGAAGACCTGGAAGCCGCCCGAGTCGGTGAGGATCGGGCCGTCCCACGCCATGAAGCGGTGCAGCCCGCCGAGTGAGGCGATCAGCTCGTCGCCCGGGCGGAAGTGCAGGTGGTAGGTGTTGCCGAGCACGATCTGGGCGCCGAGCGCGCGCACCTCGGACGGGTCGAGCGTCTTGACCGTCGCCTTCGTCCCGACCGGCATGAACGCGGGCGTCTCGACGTCGCCGTGCGCGGTGCGCAGGACGCCGGCGCGCGCCCGGCCGTCCTCGGCCGTCACCTCGAAGACGCGGCCTGCGGGGACCTGTCCCGTTTCCTGGTGAGGGTGACGATTCCGTAACGCGCCGTCCACAGGGTCGCTCATCCGGCTCTCCGACTGGACAGCGTTCCGCCGAATCGGCCATGTCTCGTCTCCAGGAATGGGTTACGGAACTGCAACGTCACAGGATCAGCATCGCATCGCCAAACGAGTAGAAGCGGTACCGCTCGTCGATCGCGTGCCGGTAGACACGGCGCGTCTCGTCGACGCCGGCGAACGCCATCACGAGCGCGAGCAGCGTCGAGCGCGGCAGGTGGAAGTTCGTCAGCAGCGCGTCGACGCGCTCGAACCGGAAGCCGGGCGTGATGAACAGCTCCGTCCGGCCGGCGAGCGGGCCGCCCCGCGCGAGCGTCTCGAGCACGCGCACCGTCGTCGTGCCGACGGCGAGCACGCGCTCGGCCGCTCGAATCCGCTCCCACGCCTCCGGCGACACCGCGTACCGCTCGCCGTGGATGCGGTGCTCCTCCACCACGCCGGCCTGCAGCGGACGGAACGTGTCGAGCCCGACGTGCAGCGTCACCCGCACGACGTCGAGCCGCGCGAGCAGGTCCGGCGTGAAGTGCAGCCCGGCCGTCGGCGCCGCCGCCGAGCCCGGCTCCCGCGCATAGACGGTCTGGTAGCGCTCCGGGTCCTCGAGCGGCTCGGTGATGTACGGCGGCAGCGGGACGAGACCGCCGGGCTCACCGTGCAGGCGCACGAGCCACCGCCCCTCGCCGACGTGCTCGAGCAGCTCGACCGCGCCGAGCCGCCCGGGCCGCAGGCGCCGCGTCGGGCGCGCGAGCGCCTCCCACGTCCCGTCGTCCCGCTGCTCGAGCAGCAGCACCTCCCCACGCGGCGACTCGATCGGGATTCGCGCCGGGATCACACGCGTGTCGTTGACGACGACGAGCGTGCCGGGAGCGATCTCGCCGACCACGTCGGCGAACACACGATCGCGTACCTCGCCCGCTGCGCGGTCGTACACGAGAAGGCGCGAGGAGTCCCGCCGCTCCGCCGGCCGCTGCGCGATCAGCTCCGCCGGCAGGTCGTACTCGAGCTCGCGGCTGTCCATCCGGTGCGGACGCTAGCGTCGGTCTCCATGGACGAGTTGCGTGAGGCCCTCCGCGACGGGCTGCGCGAAGAGGCGGCGCCGATCGCGCGCAGGCTCGCCGAGGTGAAAGGGCTCTCGAACAACGCCGCGCGCCGGCTCGAGCGAATCGAGTCGACGCTCGACGCAGAACGGCTGGCGAGGGTCGACGACCTCGCCCTGATGGTCGACCTGCTGACGGAAGGCTGGCGGGCGATGAACGCACGGCTCGACCGCATCGAAGCGGCGCTCACCCGAGACGTCGCGACGATCGTGCCGCTGCGCGAGAGCGCCTGACCGGCTACGACGTTCGCACCGGCAGCACGAGCTCGAAGCGAGTTCCGCGGCCGACGTCGCTCTTCAGGTCGAGGCGGCCGCCGAGCGCGCCCGAGAGCTCACGCGCGATCGGCAGCCCGAGCCCCGTCCCGCCGCCGACGTGCGACACGAACGGGCGGAAGATCCGCTCCCGGCTCTCGGCCGGGATGCCCGGTCCCGAGTCCTCGACGGCGACGTGCACGGTGCCGTTCATCTGCGCCAGCTCGAGCGAGATGCGCCCGCCGTCGGGCGTCGCCTTGAACGCGTTCGAGAGCAGGTTCCCGACGACCTGCAGCACACGGTCGCCGTCGGACTCGATCACCGGCCGGTCGCGCAACTCGCAGCGATAATCGATCGAGCGCCGCTGCGCCTCGTCGCGGTAGCGGTCGTACGCCTGCGAGAGGAGATCACCCATGTCGACTTCTTCCTGCGTGACGGTGAAGCGGTGCGTGTCGAGCTTCGCGAGGTCGAGGATGTCGCCGACGAGCCGCTCGAGGCGCTGAGCCTCGTGCTCGACCGTCTCGAGGGATTGCTGCTCGAGCTCCGCATCCTGGACGACGCCCTCGCGGAGCGCGGCGACGTGCCCGCGGATCGCGGTGAGCGGCGTCCGCAGCTCGTGCGACACCGACATCAGGAAGTTGCGCTCCATCGCCTCGACCTCGGCGAGCCGGTGCGCCATCTCGTCGAACCGCTCCGACAGGTGGCCGAGCTCGCCCGGAGCGTTCGGGGGCACCTTCACGTCGTAGTTGCCCGCCGCGACCTCGTCGGCGGCGCGCGACAGTTGCAGCACCGGCCGGACGATCCGGCGCGAGAGGTACCACGCGAGCAGGCCGGCGACGGCGAGGCCGAGCACGCCGGCGAGCGCGAGCCGCTCGATCAGCGACCGGACGCGCTTGCTGATGTCGGTCTTCGGCTGCGCGACGACGACCGCCCCCACCGACGTCGACCTGATGATCAGCGGGTTCGCGACCGCGATGTACGTGCGATTCGCCCCCGGCGGTACGAACTCGAACGAGAGCGACCTGCCGGAGGTCCAGTCGATCGTCTTCTGCGGCAGCCTCGGGAGCCCCAGGTTCGCCTTCTGCCCGGGGAACGGCAGGTTCGGCCCGATCCAGTAGAGCTTCGCGCCGGTCGCGAGCCGCAGGTTCGCAGCGGCGAACGTCGGGGCCTTGCGGTCGCCGGAGGCATTCCCGTAGCCCTCCTTGATCGCGTTCGTGTACAGGGCGGCGATCCCGTGCGCCTCGCGGCTGAGCTGCGAGATCGCCTGGTCGCGTGCGAACTGCTGGAACAGGCGCACCGAAATGGCCGTCGTGACGACGCCGGCGAGCACGATGCCCGCGAGGAAGATCAGCGGCAGCTGGACGCGCAGCGACCTGAGAGACCTGAACATCGTCTTAGGTCTTCGTCTTCTCCTTGCGCGCGTCCTTCGCAGGAGACACCTTGTAGCCGACGCCCCAGACGGTGACGATCGGCGATGCGTCCCCGAGCTTGCGGCGCAGCTGCCGCACGTGCACGTCCACCGTGCGCGTGTCGCCGGCGAACGTGTAGCCCCAGACGCGCTCGAGCAGCTGGTCGCGCGTCAGCACGAGTCCACGGTGGTCGAGCAGCTCCCAGAGCAGGTCGAACTCCTTCGGGGCGAGCTGGATCTCCTCGTCGACGACGTGCACCTCGCGACGTCCCGCGTCGATGTGCAGGTCGCCGTGCTGGATCGTCTCGCTCTCGCGCTCGCGCCGCTCGGGCGCCGAGCGTCGGAGGATCGACTTGATGCGGGCGACGAGCTCGCGCGGGTTGAACGGCTTCGTCAGGTAGTCGTCGGCGCCGACCTCGAGGCCGATGATCTTGTCGACGTCCTCGTCGCGTGCGGTCAGCATCAGGATCGGTACGTCGGACTCCTGGCGGATGCGCTTGCAGACCTCGATGCCGTCGATGTCGGGGAGCATCAGGTCGAGCACGATCAGCGCCGGATCCTCCGACGCCGCGAGCGAGATTGCGTCGGTGCCGTTCGATGCGGTTCGCACCGTGTAACCGGCGTTCTTCAGGTAGAGCGCGACGAAAGACGCGATCGAGCTCTCGTCCTCGACCACCAGGATCGTCGGCGAGGGAGCGCTCACGTGGCGCTAATGCCCCTTGGCGCTGGTGCTCACGCCTGTCACGGTACTCACCGAGGCCGTGACGCCGCCGTTCTTGCCGAACGCGTACGAGCCCTGGCTGTTGTCGATCGAGCGCGGCTTGCCGCCGACGATCGTGAAGCTCCCGTCGTCGGGCAGGCCCGCGCCGAGCGCGGAGATCGTGCCCTTCCCGACCGCCGAGATGTCGATCCCGGTGCCCTCGACGATGAGCGAGTACTGGCCGCCGGGGAAATAGAAACGCACTCCGCTGCCCGAGTAGGCAACGTTCTTGCCGACGATCGACTGCTTGCC